>CANQJV010000069.1 GCA_947624295.1 uncultured Ruminococcus sp. | reverse complement strand
ATAATGGGACCCGAGCCGATAATCATAATTTTGTTAATATCCTGTTTTTTAGGCATAAACAAATCTCCTTTTAATTAAATTATAATCAAGAATCAATCAGTAATTCTAATATTATAATAACATAGAATGCACAAAAAATCAAGTAAAAATTGACAATTCCGACAAAAAATTAAATATTTGTGCAAACAGCAGTATCGAGAGCTATTTCCATCATAGAGCGGAAAGAGTTCTGACGTTCCTGAGGAGTTGTAGAAAGACCACGGAAAGGGCAATCGGAGACAGTGAGAATACAGAGAGCATTTTTACCAAGTCTTGCGGCGTTCATATAGAGAGCAGCCGATTCCATTTCGATAGCGAGGACGTTCATTTTTTTCCAGAGAGCGAGGCTGTCAGAATCATCATAGAAAGTATCGCTTGAGAGGACGTTGCCGACGTGGTAGGGGACGTTATTTTTTCCGGCGATTTTTACGGCATTTGAGAGGAGATTCCACGAAGCTGTCGGAGCGTAAGTGCCGGGGAGGTTATACTGATTAGCGAAAGCGGAGTTAGTACTTGCGCTCATAGCGATGACAATATCCCTGAGGTTGACGGAATCAGAAATTGCGCCTGCGGTACCAATTCTTATGATATTGTCAACGCCGTATTCTTTGTAGAGTTCGTAGGAATAGATAGCGATAGAGGGAATACCCATACCGCTGCCCTGTACGGAGATTTTTTTATTTTTGTAGTAGCCTGTAAAGCCGAGCATACCACGGACATCGTTGTAGCAGACGGCGTTATCGAGGTAATTTTCGGCGATGAACTTAGCACGGAGAGGGTCACCGGGCATGAGGACAGTCTGAGCAATATTACCGATATTAGCGTTATTGTGAGGTGTAGACATAGAAAAGCACTTCCTTTTAATTTAATTTAATTTATTTTTTTAATACTTTTTTAACTGTAGCGAGTAAATCATTTGAGTTGATTACAGCAACAGCGATGAAAACGAGAACATTCCAGCCTTGCCAGAAAGTTTTATTGAAGATAATGAGGTAGCACATCAATAAAATGAGTGCTGTATTTGCGATTGATTTAGAAGCATTGAATTTGAAGTTAATATAGTATCTTGAATCGATGATTCTTGCCCAGTAGCAGACGTAGTAGCTGAGGAAAGTAGCGAGTGCAGCACCCTGTAAGCCCCATTCGGGGATAAGGAAAGTATTCATAACGAGGTTTATGACACAAGCGGCAAGAGCTGTATAGAAACTATTTTTTGAGAGTTTGCGTGCGTTATAGATACCGCCGAGGAACTGATTAAGTGACATAAAGATAACAGCCATAGTAAGAACAGGGGTATATATATAAATAGTAGCGTATTCGGAGTAATTGGAAGTATTTGTGAGGAAAGCTGAAACAGGTTTGATAAGCATCAAAAGACCTGCCGATGCGATAAACAGGATAGATTCGTAAGCGCTGTATACTGAGCCGTAGAAACTTTTCACACCTTTGGAGTCATTTTCTGTAATAGCGGACATATTCCAAGCCTGAAAGAATATAGTAGAAACCATAGATATCAGATTAGGGATTCTGTTTGCGACAGCGTATAAGCCTGCGGCATCTTTACCGAGTTCAACACGAGTGCTATGCATATTAGTAATAAAAAGTCTGTCTGAGAGGCTTGTGACAGTCCACATCACGATAGTAGGGATAAGCGGGATAGAGAATCGGAGCATAGCTCTTGCGAGTTTAGGGCTGAACCAGCGAGGGCGGAAGAATTGTCCCAATTTAGCGGTAGTAAAGAGGAAAACGGAGGAGCAGAAGTCTGAAAGTATAACAGAAATCATGAATCCCTTAACGCCCATATTCATACCTGCGATAAAAATAACATTAAAGACAAAGAGAGTGAGAGTAGCGAGGATACCGTCAAGGGAAAATAATTTAACCATATCTCTTGACCTTACGAATTGAGCGAAAAGCATTCTGAGTGATGACATAGCGACGTATATAGCGAGCAGAGTAGCGTTGCCCTTGAGGAAATTCAGAATAGGGATAAAGCGTAATCCGGGGACGATGAGAATAACAGCGATTAAGCCTACAAAAGTTATGCAGGCGGAGGTAGAGAAAACAGTTTTTTTGTTATATTTTTTATCGAGCCCGAAACGGATGAGGTATTCCTGTAAAGCGAAAGTAAATATAGGCTGTAGAAAGAGAGCGGTAGTTTCGAGTAAATCCTTAGTATTCATATCAGGAGGGCTGATATGTTTAGTATAGAGGCGAGTAAGCAGGAGGACGAGTATTTTGGAGCCGAAACTGCCTATAGCGAAAACAGCGGTATTAAAGGCAAGTTTTTTATATTTATTCATTTTTATTGAGTACCTCCCCTTGAATCCTGATAAGATTAGCCTCACCCGATGCGAGAGTTCTTATACCGGAATCAGTCTGAACGATGAGGTTAGCGTTATCATCGATACCGAGAGCTTTGCCGATAATTTTCTCATTGCCGACGTTAGCGGAAATCATATTTCCTGTGAGTAATTCTCTGCGTCTGTATTCAGGGAGGTGAGATTTGGAAGTGATAGAGTTCAGACGCTGATTGAAATTGTAAAGGACAGTTTCGCAGAGTTTATTTCTGTTAATTTTTTTACCGGTCAGTTGTTGGATTGACGAAACGTGGCTGTTGAGTTCACCGAAATCGTGATTAAGGACATTTATACCGATACCGACGACAGCGTAATCGAGTGAAGAAAATTCAAGACCGAGGGAAGCCTCAGTGAGGATACCGCAGATTTTCATATTATTTATAAAGACATCGTTGACCCATTTAATTTGAGTGTGGCAGTCAGCGAGAGTTTCGACGGATTCCGCAACAGCGACGGCGGCGACTGAAGTAATCAACGGAGAGAGTTCTATAGGAAATTGCGGGCGGATAATGATACTCATAAGCAGGCTTTTACCTGTCGGGGAAACAAAAGTTCTGCTCATTCTGCCTTTGCCGGCGGTCTGAGATTCAGAGATTATGACAGTACCGGAAAGTGCGCCTTGAGATGCGAGAGTTTTAGCGTAATTATTAGTTGAATCCACCTGATTAAGTAAAATGATTTCACCGTCATATTTAATAAGTTCGGGAGCCATTTTATTATTATCAGGAGAAATCCTGTAACCTTTAGAAGAAACGGAGTCAATAATGAATCCGTCATTTCTGAGGGAGTTAATATTTTTCCAGACAGCATTTCTGCTGATACCGAGAGATGAAGCGATTTGTTCGCCTGAAACGAAATCACCTGATGCGAGTTTATTAAGTAATATATTTTTCATAAAAAATCCTCCTTGAAGATATTATAGCACAATTCTCCTGAAAAAACAATAAGTTTGGAAAATATAAGAGACTTCCTAAAATATAACAAGAGGAAGTCCGCCGAATTTTTTATATTGATGATTTTCAGGGCGATATATTGGAAGAAAATAAAAAAGAGCTGGTGACAGGAATCGAACCTGCAACCTGCGGTTTACGATACCGCTGCTCTGCCTTTGAGCCACACCAGCAAAAATTTATATAGGATATTGACAAATAGCAATAAAAATGCTATAATTATTATAACACAAGAAAACAGATTTGTCAAGAGGCAATTTCAAAAAAAAGTGTCAAAAAGGGCAATGTTGAAAACTTTTTTATGTTGAAAACCTGTTGAAAACCCCTTATTTTTATGTTGAAAACCTGTTGAAAACCTGTTGAAAAGTGTTGAAACTGATGTTGAATATCACATAGTTTTCACCGTTCCATCACGGATTTTTTCATGCGATTTTAATTGTGAAATGTTGAAAACTTTGTTGAAAACTCTGTTGAAAACTTTGTGGAAAACCTGTTGAAAGGTGTTGAAAGTGTATTAAAAACATTTATTTTACGTAATTCTCATTTTTGAGTTTTCAACATAGGCTATGTTGAAAACCTGTTAGTTTAGAGCAAAAAAGCTGTTGAAAACCTGTTGAAAGAGTGTGGAAAAGTGTTGAAAGTGATGTTGAAAATCACATAATTTTCACAATTATTTCACCAAAAGGTCACTTGGCGTTTCGAGCATTTTGAATTGTGAAATGTTGAAAACTATGTTGAAAACTTTGTGGAAAACTCGCCAAAAAATTAACAAAAAGTTCACAAATTCATGATTAACAAACTATTAACGCCAAATGAATTGTTTGTAACTTTGTAAACATATTTATCATTGAATTTCAGCAATTTTCCGTGTGATTTTCAAACGTACGTTCTATTAACTATTGAATTTATGTGAATTGATAAATATATATTTTTGAGTAACAAAAAATTCATAATTTACAACAGCATAAAAAAAGATTTTATGAAGATAATAAATGATGTTGCAGTGAATGCAACAACTCGATTATGAATGGAATGATAAGATGAAAAAGACTTTGGCAGCAATTCCGCTTGTTTTAATGACTATGATGGCATTCACGTCATGCGGAGAGAGCGACAATTCTGATTCAGGCTCATACTATGAAGACCACGACTATGGCTATGGTAATTCTGACCGTGATGACAAAAATGACAGAGATGACAGAAATGACCGTGATGACAGAGATAATCACGATATGTCCGATATTGATGATGATGTAAAGGACACTGTAGACGACGTTGTTGACGGTGTAGAAGATGCAGGTAAGGGAATCGTAAGTGGAGCAGAATCGGCAGTAGATGACATGACAGACGACGACAGGAACACAACGAATCCGACAGCAGAGTAAGAAAAAAGCCCTGCTTTCGTAGTGAAAGCAGGGCAAATATGTTCATTTGTTCAATTATTCATATGTTTTTATTATCCGCATAATTCTATGATAGTTTCCGCCATAATTTCGGCATTTTTCAACAGACTTTCCTCCGAGATGAACTCATTACAGGAGTGGATATTGCAGTCCTGATGTGGAAAAGTTGCCCCGAAAGCGACACCGCCGACTATATCGTGTACATAAGTACCTCCGCCGATAGTGATACAGTAGCCGTTTTCGCCTGTAACACTCTGATAGACACGGAGGAGAGCCTGTACGAAAGGAGTATTTTCGCCAGTATAGTGAGGTTCAGAGCCGATACAGGAGTCGATTTTGAAGCTGGACTGTTGAAGTTTTTTGCAGATAACGGAGCTTATTTCGGATTTAGTTTTGTTGAGAGGGAATCTTATATCGATACCGCCTGTGAGCCTGTTTTGTTTTGAACCAAGGAGCGAGAGGACGCAAGTAAGACCCGATATATCGCCGAAAATCGTCTGCCCGTTCAATTCACCGTGAGGGAAAAGAGCGGAGAGAGCGTTAAGGGAACTGTTACCCGTATTATTTTGGGAGAGGAAAAGAGTTATAGCGTTCTCACCTTTTTCGGGAGTAGAAGCGTGAGCCGATTTCCCTGTATAGACCTCATTACCAACGGAGCAACGTTGAGGGACAGCGTTTATAACCTCACCGCCGTCAATTTGCGGACCGTCGTAATCGGCGGAGAAACAGATTCTAAGCATACCTTTTTCGCCGTTAATAACGGGATATTCTCCGTCAGGAGTAAAGACCATAGGCGGAATAGATTTCTTTTGTCTGTAGTAAATCAAATCAGCCGAACCATTTTCCTCGTTAGTGCCGAAAATGAGGCGGACAGCCTTTTTGAGAGGAACACCGAGTTCTTTCACGGCACGGAGAGCGAAAAGGGAAGCTACAGCTGGACCTTTGTCATCACAAGTACCTCGCCCGATAAGCAAGCCGTTTTGGCGGTGCAGAGTGAAAGGTTCAGTATTCCAGCCTGTACCTGCGGGGACGACATCGAGGTGAGAGAGAATAGCGAGGGCAGGTTGACCGGGACCGAAATCAGCAGAGCCGGCGTACCAGTCAACATTTTCGGTAACGAAACCGTATTTTTCGCATTCAGCGAGCATTTTCCCGAGAGCTTTTGCAGGATTTTCGCCGAAAGGGAATGAACCTACGGGAGAATCCTGAACACTTTTTATAGCGACGAGTTCGGCGAGAAAGCCGAACATTTCATTTTTATGGGAAAGGAAATATTCTCTGAAATTATACAAAAGGATTCACCACACACAAAAGAAACAAGGGCAGGAAAAATAATTTTATAGAAAGGAATAATGACCACAAAAACAACAGATGTTCTGACCGGGAACAACAGTAAAGGAAAATTCCTGCCCTTGTGCCTTAGCAATAAAATCAGTTTACGATAGTTTTTTCAGTTTCCTTATCGAAGATATGGATTCTGTTAGGGTCGATAGCGACTTTAATCTGGTCGCCGATTTTAGCGGTTGAGCGAGGGCTAACTCTTGCTGTGAGGTTATTACCCTGACAAGTGAGGTAGAGGTAAACTTCTGCGCCCATCATTTCGGTGAGGTCAACGTAAGCGTCGATAACACCTGTAGTAGCGTTAGAGAGGTACATTTCCTCATCGTGGATACTTTCGGGGCGAACGCCGAGGATAATTTCCCTGTTGACGTAGCGAGCGAGTTCGTCATTAACTTTAGCTTCAGGGACGATGATTTCATATTTCTGACCGCCTCTGTCGTGGGAGCCGAATTCAACGATATACTGACCGTAATCCTGACGGAGGACAGCATCGATGAAGTTCATCTGAGGAGAGCCGAGGAATCCTGCGACGAACTTATTAACGGGCTGTTCGTAGAGTCTCTGAGGGGTATCAACCTGCTGAATCCAGCCGTCTTTCATGCAGACGATTCTGTCGCCCATAGTCATAGCTTCAGTCTGGTCGTGAGTTACGTAGATGAAAGTAGTACCAAGTTTCTTGTGGATTTTGGAGATTTCGGTTCTCATCTGAGCACGGAGTTTAGCGTCGAGGTTTGAGAGAGGCTCGTCGAGAAGGAAAACCTTAGGTGAACGAACGATACAACGGCCGAGAGCGACACGCTGACACTGACCGCCCGACATAGCACGAGGTTTTCTGTCGAGGAGGTGAGAGAGGTCAAGAATTTTAGCTGCCTCATTAACTTTTCTTTCGATTTCGTCCTTAGGTACTTTACGGAGTTTAAGACCGAAAGCCATATTTTCGAAAACGGTCATATGCGGATAGAGAGCGTAGTTCTGGAAAACCATAGCGATATCTCTGTCTTTTGGAGCGATATCATTTACTAATCTGTCGCCGATATAGAGTTCACCTTCAGAAATTTCCTCAAGACCTGCAATCATACGTAAAGTAGTAGATTTACCGCAGCCTGACGGACCTACGAGAACGATAAATTCCTTATCTTTGATTTCCAGATTGACATCATGAACGGCGTGGAAACCGCCGGGATATTTTTTCTGAATATTTTTAAGTGTTAAGCCTGCCATTTATGTTAATCCTCCATTACAAAATTTCTTGCTGATAAAAGAGCATTATCAGCTATAATAATATAATAACATTTTTTTCAGAATATTTCAATATGCTAAATTGCCAAAGTTGAGATTATTTGTTTATGGGAATTGCCGAAAATTGGCTAAAGAAATTTTCACAAAAACGGTCAAAATCGAGAGGTCTGAACAAGTTTTCAACATCTTTGTGCAATAATTCCATACAGTCGCCGGAAGCCAGTTTTTCGGGAAGAACGAGACCGCCGACAGAAATTCTCATAAGTTTGTCGACGTGGTTATCAACGGCGGCGAACATTCTTTTAACCTGATGATATTTCCCTTCGTGGAGTTCGACAAAAGCCAGATTTTCGCAGTTTTCTACGCTTCTGACACGAGCGGGAAGGCACTGTTCACCGTCCCCTAAGACTATACCGTTCCAGAATAAGTCAACATATTTACTTTGAAAGGGTTTGGCAAGTTTCACAATATAGATTTTAGGGATATGATTTTTAGGAGCGAGAATTTTGTGAGCGAGTGCGCCGTCGTTAGTGATGAGGACGAGCCCGAGGGAATCCTTATCGAGTCTGCCTGCGGGGAAAAGACCTTTAGTTTTCATATCAGGCGGAACGAGTTCGAGGACGCTGATACCGTCATTGTTATCGGTTGACGAAACGTAGCCGTCGGGTTTATTCAAGATAATATAGCGGTTGAAATCATTTCTGACTTTCTGATTGCAGACGAATATTTCATCTGAATCGGGGTCAATTTTGCAGTCAGTTTTTTTAACAATTTCGCCATTTAGGGAGATACTCCCCTGCCCTGCCAGAGTTTTTATTTGCGAGCGGGAGTAATCAGTTCTTTCCGAAATAAATTTATCAAGTCTTAAGCGGAGCATATGAAACCTCCATGAGATTATTTTCAGGCATTATTGCATAATCCTGTATACCTGTTGAATAATAATTATCAGCTGACATTTTAATTTTTCAATTTAAGGGGAGTTGTGAACAATGTCCAAAAAATTTGTTATAGCAGCGATAATTTCAGCGGTAATACTGAGTGGTGTAATCATCATATTTCCCGACAGAGAGCCGCAGGAAGCAGTTGGGAACGCAGTAACAGATGCATCTGATGCAGAGCATAGGAGTGCATATTTTGCATCGCACGGTTGGGAAGTGGAAGAATTATCAGTAAAAGATATAACGATACCGACAGAATTTTCGGGAGCATATGAGGAATACGCCGTAATACAGGATAAGCAGGGATTACCGTTGAGGGAATATGCCGGACGGGAGGCGAAGATATACACATACAGTGTAAAGAACTACGCTCCTGACAACCGAGATATGTATGCCGAACTGCTTGTATGTGACGATACAGCGATAGCGTCCGTTGTATATGGCGACGGGAGCAATTCACCGGTAGAGTGAATTATTTATAAGATTTAACCATTTTATTGAGGACGTTGTAGCTACGGACGAGGTCAGTTATTGCGTTGAAGGAGTTGTGGTACAATTCGAGGATAACTGTTGCATCGGGGTTATAGCCGTAGAGTTTCCCGAAAAATTGTTTGAATCTGAAATTCCCTTTGCCGATAAGCAAGCAATCGCCGTACTCACCTGAATCGCTTATGTGGACGTGGACAGTTTTTTTGCCTGCGGAGTCGAGGAAAGCGAAAGGAGTTTCGCCTGCACGGAGAGCCTGTTTAGTATCGAGGACGAAAGCAAACTCATCGCCGAGGAGGCGGGAAATATCACGTATAAAAGCCGAAGAACCGCTTTGACAGCGAGCGACATTTTCGACAGCGACGGTGATACCGAAACTTTTACCGAGCCTGAAAAGGCGTGAAAAGCGTTCGCAGTAGAGTTCCTTATTTCTGACAGCCTTACCGCCGTGGAAAACGAAAATATTTGCGCCGATGCAATTCATAAAGCGGAAATAATTTTTATGAAATTCGAAGAAATCATTTGTACGCCGTTCGTAGTCCGAGAAGAGCATAATCTGTTCCAGTTCGGAGGTAAAGGGGTGAACGGAGGGGCAGGACATATCGAATCTGTCCATAATTTCCCTCAGACTTTCGGCGTAAGTTTTCCTCAATTCCGAGTAAGTATTAACAAAAATTTCCGTACATGAAACGCCGTTTACAGCGAGTTTATAGAGGCTATCCTCAAGGAGTTCAGGATAGAGGCACGCAGTTGAAACACCAGCCCTCAAAATATTCACCTGCCTGTTATTATATATTATACTTAGAGCGAGAAACAACTCTGATATAATTATACCACATAAGGGACAATTATGCAATAGTTTTGATAAAATAATTCAATTAACTTTATCTGACTTTGTCGTAGGAGAATTTATTAAATAAGCAAACAAATTATTTCCGTAACGCAATCTGATGTATAAGCATAGTATACAGCGGAGGTGTTAATATGAATCAGGAGATAATACTTGCATTGATAGTGAGTGCGGACACATTTCTGACGGCTGTAGCGTACAGGAGCAGTGAAATAAAAATCCCGATAATATCGGGATTTGTGATAATATTCACGGGAGCGGTAACATTAACATTATCGCTTATGATGTCAGATTTTATAAGCGGATACATAGAGCCGGAGATATGCAGTATAGGAGGGTTCATAATACTGACGCTGATAGGGCTTGTGACGATATTCAAGAGCGTAGTGCGAATGTTTGTGAGGAAGCTGTCTGAGAGAGGCTGTATAGCCCTTAAATCAAGCGCAAGCGGAATCATAGTGAAACTATACCTTGACGACACATCAGCTGATACAGACGGTTCTCAGACGTTATCCGTGCGTGAAGCGACAGCACTTGCGGTAGCGGGTTCACTTGACAGCGTATCGACGGGATTAAGTTGTGGATTCAACGGAATAAATCCGTTTTTATCGGGAGTGTTCACGAT
>CANQJV010000068.1 GCA_947624295.1 uncultured Ruminococcus sp. | reverse complement strand
CAGCTGACTTTTATTATTATATCACATCTTTTTCCATTTGTCAAGTACTTTTTGCAAATTTTTTCAAATTTTTTTCACAAAATTTTCTTGACTTCTGAAATGTGACTTTTTTGCCGTTCCGTGACGACTTAATTATTATATCACGTATTTTTTGATTTGTCAAGTAAAAAGTTTTCAACATTTTTTATAATTTTTTGTTGCTTTTAATCATTTTCGAAATCTGCATCCAAATACATTTCTATATCTTCTATTAAATCACCCGGATACCATTTGCCATCATATTTGTAAACATCATAACTATTATTATCATCAACATAAACTCGTGCGGCATTTTCTAAAGTGATTCCTAAATAATCACTATATTCTCTTATATAAGTAGTATTAGTCGCTTCTTTTGCTTCAAATTTCCAGTCTTTTATTTTTTTCAAATAATCATCAGTGTCTACTCTTTCTTCAAATTCAGTCATTTTAGTATCAAGCAAATTCTCAAGAGATTCTTCAGATAAATGATAGTCCTCATCTAAATAAGTCATAATGTCATTTGGTATTAACGACATCATAGTATCAACATCATGCTCCGCCCATGCTGTAAAGTAGTCTATTACTGCGTCTTCCGGTTTTGAAGTACCGGTACTTCCACCACAAGCAGCAAGCATAGTCATGCTAAAAACAGAAACCAGAGTAAATGATAAAAATTTTTTCTTTTTCATAACAAAAACACCTTTCAAAAAACATTAGGACTATGTCCAATATTAGTATACCATAGTATTTTGCATTTGTCAAGTATTATTTTACAATAGTATTGTAAAAATTTACTAAAGGAGATATACTATCATGTTTTATGAACGTATAAAAGAATTAAGAAACTCTCTTGGAATAAGTCAAGTTGAATTTGGCAAGAGGCTTGGCGTTACAAAGCAATGCATAAGCAACTGGGAAAACGGCAATATTCAGCCGTCGATAGATATGCTTATAAAAATTTGCAATTTATTTTCAATAAGTTCTGACTATCTTTTGGGTTTGAGTTCAAAACTAACTCTTGATGTTTCAGGATTAAATTCTGAACAGATTCTGCACATACAAAATATTATAAATGATATAAAATCCGCCTAAATTATTCCGTCACGAAAAACGCAAATCTCACCATAATAAGGACTGCCATTGCGAAAGCGACAGTTGCGACGATGATATTTTTTTTAACGGCTGACGCATATTCAAAATTATCGGGATTTTTCCTGCTGCACACTATTTCCAGCACATTGCCCTTTGAAAATGGCTGAGAATAGCCTGTTTTGTCATCTTTGCGAACGATTTCGCCTTTGAAATCAAATTCGAGAGTATGAACATATGTTCCCTGTTTGACTTCCCTGACCGCCACAACTTCCGCATTTATTTTCAAGCCGGTGAACCGCAAAATCAGCAATTTCACGATATATACGAGAGTTGCGGCGGCGATTATCAGACCTGCAATTATACAGCAAATTTTTTCCATTTTTTGTTGTCACCCCTTTTCGTTATCGGGGTTGACGTGAACCATAATATGTTTTACTTTCGGGAAATTTTTTTCTATTTCGGAATGTACTTTTTCGGCTGTTTCGTGGGCTTCAGTGAGGGACTTATTACCGTCCATGCTTATTTCGACATCGACATAAATTTTATTCCCGAAAATCCTTGTCTGGAGCAAATCTATACTGTTCACGCCGTTTTGTTCGAGAACGCAGTCACGAATCTGGCATTCTGTCTGATAATCGCAGGAATGGTCAATCATTTTATCGATAGCGTCCCTGAAAATATCGTAAGCGGCTTTAAGGATAAAGGCGCATATGAGTAAACTTGCGGCAGGTTCGAGGACAGGCATACCCATTCTTGCGCCTGCTATACCGATAAGTGCGCCTACTGACGAGAGAGCGTCGCTCCTATGGTGCCATGCATCAGCCATTACCGCACCTGAATCGAGGATTTTAGCGTAATGGCGGGTATACCAGAACATAGCCTCTTTTGTGACGATAGAAACAACAGCGGCGATAAGTGCGAGAACTCCGGGGATTTGAGTTTGACCGGAATTTATATTTCTGATGTTATCGATAGTGGAATTACCGATAAAAAGCCCTGTAACGAGCAAAACGACTGCGAGGACGATAGCGGCGACACATTCCATACGTTCGTGACCGTAAGGGTGTTCCCTGTCTGATTTTTTAGCGGACATTTTAACGCCGATAATGACGATAATACTGCTGAAAACGTCGGAGGCGGAGTGGACTGCATCGCTTATCATAGCGCCCGAATCAGCGAAAATACCGGCGAGGAGTTTCACGAGGGAGAGAGCGATATTCCCGACGATACTGACCGTAGAAACTTTGACGGCGGTATCTTCAAATTTTTCGTTCATAGAAAATTCTCCTTAAATCTATATTATAACAAACGCCTATGGAAATAAATCCGCAGGCGTTTTGTAATTTTGCAATTTCAACTTTATGTACTGAATATTCAGTATATTTTTTACTTATTGTTATTGATTGATATAATCTTTTATACTGATTGGAGTATCAGACGACGGAAGTGTTGACAAATATGAATAATATGCGAGGATAGCGGAGGCATCGTTTGCGTCGATAGCACCGTCGCCGTTGACATCAGCGGTGTTCACCTGTTCATCTGAAAATTTATAGTTACTTGTTGACAGGAGGGAATAAGCTGAAAGAACAGCAGAAGCGTCATTTGCATCGATAACTCCATCGTTGTTGACATCGCCGAGAGTATCGGAGGGAATGATAATATCGGAGCCATTTATATTAACATCGGGCACATAATTTTTTATAAGCGACATATCGAGTTCTTCCCACACATCATCTGTTATTTGGGAATAAGCCGAATCAAGTTTTTTGAAATTACCGTAACTGCTGTCAACGTACTCACCTGTTTCCTCATTGTAGACCGTATCAACTGTTTTTTCATCAGAAACGCTGTTACCGTCGGAGGAGAGCCATATTATACCGCCGTTGCCCATATGACCGTACACACTACAGAGCTGATTATTGTCAATATCGACATACAGACTTGAATAACTTCCGCTCATTGTATCAATCAGAGAAACGGTATTATCCTGATATTTGTAAAAACTCAGGGCATAATCCGCCTCAGAAGCACCTGTTTTAACGATAAGTTCGGGGGTATTGTCCTTATCGAGGTCATAAAGCCAATATACAAGAGAGTTATATGAAGCGTCGTAATCATTCATAAGGCTTATGAGTTTATTTTCGTAAGGGATTTCGAAATCATAGACATTGACTTCAACGGGAGATTTACCGAGGCTTTTGAAATTCTTGTTAAAAAATTCAGCATATTTTTGTGCGGACGAGCCGTCGTAGCCGTAAATTACGGCATTATTGCCATATATTGTATAATCAAAAGCAAAAATCTCGCAATCGGGGTTTTGAATTGTAATACTCTGCAAATTATCGCAGCCGTTGAAAGCGTGGTCATCTATTTTGAGGACGCTTTCGGGGAGAGTGACATTTTCGAGAGCTGAACAGCCGGAGAAAGCAAGTTCACCGATATATTCAACGCCGTTTGAAATAGTAAGCGACTCCATATTGGAGCAGTAGGAAAAAGCACCTTCATTTATATATTTAACAGTTTCGGGGATAACGGCAGACTTTATAGAGTTGCTGTAGTCCATAAAAGCGTAGCTATCTATACCGACAACGGGCAGACCGTCAGCGTAAGCAGGAATAACGAGATTTTCGACTGATTCGGTCAAGCCTGAAACCCATAATTCGCTTTCGTTCACCATAGTAAACTGAATATATTCCGTGGAATCATCTACGAGTGAAATCGGAGGAGTTTCGTTTGAATCGTCTACGGAAGAGTTTTCGTCAGAATCGCCTACGAGGTCTATAGGAGGAGTTTCGTTGGAATCATCTGCATAAGCGTAAACAGGAGAAGTGCAGACGAGAGCGGACAAAATAAGAGCAACAAATTTTTTCATAATACACCTCACGACATAAGTTTAACCATAACAGCCTTTTGAGCGTGCAGACGGTTTTCAGCCTCTTCAAAGATTTCCTTAGCATGTTCCTCGAAAACTTTTTCAGTTATTTCTTCTTCACGGTGAGCGGGCAAGCAATGGAGAACCATAGCATCAGATTTAGCGAGAGCCATAATATCGTCATTTATCTGATAGCCTGCGAAAGCCTTTTTACGTTTTTCAGCCTCACCTTCCTGACCCATAGAAGCCCAAACGTCAGTAATAAGCACGTCAGCGTTTTTAGCTGCTTCAGCGGGTGAGTTCGTGAGTTCAAAGCAACTGTACTGATTAGCGAAATCAAGAATCTGTTTAGGAGGCTGATAATCATCTGGGCAAGCAACAGAAACAGCCATACCGACTTTCAGACAGCCGACGATGAGGGAGTTAGCCATATTATTACCGTCGCCGATAAAGCACATTTTCAGACCGTCGAAACTGCCCTTAAATTCACGGATAGTCATGAGGTCAGCGAGAACCTGACACGGGTGACAGAAATCCGTAAGACCGTTTATAATAGGGATAGAGCCGTGCTGAGCGAGAGCCTCAACTTCACTCTGTTCGAAAGTACGAATCATAATACCGCTGAGGTAGCGTGAAAGCACACGAGCGGTATCCTGAACGGGTTCACCTCTGCCTATTTGCAAATCGTTAGATGAGAGGAAAAGAGGGTAACCGCCGAGTTGATACATACCTGTTTCAAAAGAAACACGGGTTCTTGTGGAGGCTTTCTGGAAAATCATACCGAGAGTTTTGCCTTTAAGGAGAGGGTGCGGTATATTATGTTTCAGTTCATATTTCAGCTGGTCAGCGAGGTCAAGAATTTCGGTAATTTCCTGAGTACTGAGGTCAAGCATTTTAAGTAAGTGTTTCATTTTTTAATCAATCCTTTCAAAATATAGGTGAACAAATCAAGTATTTTTATTCATTTCGCCGAAAGTGAGGTCAATAGCGACAGCGAAGAGGGGGATATAGTCATCAAAAATACTGTTATCTATTTCGAGTTCATACTGTAAATCCTTAGCCATAGTGATTTTAGTTGATATTGAGCCTACTTTATCATCTTCCCTGAGGATTTCGAAATCCCTATGGTCTTTGCTTGCGAGGATATATTTTATGGGATTTTTGGACAAGTCTTTACCGTTTACAGTAATAGTGGGGTCAAGGAACATAGATTTACAGGACAACTGCATAATAGATATTTCGTTGTGAGTAACAATAAACGAAGGTTTTCTGTCCTCACCTGTCTGGACGAGTGAATATAGGTTATAGTTACTTGCGTCGAGGAGGACGTACCTGCCTGCGCCGAAACCTTTTTTCTTAATAGTGTACAAAATTCTGCCTTTGCCCTTATCCTGTACAGTATATTTATTTCCCTTAACAGAAATTATCAGCTCCATAGTTAATTTTCCTCCAATATGCTAATCAGAATGTCAAGTCCGTCATTGATTTCGCTGTAATCAATATTAAGAGGCGGAAGAAGTCTGACTTTATTTTTTGCGGTAAGAACGAGCAGACCATTTTCGAGAGCTTTTTTAGCGACATCGCCTGCTGATTTATGTTTCAGGGATATACCAATCATAAGACCGATACCGCTGACGGAATCGACCTCATTGCAATTCAGAAGTCTTTTTCTGAATAAGTCGGCTTTTTTATTGACTTCATCGAGGAAACCGTCAGAATTGATAGTATCGAGGACAGCTACAGCACCTGCGCAAGCGACGGGATTACCGCCGAAAGTAGAGCCGTGAGTACCGGGAGTGAGTACATCCTTTACTTTTTCGCCGAAAAGGCACGCACCCATAGGGATACCGCCGGCGATACCCTTAGCGAGGGTAGTAATATCAGCTTTTTTGTCAAAATACTCACCTGCGAGGAATTTACCTGTTCTGCCGACACCAGTCTGAACCTCATCAGCGATAACGAGGATATCTTTTTCGGAGCAAATTTTGAAGACAGCGTCAATGAAACTTTGTTCGAGGGTATTGACACCGCCCTCACCCTGAATGTACTCAAGCATAACAGCGCAGACAGTATCATCGATTTTCGCCGAGAGGTCATCAACATCATTAGCTGTAACGTTTATAAAGCCCTCAAGGAAGGGGAAGAAGTAGTTATGGAAAGAATCCTGTCCTGTAGCTGAAAGAGTAGCGATAGTTCTGCCGTGGAAAGAGTTGACGAGAGTAATAATATTATGTCTGCCCTTACCGTATTTATCGAAACTATATTTTCTTGCGGATTTTATAGCGCATTCGTTAGCTTCTGCACCGCTGTTGCAGAAAAATACTTTCTGATAGCCGGTAGTGTTGCAGAGTTTTTCAGCGCAATCAGCCTGAATAGCGGTGTAGTAGTAATTGGAATTATGCTGGAGAGTCTGTATCTGATTGCAGATAGCCCTGCTCCAGTTTTCGTTGCAGAAGCCGAGAGCATTGACACCGATACCGCTGCCGAAATCGATATAATTCGCATCATTTTCGTCCTTACAGCGTCTGCCCGAGCCGTTTTTGATAACGAGGGGATATCTGCCGTAGGAATGCATAACATATTTATCAAACTTATCTATTATACTGTCCATAAATAAAATCCTTTCATAATAAAACCGAAAATCCGCATACAAATATAATTCAAATATAATTCAGTTATGACTTAAATTACAAATATAACTTTAATTATAATTATAACTCTAATTGACATAATAAATCAACAGTTGAACGGCATAATTTTGTAAACTTTTTGTTAACAGACGGATAAATTATACAAATTGTGTACCTATTCCCTCGTTAGACAGAATTTCAATGAGAATAGAGTGCGGAACTCTGCCGTCAATAATAACTGCGCCCTCAACGCCACGTCTTACAGCCTCAACGCAGCAATCTATTTTAGGAATCATACCGCCTGAGACTATCCCCTGCATTTTGAGGTAAGGGACTTCACTGACATTAACTTTAGGGATAAGAGTTGAGACATCATTTTTATCACGTAAAAGACCTGCGATATCGGTCATAAGGATAAGATTTTCTGCGCCGAGTTCAGCGGCGATTCTTGCGGCGGCGGTATCTGCGTTTATATTATATGTATTACCGTCGTCATCTGTTGCAACGGTAGCGATAACGGGGATATTGCCGTTATTGAGGGCATCGAGGATAGGTTTAGTATTCACGCCGGTAATTTCCCCGACGAAGCCCAAATCCTGACCATCGTCTGTAAGTTTTTTTTCAGCGACAATCATTTTCCCGTCGATACCGCAAAGACCGACAGCATTACCGCCGTGTTGAGCGAGTAACTGAACGAGTTCCTTATTGACTTTACCGGCGAGGACCATTTTAACGACATTGATAGCCTCCTCATCGGTATAGCGCAGACCGTTGATAAACTTGCTTTCTATGTTAAGTTTTTTGAGCATATCGCTGATTTCGGGGCCGCCACCGTGAACGAGGACGACTTTTATGCCGACGAGAGAGAGTAAGACAATATCAGTCATAACAGCGTCTTTAAGTTCCTTGTTAGTCATAGCGTTACCGCCGTATTTAACGACAACGATTTTATCGGAATATTTCTGAATATAAGGGAGAGCGTCAATAAGAATCTGAGATTTTTCAGAATTTGAAATAGTATCCATTTTAAGTAACTCCTTTTGATTAACTTAATTAACTTCTGTAATCGCCATTGATTTTAACGTACTCATAAGAGAGGTCGCAACCCCATACAACAGCGTTACCCTTACCGATACCGATAGAAATATCGATAAAAATTTCATCTTCGCCGAGGATATTTTTAGCTATATCTTCGGAGAACTCAACACCTGCGCCATTTTTGCAGACATCGACCGAACCGACAGCAGAGCCGATAGAAACGTCCACTTTATTTATATCGAAATCAGCGTCAGAGTAGCCGACAGCGCAAAGGATACGGCCCCAGTTAGCATCTTCGCCGAACATAGCGGTTTTGAAAAGGCTTGAAGTGATAACGGATTTAGCGACAATTTCAGCGGTTTTATCATTTTCTGCGCCTGAGACCCTGCATTCGATGAGTTTAGTTGCGCCCTCACCGTCTTTTGCCATCATACGGGCGAGGTTCATCATAATATTATAGAGAGCGTTCTCGAAAGTTTCGAAGTCGTTATTTTCACGGATTATGGGGTTATTTTCAGCGATACCCGAAGCCATAATGCAGACCATATCGTTAGTAGATGTATCGCCATCAACGCTGACACGATTGAGAGTAATTTTAACGACATCATCGAGGGCACGCTGAAGGAGTTCAGCGGAGATATTGACATCGGTAGTGATGAAAGTGAGAGTAGTAGCCATATTAGGGTGAATCATACCGCTGCCTTTAAGCATACCACCGATAGTGCAGATTTTACCGCCTATAGAGAATTGCAGAGCGATTTCTTTCTGTTGAGTATCGGTAGTCATAATAGCCTCAAGGGCACGATTATTGCCGTCGTAGGAGAGCCCGCTGACGAGTTTCTGCATACCGTTTTCGATAGGTTCGATAGGGAGAACCTGCCCGATAACTCCTGTAGAAGCGACGATTACGTCATCGGAGTCAATGCCGAGATAATTGGCGGTAAGTTCGCACATTTTTTGTGCTTTCTGAAGACCGTCGGGGTTGCAGGTATTAGCGTTTACTGAATTAACGATAACAGCCTTAGCGGTATTATTGTGGAGGTGCTGTTTAGTGACAATGAGAGGTGCGCCCTTAACTTTATTTGTAGTGTAGACAGCGGCAGCGGTGCAGATATTATCAGCGACAATAAGAGCGAGGTCATTTTTCTTTTTAGCGGAGGGCAGGGAATTATCAGAGGCATCTGAATTTAGAGGTTTGTGAGCGAGACCGCATTGAATACCGTTTGCCCTGAAGCCTTTAGCGGCGCAGACACCGCCGTCAATGAAAACAACATCACCTATTTTTTTAAGTTCCATTATTATCAGCTCCTTAATCGAGTTTGAAAACATATTGTATTTTACCCGTTTCGAAAGCGGGATTCATCTGAATAATACCGTCACCGAAAGAGCCATAGGAGCATTCAATAGTGACAGTATTTTTTTCATGATTTATGAAGTAATCGTACATACCGTCTCTGAGGCATTCAACGGAGAAGTATGCCTCATCGATAACGCCGAGTTTTTTAGCGATTCTGCCGTTGACACGATATACGGCGATAGAAGTGCAATCGGCATTAAGCATACTATTAAATTCAGTAATTTCGCAGAGCAGGACAGAGGCAGGATTTTCGTCAGTAGCCGAGCCTATGGGGAAAATATCATTCACCTTTGAATTTTTAATATCTTTTGCGCCGTTATTGACGAGGCAGACGAGGAGAATGCAGAGTAATAGGGTGATAAATCCCGAATTGAGGTCAAAATTGCCGTCATTTTTTTTAATATATTTAAGTAAATATACGAGCAGGAACGCAAAAGAGCAGAAGAAAGCGAAAGTATAGCAATTGAAGACTGTATTGAATATATAGACATATCTGTCAGCGAGTTTAAGCCAAGCGAAGAAAGCGAGAGAAAAAGCGATAATTAAGCGAACGAATACGGGGACAATTTTACTGAATTTATGAGATTTTTTATTATCAGCCATTAAACGAGACCTGTAGTTTCATCGATACCCAGCATAATATTAAGGCATTGGACAGCGGCACCGCTTGCGCCCTTACCGAGGTTATCGAGCCTTGCGCAGAGGAGGATTTGTTCATCGTCGCCGAAGACGAAGATTTGCAGTTTATTGAGACCGCTCAGCGTATTGGAGGCGAGGAAGAAGGCTTTTTGTTCATCGGGAGGTAAAAGCGGCATAACTTCAATGAGATTAGCGTTGCTGTAGTGATTCTGATACATTTTGTGAATTTGAGAGACGGAGGTGTGATTTGGGAGAGTTCTTGTTTGAATGGGGACAGACACGACCATACCGCTGAAGTAATCGCAGACCATAGGGTTAAACATAGGTTTGAATTTAAGCCCTGAAACAGCCTGCATTTCGGGGAGATGTTTGTGTTGCTGAGAGAGAGCGTATTGTCGGGGGCTGTTAAATTCGAACGGTTTTTGGTCACTTTCGTATATAGCGATAGCTTTTTTACCTGCACCGCTGTAGCCCGAAGTAGCGTAAGCGAAGACGGGGTAATCATCGGGAATAATATTATTTTTGACGAGAGGGTAGATGATAGAGGCGAAACCGCTTGCATAGCAGCCGGGGACGGCTACTCTGTTTGAAAGTGCGATTTTCTGCCTATGTTGAGGGGAGAGTTCCGGGAAACCGTAAGCCCAAGCGGGATTAGTTCTGTGAGCTGTAGAAGCGTCAATAATGCGGACATGGTCATTATTGACGAAAGAGACGGCTTCTTTAGAAGCGTCATCGGGCAGGCAAAGGAAAACGAAGTCGGCACTATTGATAAGCCTTGCACGTTCAGAGGGGTCTTTGCGTTTATCGTCTGAAATGCGGATAATATCGACATCATTTCTATTTGAGAAACGTTCCATAATTTTAAGACCGGTAGTACCTTCCTGCCCGTCAATATAAACTTTAACCATAAATAAACACCTTATTTTTTTTTAGTTTTCCGTTCATACTTAGCTTTTTTGGGGTCTTTGAGGTCAGACTCATCTTCTTTCATCGAATGCCAGACACTTATAGCGAGAGTAACGACAACGATAGTGATGAAATAAGCGATATGACCGGCATTACTTACAGCAATCCAGAGACCCATAACGACCTCCCCGGCGACCCAGAGAACGCCCATAAGGAGAGTAAGCCCGAATATGAACAATAAATCTTTTTTACTCATAGCAATCAATAAAATCATTCAACATTTTTTTAGCGTTTTGAATTTGCACGGCGACAGCGTCGGGAGCAGGGCCTCCATATGACATACGTTCTTTAACGCAGGTATCGAGGGAGATAGCGTTATATAGGTCATCTGTAAACAGTTCTGACATTTTCCTGTACTCATCGAGGGGGAGAGTTTCGAGGGTGAGACCTTTTTCTATGCAGAGGGCGACGAGAGTACCTGTAATTTTGTAAGCATCACGGAAAGGCAGACCTTTTTTAACGAGGTAATCGGCGCAATCGGTAGCATTTATGAACCCTTTAGCGGCGGCACTGCGCATATTTGATTCAATAACACGCATAGAGGCGAGCATAGGGGTAAAAGTTTTGAGGCAAAGTTTAACATTATCGACCGAATCAAAAATTGCCTCTTTATCCTCCTGCATATCCTTATTGTAAGCGAGAGGGAGACCTTTCATCATAGTGAGGAGAGTGACGAGATTACCGTTCACACGGCCTGTTTTACCACGGATAAGTTCAGTGACATCAGGATTTTTCTTTTGAGGCATAATGGAGGAGCCTGTAGCGAAAGCGTCATCGAGTTCTATGAATTTAAATTCCCAAGAACACCAGAGGATAATTTCCTCCGAAAAGCGGGACAGATGTGTCATAATGAGGGAAATAGCGCAATTCAATTCAATGCAGTAGTCCCTGTCGGAGACGCCGTCGAGGCTGTTTTCCATAGGAGCGGAGAACCCGAGCAATCGGGAAGTCTGATGTCTGTCAGTTTTGTAAGTAGTACCGGCAAGCGCACCGCAACCGAGAGGGCAATAATTCATACGTTTGTAGACATCGTCAAGCCTTTGTAAATCACGGAGTAGCATAGAGACGTAAGCCATGAGGTGGTGAGCGAAAGTAATCGGCTGAGCCCTTTGTAGGTGTGTATAGCCGGGCATAACGGTCTGAGTATGTTTTTCAGCGATTAAGATAACAGTATTTATCAAATCAACGATAAGATGCTGAATATTTTTGATTTCGTCACGGAGGTAGAGGCGTAAATCGAGAGCTACTTGATCATTACGTGAGCGAGCCGTATGTAATTTTTTCCCTACATCGCCGATACGTTTAGTGAGTTCCGACTCAATGAACATATGAATATCTTCAGCGGAGGGGTCGAGAGCGAGTTTTCCCGACTGAATATCAGCCGATATATTTTCGAGTTCCCGAACGATTTCGAGGCTGTCATTTTTGGGGATAATCCCGCAGTCGCCGAGCATAGTAACATGGGCGATACTGCCCAATATATCGTGTTTATACATACGAGCGTCGAAAGCGATGGAGGAATTGAAGGCATTGACGGTATCGTCAACTTGTTTAGAGAATCTTCCTGCCCACATCATATCTGCCATAAAAAAATCTCCTTTAATAAAAATTCATAATCTAAAAAACAGCTTAAATCATAACAGGCAGGGGAGAACCCTGCCCGTGATATAGTATGTTTGTTTATAATTACTTATTATTGCGTTTCTGGTCGAGTTTAGCCTTAACCTTGATTGGCAGACCGAAGAGGTTAATGAAACCTGCGCTGTCTTTCTGGTCGTAGACGTCATCCTCATCGAAAGTAGCGACTTCCTCATCGTAGAGGGTATAAGGAGAAGTAACGCCTGCATTGATGATATTGCCCTTGTAGAGTTTGAGGGTAACATCGCCTGTAACAGTTTTCTGAGTTTCGTTGACGAATGCGCTGAGAGCCTCACGGAGAGGGGTATACCATTGACCGTTGTAGACGATATCGGCGAATTTTATAGAGAGGTACTGTTTAATGCGGGCAGTTTCCTTATCGATAGTAATAGTTTCGAGGACTTCGTGAGCGTGATAGAGGATAGCGCCGCCGGGAGTTTCGTAAACGCCTCTTGACTTCATACCGACGAGGCGATTTTCGACGAGGTCAGCGAGACCTATACCGTTTTCACCGCCGAGTTTATTGAGAGCCGAAACCATTTCAACGCCGTTGAGAGTTTTACCGTCGAGCATAGTGGGGATACCCTTTTCGAAGTGAATAGTTATATAAGTAGGCTTATCGGGGGCATCGATAGGGGAAACGCCCATTTCGAGGAAGCCGGGTTTTTCGTACTGCGGTTCATTAGCGGGGTTTTCGAGGTCAAGGCCCTCATGGGAGAGGTGCCAGATATTTTTATCTTTGGAGTAATTAGTTTCCCTGTTAATTTTGAGGGGGATATTGTGAGCCTCAGCGTAATCGATTTCCTGGTCACGGGACTTGAGATTCCATTCACGCCAAGGAGCGATTATGTGCATATCGGGGGCGAAAGCCTTGATAGCGAGTTCAAAGCGGACTTGGTCATTACCCTTACCTGTACAGCCGTGGCAGATAGCGTCTGCGCCCTCAGCGAGAGCGATTTCAGCGATTCTTTTAGCGATGATAGGTCGAGCGAAAGAGGTACCGAGCATATATCTGTTTTCGTAGATTGCGCCAGCCTGAACTGTAGGGTAGACGTAATCCTGAATAAATTCCTCTTTGAGGTCGCAGACGATGAGTTTAGATGCGCCAGTTTTGATAGCTTTTTCCTCAAGACCGTCGAGTTCAGTACCCTGACCCACGTCACCTGAAACAGCGATAACTTCGCAATTGTTGTAATTCTCTTTAAGCCAGGGGATAATGATAGAGGTATCGAGACCGCCTGAATAAGCGAGAACGACTTTTTTAATATTTTTCTTATCCATTTTAACAACTCCTCCATAGGGAAAATTTTTTTTAGACAATATTATTATACACTATTTTGAAATAAAGTCAATAGTTTTTGGATAAATATTCATTTTAGAGCAAAATATTCCTGATTGAGTGAATATTATTCATTTTTGAGAGTGATTATAACTGAACAAGCGTATTTTATTTTTTGGGAACGCTGAAATTGTTTTAACTATATGTTTGAAATAAATTTCAGGTAAATTATGCAAAAGCGATATATTTCAATCAGTATTGAGTTAATTTTTTGTATAGAATTTCTTATAATAAACAAGCGAGCCGAAACAAGCGATAGCGGTGCCGATAGTGTAAGAGAGCAAGTCTTCAACGGCGAAAGAAGTACCGATGAGAGTGCGGAAGAACTGAATATTACCGAGACCGATTAAGTCAACGACGTGCATATATTGCAGGAACTCGACGAAGAAAGCGAAAGCGAGGACAGCGAGGTGAACGGCGTAGTGATTATTCTGACCGCCTGCCAGAGATTGCACGAGGCAGTAGACAGCCCAGACGACGATAACGTCACCGCCGTAACTGCGAAGCCAATTATTGTGTTGAGTGAGAGCGATGATAACTTCTATAGCGATGAGTAAGATGAGTAAAACGAGGTAAGGCAATCTTTTTTTCATATTTTATAGTAACTCCAATAAATCGGGGAAAATAGATATAGTGCGTTTCAGTATACCGTTGAGGTAAGCGAGAGCGATACCGTAATTAGTGAAAGGGACGTTTTGCAATTCAGCGAGATTACGGCGATAGAGCATTTCTTTTTCGTTCAGCATGCAAGCGCCACAGTGGATAACGAGGCTGAATCCTGACAAATCCTCAGGGAAATCACGACCGGAGGACAATTCAACAGAGAGTTCTTTACCTGTAAATTTTTTAAGCAAAGCGGGGAGTTTAACACTACCGATATCACCGCATTGTCTGTGGTGAGTACATCCTTCAGAGATTAGGATTTTATCGCCTGATTGGAGGGATTTAATAGCAGACGCACCTTTTACAGCTGATTCAAGGAAGCCCTTATATCTTGCCATGAGTATAGAGAAAGAAGTGAGAGGAACATTTTGAGGGACGATGCTGTTGACGACAGCGAAAGCCTGACTATCAGTGATGACCATTTTAGGAGGTTTAGCGAGTTTATTGAGAGTTTCCTGCAATTCAAATTCGGTAGTAAAGAGAGCCATAGCGTTAGAGTCGAGAATATCTCTTAAAGTCTGGACTTGCGGGAGAATCATGCGACCTTTGGGAGCGGCAGCATCTATAGGAGTAACGAGGACGAGCAAATCATTTTTGCTGATTAAATCGCCGATAATTCTTTTGTTATTGTTTTGATTATCAGCGAGGGCAGCGATTTTTTCTTTAAGCTGAAATATATTCGTATTATTTTTTGCGCTGACAGTTATTTCGTTTTTGGAATCGAAAGATTTTGTGGACAAATCCGACTTATTGTAAGCGATGATGTAGGGGATATCACGTTCCTTGAAAAGCCGTATAAGTTCGTTATCGCAATCGGAGAGGGGTCGAGTGATATCGGCGACGAGTACAGCTATATCAGTTTTAGCGAGGATACGGCGAGTTTTTTTAACTCTGAGTTCGCCGAGTTCGCCGACATCATCGAAACCGGGAGTATCGATAATTTCCACAGGACCGAGTGGAAGAAGTTCCATAGCCTTGTAGACGGGGTCAGTGGTAGTGCCCATAACATCGGAGACAACAGCGAGGTCCTGACCTGTTACGGCGTTGACGAGGCTTGATTTACCGGCATTTCTTGTACCGAAGAAACCGATATGTAATCTTTCGCCTGAAGGTGTATCATTTAAGCTCATAGAAAACACTCCTTTATAAAAAATTGATAATCAGTGTAAAAGATACTGATTATCAATTATAAAAATTTATAACAAATTAAAATTCGAGACTATTGATAACTTTTCTGAGAGCGTCCGCACTTGCCTGAAGTTTAGCTATTTCGTCGTCAGTGAGAGTGGGAGCGACTTCTTTTTCTATACCGTGACCGCCGATAACAGCGGGCAAGCTGAGGCAAACGTCATGGATACCGTATCTGCCGTTGATGAGGGTAGAAACGGTTCTGATGTTGTTGGAATCTCTCAGAATATCGTCGCAGATTTTGTTTACGGTGAGGGCGATAGCGTAGAAAGTTGCGCCTTTGCGTTTAATAACTTCTGCGCCGGCCTTGCGGACTTCGAGGATAATTTCCTCTTCATCGGGGGTAGCGTGATTTTGTTCGGAGCAATATTCTTCCATAGGAGAGCCAGCGATATTAGTAATAGACCAAGGAATCATAGAGGTATCGCCGTGTTCGCCGAAGACGTAAGCGTGAACGCTGTTAGGGCTTATATCGAGGTGATCGGCGATACTTGAGCGAAGACGGGAAGTATCGAGAGCAGTACCGGAGCCGATAACCTGAGAGGGACTGAGGTCAGTGCATTTGAGGATAGCGTAAGTAATGACATCGACGGGGTTGCTGACGACGACGTATATAGCGTCTGGAGCGGCGGCAGCGATTTTAGGCATAACGTCCTTGATGATATTGACATTAGCCTGAGCGAGGTCAAGTCTTGTCTGACCGGGTTTACGAGCGAGCCCGAGGGTAACGACGACAATATCAGAGCCTACAGCGTCATCGTAGTTACCGTCAATAACCTCGACATTGTGGCTGAAAGAAACGCCCTGACGTATATCCATAGCCTCACCCTTAGCTTTTTCCTTATTTATATCGATAAGAACTATATCTGAGCAAGTACCTGCGACAGCGAAAGTATAGGCACAAGTTGCGCCGACGTTACCTGCGCCCAGAACAGTAATTTTTTTTCCACCTTTGCTATTAGCCATAGAAAAACCTCCGGTTGTAATTATAGTATTATTCTATTATACCACAAAAAGAGAAAATAGCAAGAGAAACGGCATTATTTTTCTGTAAAATCGTAAAAACACACAAAATCCCACAAAAAATAACGCCGATTTTTTCTTTGTTTATAATAATAAGTTAACCTACCGAAACAAAATCAGGTAATTACTGAACGGTATTTTCGTAGGTATAGTTACTGATTTTAGAAGTAATGCAGTCATTGAACATAGAGTCGAGGTCGCTGTAGCCCTTGAAAGTGTAGTAGTCGAAACTGAACCAATTTGGCTGACCGTACTTGCTGTTGACGGTATTGGAAGTCATTTGACCGGAACTCAGGTCAACGGAGCAAGTGCCGTCCTCAAGGAGAACGATGTTATTGTAATTAAAGAAAGTATAATAAACATCTTCTCTTTTTTTAGGTTTAGCGTCATCAGCATCGGCCTCTTTAGAGTCAGTGTAGCCTGTAATATCGGCAGTTATTTTGTATACGCAGTAGAGTTCATTACCTGTTGAAGTTTCGAAACCCTCTTTAGGGGTGAGGAAGTAGTATCCGATATTTTCTATTTTCTTAATGCTGTTACCTTCTGACCAGGACGATGCGGAGGCTTTAATAGTATCTTCAGCCTGACTTAACATTTTATTGTAAGTATCCTCAGGGATTTCCTCAAATTTTGTAGCGTAGCCTGCGAGACCCTCAACGGTGAAAGTTTTTTCGGTAGCGGTAGGGATTTTGCCGTTACTGAGGCAATACTCCTCAACATCTGAACCGCTGTTTGATGCTATAGAGAGAGTGACCTCATCGCCGTTTTTGAGACCTGATTCTTTATCGAGGACGTAATTAAGGCTTATATCGGAATTTGCGTCGGAAGTGTTTACAGTAGCAGTACCGTTAGGGGACATACCGCCGAAATTAACAGCGACATTTTCGAAAGGGTCGAAGGACTGAATTTCCTCGAGACCCTCAACTGTAAACGTTTTAGAACCGCCTGAGAGTTTGAAATCGTAATCTTTGATGACATCGTTATCGACATCGATAGTGAGAGTAACCTCATCGCCGTTTTTGAGATTTTCGTTAGAGGAGAGGGAGAACTCAACAGCGTCATCGAGGTCATCCTCAAGTTTAGCGAGTTTAGAGAGAGACAAATCTGCGCCGAATTTTTCCTCAATATCGTAGACCCAGCTGCCCTCATTGATAGCGGCGGTGCCGTAGCCGTCGTAGCCGTTGAAGATGACATCAGCGTCAGAGGAGAGGTCAATATTTTCCTTACCGCAGCTTGAGAGAGCTGTAACCATACCGAGAGTGACGATACCTAAAAAGATTTTCTTATTCATATAAAACAAACCTCCTGTTAAATGGGTGGGGACTTTTGAGTGAGTGGGAGAAGTTTTCAACAAGTCCGTTATACAACAATTATAGTTTTTTTTTTTTTTTTTTGTCAAGAGTTTTATACAAAATGACTGTTTTTTCTATTTTGCGACTAAAAGCGAGTGAATATTGTTAAGATTAACTATATATTTTTGCCATTAGCGGATTTAATAAAAATTACATATAATAATCATAGGGCTGTATAATTATGTATAATCCGAGTAATAATATAGACAGATAACTTTATAATAAAGAGGAGCTGAATACGATGTCAGTAAAGCGAGGAGAAATATACTATGCAGATTTAAGTCCTGTAGTGGGGTCAGAGCAAGGGGGAATCAGACCGGTACTTATAGTGCAGAACGACGTAGGGAACAGGCATAGTCCGACGGTGATAGCGGCGGCGATAACGAGCCAGAGGGCGAAGAATCATTTACCGACGCATATAGAGGTAGAGGCGGACAAATGCGGATTAGCGAAAGACAGCATAGTATTGTTAGAGCAGATACGGACGATAGACAAGAAGCGATTAAAGGACAAAATGGGGGAGCTTGACTTAAATGCGATGGACAAAGTGAACACAGCGTTATCGATAAGTTTCGGGCTTGAGATATGAATAAGCGACGGCAGTGAAGAACTGCCGTTTTATTTTAGCTTGACAAATAGTATAACAAGTGATATAATATACAGTACACTAAAACCGTTGTAATTTTTTGGCAATAGGGGAATTAGGTGTAAAATATTTTAACAAAGGGGATTTAAGAAATGGAAAACGCAAATTTTCAGCCGCAGCAGCAGCCACCGACGGGAGTACAGCCCAATTATGGGCAGCCGATACCTGAGAGCAAGGTATTCAGCCGAAAGATAAGTTTCACATCAGGGGGACTGCTGATATACAATGCTATCATGTATGCGATAGTATTTGCTGTAGTGATAGTATACATGATAATAGAGGCGATAAAGTTTTATATGAAGAACGGTCATGGGAAGATACCGGACGACATATTTGACGGAATAATTGAAACGGACATGGGAATGGGATTATCGGTAATAATCGGGTGTATATTCATGACGATATTTTTCTGGAAGCGGATAAAGCCGAGGGAGATATTTGCCAAGCGAGAGCGAAAGATGACGATAGGGAAACTGATAATGCTTGTGAGTGTGTTAATGTGCATACAGTTGCCGATAACGTTTTTAGATGAGGCGTTTGAGCTGATTCTGAACTTATTCGGATTATCAGCGCAAGCGGCGATAGAGTCAGCGCAAGCGGGTAGTACGACAATATCGATGATGTTATACGCAGGATTCATCGGACCATTTGCGGAGGAATATGTATATAGAGGATATACGATGCGTTCGCTTGAGAGTACGGGAGCGGGGAAAGGATATGCGCTTGTAATATCGTCGCTGATATTCGGAGTAATGCACGCAAATCCTACGCAATCGATATATGCATTTTTTGCGGGGTTAGTATTTGGATATACAGCGATAGAGTACGGAATAATATGGTCATTGTTGCTGCACATAATGAACAACTTTATATTTGGAGATGTAATGGTATTCATATGTACCCGAGTTTCTGAAACAGTGGGAGAAATAATCAGTTGGACGGCACTTATCGTACTGTTTTTAGCGGGAGTAATTGTGTTGATAGTAAAGCGAAAGGAAGCAAGGGAATATATAAAAGCTAATTTCAATACGGAGAGCAAATATTACAAATGGACGTTTATGAACATACTTTTGTGGATATTCATAGGAATAAACTTAGTACTTGCGATGATGCAGATAACGAGGCTTGAGAAATGAAGAAGAAGAAACACAAGAGGAGATATAGGCGAAAAAAGCTGATACCGGAGGAGGAGAGGGAGCGGCGGAGGATACTTGCGGAGGAGCGTAAGGAGCGTAAAAAGCGAGAGAAATGGCGGATAGTAGCGGAAGCGACTGCAATAACTCTGATAATAATAATATTTTTTACATTATTCATAACATTTGCGATTTTGAGTGAAAAACTTTTCCTAACATTTCTGAAAGTTGCATCTGTAATAACAATAATATTATTTGACGAAAGCGGAATCAGGTCATATATATTCAGGAAATATCCTGACAATTTCATATTTGCGGAGAAATTGAAGGGACATGATGCGAACAGAGCGACAATGATGCAGATAGCGAGTACAGTGAACTGGCTAATGTTTGATATTATGCTGTTCAGTGAGAGCAGGATATATCCTGTTATATGGCTGATAAGCGTAATAGTGGGGATATACTATATGTTTACGAGGGAGGAGTATTCACTTGAAAAGGGAGCGAAATACGAAGGCACGGCAATATTTCTGATAATAACGCCGAGTTTTGTATTATGGAAACTGTTATATAACGTGCGTATTACGAGAGGATATATAGTATTCATAGGAATATTCACTGTAGTAAGTGTTATAATATATGGAATAATAGTGGACAATGGCAACCGGCGGTATACACGGATAATTTACGGAATAATAGTATTAGCGTTAGTAAGTTCATCGGGATTTATGGTGATAAACAAGTATATAGATTTCAGTGAACCGCAGGAGCATGAAGTTGTGATAGAGGAAAAGGATTATACAAGCGGGCGGAGCAGAAGTTATTATATATATGTTGAGGACTGGACGAACCCGAATAGGCAGATAGATGTGCATATAGATTATGACACATATCACGAGCTTGAGGAGGGAGACGAAGTGACGGTAGTATCATACAAAGGAGCATTAGGAGCGGAGCATTATACGTATAAAAAATAAAAAAAGGCACTCGTTGAAGAAACGAGTGCTTTTTTATTCAATAATAACAGCGACTTTAAGATTTTGTTTAGCTGCGCCTGCACGCATAATAGTGCGGAGAGCCTTAGCGATTCTGCCCTGTTTACCGATAACTCTGCCCATATCATCGGGAGCGACGGAGAGGTGGAAATTGATAACGCCCTCATCGTCGGGAGCGTCCTCAACGATTTTGATAGCGGACTTATCTTCAACGAGACCTGCAGCTATAGCGAAAAGTAAATCTTTCATAAAAAACCTCCATAGAACGTTAGCTGATGGAACGGGGTGAAAGGAAGTTCACCTCTTTCCATAGCTTGAGTTGTGAGTAATTTAGTGTGTGGAAATCAAAGAACGCCTTCAATTTTGAGAAGACTTTTAACGGTATCGGTAGGCTGAGCGCCTTTTTTAATCCAATCCTTAGCCTTATCAGCGTCGATTTTGATAACAGAGGGGTCTTTAGTAGGGTCATAGTAACCGATTTCCTCAATAAATCTGCCATCTCTCGGGTATCTTGAATCAGCGACAACCACACGATAGAAAGGAGCTTTTTTAGCGCCCATTCTTCTGAGTCTGATTTTAACTGCCATAAACGTATCACCTCCGTGGGGAAAAATATATATAATCAAGCGGTGAATATATTACCGCAAGAAAGCGTGGAATATTTTTAATTAAGGCGGCATTATTTTTCACCGACATAAAATTCAGTGAAATTGGGGTATATTTTTATCTATCAAAGCCGTGATTTCAGCCGCCCATAAGAAATTTCATTGTACTGATATTTTATTGAAGAGGAGGGAGATTACCACCGCCCTTACCTGCGAGTTTATCGAAATTCATACCGGCGAGTTGTTTGCGGGCTTTTCTAAGATTCATCTTACTGTTTTTCCCTGTAAACTGTTTCATAACTTTTTGCATCTGGTCGAACTGTTTGAGTAGTCTGTTGACTTCCTCGACTTTAGTACCGGAGCCGTTAGCGATACGTCTTTTTCTTGAGGGGTTAATGATAGAGGGTTTTTCCCGTTCAGCCTTAGTCATAGAGGTAATAATAGCCTCAATTCTGTTTAGCTGACTGTCATCAACGTCAACATCTTTAAGTTTATCGCCGAGACCGGGGAGCATACTGATAATAGACTTCATGCTGCCCATTTTTCTGATTTGTTTCATCTGGTCGAGCAAATCATTCATATCGAATTTATTTTCCTTGAAACGCTGAGTCAATTTTTCGGCATCATTTTTAGACATAACGTTTTCAGCCTTTTCGATGAGGGTAAGGACATCGCCCATACCGAGGATACGGGAGGCCATACGTTCGGGGTGGAACTGTTCGAAGTCGTCTAATTTTTCGCCCATACCGACGAATTTAATCGGTTTGCCTGTAACGGAGAGAACGGAGAGGGCGGCACCGCCACGGGTATCGGAGTCAAGTTTAGACATAAGGACGCTTGTGATACCTACAGCGTCATCGAAAGCGGAGGCGACGTTGACAGCGTCCTGACCGGTCATAGCGTCGACGACGAGCATAATTTCGTCTGGGGTAGTAAGTTCCTTAATATTTTTGAGTTCATCCATGAGAGTTTCATCGATATGGAGGCGACCAGCTGTATCGATAATAACTATATCGTGACCGTGGTCTTTAGCGAAAGCGAGAGCCTGTTTAGCGATAATAACGGGGTCAATCTGCCCCATTTCGAAGACTTTAACATCAGCTTTTTTACCGACGACCTGAAGTTGATTTATAGCGGCAGGTCTGTATATATCGCAAGCGACGAGGAGGGGGTAATGCCCTTCTTTTTTAAGCATTTTAGCGAGTTTAGCGGCGTGAGTAGTTTTACCCGAGCCCTGAAGACCGCACATCATGATAACGGTAGGGGGATTTTTAGAGAAATTCAATTTAGAGTTACTGTTACCCATGAGGGAGCAAAGTTCCTCATTTACGATTTTAACGACTTGCTGAGCGGGAGTAAGGCTTGCGAGGACATCTTCACCGACGGCACGTTCGGAGACTTTAGCGACGAAATCCTTAACGACCTTGTAACTTACATCAGCCTCAAGGAGAGCGAGTTTAACTTCACGCATAGCCTCTTTGACATCTTTTTCGGAGAGTTTGCCACGGGACTTTAATTTTTTGAACACATTATTTAATTTTTCAGAAAGACCTTCAAAAGCCATAAAAATTCTCCTTACAGTAGATTAAGACCGACATTCAATTGATGGGATATAGCGGATTTAAGTTGTTGGTCATTGATTTTATCGGCATATTCGTTCAATTTTCCGAAGCAGTCACGGAGCAGAATAAAGCGATGAACGAAGCCGAGTTTATTTTCGTAATCGAGCAAAATATTTTCAGTACGTTTAATCAAATCAGCGACAGCCTGTCTTGTGATACCGAGGGGTGTACTAATTTCGGAGAGGGAGAGGTCATCGCAGTAATAGAGTTCCATAACATTCCGTTGATGTTCGGTGAGCAAATCGCCGTAGCAATCGAGGAGCATAACGAAATCGAGTTTTTTAGGCATAGAGAGTTGCACCTCAATCAAGTCAATAGGTTATTGAAATTAACGATAAGATTATCATAAATATTAACGGGTATATTATCCGAAAAGTGAAATTGCCGAATGAAGAGAGATTCGAAGAAGTAGACGGTAACGAGATTTTTATCGGGGTCAACGATCCAATATTCTCTTACACCGCAATCCTTATAGAGATTAAGTTTTCTGATATAGTCGTCAGCCCAATTATTGGAGACTATTTCAATAATCCAATCTGGGGGACCGTTATATTTCTGATTATCGAAGTTATCGGGATTGCAGACGACGAAAACGTCAGGGACGACGACATTGAGTTCATCGAGTTTAACGTCAGTGGGAGCGGTATATACCTCACATTTGCCGTTATTATTTTTAATGAAGTTAAAAATGTGGACAGCGAGAGCGAGAGATATTTTCTGATGCAATCTGTTAGGTGAGGCGAGGTTTACTATTTCGCCGTTTCTCAATTCAGCGAGTGAGTTATAATTCTGAACGAAGTCATAGAATTGACTGACGGTATATTTTTGAATTTTTCTTGCTTCGAAGTCCATACAGCACGCTCCTGTAATGCAAAATCACTTTACACATTATACACTATTTTTGAGAATTTGTCAATAGCTGAGAAAAATTTTACATATTTAACTAAAAAAGCGATTATAAAAAGGGGAAGTCCCTGCTTGATTAGAGCAGGGACGGAGAATGAAAAGTCGCAAGAAAATACAAAAAGCAACTTTCCAATTATTATTATACAACATTTTACAGAAAAAGTCAACGGTTTACCGACAATTATTTTGCACAAAAAATGCTATTATTATTTATATAAATTACACATATACTAAATTTTCGAACTGCATTAGTTGCGAGTGAGGAAAACTGGTATATGGGAAAGGGTAGGATAATCATGAGCATTTCAGAGGCAGTAGCGAACCGTATAGTTGAACTTTGCAATGAGAAGCATATAACAATCAACAAGATGTCAACGATTTCGGGAGTAACGCAGTCAACAGTAAACGACATAGTGAATCACCGTAGTAAGAACATAGGGATAGTGACGATAAAGAAACTGTGTGACGGATTAAGCATTACGATAACGGAATTTTTTGATACAGACATGTTCAAAGAGCTGGAGCAAGAGATGTACTAAAAGAAAAAAGGGAATCATAAAATAAAATGATTCCCTTTTTTTGTGTGTTAATTGTTTATATGAAATACTATTTCAGCGATAAAGAGGTCGCCGTCTATATTGATATTGAGGGAGCCGTTGCAAGCCTCAGTGAAACTTTTAGCGATAGAGAGCCCGAGCCCGTTGCCGTCGGAACTTCTTGATTTATCGCCTCTTGTGAAGCGTTCAGTGATTTCGTCGGGGGAGAAATCCATTTCATAGGAGGCAATATTTTTGATAGTGAAGCAGCAGAGGTTGTTGTCAACTTTAAGGGTGATATAGATTCTTGTATTATCGAGGGAGTATTTGAGAGCGTTGTCGATGAGATTCTGGAGGACCCTGTACATTTTTTTACCTTCAGCGAGGAGGGGAGCGGAATCTGTCTGAATATCGAGTTTAATATTTTTTTGTGACTCTTGAATTTTGTCATTCATATCAGCGAGGACCTGATTAAGGAGGATAACTGCGTCAATTTTTTCGAGTTGAACGTCAGTATGGGTAGTAGCCTTAGCGAGGTCGAAGAGGTCAGCGACCATATATTTAAGTCTTTGGGACTTATTCTGAATGATATTGACATAATCTTTAGCGGTAGGGGGCAAATCTTCAGCGGAGAGCAAATCGACGTAACTTATGATAGAGGTGAGAGGAGTTTTGAGGTCATGGGAGACGTTAGTAACGAGTTCAATTTTCATACGTTCTGACTGAATTTGTTTATCGACGGCGGACTGAATACCTGCGGAGATGTTGTTAAGTTTCTGAGTAACGCAGTAAGCGGAAGAATTTTTCAATTCAGAGTGAGGGGAGTAGTCGCCGGAATTTATATCGGAGATATGTTTACAAATTCTGTTCATAGCGTTCAAGTCGAGTAAGCTCAAGAATAAGTAAGCGATAAGCAGGAAGATGAAAGAGCCCAAGAAAACGCCGAAGGAGTTCCAATCGATGCAGACAGCGTAGACAGCGATAGTGAGGAGAGCGAAAGCTATAGTGCGGAAAATAAATCTTCTTGTGAACAAATCATTTCTGAGCATATTGAAGTTAATGACTTTATCTGTAGTGAAATCAACAATTTTTTTAACTAAACGCCAGACGAATTTAGCGAAGCGATAGATGAGAGTAGATTTCCAAAAAGAGTGGCATTTAATTCTGACTATGAGGGAATTAATGGAGAAAAGTATTACAGCGAAAAGCAGGGCATAAGCGACAGCGAGTAGAGTGCAGATTTCATATTTTGAGAGAGAGTAGTTAGTGAGGCTGTATATATTATCCAAAGAAACGCCTATACCGGTAACGGCGGCGAGAGCGGTGATTACGAACAATTCAGCGAATAAGTTATCAATTTTAGAGAGTGCGAATTTTTTATCTGTATAGGAGTAACCGCCCATAGCGAGGAAGAAGACGGCGAAGACGAGGGCGACGATAATCAGAGGGGAAGTATATAGTAGTGTTGAAGAGATATTATCAGACAGCTGATTAAGGGCGTTACTTGAATCAGTCAATTTTTTTGACAAATTGTCGTCGGTTTGAATAGCGATAGTGAGGGGATATTCTTTCAACTGAAAAGTCTGGAATTTATCTTGTTGTAGTTTGGTGAATTGCCCATTCTGCTGAATATATACACCATTTTCATAGACAGGTTTTTCGGTTTGGGAGATAACTTTGCCATCTGCGTCAGTTATAGTAGTTTTATATGAAACAATTTCATTATCTGAATCAGTTATAGTACTATCGCTGATGACCTCACCGAACTGATTATAGACCAATGTACGAGTGGAAACGCAAGCGCCGTTTTTATCGAAATATTCCGTAGTGCAAGTAATTTCACTGTTAGCTGTATTAGGGGGCAAATCAGGCATTTCGGGGACTTCATAGAGAGTATTGTCATTGTAATCATTGTAATCATTCTGATTATAGTATTTATCGGGGATAGGTGTAGAGCCGTCAGTTTTGTAGTAGAGAACTGCTCCGAGTTCATCAACGTAACTATCGAGCCCTTTAGTATCGAAGTCATAGAGGGCTACACCTTTACCGTTGAGGAAATAATAATGCATACCGTAGTTAGTATCATAGAGATTAAAATCGGAATTAGAGTAAAACCAATGGGAATCGAGGGTACAATTTATATTATCGTTTAATCTTGTGAGTTGGTAATCGCCGGTAAAATCCTTATAATCCATATTTTTGTTAGAGAATTTATTATTTCCGTAGCCGACGAAATACACGTAATTCGGGCTTATATCTGTAAGTTTGAGATTACCGTCCGAATCCATACAGCCGAGTTCCTGAAGTGCGGAAACAGTTTGTTTTTCGAGGTCATCGGTACCAGTAAAATCGCCGTTATCGTCAAGATTACGGAGGTACATATTACCGACAGCCCAGAGTTTGAAATAAATATCATTCATATCATCAGAAACGGCGTAATTTTCCTGAAGATGCGAGTTTAATTTTTTCTGATAGTCAATGAAAGCGGAGAGGAAGGAAAAAGTAAAGACAGCGACGAGGGCACAGCTCAGGAAAAAGGCGATAATTCTTGTAAATTTTTTTTTCAACATAGTTTGATACTCCTTTCACAATAATGTTCCACGTGGAACAATTTCAGTTTTTTTGTGCGAGTGAAATTTTTATACAATCCGAAAATATTATTCAACGCCAAGGAACTCCTCAAGAGTAATTCTTTTCGAATAAATTTGCGAAGCGTAATCCGTACCGACATAGCGATAATGCCACGGTTCGTAATCTATACCTGTTATGTACTCCTTACCGCAGGGATAGCGGAGGATAAAGCCGTATTTATAGGCATTATCGGCGAGCCAGTCGTATACATCATTATCGGAGCAAAAATCGGCATCGGCGTTAATATCGAGAGCGATACCGAGTTCGTGTTCGCTTTTACCGGGGAGAGCGACCCAATCGAGGGCGAGATTCTGAGCGACTTCGAGGGAATAGCCCTCATTGATAAAGCTATCGATTTTTTCGTTCATCATATCCTGTTGTTGCTGATTAGTCCTGTAGCCCTCAGTGACGACGGGATAAACGCCTTCTTTTCTTGCATCGTCGAACATTTGTTGTAAATCGGGATAAATTCTTGAATCAACGGAAACGCCGTTAGAGAGTTGAACGAGGTCAATATTATAATTTTCGGGGATAGCATTTTGACTATTGACGAGAATCAGCCTCCAATCGTCAGTAAAATCGGTATTATCATCAGCGGAAAAGCTATCAGTTGAAAAGCTGTCAGCGGAAAAGTTATCAGCGGAAAAGTTATCAGCGGAAGAATCGTTATAGAGATTCAAGTCATCCGACTTTGTGAAAATTTTCACAGTAGCAACTATAGCAGTGATAGCGATGATAGTAAAAAATATTTTTTTCATAAAAAGGTGTCCTTTCATTATGTCATTTTTTGTATGTAAAATTTTTATGCATTTTGAAAATGTTCCACGTGGAACAATTTCAGTTTTTTCGAGTGTAATTTTGGGAAAATATTTTCAGGTGAAATTTTTTACGAGTGAATTTTTTATGTAGAAAAATATTTTTTAGGCGAGAATTTTTATGTGAAACTTTTTTTGCACTTCAAAAATGTTCCACGTGGAACAATTTCAGTTTTTTTCGAGTGTAATTTTTGGAAAATATTTTCAGGTGAAATTTTTTACGAGTGAATTTTTTATGTAGAAAAATATTTTTTAGGCGAGAATTTTTATGTGAAACTTTTTTTGCACTTCAAAAATGTTCCACGTGGAACAATTTCAGTTTTTTTCGAGTGTAATTTTTGGAAAATATTTTCAGGTGAAATTTTTTAC
>CANQJV010000067.1 GCA_947624295.1 uncultured Ruminococcus sp. | reverse complement strand
TGGAACAATTTCAGTTTTTTTCGAGTGTAATTTTTGGAAAATATTTTCAGGTGAAATTTTTTACGAGTGAATTTTTTGTGCAAAACTTTTTTTTGCAATCTTTTTTTCGCAATTCAAAATTTTTTTATTTGAAACTTTTTTCACAATCCAAAATGTTCCACGTGGAACATTTTCAGTTTTTTCTTTTTTTCGTGAAATTTTTTTAATCCGAAAATTGAAAAAATTCAGTTTTTAGCAATCTTGTAACCTATCCCCCAGACTACTTTCAGATAGCGGGGTTCAGCGGGATTTATTTCAATTTTTTCTCTTATATGCCTGATATGCACCATAACAGTATTTTCCACGGAATAGGAATCCTCATTCCATACGTGGGAGTAAATTTGTTCAGCGGAAAAAGTACAGCCTGCATTTACCATAAGGAACTCAAGAATCCTGTATTCCGTAGCGGTCAGTTTAACAGCCTCACCGTCAACATATACTTGTTTTTCGTCACGGTCAAGAGCAAGACCGCCTATTTTTATGACATTATTTTTTTTTGCGCTGTCAGCAGCCCCAAGACTAAGGTAGCGGCGGAGATTAGACTGAACTCTTGCGACGAGTTCGAGGGGATTATATGGTTTAGTGATATAGTCATCTGCGCCCATAGAAAGCCCGAGAATTTTATCGCTGTCTTCTGATTTAGCGGAAAGCACAATAACGGGAATATTTTTAGTGGTACGTATTTTCATCATAGCGGACAACCCGTCCATTTTAGGCATCATAACGTCAATGAGGATAAGCTGTACATCGTACTGCATAAGAGCGTCGAGAGCCTCAAGCCCATTATAAGCCTTATATATTTTGTAGCCCTCACGTTCCAGCAAGGCAGATATAGCGTTTACGATATCGTGGTCATCATCGACAACAAGAATTGCTGTATTTTCGTTATTCATTTTTTTCAAATCCTTTCCTTTGAAATTGTTCCACGTGGAACAATTCCGGCAGACGACCTGTTTTTTTGTTAAAACTTTTTCGCAGGAGTCTGAAATTAGTTTTATAATTACATTTTACTCTCTCCTTTCTTTTCTGTCAATATTATAACTTGCAATTCTTATTTTTTCCCTGTTGAAATTCTTATAATTTTCTTAATTTTGCCTTATTGTGGAATTTATACAAGTTTTAGAGTGGAATCCGCCTGAAATATATTCACATATACAAATTACAATTTTTTTCGAAAAACCCCTTGACATTTCCGGAATTATGTTGTATAATAATAAAGTCACAGGCGGTAAAGCAGTGATAAAGATGTGGCGGCATAGCTCAGTTGGCTAGAGTACTCGGTTCATACCCGATTGGTCGTTGGTTCAAATCCTACTGCCGCTACCATAGATATGGCCCCTTGGTCAAGCGGTTAAGACTCCAGATTTTCATTCTGGCAACATGGGTTCGATTCCCGTAGGGGTCACTTGACGAAAGCAGATGTATTTTCAGCATCTGCTTTTTTATATTATATACTTCCTTCTATTGCAAATATCAGCAACATTGCTGATATAATTTCCGTCAGTATGTTTTCAGATTTCTTCCTTGATTGACAAAAATTCTATTCAACAATATTATTGACATTTGCAATATAGAGGAGTATAGCAATTCCCCGTAATTTTGCAAGACAACTTCTATATGCCGAAAAAAACAACTCCCTTGATAAAAGGAGTTGTATTTTTTTACTGAAAAATCATCTTATATAGTAAGCCTACTTGAAAATCGGACAAAAGGAACTTAATAAAAATTTTTCATAGCAAGGCGGAGGAGGAAAGCGTGCTGTCGCACGGTGACGACGACAACGTAGCTATGGGAAATTTTTATCAGTGAACTTGTTTGATTTTCAGGTAGGGTTACTATAAAGTGCAAGCGCAAGCAGAACTGCAAGCATACCGAAATTCACCAGACTGAACACAAGCATATATTTGCCGGACTTTGCGCCCTCTGAATTTCTATAGAACTGAAACGAAATAAGGCTTGCGAGGGAGGCTATAACAGTACCAAGACCGCCGAGATTCACGCCAAGCAGGAGAGCCGTGCCGTTATCAGTAAACCCTGACAGCATAACAGATGCAGGGACATTGCTTATAATCTGCGAGAGCATAGCGGAAACAATAATTTCCCTGTTGCGGAGTATATCGGAGAAAAAATTGCTTATGACTTCAATCCGTGCGATATTGCCGACGAAAACGAAAAAGCATACAAACGTAGCAAGCAGACCGTAATCGATTTTACCCAGCTGTTTCAGCGGAACTAAAACAATAGTTGCGATAAGGCAGACGAAAGCGGGTATCACACGGAAAACTGCGAGTAAACAGAGAACAAAAAGCGCAAGGGAAGTTATAAACGGTAATTTTGGTATTTCTTTTTTTGTGGAATTTTCCGCATCGAATTGTTTCACGGGCAAGAGAAAGCATAACATTGTAAGCATAACGAGGCTTGCAACGCCTGTAGGGAGCATAGTCCTGAAAAAATCGCTGATTGACAGCCTGTACATATCATATATATAGAGATTCTGAGGATTCCCGAACGGAGTAATCATACTGCCGAGATTAGCGGCAGCCGTTTCGAGGACAATAGTAATAATCCTGCTTTTTTCGTCATTGATTTTGTTGTAGACCATAAGTGTCAGGGGTATAAAAGTAATCAGAGCGACATCATTTGTGACGAACATTGAACTGAAAAAGCATACGAGCATAAAAATAAACCCAAGACGGCGGATATTGCCTGCTTTTCTGAGCAAAAAGGACGCAATATTCCCGAATACGCCCATATCCCTGAAAGCACCTATAGAAGCCATAAGACAGAAAAGCTGAATCAGGACATTGTAGTTGATATAGCCGGTATATTTTTTATCAGGCGGAATTATAAAGACGGTCACGAGAGCGGCGATAAAAGCAATCACAAGGACGGGCTGAGCCTTAAAGAATTTTACAATTTTACTCATACAATCAGACCTCCGTGAAATTGTCAAGATATTTTTTTATTTTGCTGATACAAGTTTCAATATCACCGTCATTTTGAAAGCGGACATTTATACCTGCGGACAGTAATTTTTCGTCTGAAAAGTCAGTATCATCAGCGATAAACCGTCTGCAAATTTCTGTATACTTAGGGGATTTTTGGTTATGTTCACGTTCAATTGCACGTTTAAGGCGAATATAGTCATCGGATTCTATGTATATAGGGACGACAGCATCAGCGAAGAACTTTTTCATTTTCAGGAAAGAGTCGAGCGTACCTATACCGAGGCAATTTCCGAGTGAGATATTGACAGAATTTTCAGCGGTGAAATAAAACCAGTCACCGCAGACGGTATTATAGACACGGTATTCGATGACAACGCCGTCACGGAGCATTTTATTGAAACAGATTTCATCAACGAAGTAATATTCTCTGCCATGCTGTTCATTTTCACGCATAGGGCGGGTAGTATACATAATAACGGGGTTGAAATTGAAATCGGAGAGAAGGCGTTTATAGACGGTATCTTTACCTGCGGAACTTTTCCCGATAATATAGAAAATACGGTTCATAGAAGAGCAACTTCTTTCATAAAGTAATATATAGAGTAACAACTTGCATTTACAGGAAGTCTAATTTATTTTATCACAAAACGGCATATATGTCAACTTAAAAAGCCATGTTAATTATTTTAACTCACAAAAAGCATGATTATTTTTGAGTGAAATTTTTTATTATAATTTTCAGCAATATATTTATGTTAAAACTTTACAGAACTATTGTAAATATATGTTATCATTGCAGGCAAATTATTTTACACAATTTTCTATACTAAAATTTTACAAAAATGTTAAATTTTACAGAAATATTGAAATTGCTGTAAATATGTGTTATAATAATTATGTACAAATATTAAATACTGAATTTTGATGTAATAATTGCAATAAAAATCAGTATAATAGAAATGAGGTTAAAAAAATGAGAAAAGTAACAGAAGATATTTATTATATCGGAGTGAACGACAATCAGATTGACTTATTCGAGGGACAGTTTGACGTACCTAACGGCATGGCATACAATTCCTATGTAATCGTTGACGAAAGGACAGCTGTACTTGATACAGTTGACCAAAATTTTGGAGACGAGTGGCTAAACAATCTGAAAGAGGCACTTAACGGCAGAAAGCCGGACTATCTGATTATACAGCATATGGAGCCTGACCATTCAGCCAACATCGGGAAATTCATGGCGGAGTACCCTGAGACCACGGTTATAGGCAATGTAAAGACATTCACAATGATTTCGGCGTTTTTCCCGGGAGTTGAGATTGCGAACAAACTGACAGTAAAAGACGGGGAGAGTATTTCATTGGGAGCGCATGAACTTAAATTTATATTTGCGCCTATGGTGCATTGGCCTGAAGTCATGATGACATACGACAGCAAAGACAAAGTATTTTTTTCTGCTGATGCTTTTGGTAAATTCGGGGCAATGGGAACAGAGGAAGATTGGGCTTGTGAAGCACGCCGTTATTATTTCGGCATTGTTGGGAAATACGGTGTACAGGTGCAGAGTTTGCTGAAAAAGGTATCATCGCTTGAAATAGAGAAAATATGTTCGTTGCACGGTGAAATACTCACTGAAAATCTCAGCTATTATCTTGACTTGTATAATACGTGGTCATCTTACGAAGTTGAATCAGAGGGAGTGTTCATAGCGTACACATCGGTATACGGCAACACTAAAAAAGCGGCTGAACTTTTGCGTGACAAGCTGATAGAGAAAGGCTGTCCGAAAGTTGCCATATCTGACCTTGCGAGGGAGGACATGGCTGAATGCGTAGAAGATGCGTTCAGATACGGTAAACTAGTGCTTGCGACGACGACATATAACGGCGAAATATTCCCGTTTATGAATCGTTTTGTGACTGAACTCATAGAGAGGAATTACCAGAACCGTACAATCGGCATAATCGAGAATGGAACGTGGGCAGTAACTGCGGGGAAGTACATCAAGGGCAAATTTGAGAAATCGAAAGAAATAACATGGCTTGACACGACAGTAACAATCAAATCGGCTGTAAGTGCTGAAAACGAAGCGCAAATAGAAGCCATGGCGGACGAACTCATGAAATAGTTGGGAGTGATACACATAAAAGTAACGTTAAATCCTGATGAAAAAGTGGTTGCGAAGTTAAAAGAGGGGCTTGAACGCAAAGGCGGATATTGTCCGTGCAAAGTTGCGAAAATCCCTGAAAACAAATGTATGTGCAAAGAATTTCGAGACCAGATAGCCGACCCTGAATTTGAAGGTTTTTGTCACTGTATGCTGTACTACAAATCAAAATAAAAATTTTCGGATTAAACAATTTTATAATATTTCATGCAGAAAATTTTCCAAAAACTGAAAAATGTTCCACGTGGAATTTTTTCGAATTAAAAAATTTTATAATATTTTATACGAAAAATTTCCAAAACTAAAGAATGTTCCACGTGGAACAATTTCAAATTTAGAAACTTTAATATTTTATGCAAAACAATTTTTGTAAACAAAACTGAAAAAAGTTCACGGAAAAGGAGTGATAATATTGGAAATAACAATCACAAAAGAAAATTTTGACGACGAAGTGAGAAACTATAAAGGTACAGTCCTGCTTGATTTATGGGCGGAATGGTGCGGACCGTGTATGATGTTATCGCCGATAATTGAGGAAATAGCGGACGAATACGACGGCAAAATAAAAGTCGGCAAAATCAACGTAGACGAACAGCCTGAACTTGCGGTATCATTCCGCTGCGAGAGCATACCGATGCTTGTGCTTGTGAAAGACGGAGCGATTCATAATATAGCTGTCGGCTACCGTGAAAAAAAGGACATTATCAAGATGATTGAAAAATAAAAAATGTTTAACACTTCTCTTTTTGTGCATAATATAAAGGGAGGTGTTTTTTATGGTTAATTTTATTTTAGGGAGTATGTTCGGCGGTACAGTCGGAGTTATAGCAATGTGTATGTGTACTGCGGCGAAATGGGGAGATTATCCGGAATAAAAAAGACTGCCTGAAATTCAGGCAGTTTTTGTTGCGAATGCAATTTTTTTGAGTGAAATATTTTCATATAAAAAATTTTTCAGTGAGTGAATTTTTTGCAATCCAAAAATGTTCCACGTGGAACAATTTTTAGTTTTTGGAAATTTCCTACATAAAATATTTTCAGTTTTGATTACAAAAATTGTTTTGCATAAAATTATTTTTTATTTTCGGGGACTGTAATAATATCTTTTCTCATATATGGGCGGAGAGCCTCCGGTATTCTTATAGAGCCGTCCTCATTTACGTTATTTTCGAGGAAAGCAATAAGCATTCTCGGCGGAGCAACAACAGTATTATTGAGGGTATGAGGGAGATATTTTTTACCGTTTTCATCTTTCACACGGATTTGCAGTCTTCTTGACTGAGCGTCCCCTAAATTAGAACAGCTGCCGACTTCAAAATATTTCTTTTGACGAGGCGACCACGCTTCAACGTCAATACTTTTAACTTTAAGGTCAGCCAAATCACCCGAACAGCATTCAAGAGTGCGGACAGGTATATCAAGAGTACGGAAAAATTCAACGGTATAGCTGTAGAGTTTGTGGAACCATTCCATACTGTCTTCAGGTTTGCATACAACAATCATTTCCTGCTTTTCGAATTGGTGAATACGATAAACGCCACGTTCCTCTATACCACGTGAACCTACTTCTTTACGGAAACACGGCGAGTAACTTGTAAGTGTCTGAGGAAGTTCGGATTCCGGAATAATAGTATCGATGAATTTACCAATCATAGAGTGTTCGCTTGTGCCGATGAGGTATAAATCTTCGCCTTCAATTTTGTACATCATATTTTCCATATCGTCGAAACTCATTACACCTGTAACGACGTTGCTTCTAATCATAAACGGCGGAATGTAGTAAATAAAGCCCTTATCAATCATAAAATCCCTTGCATAAGAGAGTATACACGACTGTAACTGCGCAATATCACCGCAAAGATAATAGAAACCGTTACCGCTTGTTTTTCTTGCGCTGTCGAGGTCAATACCGTTTACACGTTCCATAATATCGACGTGGTAGGGCACTTCAAAATCAGGTACAGCAGGCTCGCCGAATTTTTCAACTTCAACATTTTCGCTGTCGTCTTTGCCTATAGGCACGCTGTCATCGATAATATTAGGGATAACGAGCATAATTTCACGTATATCGCCCTCAAGTTTAACCTCAAGTTCCTCAAGTTCAGCGAGTTTAGCGTTGATTTCGTTGACTTCAGCCTTAATTTTTTCAGCCTCATCTTTCTGACCTTTCGCCATAAAACCGCCTATAGTTTTACTTTTCTTATTTCTTTCGCCACGAAGTGTATCGCATTCAAGTTTAGTTGCCCTGTATTTTTCGTCGAGGGCAATGACTTTATCAACGAGTTCAAGTTTTTCATCCTGAAACTTCTTTTTTATATTTTCCTTTACAATATCAGGGTTTTCCCTGAGAAATTTAATATCAATCATTTTTTATAACACTCCTTATTTTTTTGCAATCCAAAATTTTTCAGTGTATGAATTTTTTCAGATTCAAAAATTGTTCCACGTGGAACATTTTTTATTCAGCTGATTTTCTGTAAATCCGAAAAAATTTCCCACATGAAATATTTTCAGTTTTGATTACAAAAATTATTTTGCAAATGCGATTTTTTTACTGAAATATTTTACTCGTCAGCTAATTTTTCCGCAATCGCTTTCAAATCGTCTTTATCGTAAAATTCAAGAACAAGAACGCCTTTATTTTTCCCGTAGTCAACTTTCACTTTACGTCCAAGACGTTCGTTCAGTGAAATTTCCATTTCCGTGAAATAATTGTCAATCTTTTTATCTGATTTATTTTCAGTTTCTGATTTTGTTCCACGTGGAACATTTTCCTTTTGCGATAACTTTTCAATCTGCCGTACAGTCATTCCGCCATTGCACGCTTTTTCCGCAATATCAACTATTTCATACGTGTCCGTGAACGCAAGAAGTGCTTTTGCGTGACCTATCGATAAATCACCGCTTTCAAGCATTCTATGGACTGCCTCCGGCAACGATAGTATACGTATCATATTCGCAATGACTGCCCTCGATTTACCAACCATTTTCGCAACTTGTTCCTGCGTCATACCGTAATTTTCAATCAAATCCTGATAGCCTTTCGCTTCCTCAATCGGATTCAGATTTTCACGCTGTAAATTTTCTATAACAGCAATCTGCGCAGTTTCAACATCAGATAATTCTTTTATATTGACGGGTACTTCAGTCAAACCAAGCATTTTTGCAGCTCGCCAACGCCTTTCGCCTGCGACAATCTGATAATTACCGCTCGACAGAGGACGGACAAGTATAGGCTGTATCATGCCGTGTTCTCGGATTGATTCGGCAAGCGCAGATATGGTTTCCCCACTGAAATATTTACGGGGCTGATTACGGTTAGGCTCAAGTTCTGATACACGTAATTTTGTTTTCAACTGTACTTCGCTTGAATTATCGCTGAAAAGCGTGTCAAGTCCTGCACCCAGTCCACCTTTTGCCATAAATTTTCCGCCTTTCTGTTATTCGTCTTTTTTCCTGAATGAGAAAATTCCACGCATTTTTTTCGGCGGTAATTTCAACGGTTCGCCAAGCAATTCAAGTCCCAGCAGTGTATATGAATCTGTACCTTTTGAATTTTTATCATAGTACATAATCGGTTTGCCGTGGCTCGGTGCTTCGGAAATACGTACATTTCTCGGGATTTTCGTCTGAAATACCTTGCCCGGAAAATATTTTTCTACTTCCGTTACAACATCGTTCGCAATATTAAGTCTGCCGTCAAACATCGTGAATAATATTCCCTCGATTTCAAGCGACGGATTGTAATTTGTTTTTACAATCTTTATCGTGTTCACAAGTTGTGATAAGCCTTCCAGTGCGAAAAATTCCGCAAGCATAGGCACTATAATACTGTCACTCGCAACAAGCGCATTTATCGTGAGTGAACCAAGTGCCGGCGGACAATCTATGAATATGTAGTCGTATTCCTCTTTTATCGTGAGTAACTGCATTTTCAATCTGTTCACACGGTTTTCAACGTTTATCAGCTCCACTTCAGCTCCTGCAAGCGATTCAGTAGCAGGTACTATCGAAACATTCGCAAATTCAGTCGCAATTACAGCCTCCTGTATACGTGCCTTTCCAATAAGAATATCATATGTAGTAGCTTTTGCGGACTTCTTCCTTATTCCGAAAGCTGTCGTTGAATTGCCCTGCGGGTCTGCATCTATACAAAGAACTTTCTTGCCACGTGAACCAAGATAAGCGGATAAATTTACTACAGTGGTAGTTTTACCAACTCCGCCTTTCTGATTGGCGACAACTATAATTTTCCCCATAAGATTCTTCCTTTCATTACAAGATATTTTTATTATAGCACTTTTTTTTCAATTTGTAAATACTTGTATACATTTTTTTCAAATTTTTCAAATTTTTCAATGTTCCACGTGGAACAATTTCAGATTCAGAAATTTTATAATATTTTATGCAAAACAATTTTTATAAACAAAATTGAAAATATTTCATACAGAAAATTTTCCAAAAACTGAAAATGTTCCACGTGAAACAATTATCCAAAACCAACTTGCAAAAATGTTCCACGTGAAACAATTATCCAAAACCAACTTGCAAAAATGTTCCACGTGAAACAATTTCAAAACTCCAACTGCAAAAATGTTCCACATGGAACAATTTACTTGTTCACCGGTATCCTTATTTTGTACTCTATGTAATCCTCACCCTTTTCCTCTACTATATCCGCCTTTATACCAACCGCTTTCATAGATTCAACCGCTTTTTTTATCGTGTTCATGAAAATCCCTACGCTACGTAATACTCCAGTACGCTTTTTATACCTCTGCTTATGGTTGTCACCGCCGATAAATTCATCTATCAATTGCTCCGTTTTGTCTACATTAAGCCCCTCATCTATGATTCTGTCAAGCATTATCATTCTGTCCTCCGGGCTCGCTATCCTTAACAATGACCTCGCATGACGTTCTGTAAGTTTGAACTGCACTATTGTTTCACGTTCCTCCAAAGTAAGCCTCAGAAGTCTCAGCTTATTTGCAATCGTACTCTGTACCCTGCCTAACTTTGCCGCTGCTTCTTCCTGCGTAAGTCCACAATGCTCAATCAGATTTTGAATTGCTTCCGCTTCTTCAAAAAAATTAAGCTGTTGACTTCTGATATTATCCACAAGCAAAGCAATAGTTTTTTCACGTTCATTAGTCCTGCTGATTTCCCTCTCAATTATACTTAATCCTGCCATTTTTTAATTCCTCTCTTATATTAAATTCACGGACTTTCGCCCCGTAAACTAATATTACCATATTTCGGAAATAAAATCTATAGTAAAAATCAGATATTTTCTTACAATAATCGACAGAATATTACATTATCCCACATAATTACAAAGGTTTCTTCTTTATTTGACCGCTTTTTCTTGGGTATTTTGACGGTATTTGCGATATTTTTTTTACTGCAACTATTTTCCGTGTGTCCCCGTCAAGCCTATATTCATGTATTTTCTCAAGCTCTCCCCCTAAAATCTCAATCGCTTTTTCTGCTCCGCTAATATCTTCCCCATGCCCTTTCATCGACAGAAAATATCCTCCCACTTTCACAAACGGCATACAGTACTCCGATAATACCGCAAGATTCGCTACCGCTCTCGCACACGAAAAATCAAAATTCTCCCTGTATTCTGCTATTCTCGCTACGTCCTCCGCACGCCCGTGTATAAATTTAGCCTCTATTCCTAATTTATCACATAATTTCTCAAGAAATATTATCCGCTTTTCAAGACTGTCAAGTAGTGTGATTTTTATATCGCTCCTCATGATTTTCATAGGCACTGTCGGGAATCCTGCACCTGTCCCTACATCTATTATCGCCGAATTTTCAGCTATATCTGCATATTTCAGCAAAAGTACACTGTCCGCAAAATGCTTTACAAGTATTTCCTGCGGTTCTGTTATCGCCGTTAAATTCACGTTATTATTATATTCTACAAGAAATTCTGCGTATATGTTGAATTTCTCGTACTGCTCCGCACTCATCTCAAAACCATATTTCAGAAATTCAGTACGGCATTTCTCAAATTCAGGTAACATATCTTCACCCTTTCTCCCTCTTCAGCCACACTATCAGCATAGATACGTCAGCAGGCGATACTCCCGATATCCTTGACGCTTGCCCGATTGATACAGGCTGTATCTTGTTCAGCTTCTCTACCGCCTCAAGCCTTAACCCGTGTATCTGCTTATAATCCATATTTTGCGGTAATATCTTCTCCTCTAATTTGTGCGCAAGCTCTATCTGCGCAAGCTGTTTCTCTATGTAACCTTTGTACTTTATCTGCAATTCCACTTGCTCACATACGTCGTCCGGTAAATCTGGCTTGTTTCGGTCAAATACCACTATGTCTGCATACGTTAACTGCGGTCGCCTGATTAAATCCGCAAATTTACATCCCGTCTTTATCGGAGTCGTTCCCTTGCTCTCAAGCATCTCGTTTAATTCCTCCGTCGGCGGTATCGTTTCATGTGAAACTCGCTCTATCTCTCGCTCCGTTAAACGTATCTTCTCGTTCAGCTTGTTAAGCCTCTCCTGCGATATTAGCCCGATTCTATGCCCGATTGGCATTAACCTCTGGTCAGCATTGTCTTGCCTTAAAATTAACCTATATTCGCTCCTCGATGTCATCATTCTATATGGGTCAGAACAGCCTTTCGTTACAAGGTCGTCTATCAGTGTCCCTATATATGAATTGTCTCGGCGCAATATAAGCGGTTCTTTCCCCATGATTTTTAATGCGGAATTTATTCCCGCTACTAAGCCCTGCGCTGCTGCCTCCTCATACCCCGAACTTCCATTAAATTGCCCTGCACCATATAACCCCTCCACTTGCTTGAACTCCAGCGTCGGCTTCAATTGCAACGGGTCACAACAATCGTACTCTATCGCATACGCAGGTCGCATTATCTCCACTCGCTCAAGCCCTTTTATCGTCCGCAAAAATGCAAGCTGTACGTCCTCCGGTAACGATGACGACATTCCCTGCAAATAATACTCCTCCGTCGTTAAGCCCATCGGTTCAACAAATAATTGGTGCCTCGGCTTATCAGAAAATCTCACAACTTTGTCCTCGATTGACGGACAGTACCTCGGTCCAACTCCCTCTATCCTGCCTGCGTATAACGGCGACCTGTCAAGGTTCGATAATATCACTTCGTGCGTTTTACTATTTGTATAAGTTACATAACAACTCACTTTGTTCTCAAGATTCTCCGGCAACGTTTCAAACGAAAATGGTACTATCTTTTCGTCACCGTCTTGCCTCTCCATTACATCAAAATCTATACTCCTCTTGTGTACCCTGCACGGTGTCCCAGTCTTGAATCGGCGTAGTTCTATGCCGTTCTCTATCAGACTTGCCGATAATCGCTTACTCGGTAACGCTGAATCAGGTCCGCTTTCAAAAGAAGTTTCTCCGATATGTATCTTGCCTTTCAAATACGTCCCCGTCGCTATGATTACCGCTTTTACAGAATATTCAGCTCCTAATGTCGTGACAACTCCCGCTATTTTGCCGTTTTCAACAAGAATTTCAGCTATTTCTCCTTGCTTTATGTGCAAATTGTCCTGCTTTTCACACACGTTCTTCATGTAATTATGATACATCACTCTGTCTGCCTGCACCCTTAAACTATGCACCGCTTGCCCTTTTCCTCTGTTTAACATTCGGCTCTGGATAAAACATTTGTCCGCTCCTTTCCCCATTTCTCCGCCAAGCGCATCTATTTCACGCACAAGATGCCCTTTCGCTGTCCCGCCAATCGACGGATTACAGGGCATATTCGCTATCTGGTCAAGCGATATTGTGAACATTACTGTCCTGCAACCTAACCTCGCCGCCGCAAGTGCTGCCTCTACTCCCGCATGTCCTGCACCTACTACCGCTACATCAAATTCACCCATTTTATATGACATATTTTTTCACTTTCCTTTCTTCTCTTACTAAAAATGTTCCACGTGGAACATTTTTAGATTAAAATTTCTCACAAAAAAAAATCCCGTATAAAAAATATTTTCACCAAAAAATTGCTCTCAAAAATTGCTTTTTTCACTGTTTTGCACAAAAATCACAAAAACCAACATACGGAATTGTTCCACGTGGAACATTTTCTCTCACTTGCCTACGCAAAATCTCGAAAATACTTCGTTTACTACTGCGTCTGTTACTCTCTCCCCAGTCAACTCCAGTATGTATTGCTCCGCTTCCTCTATCAGAACATTCACCGCATCTAACATCTCCCCACTTCTTACCGCTATAATCGCACTCCCTATACTCTCAAGCGCACTATCTATACATCGCTTCTGCCTCTCGTTCGCTGCCGTCACCCCTGAAAAATTCTCCGCATCTATACCAAATATTCCCTCTATCTCTCGCTCTAATTCTTTCGCTCCCTCGCCCTCTTTCGCTGAAATATATACTCTGTGTATAAATTTTTCCTCGATTTCTTTGAACTCCGACACCGTCCCTGCATCAGTTTTGTTGATTACAGCTACTGTCCGCTTACCTCTCGTTCGCTCCGCTATCTCTATATCGTCCGCAGTAGGCGGACAACTTCCGTCAAATACTACTATCACTAACTCCGCTCTCTCTATCGCTCTCTCCGCTATCTCTACCCCCTTCCCCTCTACTATGTCCTCCGTTTCATGTATCCCCGCCGTGTCCGATAACCGCAACACTATTTCCCCTAATTTTACGGTTTCTTCAACTATGTCCCTCGTCGTCCCCGCTATCTCCGTCACTATGCTCCTCTCACATCCACTCAGACAATTGAATAACGTCGACTTCCCTACGTTCGGTTTGCCCACTATTACCGTGCTTATCCCCTCCCGCATTATTCTACCATTGTCATATCCCTCTATCAATTCCCGCAAGTCCGCAGATATTCCCTCTAATTCAGAACATACGTTCGCCGGCTCTACCTCGGGTATGTCCTCGTCAGGATAGTCCGCCCACGCTGAAAAACTACTCAGCAGTTTCAACAGTCTATCTGAAATCGCTCTCGCTCGCTTGTATATCGCTCCCTCTCGCAATCTCTCCGCCATTCGTAACTCTTGCTCCCCTCTCGCCATTATTATGTCCATCACTGATTCCGCTTGCGTTAGGTCTATCTTCCCATTCAAATACGCCCTCTTCGTAAATTCTCCGCCTTCCGCTATTTCCGCTCCGCTATTCAATATCGCTCTCAATATCTTCTTGCTTACATATATACCTCCATGACACGATATCTCTACCGTGTCCTCCCCCGTGTAACTATGCGGTGCCCTATATACCGTCAGAATACAGTCGTCTATTCGCTCCCCCTCATCATACGCTACCCCGTATGCACACGTGTAACCTGCCATCTCTTCCACTCTCTTACCGTACGGTCTGAACACTTTCCCCGATATCTCTATCGCTCTCTCCCCCGATATGCGGATTACCGCTATCCCTCCCGCCATATTCGGCGTTGATATCGCTGCTATCGTTGACATTCTTACTCCTCCTATTTTCCTCCTACGTTTTTCTTCCAAAAAAACAACGGCAATTCTGCCGTTGTCTTCGCTTACTTAAAATTCAATCTTGCCATATAGCCCGTCTGTCATCGTGTCCTCAGGCTTCGGCTTCTTATAGTCTTTCTCAAAACTTGTGCTTATGTCTATAGATTTTACTTCAGCAGGCGCTTTCGCTCCCCTACGGTCGCCCCTCTTGCTGTCATTCCTACGGTTGCTATTACCCCTACGCTTGCCATTCCTCGGATTGTCAGGTACTATTATTATCTTCCTGTACGGCTCTTCTCCTACTGAACGTGACGATACTCCCTCTATCTCCGATATAGTCGAGTGGATTACTCGCCTCTCGTACGGGTTCATAGGCTCAAGCTGCTGCGACCTGCCTGACCTTATTACCGATTTCGCTACCTTTGCTGCTAATTGCTTTAAGGTCTCTTTCCTCTTGCTCCTGTAACCTAAACAGTCTATCGTGATTCGGAAATAGTCGTTGTCGCCCTTATTCGCTATTATTGAACACAAGTACTGTATCGAATCAAGCGTCTCCCCTCGTCTGCCTATTATCGTGCCGTTATTGTTGCTCTTGATGTCTATTACAGCTCCGCTTTCGTTCTGGTATATGTCGTACTCCGACTCTATTCCCATTGCACTTAATATGCTCTTTATGTAGTCTACCGCTATCTTAACTTTTGCGTGTATCTTCGTCTCGTCTTTTATAAGTTCAAAATCATCAAGCGATATATCGGCATTTTCAGCCTCTGTGTCAGCTTGCTTTGGCTTTTCAACAGGTTTTTCAACAGACTTTTCAACAGGTTTTTCAACACTTTCAACAACTGTTTCAACAGTCGGCTCGGGCTTAGTTTCCTGTACCGGTTCAGGCTTGGTTTCCTGCACCGGCTCGGGCTTTGTCTCCTGTACCGGCTCCGGCTTTGTCTCCTGCACTGGCTCAGGCTTAGTCTCCTGTATCGGTTCGGGCTTAGTTTCCTGCACTGGTTCGGGCTTTGTCTCCTGTATCGGCTCGGGCTTTGATACGGATTTCGCTATCGGCTCTTTCTTCGGCTCCGCTTTGTGCAATGGCGCAATATACGTCGCTTTTACTTTGGCATCAACCTGACCTATGCCTAAAAAGCCTTTCCGACCCTCCTCAAGTACCTCAAATTTTATCTCGCTCGCCTTTTTGCCAAATTTCTTGACCGCCATTGCTTTCGCTTCTTCAACAGTCTTTGCAGTGAATATCTCAGTCATTTTCTTATCCTCCCAAAATATTTATTTTATTCTTCGTAATCATCACCGTATTTGTCAGCCATTCGCTTTCGTGCCTCTTTTAGAGCATCGCTGTTCGCTTTGTTCTGCTCCGAACGTGTCAGCTTACTGCTGTCACTCGCTCCGCCTGCAACTCCGCCGTTCCGCTCCTGCTCTATCATCGCTTGCTCCATCATTCTCTGCATAAAGGTCTTCTTCTCAGGGTGCTTCTCCGCATAAATACGGGCTTTCTCTTTCTCTTTCTCGTTTATCGCTACTATCCTCTCAGGCGAAAAATATGTGTTCAGCCCTAAGGTTACCAGAAATGAAAACAACGATGACCATATCCAATAGTATCCTACACCAGCAGGTACCGAAAATGCTAAGAATGTTGACCATATAGGCATTCCTAACATCATTATCCACATACAACCTCCGCCCGCTTGCGGCGTCGGATTCGTCTTCTTCTGGTATATCATTGAGTATATCGATACAAAAAGCTGCGCAAGCCCCGCAAGAAATGGTATCAACGCAAGTATTACCGCCTCTTTATTCCATACTTCAGGACTTAATGTCGGCGTTTTTCCTAAGTTCGCTCCGAATACCGCAAATTTTGACGAAAATTCTGATACCCTCTGCGAAAAATTTTCAGAAAAATTACTAAACTCATCAGGGTATTTGTTCAATGCCTCTATCGTGTACAGTTCGTTCTTCAGATTCCCCGATACTATCGCCCTTCCGCCATTTATCGTGCCTAATTTCACCGCAAGCTCCGACGCTTTCTCTATAGCCGCCGTCCTCACTGATTTCGTAATGTGCAAAATGTGCGTTATCGGCTTGTATACTACGTCAATTACTCCGAAAAGTACAAACATCTGTATGAACATCGGTAAACACGACGCCATCTGATTTATCCCCTCCTGCTGGTAGAGCTTCATCATCTCCTCCTGCTGTCGGGTAGGATTGTTCGCAAAACTTTTCTGTATCTTCTGTACCTTCGGCTGCAATAACCTCATTCTCGCTGAGTCCTTCTGCGTCTTGTAATTCATCGGTAAAAATAATAACTTCGTTATCAGAGTGAATATTATTATCGCTATCGCATAGTTCGGTATCAGCTTATATATCCCGCTCATTAAATACCCAAACGGGATTCCTATAATATCATATAAATTCAATTTCTATACCTCTTCTTCCGCTTTCGTCGCTCCGTCATCGGTCTCCCGCCCTGAATAATCATATTTCTTCACTCTGAATGTGAATTTATCAGGAACATAGTCTATCCCCCCCAATGACCACGGATTACACCGCAGTATCCGCCAGCCTGAAAGCATTGTGCCTCGTATTACTCCGAACCGCTCTATCGCTGTCATCGCATAACAACTGCACGTCGGGTAATATTTGCAGACAGGCGGTTTCATCGGGGATATGAATTTTTGATAGAATTTTATTAAGTATATAAGTATTTTTCTCATTTTATCACTATCACTCTATCTCTTTCCGTTTCCGATGCCCTTCTCTATCGCTCTCGCTATCTCCTTTACACCTTGCTCCATCATGTATAGGCTGTATTCGCTCGATTTTATCTCGCATAATGCCTTCCTCGCTACGATTACTATGTCTATACCTATCGGCATTTTTAACTCCGCTTCCCTGTACGCAAGCCTTATCAGCCTCTTCGCTCTGTTTCGGTTTACAGCATTGCCTATCTTCTTGCCCGCTGTTATCCCGAATCGATTGTACGGTCTGTTGTTCGGCATTACGTATATTACGGAATACTTCGAGGCTATGTACCTGCCTCTGCGATACAGTGCAAGGAAATTTTTGTTATCTTTCATTTTCTCTGTATATAGCATTTCCTATTACCTGTTGTTTAACATTTTTTAACAAATTGTTTAACAAAAAAGACCACAAAAATAAGTTTTTGTGGTCAGCATCGTCAGTGAGTTAATCTTGCTCTGCCCTTAGTTCTTCTACGAGCTAAAACCTTTCTGCCGTTCTTTGTAGACATTCTCTTCATAAAGCCATGCTCTTTCTTCCTATGAATCTTCTTTGGCTGATATGTTCTTTTCATTTCGGTTATTCCTCTCTTTCACTAAAATTATTTTATACAAGGACTGACCTCTGTTTAACAAGGTCCGGTATGCAACCGCCCTGAATTTCTGCTACTTACGGAATTAACAAGATATATCTGTATTCCATAGGTACTACACTATAAGATTATACTTCAAAATTACGCTCCTGTCAAGTGGTTTTTGCGATTTTTTTTATTTTTGACTATTTTTAACAATTATCAACCGCTTTATATGGACAGTTTTTATGTTTTTTATAATTTTCTCTGAATGCATAATATTTCCACTCAAAAAATGTTGAAAAAGTGTTGAAACTATGTTGAAAACTTTTCGGTGTTATGCTTATTTTGCCTATATTTCAGCATTCATTACTTACAGGCGTTTTCAAAGTTTTCAACAATTTGTCAATTTATTACCCCAAAATAACCTTTTTTTCTATCTCTTTTACATATCCAAACATCTTGCTTTTTCTGAAAAAATATGTTATAATATACTTATTAAAAATGTAGCTGTGTTGAATCCATAATCCCTTTGTTAAATATTATGATTTTCTCAACCACTATCATATCAAGTTTCATACCATAATACAACAAAAAAATACAGGATTATGATTCTCACACACTCAAATTCAAAAAATGGAGGTAGAAATCGAAAATGAACTCTTTTGAAGATGTTTTTGAAAAAGTCAAAAACTTTTGTCTCACTAATAACAAAATCCCAGCTATCGGCGTTAAAACTTGGATTGACCCTCTCAAACCTGTCACTTTTAACGGCTCAGATGCAATCTTTACCGTCGGGACCGAATTTCAGAAAAATATCGTTATGACTACTTACGCTAATGTCCTCAGCGACGCTTTCTTCAACGTCCTCGGTCTTAAAGTCAATATCGTTATAAACGTTAAAACTGACGGCGATATGCTCCTCAGACCTATCCTCTCCGATGACGAAATTGACCAGAAAAACGCTGAACTTCAGGCTACTTACAAATTCGCTAACTATGACTACACTTTCGATACGTTCATCGAGGGTCCCTCTAACAGCTTCGCTCTTGCTTGTAGTAAATCAGTAGCTAAAAACTGCATCGATAACGATGTCTCTAACTACAACCCTCTCTTTATTTACGGTCCGTCAGGTATGGGGAAAACTCACCTCATCACCGCTATTGCTAACGAAATCCGCAAAACAAGACCTGATTTCAATATCGTCTACATCACAAGCGAAACTTTCGCTAATGACCTCGTCGCAGCTATCAAGTCTAATCTGATTAACGACTTCCAAGAAAAATACAGGAACGCTGACGTTCTTTTAATAGACGACGTTCAGTTCTTCGCAGGTAAGGAACGTATGCAGGAGGAATTCTTCCACACTTTCTATAAACTCCACCAGGAAGGTAAACAAATCGTTATTACTTCAGATAAACCTCCTAAAGAACTCACTACCCTCGAGGCTCGCTTACGCACAAGATTCGAAGGCGGTCTCATAGCTGACATCTCCGCCCCTGACTACGAAACCCGCCTCGCTATCATCAACCGCAAAAGCGAACTCCTTGACCTCAAAATGCCCTCCGAAGTCTCTGAATTTATGGCAAACAGACTGAAATCTAACATAAGACAGCTCGAGGGCGCAGTTATCAGACTCAAGGCTCTCAACCACTTCGCAGGCAGCCCCATAACTATCTCTATGGCTCAAAGCGTTATCCGTGATGTCCTCACTAACGAACAGCCTATGCCCATTACCGTCGAAAAAATTATCTCCGAAGTCTCTTCCGTCTACGGCGTTTCCCCTGATGACCTACGCTCCAATAAACGCTCTCAGCAAATCTCTATCGCAAGAAAAGTCGCTATCTACGTCGTTCGGGAAATTACTCAAATGCCTCTCGCCTCTATCGGTACCGAATTCGGCGGCCGTGACCACTCCACTATCGTCTACTCCGTCAACAGCATCACTGAGGCTATTCAGAAAGATTCAAGCATGGCTACCCTCGTCAACGATATTATCAAAAATATTAAGGATAAGGGGAAACCTTAAAAAATATAGTTTATTTTTTTAACTTTTTGATTTTTTTGGTTTTTTCTTTTAATTTCAAAAAAATCACTTTCAACACTCTTTCAACAGCTTTTCAACAGGTTTTCAACATATGGTTAATTCTTTTTACTTCATGTAAAAACGCCTGAGTTCGCCTATATTTGGCGGATTGTAGAAAATTTGTCAAATATGCTTACCAAAACTTTCAACAGTTTCAACACTTTCAACAATTAACAAATTATGAACAACAGGGCGGTTACAAAATAATTACAAGTGTGAACATATGTTCCGTGATAGAATTGTGATAAGATTTGACTTTCAACACTTTTCAACAATCTTTCAACACCTTTTCAACATAGCTGATTTCGCCTATATTACTCGCTGAAATATACTTTTCAACACTTTCAACGTTGAAAAATTGTGGAAAGTTAACTTTGGTTAACTCCAGTTTGTTAAATCATTTTAATTTGTTTCCGGTCTGTAACCGGTTTTCAACAACTTTCAACGTTGAAAGTGTTGAAAACTTTCTCCCGTTTTCCTCTTTCCACAATCTTTCAACAATTTCAACTTTTCAACATTCAAAAAATCATCGCCTGAATTTCCCTGTTCTAAGCCTTGAATCAATTGTTGAATTTTTTAATCAACTCAACTTTCAACACTTTCAACATAGCACTTTCAACACTTTGTTGAAAACTTTTGCCCGTTTTTCAATTTAACTGCGTTTTTACCCCAAAATTCATAATTTGTTCATAAGTTTTCAACATCTTTCAACAATCTTTCAACAGTCAAAAAAGTTTTCAACATCTCTTTCCACAATCTTTCAACAGGTTTTCAACAGGTTTTCAACAATCCGCATGTGCCTAAAATTAAGATATACCGTTGTTTGCGAGGTTTTTCAACTTTTCAACAGCCCCAACAACAACAACAATATATATATTTTATTTTTTTTTTTTTTTCGCTCTTCTCTGATTTCAAAATCAGTTAAATTCAGATTTCTTTCTATGGAGGTTATTGTCTTATGAAATTTACTTGTAACAAAACTGAACTCAGTGACGCTATTATCAGTGTCTCTAAAGCTGTCCCCGTTAAATCAACTATTCAGGCTCTTGAGGGTATCAAAGTTAAAGTCTCCCTTAATGAAGTAGAACTTACAGGGTACAACCTCGAAATGGGTATCAGAACTACTATCAGCGCAACCGCTGACTCCGATTACGAATTCGTAGCAAGTACCAGACTTTTCACTGAATTCACTAAAAAAATGGACGGCGATAATATTACTGTCGAATTGGACGAAAATAACGTTATCAGATTGTCCTGCAATACTACTGAATGCAGTTTCTCCGCTCTGTCTGCTGATGAATACCCTGAATTACCCGTAGTCGACTCTCAGAAAAGTTTCCACGTACAACAGTCTGTCCTCAAATCTATGATCGATATGTCTATCTACGCTGTATCTCAAAACGAAAGCAAACCTATCTTTACAGGCGAATTGTTCGATATCGATAACGGTAAGTTCAATCTCGTCGCTATCGACGGCTTCAGGCTCGCTATCAGAACCGAAGATACAGGCACTAACGAAAAATATTACTTCGTCGTCCCTAAAAAGGCTCTTCAGGAAGTTTCTGCTATCATTCGTGATGACGCTGACGACAAGGAATGCACTATCAGCGTTAATGACCGCCACATAGTCTTTGAAATAAATAACTTCTTCATCTTCTCCAGACTACTCGAAGGAGCATTCCATAACTACAAACTGAGTATCCCCATCGACTACAAAACTGAAGTCTTTATAAATAAAAAAGACCTCGCAGGCTGCCTCGAAAGATGCTCCCTCATCATCAATGAGAAAAATAAATCTCCTATCCGCTGCGAAGTAAGCGGCGGTGTCATGAAAATTAACTGCAAAACTTCCCTCGGCCGTGTCAATGACGCTATTCCCGCTGATATTCAGGGCGAAAGCGTTACTATAGGCTTTAATAACAAACTCGTCCTCGATGCCCTCAAAGCCGCTGAAGGCGATAAAATTAGAATAAGATTCAGCGGCCCTATGAAAGTTATCGAAATTTTACCCCCTATGGGCGAAAATTATATCGCTCTCGTTATGCCTATTCAACTCAGAGGCTGATTCAACAGAAAGGATTCCATATGACGGAAATTAAAATAAATACTGAGTTCATTAAACTCGATGCCCTCCTTAAATTCGCTTCCCTCGTAAATTCGGGCGGTCAGGCTAAAATTATTATTCAGAACGGTAACGTCCTCGTAAACGGCTCCGTCTGCACTATGAGAGGTAAAAAAATTCGTCCCGGTGATGTCGTTTCTGTCGTCGGCGGTAATGAGGTAAAAGTGGTTTGCTGATTACTTTCGCTCAAATAAACGGGTTCAAAAATTTGGCAGATATTTCTTTCACTCCCGATGAAAAATATAATATCATCGTTGGTCCTAACGCTCAGGGAAAAACTAACCTCCTTGAGGCTCTCTGGATTCTCTCAGGCTGTAAAAGTTTCCGTGGCTCTAAAGAAAAAGATTATATCGCTATAGATAAGGATTCCCTGTCAGCAGGTATCAAATTGCTCGACTGCCTGCGTGAACACAAAATCCGCCTCGATATGAACAGAAATAACGGTAAGTCATTCTCTCTGAACGGCGTTAAGCTGAAAGGCTCCCGTGCCGTCTTCGATGTGTTCAAGTGTATCGCCTTTATCCCCGATGATGTAGATATTATCAAGGGCTCTCCCGAAAAAAGACGTAATTTTATAGATATGGCTTGCTCTCAACTAAATCCCCATTTCGTTGTCTATCTAAACAAAAGCAACGCCGTCCTCAATCAACGGAATGCCTTGCTTAAAGCTGTTATGCTCGGTAAGGATAATCCAGACTCTCTCGAAATCTGGGACAGACAAGCCGCTGCCGTCGGCGCAGTTATCTCCAATATGAGGTATCAGTATGTTAAAAAAATAAATGATATATGCGGCGATTTGTATAAGACTATTTCGGGCGGTAACGAAATACTCTCCCTCGAATATAAGTCAAATGTCTACAAACAAGCTGATTTCAACCCGTATTGCAATGATGCCGCCGTTCAAAAGTATTTCGATAAGCTACATGAATCCGCTGACTACGATATACGTACAGGCGTTTCCCATACAGGCGTAAACAGAGATGATGTCTTGATTAGGATAAACGGCTTGAATGCTAAGGATTACGCCTCTCAGGGGCAGATAAAATCCGCCGCTCTCGTTATGAAACTCGCTCAGGCTGAAATATTTATGAGAAAATCTAAAGACGCTCCCGTTATTTTCCTCGACGACGTTATGGGCGAACTCGACGAAAACAGACAAAGATTTATCTTCAATATCGTAAAGGATATGCAGGTCTTCCTCACTACTCCCAATGAAAACGCTATCCTACCCGGAATAAACGGGAAAATATTACGCATGAAAGAAGGCAGAATAGTTTGAATGTTTCGAAAACCGTTTACCTGCATATAGGGAATAATTACTCCGTCGCCGTCAGTGAAATTATTGGTATCTTCGATATGGATAATACTACTGTTACCGACTATACTAAAAAGTTGCTCGATATGGCTGAAAAAAACAAGAAAATATTCCTCGCTACTTATGAACTGCCTAAAACGTTTATTATTACTGATGACAGGGTATATATTTCTCAATTGTCAGCTAATACACTCCGCAAAAGACTCCTCAGCGGAGGTGGTCTATGACTGTAAATGTGAACTCGATAAAAACGATAAGACCGGTATATATCGCTATGTGTATCAGGGTCAGTCGTATACTATGGAGGTTGACAACGTTGACAACAAATATCGTGTCAAAATATTATTATATTGATTTATGGAGGGAATTATGAATCAACAGAATATTACTAACTATGATGAAAATGATATACAAGTCCTCGAAGGACTTGAGGCCGTCCGCAAAAGACCCGGTATGTATATCGGCTCTACCGGCGCAAGCGGTCTCCATCACCTCGTGTATGAAATCGTGGATAACTCTATCGATGAGGCTCTCGCCGGCTACTGCAATGAAATTAAAGTAGAAATTTTACCCGGCGATGTTATTCGGGTCTCGGATAACGGCCGTGGTATCCCCGTCGGTATCCACCCTAAAGAAAAAATTTCAGCCGCTACTGTCGTATATACAGTACTCCACGCAGGCGGTAAATTCGGCGGAGGTGGCTACAAAGTATCAGGCGGTCTGCACGGCGTAGGCGCATCTGCTGTAAACGCTCTCTCTGAATGGCTCGAACTTACTGTCTATGACGGCGAAAATATCTGGTTTCAACGTTTCCAAAGAGGCAGCTACTCCGAACCTCTCAAGAAAATAGGTGAAACCGATAAAACAGGTACAAGCGTTATGTTTAAGGCAGATGACGAAATATTCGAAACAACTGTATACAGTTATGAGGTTCTCCTCAAAAGATTACGTGAACAGGCTTTCCTGAACGCAGGTATAAAAATCACTTTCTCCGATTTGCGTGACGAAAATAACGTTCAGAGTGAGGTTCTCCACTATGAGGGCGGTATCCGTCAGTTCGTTGAACATATCCACCAGACAAGAGGCTTCGAATCCCTCAGCGGTGATGTTATCTATATATCGGGCGTTCAGGGCGACGCTTTCGCTGAAATCGCTTTGCAGTATAATGACAGCTATAATGAAATTATACTCTCGTTCGCTAATAATATCCACACTAAAGACGGCGGTTCTCACGAAACAGGTTTCAAAAATGCTCTCACTAAAGTCGTAAATGAGTACGGTAAAAAAATGGGTCTCCTCAAGGATAAGGAAAAATTGTCAGGCGATGACGTTCGTGAAGGTCTTACTGCCATTATTTCAGTGAAACTTACAGACTGCGAATTCGAAAGTCAGACAAAAGTAAGACTCGGTAACCCTGAAGTAAAACCATTTATCGAAAAACTCGTACAGGAAAAACTTATGAATTTCCTCGAGGAAAATCCCGATACCGCTAAAATGATTTTCGAAAAAAGCCTCTCCGCTCTGAAAGCTCGTGAAGCCGCTAAAAGAGCTCGTGAAGCTGAAAGAAGTAAAAACGCTTTCGGTAAATCTCCTCTGCCTGAAAAATTGGCCGATTGCTCCGAAAAAGATGCAAGATATACTGAAATATATATCGTTGAGGGTGACTCCGCAGGCGGTTCTGCTAAACAGGGCCGTGACAGGAAATATCAGGCGATTCTCTCTCTCTGGGGTAAAATGCTTAACGTGGAAAAAGCAAGAATCGACAGGATTTACGGCAATGATAAACTCGAACCTGTCGTCACCGCCCTCGGTACAGGTATAGGTGAGGATTTCGATATTCAGAAACTCCGCTACGGTAAAGTTATCATTATGGCCGACGCCGATGTGGACGGTATGCACATCAGAACTCTCTTGCTGACTTTCTTCTTCAGGTATATGCGCCCTCTTATCACTAACGGCAACGTCTATATCGCTCAGCCCCCTCTGTTTAAGGTCTGGTCAGGTAAAAAAGAACGATACGCTTTCTCAGATGAGGAAAGAGATAAGTATATCGCTGAACTCTCCGAAAATGGCAAGCATAAAGTCGAAACTCAACGCTACAAAGGTCTCGGTGAAATGGACCCTATGCAGCTCTGGGAAACGACTATGGACCCCGAAAGACGTACTATCGTTAAAATCGGTATGGAAGATGCCCTCAGGGCTGACGAGGTGTTCTCTATCCTTATGGGCGATAAGGTCGAACCTCGCCGTAAATTTATTGAGAAAAATGCTAAGTTCGTACAGAATCTCGATGTGTGACTAAAGGTGATATTTTGGAAAATTACAGGATTCATAAAGTTTACAAAATTACAGCAGATGTATTCAGAAAAGGCTTCGCCGCTTATCAGAAAAAATTCGTCTACCCTAAAAGTTACCTGCTTATGGCGGTTTTCTTCATACTCGCTCTCAATTTCGTCTACGGCGCAGTCAATGCTCCCGATAACTACTTCGCCTATATTATGATTGTCCTCTGCCTCGCTTTGATGATAAGAGAATGGTTCAATCCCCGCAAATTAAGACGGGTTATGACTGATGCCGTCCGTGAATTGGAACAGGAATATAAATTCGTACTCGCTGATGACTACGTTGAGTTTTCAACAATTCAACGTGAATATGTTGAAAACTTTCCCGAAAATCAAGGCGATAATATTCCGGAGGAAAATGACAGCGATGATTCAACAAAACTTTCAACAATTCAACGTGAAAATGTTGAAAACTCCCACGAAAATCAAGGTGGTAATGTTTCGGAGGAAAACAGCAATGACGATTCAACAGAACTTTCAACAATTCAACGTGGAGATGTTGAAAACTCCCAAGATTTCGAAAATGTTCCGCCCTCTAAAATCACTCTCGATAATCTGCAAATCCTTGAATATGATGACTTCTTCTTGTTCCTTAACGGCAAAATTATGTTCTATATCGTCCCTAAATCAGTTTTCTCGGATTCTGAATTGAATATAATCAGAAATATTTCTACAGGAGGTAAATAATTTGCTTTACAATGATAATTCTAAAATTATCCATTCCGAAATTGTTGACGAAATGGAAAATTCTATGCTCCAATACGCTATGTCCGTTATCGTTTCCCGTGCGCTCCCTGACGTTCGGGACGGTCTCAAACCTGTCCATAGACGTATTCTCTATACGCTCCACGAAAACGGCCTTACTCCCGAAAAGGCTTACAGAAAATGCGCCGATACTGTCGGTGCTGTCCTCGGTAGGTATCACCCTCACGGCGATTCCTCAGTATATGACGCTCTCGTCCGCCTCGCTCAGGATTTCTCCCTGAGATACCCTCTCGTCGACGGTCACGGAAACTTCGGCTCTATCGACGGCGACAAAGCCGCCGCTTATCGTTATACTGAGGCTAAAATGGCTAAAATCGCTCTCGATATGCTCGCCGATATAAACAAGGATACTGTAGATTTTCAGCCTAACTACGACGACAGACTCAAAGAACCTGTAGTCCTCCCTTCAAGATTCCCTAATCTCCTCTGCAACGGCTCTACAGGTATCGCTGTAGGTATGGCTACTAATATCCCCCCTCACAACCTCGGCGAAGTTATCGACGCTCTGCAACTTATGATTGATAACCCCGATTGCTCCCTCGATGAACTTATGCAGTATATTAAGGGTCCTGATTTCCCTACAGGCGGTATCGTTATGGGCGTGTCGGGTATTCGTGCCGCTTACGGTACGGGCAGGGGTAAAATTACCCTCAGAAGCCGTACCCATTTCGAGGAAATAGGCGGCAGAAACTGCATTATTATCGATGAAATCCCCTACATGATTAACAAAACTCTTATTCTTAAAAATATTAACCAGCTCTGTAAGGAAAAAAGACTTGACGGTATCTTCTTCCTCCGTGATGAGTCAGATAAGGACGGTATGCGTATCGTTATTGAACTCAAAAAGGACGCTATCCCTCAAATCGTGCTTAATAAGCTGTTCGCTCTCACTAAATTACAGGATACTGTCGGTATTATTATGCTCGCTCTCGTGAACGGTGAACCTAAAATTCTCACCCTCAAGGAAATGCTACGCCATTACCTCGATTTTCAGGTGGATGTTATCCAAAGACGTACAAGATTCGATCTGAATAAGGCTCTCGAAAGAGCTCACATTCTTCAGGGCTTTATCCTCGCCGCTGATTACACCGATGAGGTTATCTCCATAATCAGAAACAGCAAAACTATCCCTGAGGCAAAAACTGCTCTCATGGAACGCTTCTGCAATATCGATATGTCCGCTCTCCTCGACCGCTCTCAATACGATTTTACGGGTATCCACATAGATAAGCAAACAGGTCTTTCTGATGAACAGGCTGAGGCTATCGTACAAATGCGCCTTGGCGCTCTTACAGGTCTCGAAAGACAAAAAATCTCCGATGAACTCTATGGTCTGCTTACCAAAATTTCGGATTATGAGGATATTCTCGCTGACGTAAACAGGGTATATGGTATAATTATGGCTGATCTGAACAATATCAGGAAAAAATTCAGCGATAAAAGACGTACCGATATTGAATCTGTCAGCGGTGAAGTTGACGTTGAAGACCTAATCCCTATTGAGGATTGCGTCGTTACTCTCACTAACAACGGCTACATCAAACGTATGCCTATAAGTGAGTACAAAACTCAGAAACGTGGCGGTCGTGGTATCACCGGTATGAAACAGCGTGAAGAAGATTTCGTTGAGGAAATGTTTATTTGCAGTACTCACGATAATATTTTGTTTATCTCCAATAAGGGCATTATGTATAAACTGAAATGCTTTGAAGTACCTGACGGCTCAAGAGCTTCCCGTGGCTTTAATATCATCAATTTGCTACCTCTTACGGAAAATGAAAAAATTACTGCTATGATTAAAACTACTGACTTCAGCGACGAAAGATTTATTACTATAGTTACAAAAAATGGTAAGATAAAACGTACTAATCTCTCGCTCTACAGGAACGTCCGCAAAAATGGTCTTATCGCTATCGGGCTCGATGAGGGCGACGAAATCGCAGGCGTACGTATGACTAATGGCAATGAACAACTCTTTATCGCTACTCACAACGGTAAAATTATTCGCATTGAAGAAGGCGGCAGACCACTCTCACGCTCCGCTCATGGCGTTAAGGTCATCAGCTTGCGTGATGATGACTTCGTTGTCGGTATAGCAAGAGTCCGTCAGGGCGCATCTCTCCTCACCGTTACCGAAAACGGCTACGGCAGACGCTCAGAAATAGATAGCTACAGAATACAGAACCGTGGCGGTCTCGGTATCATGAATTACAAAGTTGATGACGTTAAAGGTCATGTCTGCAATATCAAAATTGTTGACGATGATGACGATATTATCCTCGTTTCAAGCGACGGCGTTATTATCAGAATCCTCGCAAGCGATATAAGAATTATGAGCCACTACGCTAAAGGTGTCCGTGTTATGCGCCTCGGTGAGGGCGCAAAAGTCGTCGCTTTCACTCGTGCTGAACACGATGATTCCGCTGAAACTCAAAAGGTAGAACAACTTACTGATGAACAGCTCCAACAAGAAGAAAAAGAGGCTCTCGAAGAAGAAAAAAATGATGTAGATGCCAATATTGAACCGGAATCATCGGATAACTCAGATGAGGATAATGACGGAAATTTATGATATTCGCTGTTATCGCTCTCTCTGTATTGATTGCTTATTTTATTATCGAAAATATGTTCGTATTACACCGCCGTTATGAAAATTTCGGCGGTGATGTCAAAGTTATGCATATATCTGACGTCCATAACGCTAAAAAAGGTACAGATAATCGGAAAATTTATCTCGCTGCTAAAAACGAAAAACCTGACCTGATTTTTATTACCGGCGACTTCGTTTCAAGAAATACTACTGATTTCAAATCAGCTGAAATTCTACTGAATCATTTGTGTGAAACCGCTCCCGTATTTATCGTTCACGGGAATCACGAACAAAGTCTGCCTCCTGAATTTTATGATAAATTCAGGAATATGGTCGCTGAATCTAATGCCGTTATGCTGGTGAATAACAGTCAGTCCGTTACCCTGAAAAATAGGAAATTCCATATATACGGCGTTCAACAGGAATATTCAACTTACAAGAAAAATAACGGCTACAAAAATCTCGATAAGTTTTCTGTTCAGGATATGATTTCTGCTGTCGGCGAAAATAATACGGAAAATACTCTCCTGCTCGCTCATAATCCCCTCTGGGCTGAGGTATACTCTAACTGGGGCGCAGATTACGCTTTCTGCGGTCACGTCCACGGCGGTGCCGTCAGAATCGGTAATCTCGGCTTGCTCTCCCCTGAAAGAAAGTTTTTCCCGAAATATTCAAAAGGTGTCTACAAAATTGGTGATATGAAACTCTGCGTTTCAGCAGGTATAGGTAAAATCAGACTCTTTAATCCTCCCGAAATCGTTATCTATATGATTTGATAAACTCGAATACAGCAAACGCTATCAGGAGTATTCCTCCCAACCACGAAAAATCATGGTTCAATGACGCTATCTTTTTCCCGAAAATCCCGCCTAAAATAAGCGCAAAAAATCCTGCCGTCATCGTGAACACTCCCGATAAAAACGGATTTATTCCGTTGAATCCACAACTTAATCCCGTCGATACGCTGTCAAGTGA
>CANQJV010000066.1 GCA_947624295.1 uncultured Ruminococcus sp. | reverse complement strand
GAAGTTTCCGAAATACCGTATTTTTTTGCCAATTCGTCCACGATTTTCGGGAAATCCGTGTTGCAGTCAAGATTGTTTATTTTTGCATATAGCGTAAAAATATCGCCATTTTCGCCGCATTTGAAACAGTTGTAATTCTGGGTTTCGGGGTAGTATGTGAATGCTCCAGTACCGTTTTCGCCTGTACCGCTGTTACAGAATGGGCAAATATATTGATTCTTGCCCTTTGATTTTCTCGTTATCTCGTTGATATAATCGCCAAGAAATGTCGTGAGTTGTGTTTTTTGATTTTTGTTCATAAAAAAATCCTCCTTTAATTCGGAGGAACAGCCAAATATTTATTGACAAAACCTTATAAATCTGTTATAATAGATTTGTAAGGGTGAATATTCGGAGTTCCGTTCCGTATGTTCGGGAGTAGTAATTTGGTCGTTCCTACTCCCTTTAGCCTATTATAGCATATAAGGAAATATTTGTCAAGTTACTGCTTAGGGCAGTTTTTGCTCAAAAAAACTGCCCTCCTGAGAGAGCAGTTTTGTTATTTATTGCGGCAGACCTTTTTCAGCGATTTTCTTTTGAATTTCAAACGCATCAGCAGCTGTAAGACCGTTTCCGTCCAAATCCGCATTAAATTCGCCTTGTGATGTAACTGTATATTCGTCGGGGTTGCCTATCATCTGCACAACCGTTGCCACATCAGCCATATTCATATCGCCGTCTACATTTGCATCGCCGTCAACTGCATTGAAAACATCTATACAAGAAGTTCCAGTCGTAGTGTTGCTTTCAGGAGTTATAAAGTAAGAACTGATTCCTGTATCTTCCTTAATTTGCAAAGCCATATCAAGACGTTCTTCAACTGTAGTTTCTGTTTTCGGCTTAAGAATAATTTCAGTATATATTCCTACATTGGGACGATTATCTGTTTTGACAACCTGAATGTCTGCAATGTCTGTTTCTTTGACATAATTTTCCATTAATTCAAGTTGTTCTTCACTACAATCATAGCCAAGAATATCGCCAACTGCAAAACTATATTTCACCAACTGCACAACATTGTCAATAATTACAAAGCTGTCAATAAGGTTTTCTTCTTTCAGAAGATTACATACCTCTCTGCATTCTTTCAGCGATGCAGAAATTTTGTAATCATACTTAGGCCAGAACTTAACTACATTATAATTCGATGCAATCTTTTCGTAGAAAAAAGTTTCAAACTCTTCCTCTGTAGTTCCGTCGGCAAGATTAAAAAAAGCCCCTTCACCAAATTTCTCATTAACGGGAATCAGTCCGAAACATTCCATTCCGTCCGGTCTGCAATAAATCGAGGTGTTTCTTATCTGTTCATCACTGTAGATGTAATCATCAACGAAATAATCATTGTATTTCTTATCAATCAAAATACATTTGCCGTATTCGCCATTATCAAGGAAGTCAAGGTCAGGACTGTTAATATCATTCAGGGAATAAATAGCATTTCCGCTCATTGCAACAGCTGAAAACATACAAGATGATGCCATTACAGTAACTAACATCTTTTTTATGAGTTTTTTCATAAATATTCCTCCTCAATTCGTCAAATGTACATTCTGATAACAGAATTGCAAAATATCAAAGTTAATGCGAACACCTTTGTTTTTCTTTTGACTAACATTCTGTGCAACATTGATGGCAATAACTGTATTATAATCATATGAAATATTATTACTAATATAAGATTCATTAACATAAACAGGACCACCACTGTCTCCTCCAGTCATATCAGCATCATACACTATGTTCATTCCATTATTTTCCTGTGATATAATATTTCCTGAAGCCTTGAACCTCAAACCATATTCACTATCTTCATAACCATCAGGATATGTTTGTGGGAAACCAGATACGGTAATTGTACCTTGATCATTAATGTACTGGTCTAAACAAATACCCAAGTTAAACATTCCATATTCACTTAAATCCTCTTCAACGTAAATTAATGCATAATCATATTGTATATCATATGATGTTAAATCAGCATATTTTTCAGGTACATGAGCATAGCGAGGATTGATTTTTTTAATAGTATTGTTATTGCTATCAACAATGCTTATAGTAAGATCAATAAATTTGTCATTGTTAATATCATAAACACAATGTCCAGCGGTTAATATGGTATGCTCACCAATGATAAAGCCAGTTCCTCCTACACTAAGTAATACAACAGATGTATTATAATCTCTTACCATATCATTAGGAGGAAAAATATAGCAAGGTTCTATTCCATTTCCGAAAACACTGTCAGGAACTGAAATAACATATTCAAAAGGTTGCTGGTTCGGATTTTTATAGTCATGTCTCAGATACTTTCTTTGACTCAAGGCGTTAGTATTAAATGAACTATAGCAAGTCAAAGACACAATCAAAAGAATGAAAGCCACAATAACGGCTAAAAGTTTTACATTAAAAATTTTTTCATTTTTCATTTTCAATCACCTCTTTTTTTATTGCTCCTGAAAGGTAGCATTGAATTAGTAATGCATCTACCTGTGTTACAAGTCCATTATTATCCATATCAAGTTTTTTATAATCTGGTGGAAAATAATAGCCACTCAAACATTGGATAATAGTAGCAACGTCTGCCATATTTAAAACGCCATCATTATTAGGGTCTTTGCAAAAATCAAAAGTTTTTGGACCTGAGGCGGAACATATAAATGGCAACATATATGTAGCTGAGATAATGGCTAAAACACCTGCAATCAGTTTCTTAAGTTTTTTCATAGTAAAAATCCTTTCTTGTTAATATATTTTCTTATTTTTTCTCAATGTGTTTTTTTATTCTCACCAGCTTTCTAAGTTGTCATAATGACAAATTTTAAGATACCCAAACGCTATTGGAAGTATTGCTCACGCTCTGAGAACTGCCAAACAAGCCACTTTCCTTTGCGTAGTGGGTAAGAGTTACACGGTAATAATAACCGCCTTTCACCGATACAGAATAGTTATTGAGATAATAACTGCTGCTGTCGGATTTTAGCAAATCGTCAATCGGCTTTTCTTCGCTCCAGTGAACGTTGTCGGAACTGCGTTCTATGGAAATATCTTTGAAGCCGATTGATTTCATACTATTTGATGAAATAGTTGTAGCATTTATACATATTTTTTGTTTTGAGCTTGAAACCTCAATACCATAGCGATATATTAGTCCTTCTGTCCTTATTTGGTTATCAGTTGAAGTTATTGGTATAGTCCTATTATTTATTGCTCCAACATTAACAGTTGGTGTGCTATAAGTCAAAATGCTTGCTATACCTAAAGCTAATGCGATTGTATTCATACACTACTCCTATCTAATTGATTGAATTATTTCGTCACATTCGTCATATGACACATCTTGAGAAAATAAAAAGAAAACGGTTTTATTTTTTTGATATGTTATTGTATATTGACCATCTTCTTTTGAAACAATTGCAGGCGAGCCATTTACTTCTGTTTCTGAAATTTTATAATGGTCACTTGGTATGCCAACCTGACTGACATCATTCCAATATCGTATATAATCAATATTTATAGATTGTTTTTTTTTTTTGAAAAGAAACCGTACTGTATTTGCAAAACTTTCATTTACATTTGTTTCAACCTCCGTTAGAATAAACCCCTCCGGAATATAATGCGGAGTTTCAAACTCAATATCATACTCAGCAAGTTTAGCTATAAATCCGTACGGGTCATTTACAGAAGTGGGCAATTCAACGGGTTCAGGCTCATTTTTTCCGAAATCTACAGAAAATCCGCCTTTTGTTAATTCAATTACCGCTGAAAAAATATTCATATCCCACGCTGATACTGTCATACAATTCCCTATGACTATTACAGCAGTAACGCAAAAAGCAGGAGCTAATTTCTTCATATAACGAAAAACAGGCAACATATGTTTGTTTTTATACTGTTCTATTCGTGTATTCAGCTTGTTTACGCCTTGCTTCGTGATAATGTCTTCAGATTCACCTGTCTGCAATTCTCTGTACTGGACAGTAAGTTCTGCTATTTTATCAAAATCACGTTTCTTTAACGGCTTTTTAAGTTCAATATCAAGTTCTTTTTTTATGCTTTCCAACGCTTTCTGTTTCAAATCATCGTCTGAATTTATCATTTGTACAAGTTTTTCCATAAATTTCTCTCCTTCGTTTAATAAATGACTGAAAATGCCATATTTCTAACATCAAATCTTAAAATTTGTATACTTACACAAATTTTTATGTATTTAATTCGTCATTTTTGTATATATGTTTTGCTAATTTATTTTTTATTCTATAAATACGCATATAGAGCGTACTAATAGGAATATTAAGAGAAGCAGCAATATCATTTTTATCAATACCGCTGTAATAATTGGAAATAAGTTCTTTTTCTTCATCTGAAAGGCAATCCAAAGCACTTTCACTTATACCGGGGTAGTTGTCCTCAACGGTCAATTCATCGCAAAAATCTTCAATAGACTGTTCTTGCGAATTTTTACGCATATATTCCTTTATTTTCATATCAGCAGTCCGATAAAGCCATAACTTTATATTCTCATTCATACGAATTTTGCCAAGTTTTTTATAGAATGTAAAAAATACTTCTTGTGTAACATCATCAGCAGCATATTTATTTCCCAGTTTATACAAGCAATACGCATTTATCACACTGTAATATTTCTTAGTAATTTCAATATATTCGTTTTCCATAAAATACCCCTCTTATAATAAATGACATAAAAATCCATATTTCTTTCATATAAATTGAAATTTTCAAAAAATTCGTATGCTTGCACAAAATATAAGTTCAAAAATTATGCAATACTCACAAAGAAAAAGTCCCCTGAAAAATTCAGAAGACTAAGCACGCAAAACGAGTTAAGCCCCGCAATGAGTGCAAACTTAATTATTTGATTTAACAGTTATGACAGACTAACTATTAAGTATAGCCTGAATCTGTTCCTCCGACATTCCAAGATTCTGTAACTTAAAACGAAGTTTTTCTCTTTCTTTTTCTGCCCCTTGTTTTATGCCTTGATTAATCCCTTGCTTTATTCCCTTTTCAATTCCCTGTTTCATTCCCTTCAATTCCTTGCGCAAATCCCTGCTGACGTTCGTATTTTCTTGCTGACACTTCATCTCTCAATGCTTTATCTCTCTGCTCAATCTCATATAGTTCTTTCTCGTCGGCACTCATTCTGCGGAGAACAGCAACAGCTTTTTCCATTACGGGAGAATCTTTTGCCAGTCTGTCAAGCGTTTCATCGTCTTCCGCATTTGAATTAAGGAAATCCATCCACATTTGTTTCTTATCTGCCATAGAATCGCCCATTTCAAAATAATATTTAACTATTAAGTATAGTTTGAATCTGCTCTTCCGACATACCTGACTTTTTCATTTTGAGAATCACTTCATTGATTCCCTGCTGACGTTCATATTTTCTTGCCGATACTTCATCTCTCAGAGCTTTATCTCGCTGTTCAATCTCATACAGTTCTTTCTCATCAGCACTCATTCTGCGGAGAACAGCAACAGCTTTTTCCATTACAGGAGAATCTTTCGCAAGCCTGTCAAGCGTTTCATCGTCTTCCGCATTTGAATTAAGGAAATCCATCCACATTTGTTTCTTATCTGCCATAAAATCGCCCTCCTTGTGCTTTTTCGCCTTATGAAGTTCAAGAAAATCTATTCTAAACTTATCTGTAAGAAGTTCGTGCCTGTTTTCCTCAAATATTTTGAATGTTGAATGATATTCGTCGCATTCAAAAAGGTCAAAATCAATGATATTTATAGCGATTGCATCCTTCAAAGCCAAATAATCTTCACTGCTATGAAGTTCGCTTGTGTACATTTTCGCCCAGTAGAACAATGTCCGCTCCTTGTAATTGTTGTAATTCAGCACTTGTATCTCAATATTCACCGAAATACTGCGGTTTATCGTCAATCTTAGGTCAAGACGGCTGAATTTTGAAATAAGCGCATCAGGCACAACCTCATTGTCCATAATTTCAACGTCTGTTATATTTTCCGATTTAATGCTGAGTACCGTTGCAAGAAAATCCGTGAGAATATCGATATTTCTGACATCTCCGAATATTTTCTTGAAAACAAGGTCAAGTTTTGGGGTAACTTTTGATTTTATTGACATTTTATCATCTCATTCCGTTTTCTCTCATTATACCACGTATTTTAGCAAATGTCAAGGTAATTTCACCAAAAACAAAAATATTTAACTTGAAAGTAAGCAATAACCAAATCAGTTGCTTATCCGCCTAAAAAGCCATTTTATGCCGTTACATATAGCTTCTACCGCACCTATTTCCCACAACCAACGCCCTAAAACATACAAAAGATACACGGCTATCGGCAACATTACCGTATTTGCACCGAGTTCTGATATTTGCTTGCCGAATACGGTTGATATACCTACGCCAACACCAATAACCATTATGCTTATTTCATCGGCGAAAACTACCCATTTACGTTCTTCAAAGTCTAATGCTGTCCATATTCCGACAATAATCAGGAAAATCAAGGGCAATGCAAGCTGTAAAATGGGCGATAACGCTTGCGGAAATGAAAAATTGTCAAAAATTTCGTGCCAATCCTCGACTATCCACTTACCAATTGTTTTGGTATCCTTAATCAGAAACGGCAATAAACCGTGCGTGAAAGCTAAAAAACCACTGATTATAGCCACAATTCCGCTAATCAGACCTACAGTAACAGTTAATCCGCTAATAGTTGCAAATTTGGTTTCTAAGGCGTAATGCCGTAATTGCCAATTGTGTTTAAGTTCTGCTTGCCTTTCGTTTGCCTGTTCATCAAGTTTAACCTTGTGTTCTTCGACTTGCCGTGTGACTTCGGTATCAATTTTTTCTTGTTCTACCTGTAACCACAATTGCCGTTCAGTTTCTACAGCTTCCTGTTGCTTTATTAGCCTTGTTTTTTCGGCTTCATACCGTGCTTTTTGGGTTTCGTACTCTGATACTGCTTTCTGTTCTATTTCTTGTGCCTTGCTCTGAACACGGCTATTAAAATTCGCTCTGTC
>CANQJV010000065.1 GCA_947624295.1 uncultured Ruminococcus sp. | reverse complement strand
TTTCTTTTGTTTATCTTGCCTCTATCATGATTTTGTTAAAATAATACAATATTTTCCATTTTTCAAACAAGCCCTAATCTTAATAACTTTAATAATCGACGATAGTACCTTGACAGTTGAATAGTTAGTCACATTGTAGAATATCATAAATTGACTGTGCATTAAAAACCTCCGAAAAACAGGCTTGGAGTGGTACTGCTCGGCTTTTATGGATATGACTTCCGCTGATAAGAACGAAAGCGGGTCGGGTGAAAATCCCGGTGAGGACGGCTGAAAAGATTTATGTTGCAGAACATGATAAGATGTGCATTGAAAGAACTCAAAAATTAAACTAAATTGCTGAAAATGCTGAATACATGGCAGAATTAACCTACTGCCATGTGATAACATTATCCGTTGGTGCATGAGCCTGCGGAAATGACCAATAACTATAAAAGGAGATAATTCCAATGGAAAATGAAAGTTCAAAAACTAAAAATAAGTCAAAAGACAGCGTTTTTGTAGACCTTTTTCAAAATCCGGAAAATGTTCTGAGATTATACAAAGAGCTTCATCCGGAAGACACGGAAGTAACCATTGATGATATTAAAATACAAACAATAAAATCCGTGCTTGTCAATACGCTATATAATGACCTTGGATTTCTTGTAAAGGACAAATTTGTGGTACTTGTTGAGGCGCAAAGTGCGTGGAATCCAAATATGCCGTTGAGAATGCTGTTTTATATTGCTGAAACATACCGCCGTTATCTTGCTGATACGGTACAAAGTGAACATTCGCAAACAAAAGTGAAAATTCCAAAACCTGAACTTTATGTTGTATACAGCGGTGAACGTAAAAAATGTCCTGAAACTGTATCATTCAGTGAAGATTTTTTCAATGGAGATTCACCGATTGAAATTAAAGTAAAAATACTGAAGAATGTAGATATGACTATTTACGGGCAATATATAGGCTTTTGCAAGGTTTTCAATGAGCAGAGGAAAATCTACAACGACAGTATAATGTGTGCAAAGGAAACAATCCGTATATGCCTTGAAAAAGGGTATCTTGTGTCATATATTCAGGAGCATGAAAAGGAGGTTGTTGATATGATGGCGGAATTATTTGATGAAGAATACCAGCGTGCAGCTTACAATCGTGCAAGTCAAAAAGATGCAATAGAAAAAGGAATAGCAGAAGGAATGGCTAAAGGAATAATTAAAGGAAGAACTGAGGGAAGAATCGAAGGAAAAGCTGAAGAACGCAAAACAATTGCCGAAAGAATGAGAGAAAAAGGATACTCCGAAAAGGAAATATCTGAACTTCTCGGTATTTGAATTTTTTCAGTAAAGTGATTTTACAATAAAGGCAGTATATATATGCTGCCTTATAACATTTCAAAGGTGCATGAGCCTGAGAAATGACCTATATACAGGCAAATAATCATAAAAAGGAGGAGTATTATGGAGAGTGATTTCAGCCGATTTAGCAAGTTGAAAGACATACGTGATGTAGAAATTTTACAGGAATTAAGTCCTGCTGAAAAGAAAAAAGAATACATCAGGCAGACCGGCAGCAGTACCGCCCATAGGGTTGGTAATGTTGAGGTTGAATGTGCTTACGGCAGTATGAATCTCGAAAAAATACTTGCGGATTTAATCTGCAAATGATTTAATGCCTGCATATTCCTTGTGCTTGGTGGTACGAATTACAAGGAGTATTTATATGGAAAAATTATACAAAACGGCAATTTATCTAAGACTTTCCAGAGATGAGGAAAGTGAAAAAGAAAGCACCAGTATATCAAATCAGCGTGAAATACTGATGAATTTTATCAACGGCATGGAAGATTTACAATTTGTGGTTGAATATTCTGACGACGGCTACAGCGGTTATGACTTCAATCGTCCCGGATTCAACAAAATGCTTGAAAGTGCGAAAAACGGAGAAATTGACTGCATAGTTGTTAAAGATTTTTCACGATTGGGACGGAATTTTCAGAAAACAGAAGAATTTATGCAGCGTATTTTCCCAAAATTAGGAATACGCTTTATTTCTGTAAGCGATTTATATGACAGTAACCGTGAACTTTCAGCGAGTGAACGTCTTGCAAATCCGATAATAAATCTGATGAACGAGTATCATGTCATGGAAACTTCACAAAAAGTGCGAAAGGTTTTTGAATATTACCGTCAAATAGGGAAATTTATCGGCAACCGTACGGTCTATGGATATGACATAAAAGATAAGCAGCTTGTTGTTGACCCGGAGGCTGCAAAAATTGTGCGAATGATTTTTAATCTGAAAATTGACGGAATGAACAATCAGGCTATAGGCGAATATCTCAATGAATTGGGGATAAAATGTCCGCTTGAATACAAAGTTGAAAAAGGCATAAAGGCAGTACCGACACATTTTAAGACCGGAGAAAAAGCATTATGGTCATCTGTAAATGTCCGCAGAATACTTGAAAATCCGATATACATCGGAACTCTGATACAAGGTAAAACAACATCTTTGAGTTACCGTGACAATAGGCGTTTCAAAAAAGACCCGTCTGAACTCATTGCTTTTGAAAATGCCCATGAAGCAATAATTTCGGAAACGACGTTTCTGATAGTGCAGGATTTACTGAAAAGAGATACAACTTGCGGAAAAGATATGAAGAAAGTTTATATTTTTGCCGGATTTGTGTATTGCGGAAATTGCGGAAAAATGATGCGCAGACGTTCAAGCAAGAAGTATGATTGCGTGTTGGAATGTTTTAACAAGGAGTGCGAATGCAGGGGAAGAATAAAAGAAAAAGTCCTTGCAGAAATCGTTTTTGAAACATTGAAAAAGCATATGGAAGTGGTTATAAATCATTCCGAACCAAAATTAAAATCCGATTTACTTCAGGATTTGAACATTACAAATCTTGAGTTGAAAGAGTTTGAAAATCAAATAGAGCAGCTGAAAAAATCGCAAGAAAATCTTGAGAAAGAAAAAGGCGTAATTTCGGCAAGAGATTACACTGAAATGAATGAATTTTATGACAGTAAAATAAAAAAAGCTGAATTTGAAATTGAAGAAATAAGGAATCAGAAAACAAAATTGCTTGAATGCGCTGATGAAATAAAAAGTCTGTATGAAAAATATTTTTCTGTTTCTGAACTCACTCGCTGTATGGTTGTCACTTTTATCGAGAATATCGAGGTTTTCGGCAAATTAAAAATAAAAATTCATTTCAGATATAAGGATATTTTCAAAACGGACGGTGACATAAGTGGCACGTAAATCAAGAAAAAATCCGATTGACAGCACTGAAAAAATAAATTTCAAATCATACAGAACGGCAATATATGCACGTTTATCACGAGAAAATCAGCAGGGCGAAAAAATTGAAACGCAAATTGAAGAAGTCCGTGATTACATGAAAAAACGCCGTATTTTTGAACTTATCGACATTTACGCTGATATGTACCCTCCGAAAATGATACAATTTAATCTTTCACCCCCTGGGGGTGAAGGGGGCG
>CANQJV010000064.1 GCA_947624295.1 uncultured Ruminococcus sp. | reverse complement strand
CAGTGTCATCTGTCTTTCCATATTTCTATTTTACCACATTTTTTTGCTTTTGTCAACTGTGCGGTGTTGCCTTAGATTTCGGCGGTATTGCGAACATTGACAGTACTTACACGGCTACGCACGTTGACACACGTACTTCAAATTTCTGGAAAGGTGACGAAGTTGTGACTTCTGCCTATTCCGTAACTTCCGACTTTTACGCATATTACGGGCTGTCAAAAACTGATGTTTATGGTGAATCTGCACAAACAGAATCAAAAAAATCAGTTACTTTAACGATTGACGGCAAGACTTATTCAGGGGAGCTGACCGAAAAATGAAAGTGAATGTTATTGGCAAATCTATCTCGCAGGAGGAAATCAACGCTTATATTGACTACGGCAAGAAAAAATATTCCGGAAGAATTATAAAAGAAATAACAATCAAGCCTGACGGCGATTTTGTTGACCTGCAATTTACGTTCGGAGCGACACCGTTTAACCGCATAAGACGTATTACAGGCTATCTTGTTGGCTCTCTCGACCGTTTCAACAATGGTAAACGTGCAGAGGAACATGACCGTTTGAAACACGATGTAACCTAATAAAAAACTTTTGAAATAACATTAAAATGCTCTTTGAAGACCATTTGAAAAGTCTTTAAAGAGCATTTTTTATATCTATAATCAAAAAATTTATTTTATAATTTTTTACTCTCTGTAAATTTTTTCAGCGATTTTTTGTATTTTGCGTGAAACTTTTTTGTATTTTGCATGAAAAGTTACAATTGGGTTGGGAAACAACGCAGAAAGTGAAAGACGGCAAGAACACGAGGTGGTTTCCGGAGTACAGAATGAAAATGGTGAACAATCAGAAATTTTGGTACAGGTTCAATCCGATATGCGGACTGTACAATCTGAATCTGACGGACTTGGAAATGTCAGCGGAGGAAGAACCGATAGGGATTTACGGAATGAAGTGGATGAATTTCATGGAGAAATATTACCCTCATCTGGTGGAAGAAATGAAACTGTATCACAAGTATCTGACAGTAGCACGTTCAGTGAACAGGAACGCAACGAATTACAGGAATTTGCTGGACGAACAGTACGAACAGATGAATCCACGTCCGACAGACTTCGAAGAAGTACTGAAATGGGAACAGGCGAAAATGTTTTACTCGGACAGCACGGTGATGAGAGAAATAGTCCTGATTCCGGTGACAGAAGCATAGACGAAAAACTGAATGCTTTTTTTACTGAAGAACCTGTTTTGACAGAAACAGCTGAAACGGAAAAAGTTGTCACTAATGACAACTTTTCAGAGGACAATTTGACAACAGATGATGATGAAATTGATACAAACGATTTTTCGGAAAATTTTGATTCAGTATCCGACAATGCAACGGAAAAAGTTGCCATTAGTGGCAACTTTGATTCAGATTCTTTGAGTGATGAAGAACAACTTGTTAAGATTACTGCTGAAATTTCTAAGAAAATGGCTGAATTTACTGAATTGGTTACAAATGAGGATTTTGCAGAAGCTGTTGATGTTTCAAAGGAACTTCAGCAATTAACTCAACATTCTGCTGAACTGAAAAAGAAAATTCAGCAAAAACAAATTACAGTTGACGATATAAATACTCTGCGAAATATTCAGCCGTCAAGGAAATCCGTACAGAATATGCTTGATTCGGAAATATCACAAATCCCGAAATTTGAGAAACTTCTGCAAGATGAATTTGGCGATAAATCAGCTTTTGAAATGCGTAACTCTAATAACTCACTGTTTGAAGATGACAGTCAGACTGTACCTGTTATCAAAGTCCAAAATCATAATATTCCAAATAAATTAACTTTGTTAAGAAATAAAGAATATTTACCGGAATTTAATCGTGGAACTTTTACAAATAAACATAGCAATATAACTATCATTTTTGGTAAAAAATCAATAGAAGAAACAATCGCAAAATCAATTCAGGACAGAAGAAGAAATATACCGGTTGACGCAAGAATAAATGCTTTGTATAATGCTGAAGAATTGATTGAAAATTCGGTTATTTTTGATACTCAACTTCCTAAGTATAGTGAAAAAAATTCAAATGATAAAAGTTCCAACACTCTTTTTATGCACAATCTGTACGCTGTTATGACGTACGACGGACAACCGTATTTAGCCAAATTATCAGTAAAAGAATCATATTCAACTGATTTAGATGATGTTTTGGTGAACACAATGAACAGACTGTATAATCTTAAAGACATAAAAATAACACCTATCGAAGCTAACAGGATTTTCAGTCCAACAGTCAACAGCGATAACGCTGCTGAAGATACTTCAATAAATGCTACTTTTTATATTAGTATATCACAACTTTATGAACTTGTCAAGGCTTATGACAAAAATTTTTTTGAAAATCCTGAAGCAATCGGACGTGAGGAAAGAGAAACTGAAATTCTTGTTCATGCTGAATATGATGATGCGGTTGAAACCCTAAAAACAGGCGAAAAAACAACTGCCAAAGTTGATAAAGCTGTTGAAAATCTTGCTAAAAACCATAATACAGACATTAAACAGGCAAAAAACATTGCTGAACAGCTGAAAAAAAGACGTTCAAAAAACGGTGATGTTATCATCGGAAATACTACATTCAAGTACATTCCCGAAAAAACATATACTAAAATTGATAGAGAAACAGCAGAAAAAGTTGCAGAACAGCTTGAAAGTCAGGGAATTAAATTTTCCGGAGTAATCAAAGGCGATACTGTCACAATCACCGTAAGCAAGCCAAATAAAGAAATTCTTGACAAGATTATTGCAGATATTTCTGAATCTACTGAAAAAGAAAAAGTTGCCACTAATGGCAACTCTGACATTACAAAAAACATTCCCGAAATCGCTGAAAAAACACCGACAGATTTTATCAACAAGATAAAAGAATTGGTTTTGAATGACGATTCAATCCGTAATGCTGCGCTTAATTCAGACGATGATTTGTTACATTTAGAAATAAAAACAAAATTACAAAATTATTCTACTCAAATTATCATCGAAAATACAGAAACTTATTCTGACGATTATAATAATTTCAATGGAAACGTGGACGAAATTGCCGACAAAACAGCTGAGGAAATATTTCAGACAGCAGTTAAGGCAAGTCCGCATTTGCATATAAATTTCATTCCGTTTTACACGCAGGAAAGAAAAAATAGTTTAAGCAAAGGCGTTTCAATGAGAGCTGCTCTTAATGAGCAAGGCTTTATTGCAAATAATTTCAAAGAGAACAGACTTGTTGCTTGGGAAGAAAGTGAACGTCAGGTTATGGAAAAAATTTTGCAGAAATATGGATTTGAGCGTGATGATAAGCAAGCAAAATATGAACATCAGACTGTTGATAATTACAAAAAATCTCAAGATGAGAAAAAAATTATTTCTGCAATGAAAGCAACAAGAAAAATTTCAAAAGAAGAAATTGATTCTGAAAATATTCGCCGATTACACGAAAGACTAAAACTTATTGAAAAAGAAAATAAAACTCTTGAGAAACAAAAAAATTCTCCGTACAAATCGTTTTTTTATTCGTCATCTGAAAAACAATCTTTTGTGCAGGCGAAACTTGATGAAAAAAATATTCCTTATCGTGAAACCGAAAACGGTTTTGAGGCGCAGGAATGTTATGTTGATGAAATCAGAAAAATTGAAAAAGAGTTTAAGCCGACAAATTTGATTACTGATAAAATCCGTGAAGATGTTGACAGACTTCTGATGCAGTCCGCAAACATTGATGAATTTTTAGAGAAACTCCGCAAAGAAAAATATGAAATCAAAAAAGGAAAATATCTTGCTGTAAAGCACCCTGATTCCAAAAGGTTTACACGTCTGAAATCTCTGGGAGAAAATTACAGTGAATACGCTCTCAGGAACAGAATTAAAGCACGAAAAAAATACGAAATTGAACTTGAAAATAAAATCAATACGGTGAAAAAAGACAGCCCTGAATTTATAGTTTTGCGGACGATAAAATTTTATACAATAGCTTTTTCAAAGGGTGATTTGCCGATGCGCAAACGAAATCATCAGAAACCGTTTTCTTGGAATAATGACAGTGAACTTGACAAAATTATCGAACTCAACAATAAAATAAATTCCGGTGCAACGCTTGAAAGTCTGCATGAAGAATTTGAAAATGCTGAAAAATCTGTTGCTGAAAAAGAAAAAATGCTTGATAAATCAAAGTCTGATTTGAAAACTTTTTATGACTTGAAAGAAAAAATAGAAATTATCTTTGAGGGCAAAAAGTCGGAAGTTTTTACGTATCAGCAGGCGGAAGAAACTTTGAAAAAATATCCGCATATCAACAGTTTCAACTATCATAATGTTGAAATGCTGATAAAAAGTGAAACTGAAAGCGTTCATCAGGCTGAGGAAAGTTTACAAATTGAAAAAGAGAATCTGAAAAAGTGTGCTGATATTTTTTCGACAGCAGAAAAAGTTTTCGGTGGTACTTATGTGCAATCGATTGCCGGTATGGAACGTGAGCGGAAAGAATCGGATTTTATTCCGAACGGTTTGAAAAAATCATAAAAAAAAATTTTCAAAAAATATCCGAAAAATTTGCGTAAACCTCTTGACAAAAGTCAATAAATATGGTAAACTTTAATAAAGTTGATAATCTTAATAGGGCTTGTTTGAAAAATAAGAATTGCATAAAAATATCATATATGGTATAATAAAAATATGATTAGACGATATGAA
>CANQJV010000063.1 GCA_947624295.1 uncultured Ruminococcus sp. | reverse complement strand
TTTATCCTCCTTTTTCCTTTATTATATTATATCATTTTCTTCTCGATTTTACAATGATTTTATAATAGAAATAGTATCAATCAGAACCAACGATTCAGAAAGTACAATCCGAAAGTACGGATATATCTGCAATTCAAGCGGATAATCAGGAGATTCAAGAACATTCAGAACAACCGACTGTAAATATAGACGAATTTCTGGCAGACGAATTTCTGGCAAGGCTTAAAGGTGAAACTGATGAACAGAATGAACAGAAAAAGAAAATTGAAGAACAAAACAAACGTACACAATTGAAAAATATTTTATTTTTCAAACAGATGTACGATGAAGCAGGTGAACCTTTGCCAAAATATATGGCAGAAATACTTTCAGAATATGAGCCTGAATACATAAAAGAAGTAATTGCTGAAATTGCTTAAATTTGTAAATAGAAATAAATCTTTTGCCTGAAAAGTACGATTGGAGAAACTAAAATGACTATATTTTGGAGAAAATTTAGCGAATTATGCGATAATCGAGGTGTAAAACCGAGAGATACAGCAGCCGAATTAGGGATTTCAGCGACAACTGTAGCAAAGTGGTTGAACGGCGGTATGCCTAATCTTAAAATGATATGCAAAATTGCGGAATACTTCGATGTTACAATAGATTATCTTCTCAAGGAGGACGTTCCCGGTGTTCAGCAAAATCCACAAAGAAATAACAATGAATACCGTGAAATCATAGATTATCTTAACAGTTTGCCTCTCAGAGAACGCAGACGTGCAATACTTGAATCAATAGAACTTCTTGAGGATAATTTCCCTAAAAATAAGAAAACTTAAAAAATTTTCTTTTTCAGTAAAGTAATACAGAAAGGTTTGATATTATGGAAAATTCAAAGAAAATCGGTATATTTAACAACAAGGGCGGTGTTGCAAAAACAACTTCCGTCATAAATCTGGCGTACAGTTTGCAAAAACATGACAAAAATGTGCTTGTTATCGACTGCGATACGCAGGAAAACTGTTTTTCATTTTTCGTGACAAGTAAAAATCAAAGTCCGATTCTGCCGACTGATTATGAGAGGATTTCTCATACAACGTGGGAAAGATACAGGAATCTCACTGAAAAAGAAACAGACGGCTTTGATTACATTCTTTTCGATTTACCGCCGACTATAAGTGATGAGGTGAGAGAAATAATCAGGCATTTCGATGTTATCTACGTTCCGACAATTCTTGGCGAATTTGAAATTGCAGGATTGAAAAAAGTTACTGATGAAATTCACAAACAGGGAGTAAAACTCGGCGGTGTATTCGTGACAATGTATCAGGCACATAATGATTCCGAAATTATTGAGGAGTTCAGAAAAATACTGCAAGACCGTCTGATGAAAACGGTTATCCCCTATTCAAAGACCGTGCGTGAAAGTCAGAAAGCAGGTTTGCCGATTGAAGCGTATTTCATTGAAAAGAACGTTCCCAAAAATAAAAATTCATGGAAAATTGTAAACGCTTATGAAGAACTTGCAAACGAAATTATTGGAGGTTGTAACTAATGGCAAAAATGATGTTTGAAAATCTTAATGCGATTGTCGCAAATACCCTTAATGACAGCATAAAAATGATTGATATTGATGAACTGCATGATTCTGAAGATAACTTCTTTGACATAAACCGCATTGAAGAATTTGCAGAAACAATTCTTGGTCAGGGTGGCGTGAAAGATAACCTGATTGTCCGCCAAATCGAAAACGGTTACGAGATTATCAGCGGTCATAGGCGGAAAGCTGCCGTTCAGTATCTGCTCGACAACGGAAAAAATATCTCACGTTATCTGCCTTGTCTTGTGCAGAACTACGATGATGATGACAAAATGCTTGATATGATTTTTATGAATATTTCAAGCCGTAAAATTTCTGATTCCGAAATGTGGAAAAGTTATGAGATTGTTGACAGGATTCTGAAAAACAGAAAAAGTGCCGGGGAAAAATTCGGACGTGTCAGACAAAAACTCGCAGAATATCTTGGTGTGTCCGCAGCACAAGTCAGCAAAATGCAGAATGTTGAAAAAAACGCTATTGAGCCTGTCAAAGAAGCTATAAGCAATGGCGAAATCTCAATCTCCACTGCTAATGAAATCGCTCGTCTGAGTGAAGATGAACAGAAAGAAATAATGCAATCAGACCTTGATACAATTTCACATAAGGATATAAAAAAGAAAAATGATGACAAAAAAGTTGCCACTAATGGCAACTTTTCAAAGGACAGTCTGACAACAGATGATGACAATGAAATTGATACAGACGATTTTTCGGAAGATTTTGATTCAGTACCCGACAACGCAACGAAAAAAGTTGCCACATGTGGCAACTTTTCAAAGGACAATCTTACAACAGATGATGACAATGAAATTGATACAGGCAATTTTTCGGAAGATTTTGATTCAGTATCTGACAGCGCAACGAAAAAAGTTGACACATGTGTCAACTTTTCAAAGGACAATCTTACAACAGATGATGACAATGAAATTGATACAAACGATTTTTCAGAAGATTTTGATTCAGTATCTGACAACGCAACGAAAAAAGTTGCCACTAATGGCAACTTTTCAAAGAACAGTCTGACAACAGATGATGACAACGAAATTGATACAGACGATTTTTCGGAAGATTTTGATTCAGTATCCGACAACGCAACAGAAAAAGTTGCCACATATGGCAACTTTTCAGAAGAAAATGATAAATCACCGGAAATTACCCTTACCGAATTTATTCATGAGCATTATTTTGACCTTGAATCAATTTTCACCGCTTACATCAGTACAAACGATAATCCCGAAGAAACAGAACTTCTTGAGGAATTTCAAAAACTTCTGTATCAGATTAAAGAAAACGCAAGGAATAAAATCCGCTTCGGCAATTGATTTTCTTTTTCAGTAAAGAAAAAATTTTACATCAAGGAGAAAAACTATGAATATGAGTGATGATGTCGCAGGAGCAACCCTGCAAGTCAGTATGCAGGCTGCTGAAAAAAGTATGGAAATCGGCAGTAAAATAGCCGATAAAGCGTTAGATGATATTGCACGGCTTCTGAAAGCATTCGGTAAAACAGTCGGCAAAATCATTAAAAGCAAAACCGATTTATCCGACATAAATGCAGGAAATACAAGCATCAAAAAACTTGTAAAAAATGCACGTCTGATTGGTGATACAATTTCCACTTCCGATAACGCTTTTTCTGATGCGGATATGAAAATATTGCAGAATAAAGCCAAAAATTATGGAATACCAATCGCTTTTACCGGCGAAAAAGAAAATAATTACGCAAATGTACGCACAAGTGATTTGCCGATTTTTCAGCGTATGTGTACCGATATGATGAAAGAAAAACTTGCCCAAAGACCGCAGGAACTCGGCAATTTCAAGGTTAAAGAATGGGAAATTCCTTTCATCACAAATGAACTGAATAATTATGATTTGTCCGCACAATTCGGTAAAACAAAAAACGGCGAAAGTTTTTGCTTGTATGAAAAGACCGATGAAAAGGCAATTATGATTGCACGAAATGAGTTCGTAAAAAAATGCGATGAACTTAAACAGAATATGACAATTACCAAAAATGAAGACTTTTTTGTAATAAAAGACAAGCATTCCGACAAAGAAGTTTCATTTGACAAAATTCCGTCACGTGAAGAACTTTCTGAACAGATTCAGAATAATTTCGGATATGACAAAAATAAAGCTGATATAGCGTGCGCAAAATTCGGTGAGGAAAATCTCAAAGGTGAGGAAAAACAGAAGTTTTTCAGTAAAAATCCTCAAAATAATTTCTCGAAAATTGATACAAATATCACGATTAAAGGCGAGAGTATTTTTGCAAAAAATTATACTTGCTGGCGTGTCGTACCAAAGTCCGACAGCGTTCCGAGAATTGTTTTTCAGGACGAAAAAGGCAAATTTGCCGTACTTAATCCCGAAAAACAAACAAAAAAATCTATGAAAAAAATATTGTCTGAAAGTCTGAATATCACTGACAAAAATACGCTTGATTCACTTATTGACAAGGCTGCTAAAATTACTGATTATTATCATGTAGAAAATATAAAGTCAATGAGCGATGTTCAGAAATTTGACGAAAGTGATTTGATGCTGTATCACTATGACCAGCTTCAGACACGTATTGACGATAATGACAGGGTTCATGTAACAATTCCGCAAACCGTTTCTTGTTTCGTTGAAAGGCAGGACAAAGATTATTTTTCCGTCACAAGTGCTATGGAGGGCAAAGAAACTGTTTACGAAAATGGCGATAAACTGAAAGAAAATAAAGTGTCGGATAAACAGGAACTTATACTTTCTTTTTCAGATAAGAAAAACGCTTTGAATCAGCTTAAAGAACTTTACAAAAAACAGGGTATTCCGGAAGATATTGCAAAACAAATGTCAATCGAAATGTTTGAAAAAGCTGAATTGCAGAATGCTGAAAAAGTCCTTAATATCGAGGAAATCAAGGCAGAAACCAAATCGGGAAAAACAGAATTGAAAATGACTGTTTCAACAGGTAATCATTCGGAAGAATTTGATATTACAGACAGTGAAAAAGCTGTCAGTGAAATAAGCGAAAAATTTGAAGTACCTGAAGAAACGGCTATAATTGTACTCGAAAAGGCACAAGAAAATATTGAAGAAAACGCTGATGAAGAAGTAACTCTTGAATCAAATGCAGAGGAAATGCAGAAAAATTCTGAAGAAATTTCACAAATGTCAAATCTGAACTCCAATAATAGTGATGTTCCCGACGTTCCCGATACTCCGCCCGAAATGCCCGATTTCAGCAGTAATTTGGCTGATAACATTGATATTCCTGACGTTCCGCAAACGCCTGATTTACCGAAAATCGATATTCCTGTCGGCAGAGGTGGCAGATAATGGCTAATAAAATCGGTGTCAAAAAAACAAGCATTTTAACGTTTGTTATTTACGGAATCATAATTTTGTTAATAATTATTGTGTGTTGGTTTTTAGGTGCTGCTATGGATTTATGCGTGCAGCCAAATGGAAAAATTGATACCAATTTGCTTGGCAATTGTCTGAATCATGTTATGAGCAATCCGAAAATTCTTTTTTCTTCACTGAAAAATGAAAACGGATATGCTCCGAAAATGATTTTTCTCGGTGCGTCAATTGTCGGAATATACGCACTTTATAAATATTCGGAAGACAAAAAACGTCTGCACCGCAAAGGCGTTGAACACGGTTCTGCAAAATGGGGCGATGAAAATTAAATGAAATCTCTCGCCGACAAAGATAAAAAATCTGAGTTCAAACCGGTGCTGACTTCTGACGGAAAACGTGTTTTTGATGAAAAAGGCAATTTTGTCGGTATGATAATCGATAACAACATTCTTTTAAGCAAAGAGTTGTATCTTTCGCTGAACTCAAGGCAGCATCTTCTGAATCTGAATGTCTTGATAATCGGCGGTTCAGGTAAAACAAGATTTTTCGCAAAACCAAACATAATGCAGCTTAATACTTCTTATGTAATTACTGACCCAAAATGCGAAATTTTACAGTCTACAGGAAAAATGTTGGAAATGGCAGGATATGAAGTACGTGTTCTGAATCTTATTCAAATAGAACATTCAAATAACTATAATCCGTTTCATTATGTTTATGGGCAACCACGGAAATCAATAATTACAAACTGTTTACAAAAATGGAAAAAGATGATATAATAAAAATATGGAAAATAA
>CANQJV010000062.1 GCA_947624295.1 uncultured Ruminococcus sp. | reverse complement strand
TTCGGGAAGTTCTCTCCACTGTGCCCCTGTTCTGGCAATCCACAGCATTCCATTCAACATGATGCGGTTATTTTTTGCCGGGCGTCCTCTTTTTCCCGTTCGTTCCGGTGGAAACATTTCTTTGATTTTTTCCCATTCTTTATTATTAATTTCATATCGTCTAATCATATTTTTATTATACCATATATAACATTTTTATGCAATTCTTATTTTTCAAACAAGCCCTAAGAGTACCCCTCATTCAGAATCGACAATCTGATACAGTTCCTGAAAAATTAAAAGAAGTAATTCGTTTCCTCGGCAGGAAAAGTTTGCCGGAGTTCATTTCCGAATACCATACAAATATCAGCAATGAAATTAAAACATATCGTGCGAATTGCGCTAAACTGAAAAATTTAAGCAATCATTTGCAGAAAGATTCTTTATTTGACGAAATGAAACATATTTTTTCCGAAAAGCTGAAAATGCTGTATAATGAATTATTGTTTTGTAAATTTGACAAACTTAATGATACTGATTATTTCAGAAAAATATACGAAAAATTGATAGCATTATATGACGATATAAAAAATATAAACAATTATTTTGCAGATTATATGTACGCTTTGACAAATACAGAATATGAAAATACAAGCTGTGCTATTGAACGAACTAGAATAAGCGTGGAAGCTATGTCGGAAGTGATAAAAAATTTATAAAAATCACATTCAAAAATTTTCAATTTTCTATTGATTTTTCTCTCCTGTTGTGATATAATAAAATTAGAAGATTACAAGATTTCCAAAATTTTCAACATTTTATCAAATATTGCTTTGGTTACTCCGAAATATTTCTGATAATCTTTTTCTTTCAACTCTTTTATCTTTTTTCGTTGTTAATTTTTTCATCACCTGATTCTATTTTAACACTTTTTTCAAAGTTTTAGAACAAGTCTATTATACCACATCACCCGGACAAACGTATGTCTGTTCATAAAAAATTTACACTGTCGAGGCGTTTCGTCATAATAAATTAAAAATTTTCGAATTTAACAGTTTTTTTTTGAATATGTTATAATTTTTTCAATAATTATTGACTTTTATAAACATATGTGATATAATATCAATTGTGCTTAAAATCTGAATCCGCAAAACTCAATATGCCATTATGACCGTTACTTACCTATTGGTAAAAAATCAGTTGATTTTGACTTAGAATTTTCTTCAGACATTGGTTGAAAAAGTTAGGCTTCAAAATGTTTGATTTTGAGCTATATGTATCTTAAAATTTGATGCTTTTCAAGTATAAGCTTTGCAGAATCAGGTAAAAAGTATAAATATTTTTTTGAGAAAAGGTGTATAATATGTCAATAAAAAAGAAAATCATCGCTATTGCAGTAATTGTAGGATTAGTATCAATGGTTTCATGTGGTTCAGAACCTGGAACTTCATCTGTTTCTGAATCTTCATCTATTGCTGAAACTACCGCTGAAGTAACTGTGCCTGAAACTGAAGAAGAAACTACTGTCGAAGCAACTAAGCCTGAAACTGAAGAAGTAACTGAACCTGAAGAAACAACATCAGCTGAATTGGATACCGAAGAAGATGATGAAGAGGAAGAAAGAGAAGTACTCTCAAATGCGGAACTCCTCAGCTTGATAAACAACCTTTTCGGTATGACTTCGGACGGCAATTTCGAGAACGATTTGCAGACCGCTAAAGATTGGGATATAGTCGATACAGATGCTCAGATAGACCCCGATGCGGAAATTACTGCTGAATTTCTTGTTTCCGCCTCTATGAGAGCAACAGGAATCGTTACAGGCAGCGATTCAATTGATGATATTGTCAGCTGCGCTGTTGAAAAGAATATTATTGATAGTACCGACTTGTCCACAATAGACCTCTCTAAAGCTGTAGACGTTGTCGAAAAAGCAAAATCAGTTTGGGCAAATCAGGATTTCGGTACAGAAGTACACGTTGAACTCGCAGACGGTGTTATTGACCTTACAAGTATATTAAGCACTTCCGACTTTGAAACAGATGGCGATACAATCAGAATGCCATCTGTATTTGCAGAGGATATTCAGGAAGGTACTGTATTTATTCTCCCAGATGATTCTTCCCCAATAAGCGACGGTAAAGCATATGTTGCGGACGGTATCACTGACAACGGCGATGGTACTATAACAATTAAAGGCAGTCCTGCTGATTTCACACAAGTTTACGGCAGTATCAGCTAATACTAATTTCATTATAAAATCCAATTTCTGCCGGTAACACTTTTAATAGTATTGTGAGAAAAAAATAGTATCACAAAGCCTGTAAACAACCTTATCTAAAGATGAAAGCTCTTATTTTTAAGTTCTTGTTTTCCATACTCCCCTCTATTGAAAATGTCAATCATTTGCAATAGGGGGGAGTATAATAGACCTGTTCTAAAACCTCAAAGTGCATATTGAAAATTATAAATAGAGCAAATAAGAGAAACCCTGAGAGCAAATCTTCTGCGTTTATTTCTATAACGATATGAAAGAATTTTAAGGCAACACCGCACAGTTGACAAAAGCAAGAAAATGTGGTAAAATAGAAATATGGAAAGACAGATGACACTGG
>CANQJV010000061.1 GCA_947624295.1 uncultured Ruminococcus sp. | reverse complement strand
CCAGTGTCATCTGTCTTTCCATATTTCTATTTTACCACATTTTTTTGCTTTTGTCAACTGTGCGGTGTTGCCTTAACTTTTGAATACGCTGCTGCATGACACTCAGACGGACTGTATCATTATAAATTTCAAGATTATTGCGGATAACGTCAATGCCATCACTGTTTATGCCTTTTTCTCTAAGGCTTTGCAGTACTGAACTGCTTTCGTTTCCTTTATTAAGCTCAAGTCTTGCCTTTGCAGAGCCTGCAATCAGTCGTTCCTGTATCAGGTCTGAGGGCATTATCCTATAATTCCGCAATTCTTCACGTATACGCTGTAGATTTTCATTCAATGTTGTTGCGACATCAGCACGGTTTGCAAAAACAAACAGTTTTTCACCTATTGAAATTCCGTCATCATCTTTGTCAACTGATTCAAAAAATTTTACAAGGGAATCGTTAAAACTCGGACGGTCTGCGTTTACAATCAGAATAACAGCATCTGATTTTTTCATCCATGTTCTTGTCTGGTCTTTATGCAGTTGTGTTGGCGAATCAAATCCGGGAACATCGTAAAGAATAGCGTTTGGCATTGCTGAAAGTTTATCAGAATGAATAATGATTTCTTTTACTGCCAATGCTATTGCGGGATTTTCGATATATTCCCTTACTTCCGTTTCAAGTTCATCGCCACTGAAACTCAATGTACTTTTACCAAGAAGATTCTGTATACTGTTCTTGTTTTCCAGAATTTCAGCAATATCATGAACAATATTATTTTGCTCCGAATTTATTGAAGCATTTTTTTGAATTTCCTGCTCAAGCTGATTTACTGTCCATTCAGACCAGCTTCTTGTATCAGAAATCCCGATAAGTTCCAATTTTCTATGGAAATCCTCATCAAACTGCTCATCTGAATAAAATTCTATTTTTGCCACGTTTTCTGAGCCGAAGCGTATACTTGTGGCGGTATATGTACAGCGTGCATCTTTTGAAGGAAGAATATCATTGCCAATAAATGCATTAGCAAAAGTACTTTTTCCCGATTTTTCCAGTCCGACAATAGAAATCTCAAATGTATTGTTTTTTATTTTTTTATGAAAGTTAGTCATCTTGTTGAGAATTGATTTAAGTTTCTGTTGACGGGAAACACCGATAACTTCATTATATTGTGTACCAAGAAGATTCTGTACACATTCAATTTCTGAATTTAGTTTTGCAAGAGTTTCCTCACGATTCATTGAAATATCAGATTTATGTAAATACATTATAAATATCAATTCCTTCCTTATAAAATTTCAAATATTTTTTCAGCGTAATTTTAGTCATTCCTATATTCTTTACAAATAATTTTCTATATCAAAGGTGTTCAGCAAGAAAAGCCTGTATTTCGGAAATATCCCTGCTTATGCTTTTTGAAGACACGCTGTATTCTTTGGCAATTTTTTTAACTGAAATAACTTCGCCTCTCAAAGCCCTGAAAAAAATTTCAAGCATTCTGTTATTTTTGGTTTGTTCCATATGTAAACCTCCTGTTTAATCATACTTTTTTATCATCTATACTCCCCTTTTTCTATATTATATCACACCAATAAGACATACCCGTGTCTGTTCATAAAAAATTTACAACTTTATTATGGAGAGTCTCCGTTAGCAATTTTGCGTTATAGCTTATCTTGTGGCAGATAACTCCGCATATATTAAAGCAACACCTCACAAAGCCAATCTTATGACAAATTCGATTGCACTTTTCATTATTTTGCATAAAATTATTTGTCTAACGTTAGCTAAAATGTACTATTTTTATAAAATTTTGCAAAAAATCTGATTGTGCATCTTTATTGCAAGTTCTGTACATTATTGTCTTATACTAATTTAATTCTAAAAAACGTGCAAGATTTGCGGATAGACTGTGCCTGTTACAAGAAAAAGTGGCGAAGCCATCGTATGTCGAGTCACTTTGACGCAGTAACAGGTGCAGGATATTCGCAAAGATTGTCGGGTTTTTAGAATGAAATTAGTATTAAGTGCAGAAAATGGTATCTTAGTGTCTGTTTGTCTGTAATACGCTGTTTGGAGTGTCTGGTTTGGTGTCTTAATATACATCAAGGTGTCTGATAAGAATCACCGTAAAATGACTTTGTACCGTCATTTATGGTGATTTTTTATATTCAAAAAAGAATCACTTTTAATGTCAAAAAATAATCTTTTTTAAGTCTATACTTTTTTGTAAATTCATGTTATAATTAAAGAAAGTTGAAAGTATTTTTAACAAATTTATATTATATGGAGGTTTATATGGAAAATGAAAAATATATCGGGAAAATTTGTCCGTTTTGTAAGACGGTTATTTCTTCCGATGATGAAATTATGGTTTGTCCTGCCTGCGATACTCCACACCATAAAGCTTGTTGGGACGAAAACAAAGGCTGTACTACTTCCGGCTGCTCAGAACAGCATAATGATATAGCTCAGGAAACAAATCCGGCTGATGTATGCAAAAATTGCGGTGCTATTTTAGAGAATGGTCAGGGTTTCTGCCCTAAATGCGGTACTCCTAAAAATGTTCCTGACAAAAATATCTGTGCTAAATGCGGTGCTGAAATTACTGAAGGAAATGAGTTCTGCTCTAAATGTGGTCATAAGGTTGGAACGCCTGTTGATGCTGAATTTAATGCAAAACAGACTAATAAGAAAAAGAAAAATGTTGTACTCTCTATTGTTATTGCCGGCTTGATTGTGGCAGGAGGTATTACTGCTTATATGTTTCTTAAACCTGCTCATGTTGATGAGATTATTCTGTCAAAGGAATCTATTGAACTGAAAAAGGATAGTATGCAGTCGGTTTCTTACACTATATCACCTCCTGAAGCCAATGAGAAAACAAAAGTTAAATGGAAATCATCTAATGAAAGTGTAGCAATTGTTGACAAGTACGGTGAAATTGATGCAGTTGGTGAAGGCTCAGGTGCTGTCTCAAATCAATTGAAATCAGGAAACTCCCTGTTCCAATAGAAAATATTGATAAAAGAAGCAATAACAG
>CANQJV010000060.1 GCA_947624295.1 uncultured Ruminococcus sp. | reverse complement strand
CAGGTGAATTTATGCAACAAAAAGATGTGAATGCACGGCTGTCTATCACCTCATTCATAACTTTCATATCTGCTAAGGCAATACCGCATAGAACTGAAAATGCAGATACATAAACAAATTTTTCATCAAATTGTATAAAAACAGTACATCTCAGCTGACATTTAGCAAGGAATTTTAGTGCAAAATAACGAAAAATGCAAGCAGATATGCTGTCAAGCGGACTTTGTGCGGTGTTGCCATAAATGCTTTTGTCCTGAAAATATTATAAATATTATATAAAAACAGTTCCTTGTATTTCAAAGGAACTGTTTGATATGGGTACCGCTAAAAACCTCCAATTTTGACAAAAATAAGCACTGATTTTCCCTATTTTACGTTGACAAAAAATTAAAAAATAGAGTTTTTAGAGGTTGCCATATGTTATTTCTTTTTCTTTTTTAACTTTATCTTCAGATTTGTTTTTACAGATTCAGGTTCATGATATTCTGGCAAATAATCAGATGTTGCTACTGACCGCTAAAAACAAATGTTATAACACTTTCAATATCACAACAAAATTATGAATTATTCATATATACTACCTACATAAAAAAGAGTAGCTATAAAATCCCAATTTATATTTTTAGGTATTTCTTGATTAGTATTCTTATAATAACCTTCCATGTCCTCTACCCAAGAACTTACAGATTCTAAGTACTCCTTAATAGATACATTTTTCATTGTGTTTATATAAAGATTCATAAAATATAAAAAATCTTTTTTGCTCTTTATTTTTCCAAGAAGCATATATTCTTCCATAAAATCACCCATTATTATTTGTATATAGTTCTTGTAACTCCTGGTGCAACTTTAAGAATTATAGATTCACCATTAGTCTCTGTTGTCATTTTCCACATTTGGTCAAATTATAATAATACATCTTAATTAACATTTAGCAAAATATTTTTATACAAAGTAACTAAAAATGCAATTATACTATAAAATGTTTTATGAAGTATTGCCTTTTATGATATGTTATTTCTTTTTCTTCTTCTTGAACTTTATCTTCAAATCTGTTTTTGCAGGTTCAGGCTCATGGTATTCCGGCAGATAATCAGATGTGTTTGTTGACAAATTCTTTTTTTCAAGCATATATGATACATATTCATTGATAAGCGAATATATTACAGCGAATATTGGAACGCCGAGAATCATTCCGGCAAAACCAAATAATCCACCTCCAACAAGTATTGAGAAAAGCACCCAGAATGCAGATATACCGGTTGTCTGACCAAGAATTTTTGGTCCGATAATATTTCCATCAAGTTGCTGAATAACGAATATAAGAATGAGGAACGGAATAACTTGTTTAGGAGTTGAAACAAGCAACAGCAATGCACTTGGAACTGCTCCGATAAAAGGACCAAAGAACGGAATTATATTTGTTATGCCAACGATTACAGAAATAAGTACAGCGAAATCAAGTTTCATGATAGTCATGCAGATAAAACAAAGACAACCTATGATTATTGAATCGACGATTTTTCCAGAAATAAATCCACCTATTGAAGCATTCACTTGTGTACATACTTTTAGAAGTCCGTTCGACGCCTTTTGCGGAAGTATAGCATAAACTATCTTTTTCATCTGTGCCTGAAAATGTTCCTTATCCATAAGAAGATATACTGCAACTATTATTCCTATAATAAAATCTTTTATGGCAATCAAAAAACCGAGTGCGCTATCAGTAATTTTATCCATAATATCGCTTATTTTTGGAACAATTTTGTTGGCTGTATCCATAATAGTTGTTTCGAAATTTTCAATTTGACTGTAGACTTTTGACAGAATCTCGGGATATTTTACAAGGATTTCACTTATCCACTTCTCAAAATTGTTTATATATGTGCCAATGTTGTTTATAATTCCCATTATGCTGTTTGTAAACTGCGGAATTATTATAGCACATAATGCGGAAAGCATGGCAAGAAAAATAATCATTGTAATTATAACAGAAATTATTCTGTTTAGCTTTGGTTTTGGCTTTTTCTTTTTGGTAAATCTTTTAAGATGTTTTTCAATCCATACCATGACAGGATTAAGAAGATATGCTATGACAAGCCCCCATATAAGCGGTGAAGCAACATCAAAGATTTTTCCCAATATATCACCGATAGCAGTGAAATTGAGAATAACTGCGGAAACCAGTACACATATTGTAAATGTCAAGATTGTGTAAGCTGAAATTGTGTTGTATTTTTCATTCCAGTTGATTTTCAATAATATTCACCTTCTATTTTTTATTTTACTCCTATTTATTATATCATAAAATACTGAAAATGTCAATGACATTATATGAAAATTTCTTTTTTCTGTTACAACAAATATCGTAATTAAAGGAAGTATCAGCATTTTAGGTAGATAAATATATTGTTGAAAAGCGTTTTTTATCTACCAACTTTTCTACCAAAATCACTCTTTTTCTGTTCTCTTTTTCTCACAATGTATTTCTTGAAACTAAACCACTTTATCACCATTTATCACCAAGTATTATTAAATGTTGCCAAATTGGCGTAGAATCGCCGTTTAAGTTGGTAGAAATGAGGAAATCAGCGAGTTTCCGTTGTTCTCAAAAATCACAAATTTTAAGAAATCTGGTAGAAATTTGGTAAACAATCAGTAGACACCAACAGGTGAAAAAGTTGGTATAAAACTGGTAGACAACCAAAATAAGCCCAAATCGGCAGAAGTCTGTTGACAAATTGAATACCCCATAGCGGACGGTGTTTCATATCAAGAAGCACTGTCCGCTATTTTTATGCCCTGAACTGAATACTTATAAGTTTTTACAAAAGCAATATTTGTACAATAAAAAATTGACAGATTCGTATAAATATTTTGCTATATTGCGCAAAAAATTATATATGGTATCACTTTGTATAATTCAGCAAAAACTTGACACATAATTTTTGTACATTATTGTTAAAAATATTTTTCCCAACAAACAAGGAGGTCTTTCTATGCCGAACCCAAGTGCTATCGATGTGCCAAACCTGAGATTTTCAGAGGAACAGATGGCTATTCTGCACACGATGATCAGCAAAAAAGAATGCGATTATTCTATGATTGATGAGATTATCCGATGAATGTTCTGTCTAATTTTTCAGACGAAGAAATCAGAACTGCTGTAAATGAATTAACGAAAAGAGGTTTTCTCTTTGAAATTGAAAAACCTTATGGTTGCGTTTA
>CANQJV010000059.1 GCA_947624295.1 uncultured Ruminococcus sp. | reverse complement strand
GCTCTTAACTGCTGTGTGGAAAAACGTAAATCATCTATCAGAATGCAAATACCTAATTTTAATTTAAGTTAGTGCATATGGGGAAAATTCTCCTAAAACCCCATTGAAGGAAGTGATGAAATGAACACAAAAAAGCAGGAAAATACACATAATCGCTATATGCAAATCCGTCTGACACAGGAGGAGTACGATGCAATTGAACATAAGTTCAGAAACAGCGGTTTGAAATCAAGGAGTGAGTTCATTCGGACAATGATTTTCAAGGGACATATTGTCCACTTAAATCAAACAGAATTACAGGAAATTTATCGGCTCGTGAGTACGATTACGAACAATGTCAATCAAATCGCTGTCGGGGTGAACAGCATGGGCAAAATTTACGCAGAGAATATTGGTACAAATTCAGGAGAAAATTAAAAAAATTTGGTAATAATTTCTCTTGCGGACAGTGAAAAATATTCAAAAAAATAAGCTCTCAAAACGCTTATAAAACACTTTTAAGAGCTTGTGATTATAGATTAACTATAATTCATTTTTATTTTATCTTTGTCAGTACGCCTTTATCCATTTCCGAAACGGTATCACAAAGAACTTCAATATCTTCGGCAGAATGTGATGCGATTATAATTGTTTTTCCATGATTTTTCAATTCAAGGAGATACTCACGCATATCGCCGACACCGTCCTTGTCAAGACCGTTCATAGGTTCATCAAGTATCAGTATATCGGGATTTTCCATAATAGCCTGCGCAAGTCCCAGACGTTGACGCATACCCAAAGAATATTTTTTCATGTGGCGTTTCAAATTAGGGTCGAGCCCGACTTTCTGCATCGTTTCACGAATTTGCTCACCGTTAATTTTTTTATTCAGGTCAGCAAGGAGTTTCAGATTTTTATAACCTGAATAGTATGGGATAAATCCCGGTGTCTCGATAATGATTCCTACATTTTCGGGGAAATCACAATCTTTGCCGATTCGTTTTCCTGCAACAATAATTTCTCCGCTTGTGGGACGTACAAAACCGCAAATACACTTCATCAGCATAGTTTTTCCACTGCCGTTTCTGCCGATAAGACCGTGGATTTTTCCTTGTTCAAACTCTGCATTTATATTTTTCAGAATGTCATAAGCCTTTATTTTCAGCGATAAATTATCAATTTTTATCATAATTATCCCACCTGTTCTATGTTAGTGAATTGAAGTTTTTTCAGTGCAATAATATTAGCTGTAAACAATGCGGTAATTCCTGCTGCAAAATAAAAATATGACCACCATATTGGGACAATCGGTTCCCGAAGAATTTCGGTATAATGTAACCATATAATCGTGTTCGCCATAGGAAAATACCACATTACTGAAGTTTTCAGTGAACAAGTAGCTACACCAAGTCCGATTATAATAAAAACCGCAATTAGTCCTGCTGATTTTACGTGCATCAGCTTAAAGAGATAGAGTATCAGAATAAGGAAAAACAGGTACGCACTCATAAGAAAAAATGTCTGCAATACAGAAGTCATAAGCGGTATCTGATTATAGAGATTTGACGGTAATAATTCTGAAACAAAGCTGTCGGATTCTTCAGGGAATTTGGCTCCGTAAAGCCTTACAGTTTCGCTCCATTCCGTGCGAAATTCTCCTCCGGAAATAAGTATGCTTACAAGAAAAATCGTTCCCATATATGATAAAATTGCAGTGGCAACAAAAAGAATCTGTCCAAGAAACCAGTTGAGTTTACCTGTTCTTTGGACGAAAAGCAATGTATTTCCGCTGATTATCGGGTAATCGCTTATGAGAATCAAAAACACGCAGGGGATAAACATTACAAGCATACCGGAGTTGCCGATTGCTTCAAAAGGCTCAAACACTGTAAGCGGAATGTTCATTTTTTCGGCACGCTCAAGAAGTGGTTCGACAGAAAGAGTACGCATAAATACAAACAAAACGCCTACAATTATGATTCGTGGATTTGTTATCCAGCGCACATATTCAGAACGTGCAATTGTCATAATTGAGTACAATCTGAGTTTATTCGCCACAATCGAACCTCCTTCCGCAGATGATTATATAGAAAAGAAATGCGGTCAGAACAAGTGTTCCGTTATAAATAAAAATCAACCGCATATTCGGAGAATTGAACACATTCAAAATCGAATCTGGAGAAATTACAGCAGAAAATTTTAATAGTCTTATGTTGGGATTTTCGATATTGCTTAATGCCTGCGAACTGAGCCTTGTGCTTGTTTGAGTTACAGTATATTTAATAAAAAACGGTATACACATTACAAGATATTTGTTTTTAATCAGGCACGTAAGCATTATAGAGGGGACTGATGAAATTGCGCCATAAATAAACATTTCGGCTGATTTAATTCCGAGAATGAATATATAGCTTTGTCCTGCTGATTTTGGGTATATATATGAAATTTCTTCTTTGAGTATTGTCTGTAATTCTTTGGAATAGTCGTTTATGTTCGGGAAAACAGCATATATAGAAACTGTAAAAATAATATACCCGAAAGCTACCGCAAGACCTCCCGATATACAGGCTGTCAGAAATTTTGAGATGTGATAGTTGAATTTTGACGACCTGAAAACAGAAAAACGTATAAATTTTGATTCACTTTCATCGCATACAAGAGGTATGAATGTAAACGCAGAAATTATTGGAATGAACATTGAAAGCCAGCTGCCCGAGCCATTTTCCGCAACTTTATAAGAACAAAAAGAATTATCATTCAGCATAAATTCACGGTCAAATTCAATAAGTGATTTTATGACAGAGTATTCATTATTATTGATTGGGTCACGGTATATTCCTGCACAAAAACACAAAATTATTGTAAATGCCGTGCATATATAAAATCCGTAATTGGTAAATATCATTTTGAAATTTACCATAATATTTTTTATGATTTTCATTTCAAACACCTTTGTTAAATTGTTTCAAATATTTTATAATATCTGAAATTATTTCCGTCTATCGCATCAACATAACAAACATACACAAGCTGATCATTAGGATTATACAAAGTAAATTTCCATGAGGGTGTATTTTTAGACGAAGGATTATCTACATTGATATAGCCGTTTTCATCTCTTGTCGGAATAGTTGTATAAATCAGTTCAACCATTTGAACTTCAAAAATTACTTCGTTGCTCAAATTATCGCCTATAAGTTTTGCTGCATCCTCCAAACTTATAACTTTACTGTAAGACATTATATCTTCTGCGGTTTCTAATAAATACGTTGCATCAATTATATCAACATCATTACTTTCAACCATAAATCCAAATCCCATTGTTGGAGAATAATCTTCATAATCAGAATGAACTGTTCCGCTTTTTATATAATCAAATTGAACTCCAAGATATTCTTTATTAGTATTGAAATAAAATCCATATATGTCATTTGCTACTTCAAACACATCAACACTTCTCACTACTGTCCTGCAGTTTTTTTCTTTGGGATACGGCAAAGTATTTACATAATTCTCAAAAAATAATACAGCTTCATTTATCTGCGTCTCTTTGTCTGAGAGTTTATATAATTCAGTGCTGTCAGGCAAATATGAAGCAATTTTCTTCATATAGTCTGAAGGATCAAATGATTCCAGACAAGGATAACGAATTTCACCTGTCATGGGATCATTTATTTTGAGATCACTTAAGGCAACACTGCACAGTTGACAAAAGCAAAAAAATGTGGTAAAATAGAAATATGGAAAGACAGATGATACTGGCAGAAATAAATGAT
>CANQJV010000058.1 GCA_947624295.1 uncultured Ruminococcus sp. | reverse complement strand
AAATCCAAAAATTGCACACATTATTCCTCACCTCCTTCCGTTGTTTTCACGAGTTCATTGACGTATAATCGGCGTTCTTTGAGATACTCCACAAGTTCGGGTTCCTCAAGGGAGCTTACAAACTCGCACCAACTCATTTCATCAATTTCTTTTTCGGACATGGAAACAGCCACCTCACAAATGTGGTTGACCATTTGCAAAGTGGCAACAAAAGTGTTGTATTTCAGCGTTCCACGGAAAAGGCGAAATTCAATTGTGTGGTAATTCCGGAGATTGACCGCAACATAGCGATTTCCTGTATCTTTCGCCTTTTGTAGGATTTCTTTTCCCGTTTTCTCGAAACCGTATCTTGCTGACCAACGATTCATATTGTAATTGCTCCTACGGCTGAATTGAAAAAGTTCCGCCCAGTGCTTTTCAACGAAAAACAGGATTTTTTCGATGACTTCTTCCTGTTCTGACTGATTCAAACCGAAACTGTCACGGTTGACGTGAACGTGAAGTCCGCAAGTTGAGGTCTGATGCGAACGATAGCCTAAATTCACAGCTTCCTGCAAGACACTTTCCCAATCCATTTCGTTCAGGTGATACTCCAACGTCATTGGATGAGAAACGATTTCAAAACCATCATCAATGCTTCCATCGCTTTTGATATAGATGTTTTCGTTGTGCATATTCGCAATGTCTTTCAGCGTTTTTGCATTTTCATCGTCTTTTCCACCGCAGTCAACTTCCAGTTCAACGCCGAAATATCGGCTATCTTCACCGTGAAAAATTGGTTCAGGCTTGTAACCATATTCCTCAATTTCATCATTGAAAGTATCATAGCAATTGTCGCAGTAAGGATAGTCGCCTCGCCAGTTGACGTTGTTGTCGTAGATAATTCTGTCGCAGCACTCGCAGCGGTGGTAGTAGTCGTTGAAGCAGGTTTCACAAAGTATGGTATCATTGTCCTGCACTGCATCGCTTATCCAAATCGTTTCGCCGCAGTGGTCGCAGGTGGTGCAATGTTCTTCGATGCAATCTTCACAGAGAAGCTGCTCGCCTACCCATATGCCTTCACCTTCTTCAAGCTCGGAAATCACATTTAATGGATACAGGTTATAATCAAGCAGCCATATTTCGATATTATAATCAAACAAAAATGCCACCTCGTCTTCTGACGAGATGGCACATAAATACAATAAATAACATCATAAAATAAAGGAAATAGAACTATGCCATATTCTTTGAGAGTATCAGTTCAAAAATAATGTCGGTATTGTTTGTTTGTCAAATTTAATAATTTTCCTAAAAAAGCAAGCTCTCAGAAAATTTTTTTCTAAGAGCTTGCTGTCAGCAATTTATTCAAAATTTAATAATTAAATTTCAGAACACAAACGAAACAACTTAATAATTGTACCATGTGCTTGTAAATTTTTGTCCATTCAAGCCACTTGGCTCGGCTTTCTTTGCATTGGAAGAATTATACATGATTACCTTATCATAGGTTGTAGAACCAAGATTTACCCATATGTTACTCATTTTATAAATCTGACAATTTGTCCAATTTGTTGTTCCATAATTTGTTAAGCCATTATCAATTGAAACAGTTGGTTTCTCATTGATAAATTCAGCAGTTGAACCATCAAAATACTCATCTGCGGGAAGCGTAACTAATACAGATTGACTTGTTCCATTTGTATTATTTGCTACATATGCATTAAACTTATTATTTGCTTTTTGAAAAGAGCAGTATGTATGAATATTGTCTTCTGCATTAATTTTAATGTTTGTGAATCTTATTTCGGGATATGCTACAGAAGTCCCTAAATATTCATACCATGCGTAGTAATTTTTAGAACCATCATCTGTGTTCATTGCTGTACCAGTTTGTACAAGTTTTTTGGAATTATAACCACCAAATCCAATCCATGTACTCTCATGTGTATAACTTGGATTGGAAGGATTGATAGTAGGCTGTACAAAATCAGCTTGCATCATTGCAAAGTTACCCTTAGCTACATAACCTGACCAATTTAACGACCCTGTTGTTGATTCAAGTCCATTAATGTTACTGTCAGCCTTAAGCGTTTCTTTATTAGTCGGCTGATATATATCACGTACAACATTACTCTTTTCAACTACAGGCAGAGGAGTGTACTTGTAAGTGGACATATTTTTAGTCCATTCATCAAGCTCTTTGACATCTTCTGGTTTTGGAGGAAAACCATATGTTGCTAATTCTTCATCAGATGCTTTTAAGGGGTTAAAGCCATCTGGTGGAACAGGAAAATCATTCTCTATTCCATCTATATAGTACACATAGATTTTTCCACCATCGTCAAGTTCTTCAACATGATCACACTGAAGATATTGTGATTCTGAAGATTCAATTGTTGATTCAGCGAAAGTAGGTAATGATAAAGACAGTGAACAAGAAACAACAACTGAAGAAAGCAAAGCAAAAACTTTCTTAAAATTTATAGTTTCTATATGTTGTTTTAATTTAACGCTGCATTGGTCTAACCTCCTTTACTTAATCCTGATTCCGCAAAATTCAAACTGTTCTAAACCTCAAATCTGTAAATGTATTGTATCTTGTCTGTTTTCAGTATTTTTATACTCAAAAGCTGAGGATTTTTATGCAATTTTATGACTTTATAACAAGTGTAATTATGTCATTAAAGGCTTATTAACACTTAATGAAAATGCGGATTCAGGTTAATATTATGCATTATCGGCAAAAGCCGTTAAACACTGTCAGATTTTCAGTATCTTTATCCGAATAATCTTGTTCCGTACGTTCTGATTCGTACTTTTCCAAAGACCAATTCGAACTGCTCATTACAACAATTGAACCGTCCTCTTTTATAACAAAAAGAACATCGTTTGTTTCATTTACTGAATAGACACTGTCATTGGAATTGATACGATAATTCATATTATCATCGTATTCTCCCTTAAAATCACGCACTTTACCGAGATAATCACCTTGCGAATATGCTGAAACATTTGCCGTATCATTATCATGATACGTAATACCGTTCAATTCAAGTGTGCTGATGAATATACACCAACCATTTCCCTGTTGTTCTTTTTCAGAAGGGGAACTTGTTTCTTCAGGAATGAATCCTTTATCAACGATATTTGTATTTGATTCTGAAGGAATACTTGTTTCTTCGGAAACCAATCCCTTGTCAACAATGTTTGTACCCGGCAAATTTTGGTCAGCCACATTACTATTTTCTTGTTGTGAATTGATAGAGCCGAGTTGCGAATCAATTGCTGTATTATCATTTGACTGCTGAGTTTTGTCAGCACTGATTGAAGTGTTAAAATTACTTTTTTCCGTCTGCGATTGTTTAGTATCATTCTCAAAAGCAGATACAGTTTTCGTTTCTTGTTTTGAGTCTGTATCACCTTTCGATTGCTGAGTTTTGTTGTCAATTATTGTAGAAGTAAGATTGTTTTTATTAGTCTGTAACTGCGTAGTATCATTTTCAGAATCAGGGACTGTTGAATTTGTTATTACTTCAGTGTGAAGTGCCATATTTCCCTGATTATTATTTTGAGAAAATAAATCATCAGTACAATTATCCGTTACTCCAAAATTTTTGTTGATAAGCTGTTCATTTTCGGTTAAAACTCCGCTTTTCCACAAACCTACACCTATCAGGGCAATTGCACAAACAGGAGTAACAGACGTAGCAACTCTGGTTATTTTTATTCTTCTTTTCTTTTTTGCCTCATCAAATTCATTGATTCGATTAAGCACGTCATTTGCCATTTCTTCATAATTTTTCATATTGAAAGCCCTCCATTTCAAGTTGTTTCTTAAGTGATTTTCGTGCACGAGATACAAGATTTTCTATATTGCTTACACTTTTCTTCATAATTTTTGCAACATCTTTGTTGCTTAAATCTTCAAAGTAAATCAGCCATAAAACTTGTTGATATTCAGATTTCAGCTTACGCATTGCTCTATGTAGTGCAATACTCTGTTCTTTTTTGATATAAGCCGTTTCAATTTCTTCTTCATCACTTATCAGCTCAATCATATCATCAATAGATACTTCAGTATGCTTTTTTTGCTTACGAATGTAGTCTATTGCCACATTTCTGCCAATGGTATAAAGCCATGTTTTGAATGAATATTTTCCTTTATCTTTTGGCTTTTTTGTGCCGAGAATAAAAAATGTATCTTCAGCAATATCTTCGGCAGTCTGAATATTTCCAACTATACTTGTCAGATATAAAATCAACCCGTCTTTGTAATCTCTTATAATCTCTACCAATCCGCTTTCATCACCATTATCCCGGAAACGGCGGTAGCTACTTGCACCGTTATCCATTGACGAGCTCCTTTCCGAAAGCTATTATGCAACCGGCTTCATGTGCTTTCACTTATTACACGAAATTTCAATAGAAAACCTCACATATTTTTTGTAAAAAAATGTATTTTTGTATAAATATACAAATTAGTTGTAAAAAATTGTATAAAATTAACAATTAATATACACTTAACCTATTTTATATAATATCATATATGAACTATTTTTTCAATCCTCTGTACAGTTTAGAAAAATAAAAAACATTATAATTTAATTGAATATGATACTTTAATTGTTTCAATAATTCATATTAAGAAAGTAATTTGCTTTTGACATATATTGATTTCATTTTGAGCAGTTCAGCCAGCCTGCAAATCTGTTTCCATTCGGTGTTATTAAAGCGAATATTCAGCGTGTGATTTTTACGCTGATTTCTGCCGTTCAGATA
>CANQJV010000057.1 GCA_947624295.1 uncultured Ruminococcus sp. | reverse complement strand
GACAATAATTCTTGGCGTGGGAATGTGTATGGTCATGGTTTGGGATATGCTTGTCTGGGGCATTGTTATTGGTATTGTCGGCATTGTTCTGTTGCTTTGCCTGATTCCCATAATCAAGGGATTGGAATAAGGAGGTGTTTATAACGAAAAAGTTCATCATTTCGACAATCACAGTAGCTGTATTAAGTGCTGTAACAGTGATGATCTCTGTGATTCATCATAAAAAATTAAGGAGGAATTTATTATGGCAAAGTCAAAACTCGTAAAGGCAAACGAAAAAATTGCTGATGCAGTTGTAGGTACATACAAGAAAATTGAAAACGGTGTTGTAGGTACATACAAGAAGGTGGAGAATGGATTTGTTGACCAGTTTCTGACCCATGAGGGCGAAACCGTAGAGGACGCTAAAGCACGTCTTTCAAGAGAGCAGAAAGAACGTTCCGAAAAAGCAAAAGCTGAACAAGAACAGCGTGCAGCACAAAGTGCGAATTTCGGAAAGAAATCCTGATATGATGTGAAAGACAGGCGGAGCAAATAAAATGCTCCGCTTTTTACGAAAATTTTCAACGCATTGAAAACTTTAACAAAACTTTAAATTTTTGCCAAAATCTGAAATTTGCCAAAAATCGCCATTTACAATTGACTGTAAATAGGCGATTTTTGAGTTGATAATCATATTAAACACTTTGAAAAAGCAAAAAATCATTTCAATTGTGCGTAAAAAAGTATGTAAAAATCTTACTTTTTTAACTTAGCCATTTCCTCTTTAAGTTTGCAAAAATCCTGATGAATATAGACTTCAGCGGTCGTGTTATAATTTGCGTGACCGATTATTTTTTGCAAATTTTCTGCTCTCATTCCTGCGGAAGATGAGAGCGAGGCGAATGTGTGACGTGTGCTATGCGGTGTAAGTGTATCGTCATCAAGAATATATCTGTTCCCGTCTTTATGACCTTTTGAAATACCGTAATCAATCATTGCCTTGTAAAAATTATTACGCAATTTGCCTGTTGTGATTCCGACAAGACCTTGATTTTTCTGTTTACCGTCAATCATATTTTGAATAAAACCGTAAATTTCAGGGATAGCAGGTGGTATCGGAATAATCCTGTTTTTGCCTGCTGATGTTTTCTCACCGCCTGTAATATATCCGTCTGAAAGATTCACGTCTGAAACTTTGAGAGCGGTAACTTCACCAATTCTAAGACCTGTATATATCATAAGCAGGATAATTTGAACAGTTTCATCGTTTGAATGTTCCCATAAAATATTTATTTCTTCAGCGGTGAAAATCCTCTTTTCTTTTTTCTCAAATTTAGGTATTTTAACAAATTCAGCATAGTTTTTTAATGAAATATCATTCTCAACTGCATATTTGCACAACATCACCGCAAGAGTTTTCAGGATTTCCGCTGTTGATTTGCTTTTAGCTTTATCGACAATTTCCTGAATATGTGCCGTTCGTAAATCTCTCATCGGCATACTCTGAATATCTGCAAAATGTTTCCACATTGCAGAATACAGGCTGATTGCAGACTGTGAAACTTGCTTGAAGTGCGTATCACTCCAAAGTTTATATATATCGCCTAAAGTAGCGTTATACAGGTCAGGTCTGCCATTTTTTATATATTCGTCAAGAGCCTGTTGTGCCTCCTGCCTTGTTGCATAACTTCCTATATAAATACGCTTTTGACCATATTTAGTCGCAGGAGCGTGAGCAATCCACGGCTTTCTGTATCTTGTATCTTTTGAAATTGTTCCTGCTCCGTGAGGTCTTTTGTGTGTTCTGGATTTGGTTACAGTCTGTTTTTTTCCGCAAAAGCAACAATATAAACTGCCGTCCGGAATTGTTTTTCTGCATTTGATACAAGTCAACATAATTACCCTGCTCCTTTCGTTGACTTTGCTATGTGTTATAATTCCAGATACATAGGAACACACCCATCCGAAAAGTCACTATTATATACCCGTTCATCGTCTGTAAGATAACTCATACCCATTTTTTCATAGAATTTTAATGTGTTATTTTGAGGAACAGAGAACAAAATCAAATATTCAACGCCTATGTATTCTTTAAGAACGTTATTTATAAACGCTAAAACCCACATAAACGTAAATTCTGAAAATTTCACCTGTTTGTTTTCATATGTCATAACTTCGTGCTGATAATTTTTGTCAACTCCAAAAAGTTTTAATTCTATAGCCGGGAGCGAATGCAGAGAATCATCTTTTTGCCGTTGAATTGCAGAAGAACAAAGTGATACAAAAGATATTATCTTACCGCTTACACTATCAATGAACGCATAACTTACTGAATGAATCTGTTTAATATGTTTTTTGAAAATGCCGTTTATAGCATCATCACGGCAGTCAAATTGTGCTATTGCAGGATAATTTTTACTTATAAAATTTGAATCAATTTTAGTTATCTTTATTCGGTCTTTCCACATCTATTTCCACCGCCATACACCCGTTTTCATCTTTTTTGAAGTCAAAGCATTCCTTGCCAAATACGGAACAGATTTCCTCAACTATTTTCTTATGCTTTTTGCCGTTTTCAATAAATTTCTGCATATCCTTTTCTTTTACGATATACGGCTTATCAATATTTATTGCATACATAATAAAACCCTCCATTTGTTTATGTGAATCACTTCACTTATATTATATCATATTCGCACAAAAATATCACGTGCTTATTCAATTTGCCAAATAATTTACTGAAATATATTTCTCCGTCCAATGCACCAATAGCTTTTATCTATAGCAAAAAATATAAACTAAAACAAGTAATGCTATTCCGCCTAAAACTAATATATATGCAGGAAATTCCCGAAACATTATGTTTTTTTCGCCTTGATCAAAATTATTTTCTCTTTGCTGATAAGGTGTAGCAGGGTTATAATTGTTCTGCGCTTGATTATAATAATTATTATTTTGCTGTTTATCGTAATCTGACAGCTTTATAGAATAAATTATAGTATATGTGAGTGAAATTCCAAAGCAGAATATTCCAAAACACGGCGCAATTAACAACAATACAAGAGAAATAGCAAGAATTATACAGCTTACAACAAGGTTAGCCACTATACTTGACCTTTTCAACAATCTCACTCCCTATTTAATTCATTGAATCATTTACTGAATAATATATTGTTCCATTTAATACACCAATTAACAATGTATCTTCATCAGGGTCATCAATAACTTCTAAATGAACACTGCAATCAGAATCGTTAGACTGACAAAGTTCTAAAGCAGATTTACATAATAATTCGGCATTTTCAACAATTTCATTCGGTATTGGTATTCCGTTATCAATATTATCACTTAAATCATCAAACCAAATCTGAATGTAGTATGTATTTGAAAATTCAATATAATTGATTCTATGGTCAATTTGTGCAAATACATCTTCTAAAAGATTTTTGTTAATATATTCTGCTGATTCCTCTGAACCCTCAAATGTCAATGTTATTTTTTCACTTTTATATACATTATAATCATCGCCATAGTCTGCTTTTTCAACTATATTTCCTTTCAGGTATTCGCCTTTTTCACCAATTACTTTTTTTACATTGTCTGATTGGTGTGAAGAATACATACTTATAATTAAATCATAATCGCCTGATATAAGTTTTGCATTATTATCGGTAGAATATTTTGACAATTCCGAAGTTTCACAAACGCCATTTTTTATAACAGCTTTTGCGTCATTTGAGGCAACAAAATCATTTTGACATAAATATACCGTTAATTCTGTTCCGTCAGGCAAATTTGTTTCTATTTCAAATTTCACTTTGCCGTCAGATGTAACAGGCTTTGCGTTTATATATACATCATCTGTCATATGGCTTACTGTTGGTGCTTCTGTTGTTACAACTGTAGTTTCAACAGTTGTTGAAGTTGTTGCAGTTGTGGTAGTTGTGGCGATAGTCGTGCTTTCAGTTGTTGTTTCAGGCTCTGTTAATTCTTCCGTAACCGATTCTGAAATACTGCTTGACTGTTCGGAATTGCTTCCCTTATTGTTATTACAAGATGTACAGCATAAAAATATTGATAATGTTAACAAAACAGATGTTAATTTTTTCAACAATCTCACTCCTTAGCGGTTCTCAAGCCTAAAATTGCAAAAATAGTATTGATATTCACAAAGTATTGTGCTATAATTTAAGTATAGCAATACAACAAACACAAATTTGTAATGGAGGAATAAAATCCAATATTATCACATTCTGAATCAAAATCTTTGTATTTGCCAAACTTTACATAACCGCAAATTTCCTTATCTTCCAGACCTTTAATTTTATTGCTAAAAAGTCTGATAATATCGCCCTCAAAAATCAAATCGTGGTAACCATCTCTTAAGCCTGTACACTGTCCGACTGTCGATTGGTGAACTTCCATCATTGTAACCTTTAATTTTGGGTGTATTTCAAGGTCTGCCGCTAAATCCAAATCTACTGTATAAGTTGTGCATCTTTCTCTTGTAATTCGTGTGATGAATGCTATGTCTTTGTCCAAAACTAAATTACCATATGCCCAATCGGAATTATCGATTCTTATTCCTCTAAATAAAGCCATCTCACTCATTTTAATAAAATCTCCTATTCCATAGTTCGATTGCTTTTTCCTTTGCCGTATATTCAGCAGAAACTTCAACAAAATCTGTCCTTACTTTGCATTCCTTACACCTGACAAAAAGATTCAAGGCAACACCGCATATATCGCTATCAAGCGAACAGAATATGAAAAAGCACTCAGCAAAAAGCCAAGTGCATATAGA
>CANQJV010000056.1 GCA_947624295.1 uncultured Ruminococcus sp. | reverse complement strand
CATATTTTTATTATATCATCTTTTTCCATTTTTGTAAACAGTTTGTAATTATTGATTTCCGTGCGAAAAAAATTCTTTCTTATTCAACATCAACAAAAATTCCGTGTTGAAACTACGCAAAAGGGAGAATCGTCATGAACAAATTGTAAATTCTGGTGAATTTCTTTTGCCAAAATTGAAATTCATCGGTTGTAGGCAACACCGCACAAAGTCCGCTTGACAGCATTATATGCTTGCATTTTTCGTTATTTTGCACTAAAATTCCTTGCTAAATATCAGCTAAGAGTACTGTTTCTATACAATTTGACGAAAAATTTGTTTATGTATCTGCATTTTCAGTTCTATGCGGTATTGCCTTAAGGTTTCAACATACGGGGAAAATTGGAAAACAATCCATACAGTAAGCGGATTACAAAGTTATTCAACGCATTATGTCACGCTTCCCGAACCGCAGATTGTCCGCTATATACTCTACGCTGTACCAGAAGGCACACCGACAAATTCATATAATAAAGAAAACTCATATTGCTGTAATATCGCTGAAATTGAACTTTACGGCAAAGCTGTACCGATTGAAACTGAAGTAAAAAATGACATGAACGGTGACGGAGAATTTTCAATTGCTGACCTAGTTTTGCTTCAGAATTGGTTGCTTGCCCCGGAACATCTCTTGCTGACGGTAAAGCTGCCGATATGAACAGCGACGGAAAAATAGATGTTTTTAACCTCGTACTTATGAGAGGTAAATTTCTTGATTTATAAAAATAAAAAGTTTTAACATGAAAATGTTAAGGCTGTTTTAATGTTACAGTGAGAAAATTATTGATTTTACTTGACTTTTTGTAAAATCTGCATTATAATTATAAGTGTGAACTGCAAAAGCAGTGTAAATTATTTTACAGAAAGGCAGATAATTATGAGTTTCAATCCGTTTCACGATGATAAACAGGGATATAGCTATTTTTCTATCGAAGCAATTACAAAAGGAGTAAAAATCAATAAAAAAAGATATGAATTGGCATGTAATATTGTCAATAAGGGAGAAGCAAAAATTGTAAATACCAAATTCGGTTATTTGTCTGACATAAATTCCGGAATGATTGCAGAATTTTTAATAAAAATCAATGATAAAACATTGGTTCATATAGTCATAAGCAATGATGAGTTACTTGACATATCATGCAGTGAATTGGTTTGTAAAATGTCAGCCCAATACATATATAGCGGAAATAATATTTGCGAACACAAATTAGCAGGGCTTATTCTGGTGGACAAATATATCAAGGAAAATAATCCCGGAGACAGTACAAACGGCGGTGGATTTATATTTTTGAACTCTTTTCTGTCAGAAAATACATTGCCGGGTATACATTCGGAGAATACAGTACGTCTGATACCTCAGCTAATTGTAAATGACAGAGAACTTCATTTGCGTGTTCTGATTTCTGCAAATAACATTAAACGGGAATATATTGTCAATAATATTCCCAAATTGTTTGAAACTGTCCGACAATCAGAGAAGTATTCTCTTGGGAAAAATAATGAAATTGATTTTTCATGTGACAGCTTTTCAGATGAGAGCAAACCACTTATTGAACTGCTGAAAAGCTGGATAAGAGATATAATCTATCAGTTTGGTGAAGAATACTATGAGTACTCTAATTACAATGATACGAGAAAATATTGTATATTATTCGGTGACAGACTTGACCGTTTCTATGAACTTTTCGTCGGACAATCTGTGAAATTTGACAGAAAAAGTAAAGTAGAAATAAAATCAGCTAATCCGAAGTTGACCGTTACGTTAAAGAAACTGTTATCTCCTGACGGACGCTTTGAAGGTTTGAATCTGACCGGAGTACTGCCGTTAATAATAGTCGGAGGTAAGTATACATATTTCATAAATGAAAATGAATTATGCAGAATTGAACCGGAATACAGCAGACAAATTGAACCTTTTATCAATTTAAGTCAGAAAAATGATTCAGAATCCGGATGTTTTTCTATTTGTATCGGCAGGAAAAATCTGCAAAGTTTCTATTACACAGTTCTGCCTCAGTTACGCAAAATCGCAACTGTTATAGAACCAGACGACATAATATCTGAAGAATTTCTTCCGCCTGAAGTATTCTTCCGCTTTTATCTGGATATTGATAACGGTACACCAGAATGCCGTGTGGAAACAAGATATGGCGAAACAGGAGTAGCTGTTTTTGATTTGCTGTATAATAATATTCTCAAAGAGGATTTCCGTGATAAAAGGCGTGAACAGCAAGTTCTGAATGCTGTGATGCATTATTTCCCAGAATTTCAAAGAGAAAAAGAACGGTTTGTTGCGGATAATGATTCAGATACCCTTTACAGTATTCTGGAAAATGCTGTCCCGTTATTTTTACAGCTCGGCGAAGTAGTAAGCACTGACCGTTTTCAGAATTCCAGAATACGCCCGAAACTTGGAATGACTATCGGAGTATCCGTGGAAAGTGACATTCTTAATCTCTCCATTGAGGCAGAAAATATCACACCAAATGAGTTGCTTGATATTGTTAAAAGTTACCGACAAAAGAAAAAATATCACCGTTTGAAAAATGGGGAGTTTATCAATCTCGACGAAAATATAGCAGAACTTTCTGCAATGATGGAGGCAATGCATATTTCTCCGAAAGAATTCGTGAAAGGAAAAATGCAGCTTCCTGCATACCGTGCGCTTTATCTTGACAAAATGCTTGAAAAGAATGAGGAAATTTACACAAAACGTGACTCTAACTATAAACGTCTTATTAAAAGTTTCAAGACAGTAGATGATTCTGACTTCGAAATACCTGAATCATTACAGAAAACAATGCGCCCTTATCAGCATTTCGGTCACAGATGGTTACGTACCATCGAAAGTTTCGGTTTTGGCGGAATACTTGCCGATGATATGGGACTTGGCAAGACACTGCAAATGATTTCTGTACTGCTTGCCACAAAAAAAGAAGATAATCTTGGTACAGCATTGATTGTATGTCCGGCATCTCTCGTTTTCAATTGGATAGCAGAATTTGAAAAATTTGCTCCTTCTCTCGATGTTATACCGGTTACGGGAACGTTAAAAGAACGTACAGAATTGATTGAAAACTGGCAGAAACACGATGTACTTGTCACTTCGTATGACCTACTGAAACGTGATGTTGCAAACTATGAAAATTGTGAGTTCTCTTATCAGGTTTTAGACGAGGCGCAATATATCAAAAATCATAATACAGCAGCAGCAAAATCAGTAAAAATCATACACGCAAAACATAAATTTGCACTTACAGGTACTCCGATAGAAAACCGATTAAGCGAATTATGGAGCATTTTCGACTATCTTATGCCGGGGCTTTTGTACGGATATGATATGTTCAAAAAAGAATTTGAAACTCCTATAGTTAAAAAATCTGATGAGGAAACCTCCAAACGTCTGCGGCGTATGACTTCCCCTTTTATTTTGCGCCGACTCAAACAAGACGTATTGAAAGAACTTCCCGACAAGCTCGAGGAGGATTATATAGTTCGTATGGACGAGGAACAACGGAATATATATGATGCAAAAGTTCTGGAGCTCCGTCAGATGTTGGATAAGCAGAGTGAGGAAAATTTCCAGAGCGGTAAACTTAAAATCCTTGCTATGCTGACGCAGATTCGTCAAATATGTTGTGACCCGTCACTGCTTTTTGCGGACTACACCGGAAATTCAGCGAAAAAAGAGGCTTGTATAGAGATTATCCAGAGAGCAATCGAAGGTGAACATAGAATCCTGATATTCTCACAATTTACAAGTATGCTGTCCCTGCTGGAAAATGAACTTGAAACACAAAATATATCGTATTACAAAATTACAGGTGAAACGCCGAAAAAGAAAAGATTGGAACTTGTTAATGAATTTAACAATGGTAATACTCCGGTCTTTTTGATTTCACTGAAAGCCGGCGGAACAGGATTGAATCTCACAGGTGCAGATGTTGTCATTCATTATGACCCATGGTGGAATGTCGCAGCACAAAATCAGGCAACTGACCGTGCACACCGTATCGGACAGAAAAAAAATGTCACCGTATACAAACTGATTGCAAAAAATACGATTGAAGAAAAAATTCAAGAGATGCAAAAGAAAAAAAGTAGTCTTGCTGAAACTATTCTCACGGGTGAAATTGTAAACTTTGCATCGCTGTCTAAAGATGAACTGATGAATATTTTGAATTGAAAAGAATTGCTATATTATAGATGATTTGCATATATTTTTTCTATTTCACACACGACAAAAATTTGCATCTATTATAGGCAATACTGCATAGAACTGAAAATACAGATACATAAACAAATTTTTCGTAAGATTGTATAAAAATAGTACATTTTAGCTGACGTTCGGCAAGGAATTTTAGTGCAAAATAACGAAAAATGCAAGCATATAATGCTGTCAAGCGGACTTTGTGCGGTGTTGCCTATAGAAGTCGATTCTCATTAGAACAAAAAATTCACTCACTGATTTTTAAGGATTAGTATCAATAAATTATTTTATTAAAAAGCAAAATAATTTTTGAATAAAATTGTAAATTTTTTATTAGCGGACATATGTACGTCTTATTTATGAGTACTGTCACAAATCAATTGAAATCAGGAAATTCCCTGTTGTAACCTTTCATGTTGACTATGGAAGAAAAAATATCCCGAAAGAATTATAAAGGCTATCACAATCAAACCGGACGGCGATTTTGTTGACCTGCAATTTACTTTCGGGACGACACCATTCAACCGTATAAGACGTATTACTGACTATCTTGTTGGTTCTCTTAACCGTTTCAACAATGGCAAACGTGCAGAGGAACATAACCTTGTGAAGCACGATGTGACCTGATAAAAACATTTCTGAAATAACATTAAAGTGCTATTTGAAGACTGTTTGAAAGTAAGCGTCAAATAACCTCCGTAGACACAAAAAATAATACTATTTATTAAAAAATGGGTAGACAAAAGAGAAAAAAAGTGATATAATGAAAATGATGATGAAAAATAATAAAAAAGGTGATAAAAAATGGGAAAAACATATGAAATAAGCCGAGAAGAAGCATTAGAAATAAAAGCATACAGAAAGA
>CANQJV010000055.1 GCA_947624295.1 uncultured Ruminococcus sp. | reverse complement strand
GCCATAGCTTTTCTCCTCCTTTTATTCTATTATACCACTTCTTTTTTTCTTTGTCAACTGATTTGAGGCATTACCAAAAATGGAGCAGCTTTTTCTGCTGTTCCTGATAATAATGTGATAAAACAGTATCAAACAAAAAGCAGTCCTGAAAAAGACTGTTTTTTGTGCTATTTGCTTATGTTCTGAAAACAGTTTCCCAGTTCCCGTTGATTTCCAACGGCTGGTCTGCTTTTTTTGAACCAAGAAATGACTTGATTTCAAGTTTGTATTTAGTATCTTCCATTGCATTGAAATTAATCGCAATATCTACAGTATTTTCATTGACAACCGCATAGTCAAACTGAATATCTTCAGTTGTTTCGTCCGAAAGATTTGTAATTGTGCAGTTATAAGGCTTCATTTCGTCCAATTCCAAATATGGAACAGTGTCAGATTTCAGCAAATTCAAAGTAATGTGCAGTACTCCGTCGGAATAGTCCGATGTGACTTCAATTTCATCTGTCGCATTTTCATATGTCTGCCCTATAATTGTTCCCGTCGTAGTAGTCTTGTTCCTTAAATAACCGCCGTCAATCGCCATATATGTGCCTGCACTGATACAAGCGATAACTGCGGGAACAGTTACCATAACAGCCCATTTCGGAATTTTCTTGCCTTTTTTCATCGATTCTGAATATTTGTTAATCATTTTATAATTCAGCTCCTTATTTATTTTTGAAGAAAAGTTTAATGATTTTTTAATAATTTCATCAATATCTATCATAACCTTTTTCCTCCATGTCTTTTTTTATTATTGCCCTTGCCCTGTTCAATCTGCTTTTTACTGTTCCTTTCGGAATTTTAAGGTTACAGGAAATTTCATCTATACTCATATCAGCAAAATAGAACATATATACTACAGCACGAAATTTATAGGAAAGGTTGGCAACAGTCTGTCTTACAGCAGATTTTATGTCATTTTCCATAAAATCAGATTCTATATCCTGCTCCGATTTTATGCTGTCAATAATTTTGCTGTCATGAACAAGAACATTGTTCATTTTTTTCCTGATTTCATTTTTATAAAGCCTTACAGCAATTCCTATTATATAATTTCTTGCCGATTTATAAGAATTTTCGTCTGTATCTTCACAATTGATTTTCTGAATCATTGAAAAAGCTTTGAAAATCGCCTGTTGGTATAAATCTTCAGCTGAATCTGTACTCCCTGTTAAATGACAACAAAATCCAAATATTGAATCACTGTATTTTTCAAGCAATATTTCAAATTGTTCAACAGTCATTGCTCTCCCCTGCCCTTCTATATACATATTGTCATCAAATCAAAAAAAGTTCCATAAAAAACAAAAAGCAGTTCCTGAATGAACTGCTTTTTGCGTGTGATATTGACTTTATTCCTCTATTTTGGGAAGTTTAGTGATTTTTCCTGCAATAAGTTCCTGAATTGCATATGCATCTGAGCCCATAATACCGTTTCCGGGATTATCGCAGTCTGCATTTACAAGACCCTGTGCTGAAAGTACATATGTATCATGATTGCCGATGTACTGAACAATTGTTGCAACGTCAGCCATATTTACAGTACCATCTGTATTGGCATCGCCGAGAAGTACAGGAGTATCTGTATTACCTGTTGGTATTTCTGTTGTTACAGTTGTTGGAGTTTCTGTCGGGTTTGTTGACGTTTCACTGCCATCATATTCATACACAAGAGTTACCTTTGTATAGTTGATGACAACATCACTTCCGCTATCACCTTGTTTTTCTGAGTATGCCCACCAACCTGTTTGAAGTTCTGCACTGTCCTCTGTAGGAGTTCCCTTAACATTAGTATTTGAACCATTATCATCAGGTACAGTAAATTCATCGTCAAAAGGAATAACAATTTCATTTAAGCCATTGGAATAGCTGTAATTTTTACATCCCCATGATGCCATGCTACCGTCTTTCAGACTGATGTTATTGAAACAAAGTCCACCGCCGCCGCTGTAGTAAGCCGACCCCTCTTTTGAATAACTGTCTATAGTAAGTACAATTTCTTTTAGATGTTCCTTGTCGCCAAGAGGTATAAGTTTTGAGTTTTCTGTTGAACCAGTTTCAAGTTCGCTGAAATTGTATTCAGTCTTTTTTGTTGTAATATCAGGTGCTTCATAAATTGTTTTATCTGTTTTTTCATTGGAAATAACAACTTGTGCGACCGAAAGTGGAGGGAGTTCAACTTCAACCTTATTGCCCGAAACATCGTTCTGAACGTCTATTATTCTTATATTGCTGTCGTCTTGCGTAATTGCATAGACTACAGCACTCTTATAATCAGACGAAGAACCTTCAATATCAATTACAGCTTTTTCTGAAATTTCCTTATCTTTATTTGAAATTACAACTGTTACTTCCGAATCGTCTTTGTCATTAATAGATGCAAACGAGGCGGATTTTGATAAATCTTCCGTTGATGATTCAACAAGTGTGTTGCCAAATGATGCACCTTCACCGTCATAATTTGTATAGAGGTTGATAGCGGATTCAACATATGGACAATCCGGAAGTGTTCCCCAATACGTTGCAAGGTAAACATCATTCATTGCAAATGCACCAAGTGCTTCTGTTTCAGCGATTGCTGAAATTACTGATTTTCCTGTTATTTTTTCGTTTGAAATATCAGCAAGGTTGTATTCTGTAACAGCGAGTTTTGTTCCCGGATAGTATTTTGCAATTGATTCCTGTAATTTTGCGAGGAAAGGGAAATATTGTCCGTTCCACGGTTGCAGCCAGCTGTTTTCAACATAAGTCGGGTCATAAAGGCTTCTTGCCGCCTGTAATTTTGCATCATCTGTAGCACAATCCTGTGCATAATAGTGAACGTCAAAAACATCAAGTACACGTTGTCCAGTTTCTTTCTCAACTTGTGCCATTCTGTCAAGATAATAGTCAACATACCAGTTGTAATTACCTTTGATTTCGTCCCAGTCAGGCGTACCGGCTGCTGTAATACATGGGAGCATTCCCCATAATACACCGCCGAATATTTCTGCATTCGGGTCAATTTCCTTTACAACTGTTCCGAGTTCAATCGCCTTATCTATGATTTCATCACAATCTGCCTCGTCCGGATGAAGAAGTGGATGTGTATCATTCCAGAGGAAAGGCTCATTGTCAAGGCTGTAGCCCTGTATACCTGTAGCAGTTGTGGAATCACCAAGAGTTTTTACAAGATAGTTGACGTATTCGTCCATATATACTTTGCCATCTGTAAGGTCAGGCGTAAGTGAAAGTTCACCGTCTTTTCTGAATACAACTTCATTCCACCTTTTCGACGGAGCTTTTTCATTTTCTGCAACTGTACCGTTTTTATCTGCGGCAACATATCCTGCCATTTGAAGTGTTGTGAATTTATACGGAATGTTGTATTCAGTACACTCCTGTGAAAGTTTCCTTGCGGCATATCCTGCTCCGTCTTTGTCATCGCCTATATTTGTATCGGAACTGTTCACCCAGTCCTCACCGGCATTTGACCAATTTGTTTCCCAGTTATAGCCTGTGTATCTGTTTCCTCCCTGACGTACTGCATTTACAGTAACATTTTTATAATTGTTGATACTGCCATACTGGTTTATTCCATATATGTATGGACTTATTTTTTTTGTCTCACCTGCAAGGTTTACAGTTACGTTCATATTATATGAACTTTCTGCGGCTACTGTAAATGGAGCAGGTACTGCTGTTACGGTAATCACCATAGCAGCTAAAAGTGATTTGATTTTTTTCATATTAGTTTTCCTCCTGAAAATTATTTTCTTCGTGCCAAAGGCTTACTTCCGGCACAGGTTTATTATTGCTTGTATCAGGCATACGGAATGCACCATATTGCCATGTATCAATATTACAGTCAAAATATCTGATAAATCTTGAAATTGATTGTGCAAGAATTAACATAAAAGTAAGGGCTGTACTGTTATTATAACCATATACTATGGACGACTGCTCTGAATCATCAACAGCTACTCTCCACATAATGCCAAGACGATCTAATCTGTCAACGATATGTTTCAGCTTTTTGAGTGGAATCCCTGTATTTTTAGCAAGATATTCAATTGACTGCAATCTATTTCTTCTTCCGCTTCCAAGGTAGTAAATCAAATTTATTGCGTCTGTATCAGCAAGAGTTTCAAAAATTGTAGCCATAAGTTCTGTGTTTTCCACATACGGATAAAGCCCGTTTTCAGGTATTTTCACAAAACAAAAGTATTTCAGGTCCTCATTCAGCCTTGCAAGCGACATTTCAAAATCAGTCTTTATTTCGCCATATGTTTCAAGTTCAAGATTTTCCGGATAGTGCATTTTTGACTTCTTATATTCTGTAAAAGCACCCATAGCAGAATACATTATACGCATTATTAAATCAGCACGTTCATTTTCTGGTGTCTGCCTGATGATTTTATTGATAATAAGTTCAATGTCAATTTCACTGCAACCCTCATCAACGTCAAACAGAGAATCAATTGAAACTCCAAGGACACCTGAAATTGAAGGCAGAAGTTCACTATCAGGATAACTTCCTTTCTCCCATTTTGATACAGCTTGCGGTGTAACATTAAGTTTGTTTGCAAGCTGTTGTTGTGTAAGACCACATCTCTTGCGGAATTTCGTTAAATTTTCACCGAAACTCATATCAATCACCGTCCTTTGTTTCCCAATGGTATTATTATATCACAATTTCAAGTTGAAATCAAGCAACTTTAATTATATATATTCAACTATGAGTTTAGTTAAAAATTTATAGTTGAAACAGCATAAATAAAAGGCTGTAAATATATACAGCCTTTTATAATTATTTTAATTAAAGTCCCTCAAGCTGATTTGCAGCAACATCAATCCAGTCACCCTCATAAAGTTCAATCGTACCATTGTCACAATGCCTTGCAAGTTCTGTATTGACGGGAATCTGCGCAAGTACAGGAATACCATATTCCTTAGCGATTTCCTCAATATGACTGTCACCGTAAATCTTATGTTTCTTTTTGCAGTCAGGGCATTCAAAGTAACTCATATTCTCCACAATGCCGATAATCGGTATATTCATGAGTTTCGCCATTTTTACAGCTTTCTCCACAATCATAGAAACAAGTTCCTGAGGTGAAGTAACGATAATAATACCGTCAACAGGCAGGGACTGGAAAACTGTCAGCGGAACATCACCCGTTCCCGGAGGCATATCAACAAAAAGATAGTCTATATCTTTCCAGATTACATCGGTCCAGAATTGCTTTACAACGCCGGCGATAACAGGTCCACGCCATACAACAGGGTCTGATTCATTTTCAAGGAGCAGGTTTATTGACATAATGTCAATACCCATTTTGCTTTTTGCTGGAATAATCCCAAACTCACAAGCCTCTGCTTTCCCGTGAATACCGAACGCTTTTGGCACGGAAGGTCCTGTTATATCAGCATCAAGCAAGCCTACATTTTTACCCATTCTCTGCATTGCAACGGCAAGCATTGAAGATACCATAGTCTTGCCTACACCGCCTTTACCACTGACAATACCAATAACTTTACCGATTTTACTTAAATCATTCGGCTTTTCAAGAAAACTCTGCGGTTCAGTCCTGCTTGAGCAATCACTTCCGCAATTTGAACAATCATGTGTACATTCACTCATTTTAATAAAATTCTCCTTTGTATTATAATAATTATATTATATCATAAAATACTGAAAATGTCAATGACATTTTATGAAAAAGGAGTGGCTAAAAGCGTTGTTAAAGAAAATCAACGACAGAGAAAGGAAGTTCACTGGTTTTCTTATGTTGATGGTATTTATATTTAGCCAAGCCAAAACGGTTAAAATCATCAATAAATACAGCAACAACAGCATAAAGCGTTTCAATTTTCCGGGCAAAGCATCTGCTTTTTCTTG
>CANQJV010000054.1 GCA_947624295.1 uncultured Ruminococcus sp. | reverse complement strand
TCCATTTGAGAAGATTGACAATTTCAAAATATCTTACACAACAGGCGATACTGCTGTTGTGTTTAGTAAAATACCGGCTTCAACATACACAATAACAGAAGTAGAGACACCAAGCAGTAGTTATATTAAGGCAGAAAAAGCCATTTTTCGTGTTGCTTATGATGGAACGCTATCACTTACAACAGACAATAAAAGCGGTGCAATTAACACTGATACACCGAATATTATAATAATTCCAAATAATCTTGTAAATGTAACTTTTTCTAAACTCGGGGAAAATGAGGACGGTACACAATCAAGTTTAAGCGGTGCAGTTTTTCAGCTTAAATATCTTGGCGATGAATCTTTTGACAATGTAAAAAATACAAGCGAAATAAACGTTGATACAGCGAATAAAACAGTTTCATGGACTTCTACGGATTCAAGTACAGTTGTTTCAGGACTTCCGCCGGGTAAATATGAACTTCATGAAACGTCTGCCCCTGACGGTTTCCTTGCAAATGCAGATATTTCTTTTTCTGTTTCTGAAACAGGTGAAATAGTTGATGTTGTAAACGCTTTTGGTGAAGCCACAAACAATGTAATTAGAATTTATAACAAAAGGGCTTTCACAAAAACAGTTTTTCAATATGATTACATAACAATCTATGATTCAAGTACACCGCAGGATAAATTTGAAACGCACGGTTTGGGAGTGCTTACACCGTCTGAATGTACTATTACGGAAAATGCAAACGGTAAATGGGAACTCTCTATTACTCACCCATACGACAATGACGGCAAATTCCAGTATTTTAAACAAAATAATATAATCAAGGCTTTAGGACAGCTGTTTACTATCAAAACCGTTTCATTTTCAAGCGGAAACAGAAACGAAGTCACGGCAAAAGCAGAACATATTTTTTACCAACAAAATGACTGGTGGATTTTCCCTAATACTGAACGCATTATTATGATTCCGAACAATTCTGTATTAGGTCTGCTTAACGATATAGACGCATTCGCCACAAAAAATATTACACCTCTTCAAACTTTTTACAAATTTTCATGGGATTCTGACATGACTATCCCGTCAGATTATCCACGGAGAGAGTATTCAAACACTGAAGGTATTTCACCTGTAAATGCTATTATGGATTCAGGTGGTATTTTAAGCGTTACAGGCGGTGAATTGTATCGTGACAACTTCTATTTTTCAATCCGCAAACGTATGGAAAATTCAAATGATAATGCTTTTGAAATACGTATAGGATATAATCTTAAGGGAATAAAGCGGACAGTGGATATTACAACTGTATGTACATATTTTCAGGGTACTGACAATTACGGTAATCTTTTTGCTGTATCGTGGACTGATGATACAGTACATCTTGTTGGTATGCCTCATAGCGTTATCAGGTCAAAAAAATTTACATACACATTTGAGGACGGCAGTGTTGCTGAAGAAGAAAAAGCCTCTAAAGCTATGCAATTTCTTGCAACTGATGTTCTATCATTTTTTGATACTAACTGTAAACCGCTGATTTCATATGAAATTGACCTTGAAGATGTACAAAAAAATCCTGATTTTATCGAATTTAATAATCAGCCTGATTACAGAGTCGGGAATATCGGCACTGTTTATGATGAAAGAATTGGAGAGGCTATAAAGCTGAAAATTACAAGAACTACCAAAGATGCAATAACAGGCAAAACAAAAAGTGTAGTTTTTGGCGATAACAGAAACTTCACAAATCAGGGATATAATTCAATTATTGATATAAAGCCGTCTGTTCAGGAACAAAGTTTTCATATTACCGATTCTTCAGGTGCTTTTGTTTATGATTCAGAGGGAAATGCTGTTGTTGAGGAGGTAAAAAATGGCTAACAAATCTTTGAACAGGACTGTTGAAGAAGTAAACACTTTACTTGATAAATTGTCAAATGATTATACAAAAGAAACAATTGATATTAAAATTGCAGAAATCAATAGTAAAATTGAAAGCCTTACAGAAAGAGTTACGGCTCTTGAAATAAAACAAGAGGAGTGATTTTTTATGAGTGCAATTATCACGGCAATAATTTCAGTTATAAGTGCAACAGGTATCCTCGGCATAGGTACAAAATCAGTCATTACACGCCTTAAACATCAGGAACACCGCCAAAAAGCACTTGAATCAGGTGTCCAAGCACTTCTGCGTGACAGAATGATATATAACTATAATAAGTGCATTGAACAAGGTTTTGCTCCGATTTATGCGAAAGAAAACTTTGAAAATATGTATCAGCAATATCATGAACTCGGCGGAAATGGTGTGATGACAAGATTGCACGCTGAATTTATGGAATTGCCAACAGAAAGTGAGGAGATTATATGAGGAATTGGAAAAAATGGGCAAAATTTGCCCTGATAAGAGCTGTAAAAACTATAGCGCAAACAGCGGTAGCAAGTATCGGAGTAGCGCTTACTCTCGATGACGTTAATTGGCTGTATGTTGTGAATTCATCGGTTCTTTCAGGAATTTTATCTATACTTACAAGTCTTGCAGGCATACCGGAGGAGGAAGAATTATGGTAAAAACTTTTAAATCAACTGACAAATCGCAAATTTCCGCACATTTCAACGTATCTGAATTTAAGTGCAAATGCGGAGGCAATCATGACACCAAAATTGACACGGAACTCGCAAACAAACTGGAGCAACTCCGCACCAAACTGAATTGTTCACAAATCATCATCAATTCGGGGTATCGCTGTTCCACTCACGACAAAAATGTTGGCGGTTCGGGAGCAGGTCAGCACGTCAATGGTTGTGCGGCGGACATTGTTTGCTACGACAAAAATAACAAAAAAATTTCGTCAAAAGTCGTCTGTTGTGCCGCACAAGACCTGAATTTCGGCGGTATTGCGAATATTGACAGCACTTATACGGCTACGCACGTTGATACACGTACTTCAAACTTCTGGAAAGGCGATGAAGTTGTGACTTCTGCCTATTCCGTAACTTCCGACTTTTACGCATATTACGGGCTGTCAAAAACTGATGTTTATTAAGCGTTGATTTCCTCCTGCGGGATTGATTCCCCGATGACATTCACTTTCATTTTTCGGTCAGCTCCCCTGAATAAGTCTTGCCGTCAATCGTTAAAGTAACTGATTTTTTTGATTCTGTTTGTGCAGATTCTTATATTGACTACGGGAAAAAGAAGTACCCCGGAAGAGTGATAAAAGAAATAACAATCAAGTCTGACAGCGATTTTGTTGACCTGCAATTCACATTCGGAGCAACGCCGTTTAACCGCATAAGACGTATTACAGGCTATCTTGTCGGCTCTCTTGACCGTTTCAACAACAGCAAGCGTGATGAAGAACACGACAGAGTTAAACATAATGTAGTGTGAAAAATAGACAAAATTAAGATTAAGGAATACATTACAATTTATGAAATATGATGGAGTTTCTAATAGTTATATCTCAAATATAATTGATGAATGGGTAAAAGGTGAACGTAATCGGCAAATTATGAAAAGAAGATTCATTGACTGCATACCATATGAACCGCTTGCAGAAGAATTTGAATTGTCAGTACGTCACATAAAACGAATTATTTATAAAAATGCTGATATAATCGAAAAGCATATTAACGTCTGAATACAAATTCAGGCGTTATTTTTTTGTCACACTCATAGCATATTCAAGTACTGAAATTGTCCTGAAAATACCCTGTTTATATCATTGCAAACAAGACTTTTTGTTGATAAAATTCTATATAGGTGATGAAAATGTACGTGTATTATAATCCCTCTCCAATAGAGGCAAATGTTGGTGACTGCACTATCAGGGCATTAACAAAGGCTCTTGACAGCGATTGGGAAAATGTTTATATTGACCTCTGTATTTATGGTTTAAGAATGTGCGATATGCCCTCAGCTAATATTGTATGGGGTGCGTATTTAAGAGACAAAGGATTCATCAGGCGTATGATACCGGACGATTATATAGACCGATATACTGTTGAGGATTTTTGCAAAGATAATCCGAATGGTATTTTTGTTTTAGGATTGTCAAGTCACGTTGTTTGTGTAGTTGACGGGATTATATATGATACGTGGGATAGCAGTGGAGAAATTCCGCTTTATTACTGGACAAGGGAGGAAAAATCCGAATGAATTACAACAACTATTCTTATGGCGGTTATCCTGCACAAAATTACTATAATCCGCCTGTTCCTGACCAGTTGGCACAATTAAGAGGCGCACAATTTCAACAGCCTGCAATGGCTATGAATAACCCAACTATGCAGATACAACCACAAAATAATTTTCAGCCAATACAGCAACCCGCAAATAACAGCAATGAGATTATATGGGTTCAGGGCGAATCAGCCGCTAAGTCATATATAGTTGCTCCGGGAAACACTGTTATTTTATGGGATAGTGAAAACCCTGTTTTATATATCAAAACTGCGGATTCGAGCGGTATTCCGTCTATGCGTATTCTTGATTATGTTGAACGCACAAATGGTGCAAAAATTCCACAAAACAGCATTCAAAATCAGGAATATAACTATGTTACCCGTGACGAATGGACTGAATTATCGGCACGTGTTGACGCTCTTATGAGTAAATCAGAATCAAAATCAAGAAAAAATATTATAAAGGAGAATGAAGAAAATGGCTAATCCTCTTTTTAATGCACTCGGCGGTGGTAATAATAATGGCTTTTCACAAATGTTAAACCAATTTAACCAATTCAAAAATTCATTTAAGGGTGACCCTAAACAAACAGTAATGCAAATGGTTAATAGCGGTTACATTTCGCAGGCACAGTTGAATCAGGTGCAACAGGCAGCCGGAGAGTTTAAGAGAATGCTTGATAGTATGAAACAGTAAAAAAGTCAATAAATGCTTGAACATTTATTATAAATTTTTTTCAAAGGAGAGATTTTATGGCTATTACAACAGAAGGTTACAGTTTAAGCGACATAGCCGCAGCGACTGGTAACAACGGCAATTGCAACAACGGTAACGGTTGGGGCGGTGATGGTGCTTGGTTCATCATTTTGTTCCTGATTTGGGCGTTTTTCGGATTTGGAAGGAACGGATCCGGCGGTGGATATGGTAACGGAAACGGTATCAATAGCCCGGCAGGACAGGGTGCTTTAACTCGAGGCGACCTCTGTATGGATATGAATTTTCAGGAAGTCAAGAGAGAAATACAGAATGCTAACGATGCTGTAAACCTTGGCTTCAGCAACCTTAATTCCACTATCTGCAATCAGCAGTATGATACAGCAAGAATGATTAACGGTCTTGAAAGCACTGTACAGGGCGGATTTAATTCAACTAATATTGCAATGTTACAGGGGCAGAATGCAATTTCATCGCAGCTTGCGCAGTGCTGTTGCGACGAACGTCAGGCAATCTCTGAAACAAATTACAATATAGCAACTCAAGGTGGACAAACAAGACAGGCTATTTCAGACCTTGGCTATAATGTAGCAAATCAGGGCTGTCAGACACGTCAGGCTATATCTGATGTAAACTATAACATAGCAACTCAGGGTTGTGATACAAGAAATACTATTCAGAATACAACAAGAGATTTGATTGACAATCAGAATGCAAATGCAAGAGCAATTCTTGATAAACTCACATCTCAGGAGATTGAGGCTAAGAATGCCCAGATAACTGCCCTCAATCAGCAGTTGTTCTCTGCTCAGCTTGCGGCATCTCAGTCTGCGCAAAATCAGTACCTTGTAAATACTTTACGTCCTTGTCCAGTGCCGGCTTACTTAACGTGTTCGCCGTTTGCAGCGTCTTATGGAATCGGGCTTTCTAACAACGGCTGTGGATGTAATTCAGGTTGCGGATGTAACTAATAATTTTCCCACGGAAATCAATAATTACAAACTGTTTACAAAAATGGAAAAAGATGATATAATAAAAATATGGAAAATAAAAAAC
>CANQJV010000053.1 GCA_947624295.1 uncultured Ruminococcus sp. | reverse complement strand
ATGCACTTGGCTTTTTGCTGAGTGCTTTTTCATATTCTGTTCGCTTGATAGCGATATATGCGGTGTTGCCTTAAAAGAAAATGTTATACAGTTATTCAATGAAATCCGCAATGAAAATCAGGTTGAGGAGGATACCACCGGAACAGAATTGCAGATTGAAAATATTGTCGACGAATTAAAACGTACTGCAAGAAGAAAGATTTATGACGCACTTGCTGAATGCAGAATTGAAATTGTAAGGCATTGCAATGAAAATAAGCCCATTACTCAGAAAGTACGTGAAAATGTAATAAAAACAATTGATGCGGAAAAATACAGCATTACAGAAGATGAAATCCGCAGGGCTCAATATGAGGAACTTTCAGGAGCAGGTGTACTGGAACGATTTGATGCTTCGATACGTGACAATAAATTTACAGCTATGTACAATGAATTTATTGATAAAGTCGTTCATCTGGCAGTTGAAGAATACCATGAAAGCGAAAAGAAAATACTGAATGCTTTTGAAACAGGTTTTGATTTGACTCCGTCACACCCATTCTTTAATGAAATTGAAGAGTCTTTGAAAGAATATATTGCGGAACAGTGTAATGTTTTATCATCGGAAGGCTATTATAACAGTCTTATTCGCAGATATTCAAGAAATTTGTTCGAAATCCTTATATCTACACCGTTCGGAAACAACGCAAGATACCGTAAATTTGACGAGGAACGCCGTAATTTTTACAGTCTTTCCCTTTTTGGCGATGAAAATGAAATACAAGTCCGCCCTGATGTTCAGCCTATGCATTATCAGATTCTTTTCCATATGAATCTTGATGCCGATAAAACAAACGATGTATTGAAAAAGGCTGTATTACGTGTGGAATCAGTTGTCCATGAAGTTGTTTCCGTAAACAGTCATCTTTATATATATTTGCAGAAATTCTGTGATAAATATGGGGAAAATACAACTGTTGAACTTGAAAAACTGCTTATACAGGTTCCGTCGGCAGAAACAAGCGAAAATGAAGGTTTACCATTGTTTGCAATAAGGAAAAATCCCACTGTTGATGCACTTACGGAAATGCTGAGAGAAGCAGTACAGGAAGGTAACAGTGACAATGAAATGGAAAATCTTCTTACAGAAGAAAAATATGTAAAATTTTTCCATAATTACAAAAAAACTATTGACAAAATCCCGGAAGAATTTCGTACAGATGTTTGCATTCTGAAAAATATCCTTGATGAACATGTAATGAATGCAATTTGTATAGAGATACCATTTCTGGATTTGGTCAAGCAGAATATCATAATCTTACAGGAAAGCCTTGAAAAAGCTGAATTTACTTCCTTTATAAATAAGGAAAAATCTCTTATACTTGAGAAAAAATATAACAGTATTGTTGAAGAGGCTGAAAAACGTAAGCGTAAACTTGCGGTTATTAAAGAAATTGATAATATTCTCTGTTCAGAGAAATAAAATATAATCAGGAGTTGAAAAAATATGTCTGAATTGAATACAGGAATGAAAATTGAACTTGATGACGGTATGGGAACAATTGAGATTATACGTAAACTTGGCGAAGGCGGTCAGGGATATGTATATCTCGTTGACTATCTCGGGAAACAAATGGCTCTGAAATGGTATAAAAAAGGTACTATTAAAGATATTGACATATTCCGCAAAAATTTGCAGAATAATATCCGTGAAAAAGCACCGACAAAATCTTTTCTCTGGCCGATTGCAATAACAAGGATATATTACGATACATTCGGATATATCATGAATCTTCGTCCGGCTGATTACTATGATTTTTCTGATTTTTTGATTGGAAAAACAGAGTTTTCAGATGTGCGCACTATGATTGATGCTGCAATAAATATTGTAGACAGTTTCCGTGTACTGCATAACAAGGGCTTTTCTTATCAGGACCTCAATGATGGAAATTTCTTCCTTAATCCACAAACAGGCGATGTGCTTATATGTGATAATGATAACGTTTCGCAATTCGGAGAAAAATCCGGTATTGCAGGAAAATGCAGATATATGGCACCGTCTGTTGTTGTTGGAAGAAAAACTCCTGATAAGAGAACAGACCAGTTTTCACTTGCAGTAGTTTTGTTTTTACTTTTAATCAGAAATCATCCGCTTGAAGGTGAACAGACGCAAAGCAAGGCTGTTATGACTGAACAAAGACAAAAGCGCTATTATGGGGAAGCTCCTGTATTTATCGCTGACCCTAAAGATGCATCAAACAGACCTGTAAAAGGCGTACATAATAATTTTATTACACGCTGGCCACAAATGCCTGATTATATCAAAAATGCATTTATTAAATCTTTTAGTAAAGAAGTAATGTGTGATGATAAAATGCCTGTATCGGAAAAGGAATGGCTTCAGTATCTGATGAGATTCAGAGCTGAAGTAATTGTCTGCCCTGAATGCGGAAAGGAAACACGCTATACTGCTGAAAATGTCCCGTGTATATGTTGCAGGAAGCCTATTGCACATATAGGCTGGATTCAGACACCGTATTATCGTATTCCTGTATTTCCAAAACAAAAGTTCACAATGGCTCATGTTACTGATTGCTATGATAATAACGAGTGCCGTACACCTGCCGGTAAAGTTGTCCAGAATAAAACAAAAACAAAGATTGCACTTCTGAATGAAGGTTCAGAAGTATGGACTTCCGGAGGCAGTACAATAGCTAATGGCGAACGTATTCTTATTCAGAAAGGTACTAAAATTAAAATAAAAAATGAAACAGTTGAAATTAAATAAAAAGGAGAATATATATGTCTGATAATTTAAGCAGTTTTCTGGGAAGTGCAGAGGGTATTCCGAAAAGAGTAATGCCTATCTTCTTTATGATTGATACTTCAGGAAGTATGGAAGGTAAAAAAATAGGTGCTGTCAATTCCGCAATTGAAGAACTTATTCCTGATTTGCGTCATCTTTCAGAATCACAAGCAGATTCAGAAATAAGGATTGGTATAATGAAATTCTCAACAGGCTGTGAATGGATAACACCGTCTTTGATGTCACTTGATTCGTTTGACGACTGGGAACCACTGGAGGCAGAGGGTCTTACTGATTTTGGTGCTGCACTTCTCGAATTGAATGATAAACTCTCCAAAAATGGATTTATGGACCGTGGTGCTGCTTCTTCAGGATTTTATGCACCTGTTATTATTCTTTTGTCTGACGGAGACCCGACTGATGATTATATGAGCGCACTTAAAGTAATACAGGCAAACAAATGGTATCAGTCTGCATTGAAAATAGCAATCGCAATAGGCGAAGATGCAAATCGTGATGTTCTCAAAAAGGCAATCAAAAATGTTGAGTTGCTTTTCACGGTAAACAATATCGGAAGTCTGCGTAAGATTATCCGTTTTATTGCTGTTACTTCATCGCAGATAGCAAGTACATCTGCTTCTGTTGATGATGAATCTGAAGAACAGCCTGCAAATGTAAATGATGTCCGTTCAACAGCGGCAGAACATCAAATGGCTGAAGCAGCTAAGATAATGCTTGAGGAAGAAAGTGATTCAATGTTTGTCGGCAATGAAGAACCAAAACCTGTTACAGATGAAATGACTTCTTCTAATAATAATGCCGACGATGACGATGATGATTGGGAATGATTTGATATGAGATATGAAGGTTTTGCTGTTTCTGAAAGAGGTTATCAGCATATTCTGAATAATACCATATGTCAGGACAGTTCACAATATATACAGACTAAAGACTGTACTGTTGCTTGTGTTGCAGACGGTCATGGAAGTAAACAGTATTTCAGAAGCAATCGTGGTTCACAATTTGCTTCTGAAATTGCCTGTAGGAAAGTTCTTGAATTTATACGTACCGTTTCATTTCCGTTTGAAAATGCTGAATCAGAAAATAAATCAGTTATGCAATTGATTCATAGCATTATAACTGAATGGCATATAGCAGTGCGTAATGATGTTATAAAAAATCCTTTTACAAGAGAGGAATTAGATAAAGTACCTGAAAAATATTTTTCTGAATTTGATATTTTTTCAGAAGAAAAATCAGGTTCATATACAGATGAGGAACGCCGTAAAATAATACAGGATAAAAATACACATATTCCTAAAACATATGGAACGACACTTATTGTGTTCGGAGTTCATGAGAATTATGCTATTGGGCTTCATATAGGCGATGGAAAATGTGTGGCACTTTATAAAGACGGCTCTATGGACGAACCTGTTCCGTGGGACGAAAACTGCCATTTGAATCGCTGCACTTCAATTTGTGACAGTAACGCCTCGGAAGAATTTCGATATTATATATGGCATGGTGAACGTCTGCCTGTTGCAGTATTTGCGGGTACAGACGGTATTGATGATACATTTGCAAATATGTTGCACACATTTTATCGTAATGTTGCACTTGATTTTTTACATAATGATTTCAGGGATAGTGTTGACATATTCCAAAAAAAACTTGCTGATATTTCAAAAGCAGGAAGTCATGATGATGTTTCTGTTGCAGGAATAATAAATATATCTGAATTGTATGGAATAGAAACAAAACTTAAAAATATAACGAAACTTGAAAGTGTGGAAAAACAGCAGAATCAGTTAATTGAAAAAATTAACGAATTGAATTTCAAACTTGATAAACTCAGACGTATCAGCAGTAATGAGAATACAAGCGAAAAAACTGATGCTTATGAGGTAAAAATTAAAACACTTGAAAAAGAACTTGAAAGTTGTAAAGAGAATTTATCTTTGGCAGAAAAAAATATTAGTAACTTAAAAAAAATTATTAACGAAGATGAGGAAACTTTGAAAGAATCCCCTGTAAATGATACGGAAGATATAAAAGACATTGAAGTTACTGAAATTACAGAGAATACCGAAAGTGCTGAAATTATAGAGAATACCGAAAGTACTGAAAGTGCTGAAACTACAGATAGTACAGAAAGTGCTAAAATTACAGATAGTACTGAAAGTGTTGAAATTACAGATAGTACTGAAAATGCTGAAACTACAGATAGTACTGAAAGTGTTGAAACTACAGATAGTACTGAAAATAGTGAAAACAGTGAAACTGATGTTACGGCGGAGGAATGGGAGGATGATGACAATTGAATAAATTAGAAGCACATATTGTTCTTGCCCGCTGTCCGAAACATAACAAAGATTTATATGGTATTCGTATGGAAAAAACTCAAAATGGCTGGAAACTTACATGGGCTTTTCCTGTTGATGAGGGAAAAGCAAAATCTGAAGGCTACGACCGTACAGAATTAAGAGGTAATTTTTCGCCTGCTGAAAATTACAATGGTTGTCCTATGTGCAAGGCAAAAGTCTTTTTGTACTGCCCGAACTGTTCGAAAATTACGTGCTATTATGGTGAATCCCATGCCTCATGTGCATGGTGCGGATTCTCCGGGAACATAGAAGAACAGGACGATTTATCGCTGAAAGGCGGTACAATGTGAAATAATCTGCCATAAGAAAGGAAAATGTATTGTGAAATGTAATAAATGTAACAAAACATGGAGTTTGTATGATGTAAAGGATAATTATGATATTTGTCCGCATTGTAAACAAAAAATCAGTACAAAGTTTGACAGCTTTGATTCAGTTGCCGAAGGGCTTCATTATTGTATAAAAGCTGGCGGAAAAGATATACTGAAAAACAAATCAAAAATGAATTCCTACATAAGTGATTTAATGGGAAATTCTTTTAACGACAGGAATCTTGTCAAAAATGCCGTTGAAAGCGACATAGGTGCAATTTTATACGATGCCGATGAAAAAGACAATCAGGAAAAGCAAATTGCTTTTAATCAGGCTGTTGCAAGAATGGAAAGAGAATTTTCTACAAATCATGAAAAAGCAAGAGAAATTGTATCATATTTTACACAAGCTCTGCAATGGAACATAAATGTTTCGGAAAATGAAAATGAAAAGCCGAAACAACAAACAGAAGCCGATTCAGCGAGTAATGCTGTAATACAAGGTAATCCGCAAAATACAAGCGTAAATCCTGTTAATAGTACTGGCAATGCCGTAATACAAGGCAATCCGCAAAATACAGGCGGAAATCCTGTTAATAGTACCGGCAATGCCGTAATACAAGGCAATCCGCAAAATACAGGCGGAAATCCTGTTAATAGTACCGGCAATGCCGTAATACAAGGCAATCCGCAAAATACAGGCGGAAATCCTGTTAATAGTACCGGCAATGCCGTAATACA
>CANQJV010000052.1 GCA_947624295.1 uncultured Ruminococcus sp. | reverse complement strand
CCAGTGTCATCTGTCTTTCCATATTTCTATTTTACCACATTTTTTTGCTTTTGTCAACTGTGCGGTGTTGCCTTAACCTGTTTACTTTGCTGGCGAACTGGCTTAAACTTGTATGTTATAATTTCCCGTTTGCAATTTTGTCACAATTGTTCTTTATACAGCCGTTTGTGAGGACAGTTTTCAGATTCCTGTTCAGGAGAGATATTGCATCACAAAAGCAGGAGTATGAAATTTCAAAGACAGCAGTTTCAGCATAAGCGCAAAACTTTTAACATAATACCAGAACAGCCCTGAAATTCAGGGCTTTAATATTTTGGCGGAGAGCCTGCACAATTTGCGGAGGTATCTACCTCACTAACCAAATTACAGCGCAAAATTGTCTGCGGAGGCTCTCCGCAACAGCCCCGAAATTTAGGGCTGTAATATTTTTATGGCGACAAGCAACGTTATTGCTATGAGTGCTGAAAAAAATATGATTCTGTATACTTTTGCTGATATTTTACGCTGTTTTTCGGGTAATCCCATAGATGCCACATATCGGTCAATTTCACGGTGAGCGATTTCGTCGGGAAGTATGCGCACTTCAGGCTTGAGATAGAAAACCGCCTTTTCAAAGTAAATGCTGTCGGGATTGTTTACCTCAATAATTTTCTTGTTGACACCTTTAACCATAAATAACCTCCGAAAAGAATTTTTTCATGGTTATTATTGGCAAATTATTTATCTTTATTCCTTATATAGTGGAAAAGATACTGTTGAGCTATACCGGCGTGTTGGAACTCCGGAAAACCATTTGAATAGTATTCCACAAGAACACGTCTTATCCACACATCAACAGGGAATGCTTCAGTGCGGTACATACCGAAAAGAAGAACACATTCCGCAACTTTATCACCAACACCCTTGATTATTTTCAGTGACTTTCTTGCATATTCAATCGGCATTTCTGCAATCTCGGCAAGATTGACTTTCCTTGAATTTACGCAGTCTATGGCATCACATATATATTTTGCACGGAAACCACTGCGGAGGTATGCAAGACTTTCGGGAGTTTCGTCCGCAAGTTCAGCAGAAGAAGGGAATCCGCCGTATTTAGCGCACAAGCGGTCAATAATCCCTTTTATCCGAGGGATATTGTTGTTCTGGGAAATTATAAAGCTGATAAGGCATTCCCAGCTGTCCTGTCGGAGTAGCCGTATACCACCTGCAAATTCGCAGGCTTTTGCAAGAGTCTCATCCTCGGAGAACGTTCGTTTCAATTCGCTGTAATCAGTTCCGAAATCGAAATAGTTAAACCATTTTTCAAGAAAATCTTTTTCGGATGTATCATGAAAAATAAATTCATCATCTGATACCTGCGAAACAGTAAGTCTGTTATTGAGAAAAAAGCCTGTATATGTGCATTTATAGTCGCTTTTAATCTTTTTCCAGCGGAAAGCCTGTCCACAATCAAGGGTATCATCAAGTCCAAAATCCTTTTCGTGGACGATTATGTTATTATTTTTTACAGTATAATCCATAAATTTCACTCCTTTTTCACATAAAAGCACTTGATTTTTCTATTAAATTATACTAAAATATAAGTATAAATGCAAGTGTTTTTAATAAAAAAATATTTTAACTTTGAAAGGAGCCGATATTATGACGGAAATAGATTTTTTATATGAGGGCATTCAGCAACTCCCTGCTATTGTCAATGGCAATAAAAATGCTCAGGAAAAATTTACAGAACTTTTCAATGAGTTCATTCAGTTGGGTCATCTCTATGAATCCGCTATTGAAGTTGTGAAAACGTACCTCAATATACTTGACAGCGAATTTAATATAAAATTCCAGCGTAATCCCATTCATAACATTGAAAGCCGTCTGAAATCAGCTGAATCAATTATAGGCAAGCTCCGTAAGAAAGGGCTTGCAATATCACCTGAAACGGCTCGTAAAAATCTGCTTGATATTGCGGGAATACGTGTGACGTGCTACTATATCAGCGATATTTACGTACTTGCGGAAATGTTAAGTCATCGTGATGATTTTGTCATAATAAAACGCAAAGATTACATAAAAAATCCTAAGCCGAGCGGTTACAGGAGTTATCACCTGATTATCAACGTCCCCGTTCATCTTTCAGCAAAGAAAACTTATGCGCCTGTTGAAATTCAGATAAGAACGATTGCTATGGATTTCTGGGCGAGTCTTGAACATCAGCTGAAATACAAGCCTTCTGCAATGATAACGCCTGAAATTTCAGAGGAATTGAGGCAGTGCGCTGACAGGATTGCTGAAACTGATATGCAAATGCAGAGGATATACACAGAAATAAACGGCATGGATTGATTTTTTTCGCCGAAAACCGACACAAATCTCTATATAAGGCATATTCACTTTTTGTATTTTATGTGTTATAATATAGAAAATACTATGTTTTGTATAAAAATACAGAAAAGGAGCATTAAAAAATGTTTGGAGTTATTCGAAAAATAAAGCACGAAGTCCGTGACCGCACTATATATATGGAAGTTTTCGGCGATAATAAAGTTTCATATCGTGTGACGGCAGGAAAAGTACTCGTCAATGGCGAGGAAGTAACTACATACGGTGTTGAGGCAGAAGATGCAAAAAACGGTGTATTTGAATCAATCGCCGATTTTTCCCGTGATATTGAAGATGCGGTTGATTTTGCTGAAATGCTTATCGCAAGTAAAGCATCGCCGTCACAAATTTACACAAGAGCATTGACGTACTTGTGGATTTCCATTTGATAAAATAAATTAACTAAGGAGAAAAAATGAAAAATTATAACAATAGCGGTAATCCTGAATTTCTGAATGAATACCTTGCACATATACGTGTTGTAAAAATGCTTTCGGAGAGAACCGTAGAAGAATATTATCTTGATACAAGACTTTTTCTTAAATATTTTTACAACAATCTTAATGAGAGTGACAAATCAATTGATGAAACAGATATTTCTAAGATGACGACAGATGATTTACAGAAAATTACTCTGAGCGATATATATAACTTCATTTTCTATGCAGCTGATGAAAGACAAAACTCACAAAGGGCACGTTACAGGAAAGTATCAGCGTTGAGAAGTTTTTTCAAATATCTTACAAAAGTAACACATATTTTGCATGATGACCCAACAAGAGATATAGAAATTCCCTCACCTAAACAGGCACTACCGAAATTTCTTTCGCTCAATGAAAGCTTGAAACTCCTTGAAACTTCAGGCGACAGCGATTCTGTAAGGAATTTCTGTATTATTACACTTTTCCTGAATTGCGGAATGAGATTAAGTGAACTTGTTGGCATAAATATTTCCGATATTGATTTTTCTGAAAACAGAATGCGTATTCTCGGCAAAGGCAATAAAGAACGTATGGTTTATCTTAATCCTGCCTGCATTGACGCATTGAAAAATCATCTTGCTATAAGAACTGCAAATGAAAAGGCTGCTGATGAACCGGCATTGTTTATAAGTAATCAGAACAGACGTATTTCCAAAAGACGTGTTCAGCAGATTGTAATTGAAACGCTGAAAAATGCAGGTCTTGGCGACAGGGGACTTACTACGCATAAACTTCGTCATACTGCCGCTACTCTCATGTATCAGTATGGTGATGCTGATGTGCTTACGCTAAAAGAATTACTTGGTCATGCCAATATTGCCACAACGGAAATATATACTCACCTCAACGACGAAAGCGTAAGGCGTGCTATAGAGGAAAATCCGCTGGCAAATGTTAAAATGAAAAAATAAAAAACAAATCCCCTTGCATAAGCGAGGGGAAATGTATGTATGAAAGGATGTTTTTGTTTGAAATCTGATTTTTTACATGGAATGTCTCATGGTATACCGATTGCGCTCGGCTACCTGTCTGTTTCGTTTGGTTTTGGAATAACTGCTGTTCGTTCGGGATTATCCGTGTTTGAGGCATCAGCTATATCTGCTCTTAATCTCACGTCAGCAGGACAAGCTGCCGGAATTGATATAATTGCCTCCGGCGGAACGATTCTTGAAATGATACTTGTTCAGATTACTATAAATATCAGATATTCGCTTATGGCACTTTCGCTTTCACAAAAGCTTGATAAAAAATTCACAACAGGTCATAGACTTTTAGCGTCATACGGCATAACAGACGAAATATTTGCATTATGTTCCGCACAATCGGGATATATTGTTCCTGCCTATATGTATGGAATGATTCTTATTTCGGCTATAGGCTGGGTTTCAGGTACATTTTTAGGCGGATATGCAGGTCAGCTTTTACCTGAATCCATTTCCTCAGCTATGGGAATACTCCTGTACGGAATGTTCCTCGCTATAATAATACCGCCCTCAAGGAAACAAAAGAGTGTGCTTTGTGTAGTGATTACTTCCGCTGTATTGAGTGTTATTTGCAAATATCTTGTAAAATTTATCTCGTCCGGATTCTCTGTCATAATCTGCGCTGTAATATCAGCAGTACTTGGTGCATTGCTTTTCCCTGTAAAAGAAGAGGAGCAGGAATGAGTACAGCCGTATATATTCTTGTAATGGCAGGTGTAACGTATATTATACGCATGATACCGTTTACATTTTTCAAGAAAAAAATAAAGTCGCAGTTCGTTAAAAGTTTTCTTCAATATATACCATATGCAGTACTTAGTGCTATGACAATCCCTGCAATTTTCTACAGTACGGGAAATATTACTTCCGCAATAGTTGGCACTCTCATCGCAATTGTCCTTGCGTTCTTCGATTTACCGCTTATTGTGGTAGCTCTATCTGCCTCACTTGCTTCTTACATTGCAGGCATATTCCTGTAAGTTACGCCATACATGAAAATTGACTTCCGGATTTTATCAGAAGTCTGACTTTGTCTGTCATAAGGGAAATAAATTCTGAATTTGTCGGTTGATTGAAAGTATTCATATCATATCCGAAAAACGAATGTATAGCATTTTTATTGCCCTTCTGCCACGTTGTTGAAATTGCATGACGTATAGCTCTCTCGACTCTTGATGTCGTTGTCTCGTGCTTTTCCGCAACTATAGGGTAAAGTGCTTTTGTTATGCTGTTAAGACGGTTTGTATTCTCAATGCATTCCATAACAGCTGTCCGCACATATCTGTAACCCCTTATATTTGCAGGCATACCGATTTTCTGTATTACATCAGTCACTACAGCCTCAATGTCATATTGTTCACTCTTCTTTTTGTTCAAAGCTGATATTATTGCTGTATAAAGCTCCTCAGTATCGAATGGACTGAACAGGAAACATGAAACGCCTGATTCAATCACCTGTTTTTCAATAAAGTTGTTGTATATGTCCGAAAATATGATAAAAGCCGGACTTAACGGGAGTATCGTCTTAGCCGTACGCATGACTGAAACAGCATCGCCGTCATAGAGATTGAGGTCTGAAACAACAACAGCAGGCTTGTCCTTCAAAATCGAACGAAGGATAGTTTCTTTGTCGTTTCTGCGTGTAAAGGCAGATAATCCGAACTTATTGAGTTCTGCCGCCATTCTTGTACCTGAAATTGTATCGTCACATATCAGGATCTTCATTTTAATTTCCATATGAAAACTCCTTTTCTGAAATTTATATAAAGTCTGTTCAGAATAAATTTACGGAAATATTACTCCAAAAAGACTATGCTATAATTATATAATATTGCTCTATATAAAGTCAATATTTTTCGACACTTCCAGTAAAATAAAATATATAAACAAAATAATTTTGTTAAAAAATAAATTTTTCTGAAAACTATTGACTTTTTCTATTTCGTGATGTATAATTATATATGTACTTTGCGAGTGTGCTGGAATAGGCAGACAGGCACGTTTGAGGGGCGTGTGTCGAAGGACGTATGGGTTCAAGTCCCATTACTCGCACCATATTTTTGGACAGGTGGCTGAGCTGGTCTAAGGCGCACGACTGGAACTCGTGTATACGTTAATAGCGTATCGAGGGTTCGAATCCCTCCCTGTCCGCCATTTTTAGCCGTTTCTCTTGATTGGGAAACGGCTTTTTTCTATGCGTTTTTCCGTTTTGCTAATCATCTTGCTAATCACTTTGCTAATCAACTGTTTTGTACATGATACGGAATATGCGGAATTACAGGGCTTTTTTGCCATTCGTTCCCATGATGGCTTTGCTAATCATTTCTGCAAGATGCTGCTTTGCCGTAATGCTGTCAGCGTAAACCAAATCCGTGACAGCTGCTGATGAATGTCCGAGTGACTGCGAAATCACTTTAATGGGAATGTTCAGGTCGATACAGAGAGTAGCATAGCTGTGGCGAAGGTCGTGGAATCTCATGTCGGGCAGTCCGCAGTCACGAATGATTCTCTTGAACGCATGATACAAGGTCTG
>CANQJV010000051.1 GCA_947624295.1 uncultured Ruminococcus sp. | reverse complement strand
ACAGACTTCCAAAAATTATATTATGTTCGCTTTGGCGAATCTGTATCTGGCTGACAGAAAATCTCTGTCAGTCTGATACAGTGCGCCCTGTGAACATAAAATTGAATATTTCTATATGCACTTGGCTTTTTGCTGAGTGCTTTTTCATATTCTGTTCGCTTGATAGCGATATATGCGGTGTTGCCTTAATGATAATTCAACTATTGTTCCGCTGTTTGGATAATATGTTACAGTAATCGGATTATAGTATTTAAGCAAATTGTTTACAGAATCATATTCATAGTTCTCATTTGAACGAAATTCCTTTGCTTTTTCGGTCGGAATCGCCAACGAAACCTCATTATTATTTTCATCAAGAAAATACAGCTTGTCGTTTACAACAAGGTAACTGTTTGTTGTGATCGTTTTACTACCTTCAAAACAGTCCTCAAAATAAGGAAAAGTGCTTGTTGTTCCCAGTATTGACAATAAAATTGTCAATATCAATAATATTATAACCGGATTTTTTCTTTCCTTTTTTCTAAGAATTATTACACAATTTACGATTGCCCATACCGAAAACAAAACAAGTAATATCCCGAAAATTGTGCATAAATATATATGATAAGAACCTACTTTCGGTTTGTAATTTACTACATAAGCTGAATTTATTGCCAAAAAAATTGGCATCAAACAGAATAAAAGATCGCATATAAAATCATATTTTTTATCATTTTTCATTTTAATTCCTCACTTTTTATTAATAATTGAATTTGAAATAAGCATTCAGGTTATTATGTATCATATTTTCTTCACGACTGCTCGTGTTGAACGGTTCAGAAAGTGAATAAATGCTTACTCCCAGCTTGTCAAGTTCGTCACTGACGTTAAGATAATCAAGCAGATTTCTGCTGAAACGGTTGTGTTTTTTCACGATAATTCTGCTGATTAAACCGTCACGAGCATCCTGCATCATCTGCTGAAAAGCGGGTCTATGTTCCGTATCTTTTCTGCTGAATCCGTTATCGCAGTATATGCGGTAAACGCAGTCCGCACCGATGTATTTTATGCAATCCTCCTTCTGCGATTCAATGGACAGAGAATTATTGTCCCTGTCTGCCACGGAACGGCGGACATAAATTGCAGTCACACCGTTGCTGTTTTCAATTTTCTTTTTCATAACCGACCTCCGATTTCCTGCAATCGACAGCCGATTTTGCTACATTTTTATTATAACACAAATCGGCTGTAATTGCAAGCGTTTTTTCAAAATTATTCCGATTTGTGTTTTGTGAGAATGTCGTAAATGTGATTGATTTTTTCATGCTTGCCTGTTGATTGATGACTTTTTCGTTGACAGCATTTTTATTTTTAGTTATTATGATTTTTATTGAAAAAAACAGCACCAAACAAAAATGTTCAGTGCTGATATTTTAATATTTTTCTATTTTGAAAAACTAAAAAAAGAGAAACCAATGATGACAATAATGCTATGATTGATGAAATTATGATTTTCCTTATAATTGCATTGTAGTTTCTAATTTTATCATAGTTTTTTACTTCTTTTTCAACTTCCGGATTATATAGTATTATAATTTTCTTTCCGATATATTTATTTATTTTCTCTTGATTTACTTTTTTTACAGCTCTAATCTTCTGAAACCTAAAGTCTGTAAATAAAGGCTCATCGGTATGCATTATTCCGTTCATATCAGTAAAATCACCACACACTATGCCATCCGGAAGAAGAACAGATGAAACAACGGCTTCAATTTTTACCCAATTTCTTTTGGAAATAACCGTACCTAAATTAACAAAAAATGAAATTAAAGAAATAGCAGTAATTAAAAATGAAAGCATTGTAAATAGTTTTTTCATTATGCTTTCCCTCCTGTAAAATTTGATTTATCAGAACAAGCCAAAAATTTTTCCTATAATTTATTATACACCATTTTCCTGAAAAAGTCAACTACAAAATAAAAATTTTATTAAACTGTCATTTAGACTATATTGCAAAAATGTTCAAATCAAGATTAAAATAAAATTTGCTTTGAAAAAGCAAAAAATGAAAGTAGAGCAGCAAGTGGGTACCCCTTGAACCCCGATTTTGAAAAAAGAGACAGAAAGGAATATCAAGTATGAACAAAAAAGACAAGTCACAAAACCGTGATTTATACATCAAAATAAGAGTGAATCAGGCTGAAATGGATCTCATCAAACGTAAATTTCGTGAAAGTGGTATGCAGACGTTCAGCGGATTTATCCGCACGATGATTTTGGAGGGCTATATCATGAAAATTGATGAATCCAAGTTTCAGGAAATCCATAAACTTGCGACATCAGTTGCAAGAAATATCAATCAGATTACTACCCGTTTTCACGATACAGACAGACTTTATGAAAATGATATTGCCGAACTGAAAGACGGCGTAAATCAATTATGGCAGCCTTTGATTTTTTTGCAACGGGAGATTTTGAAAATCAGGCATTAAAAATAGACCGCAAAAGCGGTCTACGAAAATTGAGGACTTGAAAATCAAGCTGAAAGTCCTGAAAAAGTACCGCAAGCTGAAAGTGTACGGGGAGGAGCTGAAAACTCTGGACGGCAGGCAGGCTAAGAAATATCGCAAGGAACACAGTGCGGAACTGAGTGAATACGGGGAAATCCGCAAACAGATTCTTGAATTTTACCCCTCCGGGCATATTCCGAAAGTGGAAAATCTTGAAAAGAGAATTGGCGTTCTTGAAAGTAATTTGTCAGTGAAAAATGCGGAGTTCAGGCAGGCGGACAAAAAGGCTCGGGAGCTTGCCAATGCACAGCAGACGATTGAGGAATACCTCCGTCAGAAACAAATTCAAAACCACCAGAAAAAGAAAAGAAACGACCTCGAATAAACAGACCTTAAAATCTCCAAAAAATAAAAAACACACCTTCCAATATATTGAAAAGTGCGCTTATAATATGCTAATAACAAATATTTTAATTTTTTTATACTGTTTTACTGTATACGTTCCATCAGTTCTTTCGTTGAAACCAACTCAGCTCTTATTCACATTTGATTTTCCCGTCTGATATTTCAATAATTCTGTCACACTGTTCAGCAATTCCCGTATCATGTGTTACAATAATAACAGTCTTGCCTTTTTGGTGAAGTTTGTGGAAAAGCTCCATTATTTCGGCAGAAGTAACAGTATCAAGTGCGCCTGTCGGTTCGTCAGCAAGTATAAGTGAAGGATTATTCACAATAGCCCTTGCAATTGCTACACGCTGTTTTTGTCCGCCTGAAAGCCTGTTTGTACGTTTAGCAGACATTGAATCCATTCCGACAGAAGCAAGTGCATCAAGTGCAGATTTTTTCTTTTCGGAAGATTTCACTTTATTTTTTGCAAAATCAAGTGGAAGCAATACATTTTCGATACAGGAAAAATCATCAACAAGTGCGAAATCCTGCATAACAAGTCCGATTTTCCTGTTTCTTATATCAGCAAGCTTTTTTTCGCTCAGATTTTTAACTAACTCCCCGTCAATACGATATTCCCCATCCTCATAACTGTCTATGCAGGCGAGAATATGCAGTAAAGTTGATTTACCTGCTCCCGATTTACCGATAACAGCTATCATTTCGCCGTCATCAACAGAAAAGCTGATATTTTTCAGTGCCTCAAATTCATTTGCACTGCCTTTGTTATATATTTTTTTTATATCAGTAAGTTCTATCATAATTCAATCTCCGATTCAATTTGTTTTAAGTATCTGATTTGGCGTATTTTTCCTGATTATATTCAACGGAAGAATCAGTGACATTATGTTATAAATTATAACCGGTACAAAACAGCTGAGTATTTCGGGAATACCTGTTTCAATGAGATTTTCGCCGAGAATACCTGTATGCCGAAGAATAATTGATACAATTATACTCAGTACGAACGATATAATTGTACATATTGCCATGGAAATCATATTTATAAATGCACATTGTTTCCATTTCAGACCGCAGACGTAGAAAACAGCATAATTTTTCAGTTGTCTTTTTGCAGATAATGCGCTTATGCTTACAGCACCTGTTATTGTCAATATCAGGACGCATACGAGAATCGGGAACAGTGTATATATCTGCGAAAATATGTATTTAAGGCTTTCTGTTTTCATTTCGCTGAGCGGAATATCGTTCATAACATTTATAGAATCGTACATAATTTTTTTGTCATTTTCAATAATTTCATCAGGTGTATCGGGAGGATATGTCACAAATATCGGTCCCAAAAATCCCTCGTAAAGGTCGAGGTCTTTTCTGGCTTTTTTAAGACTTTCGATATTAAATATAAACAGTTCTCTTTCTTCTATTTCAAAAGAATGTTTTATATATGCCCGCCTACAGTCACGTTCACTGTAATCCTCTGCTAAGTTTGAAGTTGCAGTCGTCGGATAACCGAAAACTGTAGCACCGTCTTCTATTACAGCAACAACTTCCGCCTCCAGTGGGGTAACTGTATTATTTCCAAATGTAATTCTGTCACCGACTTTATAGTCACCAAACACGGCAACAGGAACAACACTATTTTCAGGCGTTTTAGACATTGCAGACCAGTTACCGTCAGCAAGGCGAGGTGTATATGACTTGATAAATTCTTCTTCATAAGCCATTCTGATTGCACCATCATGTTCAGAGTTTTCCGGTGAAAGATAAAGCTCATATGTACAGAAAATATTACTTTCTTTGCTGAGATATTTTTCAAGTGTACTTTTTAACTTATAATCCTTTATATTCAGAGGGGCATCATCGGCAAAATAGAAGTAACCCTTGCTGTTAAGCTGTTTTTTCAGGGGATTGTACAATTCAAAACGGGATACTATTGTGGAAATCATGCTTATCACTATGACAAAAGAAAATGTCATCTGTAAAATTATCAGAATATTCATCAGCAAATCATGTTTCAGATTTCTGAAGCCGAATTTGTAAAACAACTTAATTTTCCCCCTTTATCGCCGTTATTGATTTTTTCAGGAAATTAAAGTAAATCATTATCATAAGCACAAGAAGTGAAACAGCGGTATATATTGCAAAAATTATAAGATATAACTTAATGCTGTATGCTGATTTTATGTACTCAAAATGATTTGCAAGAACAGGCAGGACTAATTTGTCATAAGCCACTGTTGTAAGCAGAAAAGCAGGTATTGTCATAATCATACATTCAGAGAGGAAAATTCCGAGAGCCTTCGGCTTAGTACAGCCACATATTCTGAATATAGCAAGGGCTTTCAGGCGTTTTGAGAGAATATACCTGTACAGGACAGCAAAATTTATTGCAGAAAGCAGTGCAATCATAACAGCTATAATCATAACCGTATTGTAGAGATAATATTGCCGTGCATCGGGCAAATCAAGTTCAGGGATTTGTGCAATATCACCGAATGCGTTCAGCATTTTCTCTTTTATTTCGTCATATTGAGAGCGTACCATAGCATGGTCGAACTCTATGGAAACCTTTTCAACAACCACATCATCTTTCAGACTTTCAAAAGGCACTGTAATGAGAGTTATTCCGCCTATGCCGATAATTTTGTATTCTTCGCCGAAAAGTATAAAAGTTTCATCGTCAGGCATATGGCTTAATATTCTTTCCTTATCTCCATTCACTTCGAGTTCACTTTTAGTGAGCCAGAAAATCGCAACGTGTTCGCCGTTTGCCTCCTGTTCATCAGTAAGTTCAGTGCCTTTTCCAATATTTTTCCAGTATTCTTCATTTGCCGCAAAATGGCCGTCTTTTATAGTTACATTACAGCCCAGCCAAAAAGCGTCCTCTAAATCATCTTCATTTTTTATACTTATATCATAAAAAGACACCCCGTCATTCAATTCATCTGAAAATGACAACAGGGTGTCTCCTGTTAATTTTTTAGAAGCATATTTTTCTTCAGTATTGTTAAAAGAAATAGTCATACTTGTCAAATCACTTTCCGCATCTTCTTTTATGATGTGATAATTCTGATAAAGTCCGTAAGAAAAGTCTATAACAAAAGATGAAGTAATTACGCAAATAAGAATAAGGAAGAAAATCATTTTCTCAGATTTGATATAAAATTTTAAGTTTTTGAAAACATACTTCATAAGAGTCTACCCTGAAATTAAACCTTTGCTGATTCTATCCAGTTTGAAACTGAAGGACTATACGATGAACTGTCAGCATTCAAATAGGCTCCAAATTCAAGTGAAGTTGCTCCGGGAATATTGCCTGATGCACTAAGAGTATCTTGATTAGCAATTACTCCGGAATTACCAACACTTCCTACCATATGCCCATTATTATCATATCCATAAACATGTACACCGGCATAGCGAGAAGAACCTGAAGTATTTGTAATTGAAACACTTACAGAAGTACCATCATAATCCCACCTAAAAATGGAATAATCATCAGCAAGAGTGTAATCTGTAAACTCCAGAGCGTTTTCAGCAGCGTTTGTAATAGCAAGTGAACTGAAGTTCATTGCCCCAACAGAAACGGTCATCATTGCTGTTGTAAGAACTGCAACTGTTTTAGCAAATATGTTTTTCATAGAAAACATCCTTTCCGGCATAAAGCCTTAAATTTCAGATAAAATATTATCTAACTTTATTATACATATATTTCATATGTTTGTCAATATGCAAAATATACATTTTTTGGCATTCATTTTGTTCAATATGACATATAATTTAATAAATCAGTCTGTAAGTAATAAATCTTACAGGCTGATTTGTTTGTTCATTTACTTTTTGTAGCGAAATCGTCTGTTAATCACAATTTTGTGGTGTTCGTAAGGTGTAATAGTGGGTTCAACCTCGAAAATGGGTACGGGAACGAACGTCCAGAAAAAGCTGATTGCCGTTCATGACCTCGATATTCCGTGGAGATCGGCTGATTTGGACCGTGCGCCCGTAAAGGCGACAATATAAATATACAATAGCATGTATCAGGCAAGATTCCGAAAGCCTGTCACCAACTGACCGACCTGTGAGGGAAACCAAATATCAGGGAAAGTAGCAT
>CANQJV010000050.1 GCA_947624295.1 uncultured Ruminococcus sp. | reverse complement strand
TTTTTCCATTCTGTTTTCTTCGTCGAAGAAACTTCTCATTCTTGCTTTCATGGTTCTATTATACCATGTTTTTACTATTTTTTAATTTTTGTCAACGTAAAATAGGGGAAAGCAGTGCTTATTTTTGTCAAAATTGGAGGTTTTTAGAGGTACCCATAATATAATTCAAGAAAATGAATTGTGAGAAAAAGAGAACAAAAAAAGAGTGATTTTGGTAGAAAAGTTGGTAGATAAAAAACACTTTTCTAAAATATATTCATCTACCAAAAGTGCTGATATTCTCCTTAATTACGGCATTTGTTGAAACATAAAAAAGAAGTTTTAATATAATTTCATTGACATTTTCAGTATTATATGTTATAATTTTATAGAATAGAAAGGAGCGTTTTCAATGAAGTTATGGGAAATATCGGTTTTCGGAATAAGTTTATTGATTTTACTTACAGGCTGTAATAATAATAACAGCAGTCAATCTGAATCACGTGATGTGTGGGCAATGGATACATATATGACAATGACTGCTTACGGGGAAAATGCAGGAAATGCGCTTGATAAGGCGGTTGAAAAAATAAATTATCTTAACGGAATTTTTTCTGTAACGTCTGAAAACAGCGATGTATGGCGGATTAACACTTCAAACGGAAATCCTGTTGAAATATCAGATGATACAGCGGAAATTATAGGTTCGGCAATTGAATATGGCGATAAAACGGGTACACTTGATATAACAATATATCCTGTTCTCAAAGAATGGGGATTTACTACACGGGAGTACAAAATCCCCGATGATGAGATTCTTGACGGACTGCTTGAAAATGTTGATTATTCTGCGATTCATCTTGACGGCAATGAAGTTTCGATTCCTGAAAATTATATGATTGATTTAGGCGCAGTCGCAAAAGGTTACACCGGAGATAAAGTGATTGCAGAGCTCAAAGAAAACGGCGTTGAATCGGCGATAATAAACCTTGGTGGGAATGTTCAGGCACTCGGCACGAAACCTGACGGTTCATTGTGGAATGTTGCCGTAAAAAATCCGTTTGCACCTGATAGCACGATGTGTATTGTGTCAGTCAGCGAAAAAGCAGTTATAACTTCCGGAAATTATGAGCGCTTTTTTACAGGCGATGACGGTAAAAATTACTGGCATATCATAGATAAATCAGACGGCTATCCTGCTGATAACGGGCTTGTTTCGGTTACGGTGATAGGCGACAGCGGTATTATGTGCGATGCACTTTCGACTGCACTTTTTATTGCAGGTACTGAGCAAGCAGAGGAATACTGGAGGAAAAATGGCGGATTTGATATGATACTTGTTACAGACAACGGCGAAATGCTGTATACAGAGGGGATTGCGGATAATTTCAAGAATACAGGCGATATGACAGCGGAGGTGATTTCAGTTGACTAAAAGCGTGAAAATATGTATTGCTGTTATTGTTATAATATTTGCCGTTGCAATAGTTTTTTCGCTGGTAATTCTCGACAAATCAGGCAGTAAATTTGTATCAATCGTACAGGACAGTGAAGTTATATATAAATTTGATTTGTCCACAGCTGAAAATCAGTCTATAAGAATTGAGGATAAAAACGGCGGATATAATATTGTTGAAATTTCAGACGGTAAAATCAGGATTTCCGATGCGGATTGCCCGGACAAAATTTGTGTAAATACAGGGTTTCTTTCAGGGGATATACCTATAGTTTGCCTTCCGCATAAACTCGTAATCAGGTACAGTTATGAAAATGAAAACTAAACGTCTTACGGAACTCGCACTTCTTACTTCTGCCGCATTGATAGTATTTGTCATTGAAATGAGAATACCCAATTTATCGGGGATAGCAGGTGTAAAACTCGGGCTTGCAAATATATTTACAGTTTACGCCGTGTACAGGTTCAGCGGAAAAGAAGTACTGCTTATGGTGCTTACAAGGGTATTTCTGGGAGCATTATTCAGCAGTAACTTTTCATCATTGATTTATAGCTTTTCTGGTGCAATGATGTGCCTTGCGGGAATGCTTTTGTTAAAAAAAGTAATTCCACAAAAATATATATGGCTTTGCAGTATTTTTGGTGCAATATTTCATAATACAGGGCAAATTATAGCTGCAATAGTTATGACGAGGAGTTTAGCGGTAATTGCGTATTACCCGATTCTGATAGTTACAGGTTGTATTGCAGGTGCTTTTACAGGTTTTTGTGCTTACTTTATACTTAAACGCTTCAATAGTAAATGAATTAAAATTTGTTAATTTTATTTAATATTATGTATACAAAAAAGATTTCATGAATATAATTCATCAATGGAGGCGATAAGATGAACCCAATTGATATTGAGAAGTACAAAAAGGATATGATGAAACTTTACGAAAAAAGAGTACCAGCGGATATTCCTGAAAATCATAGTGAAAAGGCAGAAGAATTACCGGTAATGGAGCAGGAAATCCCTGAACCTGAAGCACCTGATGAGGAAGTTGAGAAAGAGGAAATCCCCGAAATTACAACAATGAAAGCAGAAGAAATCCCAAAACAAAAAGAAGAAGTTCCAAATCAGACGGAAGAAATCCCCGAACCAACAGATGAAAATGATACAAATACAGAAGATGATGATATTACAGAACGCTTTCCCGAACCGGATTTATCTGAACTTAATGAAGAAGAAATTTCAGATGCCGTATATGAATCAACAGAACGAATGGGCAATTCAACTGGCTATATCCTCGTTAATGTCAGGGCAGGACGTGGAGCATACCCAATAGAAAATGCGACTGTAATTGTTACAGCAATTGTTGAGGGGAACAGGCTTATTATTGCGTCAGGTGTTACAGATATAAGTGGGACTACATTGAAATTGCAGACACCTGCACCTGATATTATTTATTCACAATCGCCGTCACCTGCACAAAGACCGTACAGTCTTTTTGATATAAGTGTGAGGGCAAATGGATATTTCAATGCAAGAAGTGTTGATGTACCTGTTTTTTCGGGAATAACATCAGTTCAGAATTTCAATATGATACCTGTTCCGCTTATAATGAATAGCAATGATGAAACACTTACTTATTTTAATCAAGAGCCTAATTTGTAAGGAGGAAATATGCTTACAGGACTACCGTTTATTCCTGAAACAATAACTGTACATTTAGGCGTACCCGATTCAAATGCTCCGAATGTTACAGTCAGTTTTATGGATTATATTAAAAATGTTGCATCAAGTGAAATTTTCCCCACATGGCCTGAAACATCACTCCGTGCGAATATCTATGCTATTGTTAGTTTTGCGCTGAATCGCATATATACAGAGTGGTACAGGTCAAGAGGATATGATTTTGATATTACATCAACAACGCAGTATGACCAGAAGTTTATCAGCGGAAGGGAATATTTTCAGAACATAAGCTACCTTGTAAACGAACTTTTCAATGACTATGTTCAACGGCAGGGGAGTGTTGAACCGCTTTTCACCTCATTCTGCAACGGTACAACGTCAACTTGTGACGGCTTATCGCAATGGGGAACTGTTGACCTCGCAAACAGTGGATTTTCGCCATATGAAATACTGCAATACTATTATGGAGATGATATAAATATTGTGAAAGATGCACCTGTAAAATATGCAATGCCATCATATCCGGGTATTCCTCTGCAATACGGTTCAGCAGGCAACGATATAAAATCCATGCAGATTTTTCTTAACAGAATTTCAAGAAACTATCCCGCAATTCCAAAAATCCCGCAGGCTGACGGAATTTTTGATGATTCTACAGTAGAAGCTGTTCGTGTGTTTCAAGAAATTTTCGACCTTGCCATTACTGGAATTATTGATGAATCTACATGGTACAGAATAATCTATATATATACAAGTGTAAAAAGGCTTTCGGAACTTAATTCAGAAGGAGTTGCACTTGAAGAAGTTACTCCACTTTATCTTGAAGATTTAAGCATAGGTATGCAGGGGAATGAGGTAAAAAATCTTCAATATTTTCTTGCAGTAATTGGTGCTTATTACGAGGCAGTCCAGCCTGTTGAGATTACAGGATATTTCGGTGAAGAAACAGAAAGGTCATTAAAATCGTTTCAGCGTGTTTTTGGCATTCCCCAGACAGGCACACTTGACAGGCAGACAAGAAATGATATTTACCGTGCATATATGGGTATTGTCGAAACAGTAAAGCCTGAATATACAGAAGTTGCCCTTTATCCCGGAATTGTACTCAGAGAGGGCGAAAACAATAGATATGTACGCATATTGCAAGAATATCTTTCGTTTATTCATGAAACTTATCCTAATATACCTGCGGTGAATAATACAGGCTATTTTGGTTCACTAACCAAACAGTCAGTTATAGAATTTCAACGCCAGTTTGGTATAAATCCGACGGGACTTGTCGGCGGAGCTACATGGGATGCTATTGCAGAAGTATATTCAGATTTACGTTATGGATTTGATAAAAGACCTTATCAAAATCCCGGTTATACTATAAGTTAGGAGATTTAACTATGCCTTATTCAAGTCAGCAGAAAAAACAACATATTATGGAGTTACAGAGGTATCTTCATTCCATTTCCATTATGGACAGGGAAATTCCAACAGTTGTCCCTGACGGAATATACGGTCAGCAGACAGAATCGGCAGTACGGGCGTTCCAACATGAATACAATCTTGCTGAAACGGGTACAGTGGACTATGCAACTTGGAATAAAGTTGTATCTGTTTACAAAGGACTTTTCAAAATGAAACCTGAACCTTATCCGGCATTTCCATCGGAAAAATTCATATGCCAGAAAGGTGCAACAGGTCAGCTTGTTTATATTATACAAGCTATACTGTATGGTATGGGGCAGAGTTATGATAATTTTCCGAAAATAAACGTCTGCGGAAATTTCAATGCTGAGACTGCAAATGCCGTTATTGAACTTCAGAAAATTTGTTCATTACCACAAACAGGCAAAGTTGACTGTACTACGTGGAATATGCTTGTAAGCTGTTCATGCAATGGAGTGTAAGATTTTCTTTATTCAATATTCAATTAGAAATAAGCGGATAGGTGTTTCATATAAGAAACACTTATCCGCTATCTTCGAAAATATATTTTAACTTTCACCAAACTTACATTTGGTGAAAGTTACAAAATATCTATTTCAACAATATCAACCGCAGATTGTGGAAAATTAGTCATTTGTCTGCATTGAGGTTCAGGAGTATCAAAATATTTTCGGTAATTTCATAGATTGTATCACTCCGGACAATTGCAAAAGCAAGTTCCGAGCAGTCAACCGCATCAAGTGAGCCGTACCGAAAGTGTTTCCGCAGTTCGTTCAGCTCATTCTCAGTCCGGCACCGCAGATTGTATATGTAACTCATCAGCAGGAGTATTTCTTTCTGGTTCACGATTATTCGCCACCTTATCAACAAAAAATTTATGGACGGCATTTTGATAACACTGCCAACAGATAACCTTGCCGTTGAAAACAACAAGGTCATCATCATCATCACGGGCTGAAACCACAAGACCGCAGGAAGTGCAGGTATCAACGTCGTGAATATCTTCCCAAATATATGGCGAATACTTTATTTGCGGGTAATTGCAACGCTCCGAAAAATCAGAAGAATTAAGTTTCTCATTGAGTGTATCAATGCCGTTAAATCTTTTAATTTTATTGTCAGTGTACAGGTTGATGAGTTCTTGATACTTGAGCGCAGGCGCAGACTTGTTATCTTTGAGTTCCTTGATAAATCGGTCAACGCCTTTAATCTGAATAAGCGTATAGACGGCATTTCCGGCAGTTTTGTAGACGTAATTTTCACACTTTGAAAGGTTATAATCTGATTCGCACTTCGTGAAGAGGCTGATTTTCTCGACATTTCCGAGAAATTTGTAATACCAGCGGGATATCTTCCAACGCGTTTATTGCTGTCAGTTTTGCAGGGGTCAACCACACGAAAATAGTTTTTGAGTACGCCTTTGAACGTCTCGCCGACGCTCGAAACGTCCTCAACAACCGATTTAATGTAGTTGAAAGCCGAAGAGTCACGCAGCTGCATTTCCCAGCGAGTCCACGAAAAACCGTTTTTAATTTCGTCATCGTAGCCACGTTCAGAGGCTTTGTCGTAGACCCTGAAACGGATTTCGGAGGACGGCGAGCCAATATAGCAGCAAATTCCGTCAAAATTCGGGTGTACATCGACATTCATTGACTTATTGTTAAAACGGCTAACAAAATTCCCTGAAAGAATCTGTTTAGCGAGTTTTTTAAGAGGGATATATCGCTTAAAATCGTCATATGCGACATCGATACGAGTGACATTGTAATTGTCGGTATCGGCAATAACTTTCTTGAAAAGCTCGGGGAACGTGATTTTGCTGTAAGTTTAGAAAGTACGGCAGCCTTGACCTGACATCTCCACCCATATTGTACCGACATTTGAAGGGTTGGAAGATGCATAGTGAATGTTAATACCGCCGAAATACAGGCGTTTTTTGTAGAATCCAACACCAAAAATAGGCTCAAAAGCTCCTGCAATCTCATCAAGACCGAGGAAATTGAAAAGATGTCTGATATCATATATTTTTGTTGTGAACGAAAACCAATCCACAAGGAATTTATTTTCAGTATCAATATCGACTTCAAATTTGCGTTCTGAAGATTTCATTTTATTTACACCTCTTTAAGGCTTTGCATAGCCATTTTCTTAAGTTTTGCACTGTACATTGTACCCCCCTGTTAGCTATGGGAGTTACGTACCACATGCACTAACTTAAATTAAAATTAGGTATTTGCATTCTGATAGATGATTTACGTTTTTCCACACAGCAGTTAAGAGCAATTGATGAAAAATCAGTCTGGAAATCAAAATCGCTTAAGTTAAAAAAACATACTGAAATCAAAAGGTATAGAGTTTTTGTTTCCCTCCAGAAACTCCTCGCTGTGTCCACAGGGGGAAAAATCTACTGATGACAACATTTTCTCAATGAGAAGTGCAATCAGCATTTTACAGTTCAGCCATGCCTCACAAGATTCAGCAGTTTTCATCGGGCATGAACCCATTCCAAGTATAGACTTAAAACGTTTAAACACCATTTCTACCTGCCAGCGAAGACGATATATTGACATAACCTCTTCACTTGAAAAATGATCATCCAATGAAGTGACAACAATGAAATAATTATGCGAAAATTTTGTATCTTCTGTAATTTCAATTTGCTTTCTGAT
>CANQJV010000049.1 GCA_947624295.1 uncultured Ruminococcus sp. | reverse complement strand
GACACCAAAAACAAGCCGAAAAACAGCCAATTTTCATATTGGCGTTTAATTTGAAGTAAATCAAGTCCATAATTAACCGTTATTCCGTTTCCCGCTGGACGGAGTTCCCAATCTGATTTTTGTTCGCCAAAAACTGCAATCCAGTTGTCAAAATGCTGTAATCCGTGGTCACGCAGAAAGTCATATTCAAGGTAACGCATCATGGTGTGTAACTCCGTGATAGAGTTGCTCAGAGGCGTGCCGTTCGTAACACCTTAACATAGAAATTTTCCGACAGCCAACTTTGCATATTGTTAAATAAATTTATAAATATTTGTTTTTTCAAATCCTTAAAAAATTTTTCTACAAGATATTGAAATTTAACAAGAAATATGTTATAATTGTTAAAAATATAATAAGATATAAAACTACTAAAGGAGAACAGGAATGATAAATATATATCTTTCTGCACTTGAAACTGCTGAAGATAAATCACAATTCGGGGATTTATACATAAAATACAAGCAAAGAATGTATGCTGTTGCATATAAAATTCTACAAAATGTTGAAGATTCAGAAGATGCTGTTCATGAGGCATTTATAGCAATTGCAGATAATTTTGAGAAAATTAAAAATTTTTCCTGTCAGGAAAAAGAACAATATATTGTTATAATTGTCAGAAACGCTTCTATCAATATTTACAGAAAGAATAAAAAAGACAGTGAACATCTTGCCGAACTTGATAATAATCAACCGACAGTTAATGTTAATTTTTTTGAAAATATCGATTATCAGAAACTGTTGCAGACTATTTCTGAACTGCCATTGATTTACAAGGATATTCTGTTTATGCACTATGTAAATCATTACACAACTAAGGAAATCTCAAGAATGCTTGATATTTCTATGAACGCTGTATGGAAAAGGATAGAACGTGCTAAAAAGTTACTTAAAGAAAAACTGGAAAAAGGTGAATGAATATGACAAAAAGTAATTTTGAAAAAACATTATATGATGCTCTCGCTTCTGAATACGAAATAGCTATGCAGGACGTTGCTGATGAGCATGAATTTTCTCCGGAGTTTGAGAAGAAGATGAAGGAACTTATAAATCGTCGCAACAAGCCATACTACAAAATAATAAATACAGCCGGAAAAAGAATTGCTTGTATTGCCATGATTGTTCTTATTGCATCTTCGGTTACGATTATGAACGTTGAAGCACTCAGAAATGCGTTTTCAGACTTTTTTGTAAACACCTATAAAAAGTTTTCTACTGTTCGACCTGTGGAAGACGATTCAGCCCCCACTACTCTTGAAGAAATCTATGAAATAACTTATAATATTAATGATTTTGAGATAATTGATAATGAAGAAGATGAATACCGTCGTGATATATTTTATTTGAAAGATGATACTGTAATTTATTTTTCACAAGAAACTAAAAAGAAGTATAATCATGACGTAAATACAGAAGAGGCAGAAATTTTAACAATAGATATAAATGGACATGAGGCAATATATTTTATTGATAATAATAATTATTACCATATTATTTGGGATAATGGGGATTATATAATAAGTTTAAGTTCAAATATTAGTGAAAATGTACTAATTGAAATAGCAAAATCTGTGAAAAAAGTAGAATAATATAAAAATCCAAATCTTTCTGTCAGGATTCAGCCCTCTGATTTGTTATTATTTATTAAACAGGGAAATTTTAAATTTCTTGTTTTAGAATAATAACAGTCAGGGGGTGATTTAATTGATTAAAAAAGTTGCATCTTTAATTTGTGCAGTTGTTCTTTCTACGTCTTTTGCTGTTGGAAACGTCGCATCAGCCGCTGTGATTCCGCCTGATGCTCCTGCGTATTCATATACAAATGAATGCAGTTCGGATTTATCCATATCAGGTACAACCGCAACCTGTGAGAGTTCTGTTACCGGTTACTACAACAAAACAACTAAAATCGTTATAGTACAGACATTACAGAAGAAAAATTCTTCGGGTGATTGGGACTATGTATGCAGTTGGAATGAAACAATCAACGGTTTTAAAGGTTCTGTAACAAACACAAAGTCTTCACTGGAAAGCGGTACATATCGCCTTAAAACAGTGGCTACTGTCTATGCTGGAACTGAACATGAAACGATAACTAAGTACAGCACGTAAAAGACAACCTGAAAATTACGGCAAATGTTCTTCCGGCTCTGTATATTTCAAACAACAATATTTATTATAATTTTTATATTTTTTACTCTCATGAGTCGGATTTACAAATGCTATGAAAAAAAGGAGGAAAAAGCATGAAAATTAACAAAAAGATTAACCGAATTATTGCTGGTTCACTCAGCTTAGTTATGGTTTCATCAATGGCATCAGTTTTTCCCACATTTGCAGAAGCAACTGAAAGTGCAGACTTCATATATGATAATTATTCTGTTGCGTATAATGTTACAGATTCATGGGGCAATACAGAAGTTGTAAATATTACACTGACGAATACAGGAGATGAAGCCATCGAAAACTGGATGATGTATTTTGAACCAAACGGTGAGATACAGTATATAAATCATGCAGAACAGAAAACAACATCTAATGGCATAACTTATTTTAAAAATGGTGGTTATAATGCTGATATTGCTCCAAGTGCATCTGTATCGTTTACTTATGCGGTAAATGATTGTGAAGCTGTTCCAACTGACTTTATACTTTGTCAGACACGAAAAACTATCGAATCAGATTATACAGTGTCATTGCAGGTAAATGAGTCGTGGGGCGAAAATAATGAATATTTTAATGGAAATATCGTCATTCAGAATAATTCAGAAAAACCGCTTGAAGACTATGAACTTACATTTGATACCAATTTCACAATTACGGAAATAACAAGCAGCTGGTCAGGCACAATGACAGCACTTGAACCATACAGCTATATGCTGAAAGATTCATATATAAATGTAATTGCTCCGAATTCGAGTGTGAATTTAGGCTTTTCGGGAGTCAGAAATGGTACATCTGAGATTGTAGACTATTCCTTGACAGAAGTTACTGCAAATGAGGAATTAATAAATTTTCTGTATCTGAGTAATTTCGGAAACTGGGAGAATATGCCCGATACGGACGAAGATGGACTTCCTGATAAATTTGAAATATTTATTGGTACTGACCCCGATACTCAGGATTCAGATGATGACAATCTGCCTGACGGATATGAACTCATGACACTCGGCTCTGATCCGACAGATGTATATTCTTTGGACAGTATATTTTCGGACGGTGAATATGACAGTGACAATGATGATCTGAGCAACTACAATGAATATCTTCTTGGAACAAATCCATTAAATATTGATTCAGATTATGACAATTTGCCTGACGGAGATGAGGTTAATATCTATAGCACTGACCCGACAAATCCCGATACTGACAGTGATACGCTGTTTGACGGAGATGAAATTGCTCTTAGTCTTAATCCGCTTGTTCCTGACAGTGATGGAAATGGTATTTCTGATAATGAAGAAAAATTTAATCAAAGTCTCAGTTACACTGAAAGTGATATAGATGCTTCTGTTAAGTCTGTTGAGGTATCATTTAAGGGAACAGGCTATATCAACAGTAATACAAAAATTGTTCCTGCTGATACTGATATTTATGCTTCCAATCTTGTAGGAATTATCGGAAAACCATTCAGTTTTGAATCAACTTCCGATTTTGAAAGTGCCAACATAAGTTTTGAGATTGACACTGATTCTTTAGGGATTGATACACTGAGCGGACTTGGAATTGTTTGGTATGACAAGGATTTTCAGCAGTTTCGACTTCTTGAAAGTTCATATAATGATAATACAGATATAATAACCGCAGAAGTTCCACATTTCAGCATTTATTGTGTTGTTAACAGAAGCAAATGGCTCGAACCGCAGACTGGTTATTATTTTGAGGCACTCGATGATAGAACAGACCTTGATGATGATAATATGCCTGATTGCTATGAATCGTCAAATAAAGAAAGTCCAGAAAATCTGTTCAAATTATCAGATAATACAACTTCTTTTTCACTTATCGGAAATAAAGATAGTGACAATGACGGTCTTGCTGACGGAGAAGAAATCGTACTTTGTACTATAGGTGACGTTGACAGAAACGGAATTATTGAAGCTGATGATACAGAACTTTTACAGAATTATATTGACGGTTCATGCGAACTTTCAGATATTGAACGCACAAGTGCAGACTGCAACTGTGACGGAAAAATTGACAAAAAAGATACTTATTTTCTTAATAAATACCTTAATAATGAATCCATACCTATTCTTTCAGGTAAGGGAGATATAAACGGAGATGAGGTTATCGCAATAGCTGATATGCTTATTCTGAAAGATTTCATTCTCGGAGAATCGGAATTATATCCCATTACACTTGAAAATGCAGATTTTAATGATGATAAAAGGGTAGATGTCTTTGACTTCATATCAATAAGACAGCTTATAACCCAGGGCGATGTGAGCCTTGTAGGTTACAGTTACTTCTACTGTTTCTCAGACCCTATGGATTCCGATACTGACAACGACCTTGATTTGGATAATGCTGACCCCGACAAAATGAATTATCAGCTTAATGGTCTTTTTGCTAAAAATATGGGTAGACTTCAAAAAGCCGCCAAAGCATACTATAAAGAAAAAGGAATAAAAGTCAATGATAGTGCTTTTTATAATCAAAGGGATAATTGGCTGGCTTTTGCTTTTATTCGTTCTTATAGTAATAATTATAACTGGGAAAGTATAAGTTATAATAATTGGAAGCAGGCTGCTGGTGGATTACTAGATGATGAATTTGATAGATTTAAAAACTTTTTAAATTCCAATTCAGAATATTCAGATTTGTACGATTATTTTAATAAAACTGAAGCAATATATATCAGCAATCCTAAAAAAGAAAATCCTGAATCTGATGACCTGCCGGAAGAAATTGATTTGTACCATATGTGTGCAACTTTGAGTGCATATTCAGCAAATGGAATTAGAAAAAACGGAGCTGGTAAAGATTATATAGATAATCTCTGTGGCTGGTCAGGGGATTTTCAGACTTTATTGAATTCTGCACATGAGAAAAAAGGCGAATATGATAATAGCATAGGGAAAGCGTTTTATAACCTTATGGGTAGAAGTGATGATCACTTTAGTAAAGACGACTTATACGCTGATGTAGCTTCACTGGTAATAAATACAAAACTTATAAAAGACAGAAGTGTTTATTTTGAAAATCTTTTCAATGAATATTTTATTTATTCTGATACTAAGGATTATGTAAAAGATTTTGAAAAAAATTTAAGTCTTTCTGTTATTAAAGAATGTACTAAAAAATATACTTTTTTGGATAAAAAAATAGACCGCTATACATGTAATCCAACACCTACTAATATAGATGATTGCATTAATGCTTTTTTAAAGTATCTCAACGATAATTATAAAAAAGAATATGTTATGGAGGAAACCTATAATGAAACATAAACTTATGACATTGTTTACTATAGCATTTGCATTCTCAGGTATATTTATGAATGTAAATAATGCTTTTGCCGTTGAAGATGTTGAAATTCTTGATACAGGCAGATGCGGAGAGAATGTTTATTGGACAATGTATTCGGACGGAACACTTGATTTAAGCGGAACAGGTGCAACTTATGATTATACTGAAGGTCATCAAGACGAGACAGATTGGTGTGATGAATGGGGCTGTCCTAAATGGTATGACGAATATCAATCCTTTGATATTAAAAATATTATCATAAATGAGGGCATAACACGAATCGGTGATTTGACTTTCAGTGGTTCTTATGGTGAACTTGAAACGATAAATCTTCCTGACTCGCTCGAAGAAATCGGATACTTTGCACTGTCTCCAATGGGATATGTAGGAGATGTTACTTCTCATAAAATCAACAGATTACCTGAAAATCTGAAAGTAATTGAAGATGGTGGACTTTTCGGAATTGATTTTGAGGAAAAAGTTGTTCTTCCTGAAAATATAGAGAAAATAGGCAGTCTTGCATTAAATACTTTCTCTAAAGAATATGTTCTTCCCGAAAACATAAAAGAAATTTCACCACTGGCTTTGGGAGTAACAGAAAATGAAGAATATGTAGACAATGACCCTATATATGATGATTTCATTGAGGATTATCTTGATAAGTGGGACAAATTTTTAGAAATAGCAATATTAAAAAAGAACTGTGATGCTGTTCTTGATATGTTTGTACCTGATTCGGAAGTAAACGTTTACGGATATAAAAACACTGTTTCTGAAACTTATGCCCTTGAAAATGGTTTCACATTTATAGCACTTGACGAAGAACCTATCACAACAACATCTACAGATTATATAAGTACAGAAACTACTGCAACCACCACTTCCATAGAAACAGATATAACTGATACCTCTGAAACAACTACCGCATCAACAGAAACAGATGTAACTTATACCTCCGAAACAACAACTACATTAACAGAAACAGATGTAACCGATACCTCCGAAACAACAACCGCATCAACAGAAACAGACGCAACTGATACCTCTGAAACAACTACCATATCAACAGAAACAGATGTAACTTATACCTCCGAAACAACAACCACATCAACAGAAACAGATGTAACTGATACTTCCGAAACAACAACTACATCAACAGATGAACAACTTCCGCAGGCTGGTATGCCGTGGACAAGAACTGTTGAAGGTTTGGCAGTAATGTTTATTGCTGGCGGTACAATGCTAATTGTAAAGTCTCGCAGAAATGAAAGATAATTTGAAAAACAAGTATAATAAGCTTATGCTTTGTGCTGGTCTTACTGCAGTAGCAGTAGGACTGGCACTTTTAGGATATTTCGGATATAATAAAATCACCAGAGAAATATATAAGAAAAAATTATTGGAAACGAGCATTGTTTTTGAAATACCGGATTTGAACATCAGAACTCCGATACTTGAAGGTACAGACACTGAAACATTAAAATATTCGGCAGGGCATTTTCCAGATACCGGAGATTTAGGAAAAGGCAATTATTGTATTATTGGACATAGCAGTACAATTTATGCTTGTGTATTTAATGAATTAAAAAACATTGAAACAGGAATGAAAATGTATCTTTATAGCAAGGATAAAATATGTTACTCCTATACAGTAACAGAAATTAAAACGATAAGTCCTGATAATATTCACATTCTTGATGACTTTGGAGATAATAGAATTACAGTTATTACCTGTAATGACGATGGAACACAACGAATTTGTGTTATTGGTAATTTGATATGTTGAGAATCAAGCATCTTTATTTTGCATAAAACATCCGCAAAATATCTCTATCCTCCGGAGAATATGAAATATGCAGTTACTACCGTTATAAATCAGTGCAAACTGTGGGCAGATAATGTGATGATTATATAAAAAATAATGCTTTCAGAGTTTTCTGAAGGCATTATTTAATTTTATTCAAAATGCTTGTTTTTCTTTTTCTGCTGAACCTGACTTTGTTCCCGCCTGAGATATTCTTTAATCTGCTGACGGCAGTATTCCAATTCTTTATTGCGTGCTATAACTTCATTGTACTGTTTATTTAAGCTGTCAAATTCTGCTGTTTTTTTGAAAATCTGCTTATCAAGAGTCGGAACATTTGGAAAATGATTATGAGCGGAAATTTCAGTCTGATGCTCCTCTTCAAATTTAGATTTTTTACGTCCGGAAAGCGTTTTCAGTTCATCAATAACAGGCTTGTGTTTCAGCAATGTGACAACAGCCTGTTTTTTCTTTTTCAATAAGCTGATTTCGTTCTGTAAAAGTTCTAATTTTCCAATAATCATGTCACGGACAACCATTCCAGAAAGGCACTTGTTTTCTAAATCTATGCTGTCGGCATTTGATGAGAAAATCATCAAAGTCGGCAGCTGTTTTTATAACTTCATCGGGAGTGCAACTCTTAATAATATACTGTGCTAAAATGATACTTATTCCATTTTCGCAAGTGTGAATTTTGGCGAATTACCCACACTTATTTTTGTCCACCATTTTTACACCTCGTGTGTATCGTAATTTTCGGGTCTCAGGGTGTCCCTGACAAGCTATGTATTGTGTGCGGTTTACAGTTTTTGTACCCACACAATACCGTGATTGTTGGCTTTGAGATAAAATCTACCACACGTTTTAGCTTTAGAATGTCAGTATTTCGGGGTTTTTAGC
>CANQJV010000048.1 GCA_947624295.1 uncultured Ruminococcus sp. | reverse complement strand
TATATGCACTTGGCTTTTTGCTGAGTGCTTTTTCATATTCTGTTCGCTTGATAGCGATATATGCGGTGTTGCCTTTAATATGAAAATTGATTTATTGAGAATAGATTGCATGAGGTGGCTCACCATTTGTATCATATTTTTTTGGTTAGTCAAGTCAAATTTTGGTTATATCAATCAATTCAACATCGTTTATAGTTCTACCTGATTCGAGGACTTTCACAAGCGATTTTGCCGTATCAATCGCCGTAAGACTGCAAATTGAACGTTCTATTGATTTACGTCTCATTTTCACGCTGTCACGCTCCGGAAGTCTGCCTTTAGCGGAAGTTGAAATCACATAGTGAATTTTACCGCTTTCGAGGAGTGTCACAACATTAGGCTCACCATCGGAAATTTTACGAACAAGGTGCGATGCAATCATATTTCTTGTAAGACAACTCTGCGTGCCTGAAGTCGCATACAATTCAAAACCCATTCTCTCGAATTTATCGGCAATCGGGAGTATTTCACGCTTATCGGAGTCGCGTACCGAAATAAGTACACCGCCTTCTTTTTTGAGGTCGAAACCTGCCGCAATAAGCCCTTTGAGGAGCGCATCCTCAAGATTCCTGCCTATTCCGAGGCATTCGCCTGTTGACTTCATTTCAGGTCCGAGCATTGTATCAACGTCCGTGAGTTTCTCGAACGAGAACACGGGTACTTTTACGGCAACATAGTCGCCTGACGGGTACAGACCGCTTTCGTAACCCATATCTTTGAGTTTAGCTCCGAACATAATTTTTGTTGCAATATCAACCATAGGTATACCTGTAACTTTGCTGATATACGGTACGGTTCTTGATGAACGGGGGTTTACTTCAATGACAAAGACTTCGTGATTATACACAACGTACTGTATATTTACAAGACCGATTACATTGAGTTCCTTTGCGAGTTTGCGTGTATATTCAACGATAATACGCTTGATTCGGTCGGAAAGATGTTGTGCCGGGTAAATTGAAATGGAGTCGCCTGAATGAACGCCTGCACGCTCAATATGTTCCATAATACCGGGTATAAGGAAATCCTCACCGTCACATATAGCATCTACTTCTACTTCCGTACCCATCATATACTTGTCTATAAGCACGGGATTTTCAATCATATGGCTTGTAATAATGCCCATATACTCGATAACATCAGCTTTTGAGTGCGCTATAATCATATTCTGTCCGCCGAGTACGTAAGACGGACGGAGCAATACAGGGTAGCCGAGTTGTTCAGCAGCCTCAATAGCCTCCTCAGTTGTCATTACAGTATGACCTGCCGGACGAGGTATTCCGCATTTTTCGAGTACTTCGTCGAAACGTTCCCTGTCCTCAGCCGCATCAATCATATCAGCAGACGTTCCGAGGATATTCACGCCCATATCAGCAAGATGACGTGTTAATTTTATTGCAGTCTGTCCGCCGAACTGCACAACAACTCCATATGGCTTTTCAGTTTCGATGATTGCCTCTACATCTTCTTTTGTGAGAGGGTCAAAATAAAGGCGGTCACCCGTATCGAAATCAGTTGAAACAGTTTCGGGGTTATTATTGCAGATAACAGCCTCATAGCCGAGTTCTTTCAATGTCCACACGCAATGCACTGAACAGTAGTCAAACTCAATGCCCTGACCGATTCTGATAGGTCCCGAACCAAAAACGATTACTTTCTTTTTGCCTGTATTACGCCGTTCAATGAATTGTTCAGCCTCATTTTCGTCATCGAAAGTCGAATAGAAGTAGGGAGTTTCTGCTTTGAACTCACCCGCACAAGTATCAACCATTTTGAATACAGCTGATTTATGCTTAGGGCATTTCTGTCCCGAAATTCTTTCGATAGTGCTGTCAAGGTAGCCGTACTGTTTTGCAGTATCGTATTTTTCCTCAGTCAGTTCACCGTCCGCAAGCCATTTTTCCAATTCAACGAGATTAAGCAATTTATACAAAAACCAGTTGTCAATCATTGTTATTTCGTGAATTTCTTCGGGAGTAATACCTTTTTTGAGAGCCTCGAATACAACAAACGAACGTTCGTCATCAATATCGTGGAGTTTAACACGGAGCTGTTCAGCAGTCATATCAGCGAATTTTTTCATACTCATCGTATCAAGACCGAGTTCAATTGAACGTACAGCTTTCATCATAGCCTGTTCGAAACTCGTTCCTATCGCCATTACTTCGCCTGTAGCTTTCATCTGCGTGCCGAGAGTTCTTTTAGCGTATACAAATTTATCAAAAGCCCATTTCGGGAATTTAATTACAACGTAGTCAAGTGCAGGTTCAAAGCAAGCGTAAGTTTTCCCTGTAACCTGATTTATAATTTCGTCAAGAGTATATCCGATTGCAATTTTTGCTGCTGTTTTCGCAATAGGGTAGCCTGTTGCTTTTGAAGCAAGTGCCGATGAACGTGAAACTCGTGGATTTACCTCTATAACAGCGTACTCGAAACTTGTCGGGTGAAGTGCAAACTGACAGTTACAACCGCCCTCAACTTTAAGTTCCTTGATGATATTTATTGCGGCAGTCCTGAGCATCTGATATTCCCTGTCGCTTAAAGTAACAGCAGGAGCAATTACAATACTGTCGCCCGTGTGAACGCCTACAGGGTCAAAATTTTCCATTGAGCATACTGTTATTACATTGCCTTTGCCGTCACGGATAACTTCAAACTCAATTTCTTTCCAACCGCTTATGCATTTTTCTATAAGCACCTGCGTTATCGGGGAAAGCCTCAGCCCGTTTGTAGCTATTTCGTGGAGTTCAGTCTCATTATTCGCAATACCTCCGCCTGTTCCGCCGAGTGTAAATGCAGGACGGACAATTACAGGGTAGCCTATAACTTGTGCGAATTCCATAGCATCATCGACATTTTCAACGACTTTCGACGGAATACACGGTTCGCCGATTTTCTCCATAGTATCCTTGAAAGCCTGTCTGTCCTCTGCTTTATGGATAGTTTCGGGGTCAGCACCGAGTAACTTCACATTATGGGATTCAAGGAAACCTTCTTCCGCAAGCTGCATTGAGAGTGTAAGACCCGTCTGACCGCCTAAAGTTGACAAAAGGCTGTCGGGCTGTTCAATTTCGATAATTCTTTTAACTACGTCAAGGGTAAGCGGTTCAATATAGACCTTGTCAGCCATAGCCTTATCAGTCATAATGGTAGCAGGGTTGGAGTTGATAAGAACGACCTCAAGACCCTCCTGTTTCAGCGCACGGCAAGCTTGTGTACCGGCGTAATCAAATTCAGCGGCTTGTCCTATAACAATTGGTCCTGAACCGATTACGAGGACTTTTTTTATATCACTTCTCAAAGGCATATCATTCACCGTTCCTTTCCATAGTTTCTATAAATTCATCAAAAAGATAAGCAGTATCAAGCGGACCGCCGTGTGCTTCAGGGTGAAACTGTACAGTTCTTGCGTTTACAGCAGTGTAGCGTATCCCCTCACACGTCTTGTCGTTTGCATTTATATGAGAAACGTGACCTATGGAGTTGTCAATGCTGTCGCCTATAACAGCATAACCGTGATTCTGGCTTGTTACGTAAGTCAGACCGCTTTCGAGGTCAATAACAGGCTGATTTGCACCACGATGACCGTATTTCAGTTTTTCGGTTTTACCGCCGTTAGCAAGAGCCATAAGCTGATGACCAAGGCATATGCCGAAAATCGGAATACCGAGTTTCTGGATTTCACGTATATTTGCGATAATTTCAGTATTTTCAGCAGGATTCCCCGGACCGTTTGAGAACATTATGCCGTCAGGAGCAAGTTCCTTCACTTGTTCAGCCGTTGTATTTGCAGGTACTACAATCACTTCGCAGTTACGTTTTACAAGTTCCTGTCTGATATTGCGTTTATAGCCGAAATCAAACAATACAACTCTGTATTTTTTCTGTTCGGGTTCGTAAGTACGCATTTCGGGAGCAGTAACAGTTTTCACGGCATCTTTTATGCAAAATGCACGAATTTTTTCAAGAAGTTTATCTTTATTTTCATACACATTTTCTGTTGTGATAATACCGTTCATAACGCCTGTTTCACGGATTATTCTTGTAAGACGGCGTGTGTCGATATTACAGATACCTATTATATTATTTTTAACAAGGAAATCGTTTATATTGCCTTCGCACCTGAAATTTGACGGAGAATTGCACCATTCACGCACAATATAACCGCTGACATATGAACGGGCTGATTCATTATCCGCATCATTTACACCGTAATTTCCGATAAGCGGAAAAGTCTGCGTTACAATCTGCCCGTAATAACTCGGGTCTGTAAGCGTTTCCTGATAGCCTGTCAGACCTGTAGTAAAAACTACCTCGCCGATAACAGTACCTTTTGCACCAAAACTTCTGCCCTCGAACACGTGACCGTCCGCAAGCATAAGGTACGCTTTTTCCGATTGATTAAATAAAGACATTTTACCAATCCTTTCAATAAATTTGAAAATCTATAAAACATGACTGCATCATTGAAGTCATGAGTTAAGTTAAGTTGAATTATAAGTTAAGTTGAATTATTTACATAAAGTCCTCTTCCATATCTTCAGGGAAAGTCGATTCTACAGTTGCCTTGCCGTCTTTGACAATATATTTCACATTGACGGGAATATCATAGTACACGCTTTCGTGAACGTAATCAACAGGTTCGGCACTTTCTATATATTCGATAAGTTCTTTTTTCGCCTGCTGATATTCGGGAGGAAGTTCATCACTGAACGGAGTACCGATTGACGAACCGCCTGCACCGTGGTATACCTCGAAATACAGCTTGTTACCGTTTTCGTCCTCCGCCGTTATCTCGTATCTGTACATAGTTTCCCAATCATCGCTGAAACTGTCGTTATCTCCGAAACGCCGGCGGACTTTCCCGAAAAACAGGGCATATTGTTCTTCACCTGAAACTCCTGTTCCATAAACCCAATCACCAAAGCAGGCGTTATTATTTTCCTCTTTTGTTGAAACTCTGAATTTGTACATAAAATATCTCCTTATTTAAGATTGATGTATTGAGTTATATCATCTCTCATACGTATAACTTCACGTCTTGCGGCTTTTGCAAAATCTCTCTCATCGCATTCTTCTTTTTTGTAAGCGCACATTACTGCACGGCTTGAATTAACTATTGCGCCAAGACCGTTTTCGTCAAAACCGCCTTTCAGACCTTCAGCACCTCCGCCTTGCGCACCGTACCCCGGAACAAGAAACATTGTATGCGGCAAACGTTTTCTTAATTCAGTAAGCATTTCGGGGTATGTTGCTCCGACAACTGCGCCTACTGCCGAATAACCGTATTTACCGATTGTATCAGCTCCCCATTTTTCGCACAAATCACCCATTTTAGCGTATATCGGCGTACCGTCCTCAAGTTTCAGGTCTTGCAGTTCACCGCTTGATTTGTTTGACGTTTTAACAAGAACATATATTCCCTTATCCTGCTCCCTGCACACTTTCAGAAGCGGTTCAATACCGTCCGTACCAAGATAGCCGTTTACCGTAAGTGCATCTGCTCCGAAAGCCTCAAGATTATTTTCGCCTACAGCAGTCGTGCCAAGATGAGCATTTGTATATGCCTCCATAGTTGCGCCTATGTCATTTCTTTTAGCGTCAGTTATTACAAACATACCATTTAATTTGGCGTATCTGATAGTTTTCTCAAGTGTCCTGATACCGTAATGACCGTACATCTCGTAATAAGCCGCCTGCGGTTTGATAGCAGGTACAATGTCGTGTATCTCGTCAATTATAGCCTGATTGAAGTCGTATATCGCTTTTGCGGCAGCTTTCAGAGTCCAGCCGTCCCTGTCAAGATAACGCCTTTGAATATATGCGGGAACATATTCAAGTTTCGGGTCAAGTCCCACAACAGTCGGGTTTTTAAGTTCAATGATTTTATCAATAAGTCTGTCGAATGACATAGTATTTCCTCCCAATTTAATTTAATAGTTTAATTTGTAAGTTCGTTATATCTTATAATGCCCTTTGATATTGTAACAACAGGTTTACCTGTTAAAGTCATTCCCTTGAAAACTGTATTATGTGATTTTGAATGAAGTTTTTCGGGGATAACTGTCCATTTTTTGTTTATATCGGCAATCACCAAATCAGCAGTTGAACCTGTACGTATTTCAGGCACATCAAGCCCCAATATTTTCCGTGGATTCACGCACATAAGTTCAACAATCCTTTTCAGACTGATTTCGCCTGTATGATACAACGCTGTAAGCGTTACGGCAAGTGAAGTTTCAAGACCTACAACACCGTTAGGAGCTTTCTCAAAATCAGCCTTTTCTTCGGGAGCGTGCGGAGCATGGTCAGTAATTATGCAATCTATCGTGCCGTCTTTTATACCGTCTATAATCGCTCTCACGTCTTTGGCAGTCCTCAAGGGCGGATTCATTCTGTAATCTGCATCACGTTTTTCAAGAAGTTCATCTGTCAGCATAAAATAATGCGGAGCAGTTTCACAAGTCACTTTCACTCCACGTGATTTCGCAAATCGTATCATTGCGGTACTTCCTTCCGTCGAAACGTGGCATATATGTATGCGTGAATCTACAGATTTCGCAAGTATCATCTCACGGGCAGTTATATAGTCCTCTGAAGCCCTGTCCATACCTTTTACGCCGATTTTTTCGGATATTTCGCCTTTGTTCATAATTCCGCCGTCTATTATGCTTAAATCCTCGCAGTGCGATGCAACAAGCAACCCGCTTTCTTTGGACTTTTCAAGAGCTTTCCGCATCATTTCCGCATTCTGAACGGGTTTACCGTCATCGGAAATACAGATACAGCCTGCTTTTTTGAGTTTACCGTAATCGCAAAGACTTTCGCCGTTCATACCTTTCGTAATACAGCCTACAGGATAAACGTCAACTCCTGTACTCTGCGATTTTTCAATGATATAGCGTATTGTTTCGGCATTATCACAAGGAGGTTTAGTGTTGGGCATTGCAAGTACACCTGTTACTCCTCCCGCAAGAGCCGCTGAACAGCCCGAAATAACATCTTCTTTATAAGTAAAACCGGGGTCACGGAAATGAACGTGCATATCAAAAATTGACGGCATCAATACAAGCCCTGTACCGTCAATGACAGTATCGGCGTTATAACAGATATTATCGCCGATTTCAGCTATTATGCCGTCTTTTATGAAAATATTTGTAATTTTGTCCATATCAGTATCAACTGCACGGATATTTTTTATAAAAACAGAATCCATAGAAATCATCTCCTTTTAATTAAGTTAAGAAAATTTACAGGAAAACAGCCCGTCTGAAAGTCAGTCGGGCATAGCTGTCTGATTTATATATTTAAGGCAACACTGCACAAAGAACGCCTGACGGCTTTGTATGGTGTTGCCTTAACAATACGTTCTGCTTACCTGACAGACTTCAGGGGGTTTATTTAATTATACCATATCATTCCGCATTTGTAAAGAGTTTTATAAAAAAAATTTTTTCATTTCTTTTTTCTGCGGCGTTTCCTATGAGCTTTTTTCAACAATCCTGCTCCTGCCGTAAGTGCTACATAAGTTAAAACTTTTGCTAAACCTGCATTTTCGCTTTCAGTTTCAGCAAGATTCCCTTTGCCTGCAACTTTTTCCGTACCTATGCCGAATGAAAATTTTTCGCTTTCTTTTTTGTACTCCATAAATTACACCTCTATTGGTTCCGCTATCAGGAATTTTATTTTCTTTCCCTCAGCAGTAAACATATTTTCGTGTTCTGTAATATAATTTTCAATATCTGTTTCGCTATGCAAATCATATGTTTTATATTTGATTCTGTAACCTGCTTCCGCAAAATAGTCAAAAGATTCCTCAAAAAGTCCGTCATCATCAGTTTTGAACCATAATTCGCCCTTCAGGAATTTCTTATAATTCAACAGCTGTCTTGTGTGAGTAAGACGGCGTTTTTTATGTTTCTGCTTGCCCCACGGATTACAGAAATTTATATAAATCCTGTCAGCCCTGTCATTTTCGTCCCACGCTGTATCAAGCCTTTCTATATTCTGAATAGCTATTTTTATGTTGCTCATAGGAATATCCGCTGATTTATAGGCGTTTTCAAGTTTTCTTTTGGCAAGAACAAGCATTTCGTTCTTTATATCCATTGCAATAAAATTTATTTCAGGGTGTGCAGGTGCTATTTGCGAAATAAAGCCTCCCTTTCCGCAGCCTAATTCAACATACAGCGGTTTTTCGGGATTTTCAAAGAGTTCTGTCCATTTGCCTTTCTGTTCGGGCGGATTCATTACATAAAATTGGCAGGATTCAAGTTCGGGTTTCGCCCAAGCCTTATGCCTGATTCTCATAGTTTTTACCTCCTGTGGAAATTATTTTCAATATAGTATAACATAAAATGCTGAAAATGTCAATGACATTATATGAAAACTTCTTTTTTCTGTTTCAATAAAGGCCGTAACTAAGAAGAATATCAGCATTTTTGGTAGATAAATATATTTTAGAAAAGTGCTTTTTATCTACCAACTTTTCTACCAAAATCACTCTTTTTTTGTTCTCTTTTTCTCAAAATTCATTTTCTTGAATTATATGATAAAACTAAACCATTAGGACAGTAGGCATATAGAAGTTTTAAGTAACAACAATAGACCGATACAGCAAGCTAATAATGTAAGGACAGATGTTCTTTTAGTACATCTCTTAGACATGGTGAATAACGAATAAATAAAGTAAAGTTGGTAAAAGACCACAATGATATTTTCAAAAATAGGCTGTTTTTGTTGATTTCTACAAATTTGCAAGAAAGATATTGACAAGCATCAATATATTGCATATAATATAGACAAATAGAA
>CANQJV010000047.1 GCA_947624295.1 uncultured Ruminococcus sp. | reverse complement strand
AAAATCGCAGAAAAAACGGTGCATATAGTCAGGAAATACGCTCCCGAAACAAAAATCCTCATAGGCAGTTACTACAATAACAGCGTGCAGACCGTGAAATACCTTGCAAAGCCGTTTGACGAGAATATCATCTATAATTTCCACTGCTATGAACCGCTTTTGTTTACTCATCAGGGTGCTTACTGGGTGAAAAATATGCCTGATGAGTTCAGAATAAATTACCCTGTATCAAAAAGCGAGTTTCTTGAGAAATCGGCGATATTACCGAATATAAATCCATTTGAACAGGCGATTCCCGAAAACGGATTCTCTACAGAATACTTCGAAAATCTTTTCCGTGAAGCGATTGAAACGGCTGAAAACCGCAATGTAATGCTTTACTGCGGTGAATACGGCGTGATTGAATTGGCAGATGCTGAATCAGCTGTAAACTGGTATCGTGATATACATTCAGTCCTCGAAAAATACGGCATAGGACGTGCAATCTGGTGTTACAAAGGCAAAGATTTCGGTATACTTGACGGTAAACTGAACATTGTGAGAGATGATATAATTAAAAATTCATAACAAAAAGGCGGAGAATTTCTCCGCCATTTTTTTCAGGTTATGCAGTTCAATGTCTTTTCCACGCAAAAAGCATAATAAGGGGATAAATTTCAAGTCTGCCTATCAGCATATCAAAACAAAGAATCAATTTCGAAAACGGGTCAAGTCCGCTGAAATTTCCTGATGTGCTGAAACTGCCCACGCCAAAACCGATATTATTTATACAAGTTGTAACGGCTGAAATATTTTCCTCAATAGAGTACTTATCGTGCGAAATAAGCAGTACAGATGCAACGAAAATCAGCATAAACAGTATGAAGTAATTGCTTGCGCCACGAACAACATCTTTTTCAACAGGTTTCCCGTCTATTTTCACGGAAGCAACTGCACGAGGGCTTACAATATATTTCAATTCTCTGATACCCGTCTTGACAATGATTAAAATTCTTGACACTTTAATTCCGCCGCCCGTAGAACCTGCACACGAGCCTACAAACATCAGCAACAACAGCAATGTCTGCGAAAATTCGCTCCAGTTGCTTGTATCAGTCGTTGAAAATCCTGTTGAGGTGATAGTAGAGGCAACCATAAAAAACGATTTCCTGAGAGATTCCCCCCACGACGAATAATTTTCGAGAACAGTACAGGTGAGTACAGCTGTAGAAAGCACTATAAGCCCGATATACACACGGAGTTCCTCATTTTTGAACACAAGGGCGAATTTCCTTATAATAAGGTAGTAGTAAAGATTAAAATTTATGCCGAAAAGTATAATAAAAACAGCAACTGTCATTTCAATTGCAAGGCTGTTGTAATGGGCGATACTGTCATTCCACATAGAAAAACCGCCTGTTCCTGCTGAAGAAAACGAGTGAATAACCGCATCATAAAAGGGCATACCTAAAATACGAAGTATAGTGATTTCGAGAGCAGTCATAACAATGTATATACCGTAGAGTATTCTTGCGGAAAAACTTGATTTTGACACAAGCCGTCCGACATTAGGTCCGGGACATTCCGCACGCATCATATGCATTGTACGCACGTCATTACTGTTCATAACGGCGAGTACGAACATAAGTACGCCCATACCTCCCAGCCAGTGAGTGAAAGCTCTCCAGAACATAGACGAACGGGACATAGATTCAACGTCACTTAAAATTGTTGAGCCTGTTGTTGTGAATCCTGATACTGTTTCGAAAAAAGCGTCAATATATTTAGGGATTTCGCCTGAAATAAAGAAAGGTAAAGCACCGATAGCGGACATAGTAATCCACGAAGCCGCAACGCTTACAAAGCCCTCCATTGAAAAAACAGCTGTATTCTTAGGTTTTTTAATGGTGAATATTACGGAGAGCAGGAGCGTAATTCCGGCAGGTATGACGAACGATGCAAAAATATGATGTTCGCCGTATATAGCTCCCACGACAAGCGGGAGTAACATACAAAGCCCGACAATACGCAGAATTTGCCCCATAATATAAGTTATCATCCTGTAATTCATTTAATCAGTTACCTTTTTACCTTTTATCAAAAATTTCCTTCAGGTCATCATATCCCCTGTTTTTCGTGACAACAACAACGCTGTCATTCACCATAAGGCAGTCATCGCCTTTAGGGATAATGAGTTCATTTCCACGCACGATACTTGCGATAAGAATACCGCTCCGAAGTTTAAGTTTCCGCAGAGGAATACCGACATAACTTTTGTGTTCCTTAATGATAAATTCAATCGCCTCAAGCCTGTCGTTCACCAGTCTGTATAAAGTAGTGATATTATTACCTTCTGTATTCTGTTTAGCACGGACGTATTGCAGAATCTGATTGACAGTGATTGATTTCGGCGAAATAACGCTGTCAAGGTTAAGAGTTTCGGAGAGCTGCATTAAGTTCATTCTGTTTACTTTTGTGACGACTTTTTCAACACCGTTATTTTTAGCAAGGAGTGACATAAGTATATTTTCCTCATCGATACCTGTAAGGCTTACAACAGCATCAGCATCGTACACACGTTCTTCACGGATAACGTCCTGATTTGTACCGTCACCGCACACAATATTGACTTTGTCAAGACGTTCGCTCAATTCAAGACAGCGTTTTTCATCGATTTCAATAATCTTGACTTTCACACTCATTTCACGCAGTTGTTGTGCGAGGTGATAACCCACACGGCCTCCGCCGATAAGAACAGCTGATTTAACACGTTTTTCCCTGTAAGCCGCACTTATGCTCTTGAAAAATTTCACCATATTGCTATGCGATGCAGTCATATGAATTTTATCGCCGGCGTGCAGAACAAATGTTCCGTTCGGGATAATGAGTTCGTCCCCTCTCTGTACTGCGCAAATAAGCACATCAAGCCTTAAACGGCGTGACAATTGCGAAAGTGCGAGATTTTCGAGGATACTGCCGCTTGTGATACGGATTTCAGCGAGGTCAACACGTCCTTTTGCGAATGAATCGATATTTATTGCTTCAGGATAGCGCAGTACTTTAGCGATTTCATTTGCGGAATTGTAGTCAGGATTAACCATCATACTGATACCGAGTTCCTCACGCATAAAAACAAGCTGTTTTTCAAATTCAGGGTTACGGACACGGGCAATACAATGGCGTGCTTTCATTTTTTTAGCGATAAGGCACGAGAGAATATTGACCTCATCGGAGCTTGTAACAGCAATGAAAATATTGCACCTTGCAACGCCTGCATTGTCAAGGATTTCAGTTGTAAGGCAATTTCCGACGATACCTTTTACATCGTAATCGTTCACAACAGAATTTATTTTTGTTTCGCTTTTGTCAATAACAGTAACATTATGCTCATCGCAGAGGACTTCCGCAAGAGCATTGCCGACTTTACCACCGCCGACAATAATAATTTCCATATAAATCCCCCTTTAGTGATTATTGATATACTATGATAATTATATTATCTATGATAATTATACTCCCACTGACGTGATTTGTCAATAAAAAATTAACAAAAGCCGTATATAGTTTTATTACGGCTTGAGTTTTTTAGTTATATTTTTTTCATAATGCATACAGCGTGCGCAGATATACCGAGTTTTTCGCCTGTAAATCCGAGTTTTTCTTCTGTAGTCGCCTTAACGCTTATCTGCGACTTTTCGCACCCGCACACATCAGCTATATTCTGACGCATTGTGTCAATATACAGCGCAAGTTTAGGTGCCTGCGCAATTACAGTAGCATCGATATTGCCGATAATATAGCCGTTTTCCCTGCAAATAGCGGTGACTTCTTTCAGCAGTTCCATACTGTCAGCACCTCTGTATTTTTCGTCAGTATCAGGGAAAAATTTACCTATATCACCAAGTGCCAACGCACCAAGCATTGAATCCATAATTGCGTGCACAAGAACGTCCGCATCTGAATGACCAAGCAGACCCTTATCGTGCGGAATATCAACACCGCCAAGAATAAGTTTCCTGTTTTCTGCGAGTTTATGGACATCGTAACCGTGACCTATTCTGAACATATTTTCACCTCATTTCAAGCAAAGTTTCAGCAAGTTTAATATCTTCCGGAGTAGTAATTTTTATATTTGTGTAATCCCCTGTTGTCATATAGATTTTACCGCCTACAGCCTCAACAAGTTGGCAATCATCGGTAAAATCAAGATTATGTTCAAGCGCAAAGTCAACGCCCTCAAAATACAGTTTTTTCCTGAAAATCTGCGGAGTCTGAGTAATATAGAGGGATTTTCTCGGCGGAGTGTCTGTAATAAGCCCGTCATCAACAACTTTTATTGTATCTTTCACCGGTACACCGAGAGTTGCTCCGCCAAAAACAAGAGCATCTTTTATAGTTTTCTCGATATGTTCGGGCTTGACAAGAGGTCTTGCGCCGTCGTGTATTGCGACAAGTTCAGTATCTTTCGAAATACAGCGCAAACCATTTATAACACTTTTCTGTCTTGTATCACCGCCGACTGTACACTCTTTCAATTTTGTTATGCCTGCCGATTCAGCTTCCGCTGTAATTGCAGGAATATCCGCATCTCTTGCGACAATTATAATTTCCTGTACGCTTTCGCACGCCTGAAACGCCTGCATAGTTACGCCTATGACAAGTCTTTCGCCCAATGGTAGCAGGATTTTATTTATACCGCCCATTCTTGCGGAATTTCCGGCGCATACGATAATAACTGAAGTATTATTATTCACTTTTTATCACCTATTCTTTTATTTATATATTTTGTCTTGATTTTGGAGTACAGAATTTTCTGTTCACTGTAAAGTCCTCTGTACCCTGAAAGCATATAGCTTACAGCGCAGGCAAGAACATATATTCCTATACCGTCACCGCCGAAAAGTTCAATAGAAAGCAGAATTGAGGCAACAGGGCAGTTAGTCACACCGCAAAAAAGCGAAACCATACCTACAGCTGCACCGACTGAGCAATCAAGACCTATCAGAGAGGAAAAAACACTCCCGAACGTCGACCCGATAAAGAATACAGGGAAAATTTCACCGCCCTTGAAACCTGATGTGAGAGTTATGACAGTGAATATAATTTTCACCGCAAAAGCAAATGCAAACGGTTTTTCGCTGAACGCCGATATTATCATTGCACTGCCCGTGCCGTTATAATCACGGTTCTGCACAAGCAAAGTAAGCAGTACCACAATAACACCGCCTATAAATGCACGTAAAGCGTGATTTTTTATTTTCTTAAATAATTTACTTGTACCGCTAATTGCCATACAGAAAATAATACTTATAACTGCGCATAACGCTCCAATCAAGGCGATTTTCAGGTACACAACGGGATTTATCGCAGGCAGACTGACATTTACATTTATATGGGAAATCCCGAAAAGTGAAGATATATAGCTTGCTGTGAGTGCTGAAGCTACACACGGGACAATTGCCGAATAATAGAAGATACCAACGCTTATAACTTCCATAGAGAAGATAGCTGCCGTGACGGGAGTACCGAAAACAGCCGCAAACATTGCGCTCATACTGCACATTGTCATCATTCGCTTGTCATCATCATCGAATTTCAGTTTACGTCCGGCGAACGAGCCCAATGCCGCACCAATTTGCAGAGAAGCACCCTCACGACCGCTTGAACCTCCGCAAAGATGCGTGATGACAGTTGCAACGAAAATGCAGACAGCGTGACGTATCCCCATAATTTTATTGTCACGTACCGCTAAAAGCACAAGATTTGTGCCTTTATCGTGACTGTAATGCATTACATCGTAGAAATAGGCAATAACAACGCCTGCAACCGGCAGTAAAAACAAAGTCCATGTATGCGAATCCCTGAACGTTTCAGCGAATCCCGAACAAAAATGGAAAAGTGTACCAACAAGACCAATTATAATTCCGATAACTGACCCGATTACAAGCCATTTCAGGAAACTTATCAGTTCTTTGGCGAGGTCTGTATTTTTAATATCGTCTATACTCATGTCAGCGAAACAGGCAAACCGTTTATTTCAATAGTAGGGTCGTCAATATCAATCAGCAGGCATCTTCTGCCGTCAACAACGCTTGTGCGCACTTTATCAGCAAAATCAGGCTTAATATTGACAGTTATACCCGTTGCGGAAACAACAGTTTTATTTTCGACAAGATTCGATACAGTAAGCGGTACATTTCCGCATACTTTTTCAAATACAGGTTCAACCATCTGCACACGTTCCTGCGGAATACCGATATCAGTAAGAATATCTTTTAACTTAGTGTTATCCATAACAGTTTTATCAGTATCATCTTTATTTTCCTCGACGACTTCCTGAAGTTTTTCGTTGACTGTTTTAATCACCATATAGTCCAAATCATCGCCGACAACGTTTTTGAGGATATTCTGAAAACTTGTCTTTTCGTTTTCAGCGGACATCACGAAACTACAGCCGAGGACGTTTTCAACAATCGAAATATTTGGATTTGAGGCTGATTTTGAGTAGTACATAACGTGATTTACGTCAGTACTCCTGTTACTGAAAACAGGGTACAGGAAACCGTCAGTAGGAGCTCTGCCTATAATGAGTTCATTGTTTAATTTTTTGACGATTTCGTTATCATCGTTGTTGAAAGCAAATCCGTCATTGCTTGTTTTAGCAGGGCAGATTGCGGTAAGCAGATAGCGGTATATTTCGTCCTCACCCGTGTAATTCTCATCATTTTTATCTTTCCGCCTGACCGTATATTTGCAGTAAGCCGTAATAACAGCGTACGGAGCATCGTCAACAAGATTATTTGCGATATGATTCAGGAAATTCTCGCACAAAAGTTCGTCTTTGAGTTCAGACTTAAGGAGCGAGTAAAGCAATTCCTGTGGTTTACCCTCCTCGTAGGATTCACTCGGGAACTCGTATTCGCAGAAATTCTTGCCTACATTTGTATTGAGTACTTTTTTAAGCGTTTCGTCGTATACGTCATGTTCCTCAGCAGGCATTGCGATACACGAATTGATTTTATAACAGCGGAGATTTTTTTCAGCGTCAACAAAACCCGTCAGCACTCTTTCCATAACAAAAAATCCGCTTTTATCGGAAAAATTCTTTTTAATTTCAGCAGTTTCTTTTTTATTCATAGCTAAATACCTCTTTACTAAATTTATTGCAAATATAATTATATCACAAATCCTGATTTTTGTCCAGCTAAAACTACTGCAAATTTATAAAAAATATATTGCAGCCTATTAAGATATTTATATATTTATTTCAATAAAAACTATTGCAATTTTTCAAAAAATATGTTATAATTATACAAGAATATAATAAGCATAGGAGGTGCTTTTATGAAAATGATGTTTATAGGTGCAACTCACGAAGTAACAGGGAGCTGTACTTACCTTGAGGCTTGCGGGAAAAAATTCCTTGTTGATTTCGGTATGCAGCAAGGCGAGGAAGTTTTCGAGAAAGCGCAAATACCTGTACCACCGTCAGAAATAGATTTCGTACTTCTCACACACGCTCACATTGACCACTCCGGACTTTTGCCCTTGCTTTTTGCAGGCGGATTCAAAGGCGAAATCCACTCAACAGTAGCAACCGCAAATCTTTGCAGTGTAATGCTCCGTGACAGTGCGCACATTCAAGAATTTGAGGCGGAATGGAAAAGCCGTAAAGCTAAAAGGCGAGGCGAAGATGACTATGAACCGCTGTACACAATGGACGATGCAATAGGAGCAATCGAACTTTTCGTACCGCACGAATACGATGTGCCTGTTGAAATTTGCGAGGGAATATCCGTATTTTTCCGTGATGCAGGTCATTTGTTAGGTTCATCGAGTATTCTGGTTACTCTCACTGAAAGCGGTGAAACACGTACTATAGCCTTTTCAGGAGATATAGGCAACACAAATCAACCGCTTATCCGTGACCCGCAATATATTGACAAAGCCGACTATGTTGTTATGGAATCAACATACGGTTTGCGAGTACACAACCGTCCGACTGACTACGTAATTGCGCTTGCCGACATATTGCAGAAAACTTTTGACCGTGGCGGAAATGTCATTATACCGTCATTTGCGGTAGGCAGAACGCAGGAAATGCTGTATTTCATCAGGCAAATAAAAGCTGATAATCTTGTCAGCGGTCACGACGGATTCAAAGTATACGTTGACAGTCCGCTTGCGATTGAAGCGACTGATATTTTCATAAACAACCGCGAAAGCTGTTACGATGCGGAGGCACTTTCGTTTGTTCGTCAAGGGATAAATCCGATAGCATTTGACGGGCTTGTGAGGACGGTGACAAGCGACGATTCAAGGGCAATCAACGATGATACAAGACCGAAAGTTATAATTTCCGCAAGCGGTATGTGCGAGGCAGGACGTATCAAGCACCACTTAAAGCATAATCTCTGGATTCCGCAAAATACCGTGCTTTTCGTTGGTTATCAGGCGAGAAATACACTCGGCAGAAGTCTTGTTGAGGGTGCGAAAAAAGTTAAACTTTTCGGCGAAACAATTCACGTTTCGGCTGAAATAAAGCAGTTGCCGGGTGTCAGCGGTCACGCTGATATGAACGGGCTTACAACATGGGCGAAAGCGATTTCGGGCGTGAAAAAGTACTTTATTATACACGGCGATGCGGATTCAGCAGACGGCTTTGCGCAGCGTTTGCGTGACGAACTCGGTGCGGATTCCTATGCGCCTTACAGCGGTGCGGAATTTGATTTGATTTCGGGCGAAATTACTGTTGACGCTGAACCCGTCCGCATTGAGAAAAAATCGCAAAATACAGGCAATATCTACTACAATGACCTTGTATTTGCGGCTGAACGCCTTTCACGTCTTATCAGTCAGTCAGGCGGCAGAGCGAATGCCGATATGAGGAGGCTTACTGAGGCTATCAACCGACTTTGTGAGGACTGGGAAATTTAGACAATATGTACAAAAAAGTGCAAAAAACTCCACGGAAATTCTACATCCGTGGAGTTAAATTATATTTCACAAGTGGGCCATCAGGGACTCGAACCCCGGACCGTCCGGTTATGAGCCGGATGCTCTGACCAACTGAGCTAATGGCCCTC
>CANQJV010000046.1 GCA_947624295.1 uncultured Ruminococcus sp. | reverse complement strand
GTCACAAAACGCCAAATCACCGATACTCGTAATGCCGTCAGTAATTACTATTGATTCCACATTTTTACAAGAAACAAATGCCCAATTGCCGATAGCTTTAATATGTTTACCATAAACTTCAGCAGGAATAACAAGTTCAGTTTCATCATTTGCATAGCTTGAAAATTTTCCAAATTCGATATGGTCGCCATAATCCTTGCAAATAAATTTCCCATAATCAAAAAGTTCGTAATCCATTCTCATAATAAAGCCCTCCCGTTATATTTTTTTACAAAAAGCGAACCCCGAAAGATTCGCTTTTGTTATATCATTCAACATATGGTAACTTGTCAATCTGTTTTGCCACAATCAACTGTACCGCTAAAACATCACTACCTGTGATACCGGCATTTCCATCGCACATATCTGTATTTGCTATCCCCTGCTCCGAAAGCGCATATGTGTCGTGATTTCCGATGTGCTGGATTATAGCAGCTGCATCAGCCATATTTATGTCGCCGTCACAATTCGCATCGCCGAGGAGAACATCATCGCTTGTTGTCGGTTTATCGGGCTTTGTAGTAGGATTTTCTGTAGGCTTTTCAGTCGGCTTTTCCTCCGAAACAGTTGTTCCGTCCGGTTCAGTACCGCCTATAAGCACGCCGTCATCATATACGCATATATTCGGAGCAGGCTTTTCGTTGCCGTTACCGAAGAAAGCATCATCTTCGCTGTACATCTCAAGTCCCTGATAACTCCAGTCGTTTTCGGGGTCCCATTTATCGCCGTAGTACATACCTACATCGAATTGGTATTTTTTACCTGAATTTGCGATAAAATAGCCGTCCCATGAAATTTCGACATAATAAGTATCAAGCACTTTGTCATATTTGAACGGACCGCTTATAACGCCGTCTGCGCCTTCGACTTCAGCAGATGACTGGTCATAAAGTTCTTTTATTTCGGTAACGCTGTCGATACCGTTAGCCATTTCGCTTGTATTGAAATAGTAGCGTACAGAAATCTTATCAGAGGGCTTATTAGAGCCTGTCATTACTTTCAGCGAAACTTTTGTAACGCCTGAACCGTCTGAATGCAGGTCATCTATACCGCAAGCCTCAATCCACGTACCGCTTGTGCTTTCCTCGCCCTCAATCGGTTTTTCTTCAGGCGGGAAATTAGCAGTAACAGCCATATCGGGAGTACCGAAAAATTCATAAAGACCTGCGCAAGCCCCAACAAAAGCGGCATTGTAGTCGATAGTAACCTCGTTGTAAATGTAGTCATTAGTTGTATCATTATGCTGGTCACTTCCGTCAGGACCGCCTGCCAATGCGCCCCAGAGTACATGGCGTTGTTCTCTTGTATCTTCAGCCGAAAGAAGTCCTGAAGCGGCACGGTGATGAGGGTATTTTACGGAATTTTCGTTATAGCCGACAATATAGCTTCTGTTCAGCGGATTATCGCCCATAATATAGTGCATTTGTTCCTGAGCCCATTCGCTGAACTCTCCGGGTTTGCCGTCATTATTGTACTTATCGTAGATAAGACCGATGAGTTGCATAGCTGTATTATATCTTGCTGAACCCCATACTGACAGGAATGCGTAACCTCCGGGAGTTTCGAGAGCCTTCCAAGTGGAATAGCATTTGTAGACTTGTTCCCAAAAGTCAGCAGGTTCATATTCTGTTTTGCCGTTTACAGTGCGGTACATATTCTGCAATTCAAGTTCAGGGTGAGTCTGGTCAATAATTCCGAGCAATGAAATTGCACCGCCCCACATATCATTCCAGTTATAGCAGTATCCTGACGGGGCGTACAAGTCAACATACGGCATTAAATCCTCTAAATACGATTTATCTTCCGTGCAGAGGTAAAGCCATGCGCCTGCCCAGCAAAAATCATCTTCCCATTTTGACGAACTGTAAAACTGCATAGGACCGTCAGCATTATCGCTTAATTCTTTGGGGTTATCGTTTGCGAATTTCCAGAGAGCCTTAGCGTAATCAAGCGATTTTTCAGCATATTCGGGGTCAGTATCCTTGAAATTGAGGTAATTTATTGCAAGTGAACCTGCTGCCGAAACAACATAGTCAGTCTGAGGTTTTTCAGCAGTAAGGAACCATGCTGGACGTACCATTGTATCAACTTCAGGCGATTGCCAGATAGCGTGGTCAATACCTCCCTCGCCAACCTGATAGCAGTGTGCAATGACTTCACCGCTGTCGTCACGGAAAGTACATTTCATAAGGTAGTCATTGAAATAGCGGAGAATCGTTTCAATATGAGCGTCCTGACCTGTTTTCACGTATGAGTCACGGAACTCGTAATATCCCCAGCCGAGAGTTGCAGCAGCGTAATTTTCAGGAATACCGAATTTAACGTGGTCACCTGCATCGTGGAAACCGCCTGAAACGTCAATACAGCCGTCACCGTCAGGGTCAAGAACGTCCTTGTATTTGTCCATGAAACTTTGTGAAAGGTTAGTGCCGTTACGGTAGCCTTCACCGTCTTTTGCAGGCTGCATAGGTACTTTTGAATCGTATGTGTGGCAATTTCCACGCCATGAAAGGAGATTATTCTCCTCAACACCTGTACCGCACATATTTGCATCGTAAAAATAAATTGAGTACTGTAATGCACGGGCATAATCGTAGTCAAGCCCTGAATTTTCAACAGTTGCATCAGCAGCTTTCGCCATAGGTACGACGGGTATTGAAGTAAGTGCAACAGCCGTACACATTACAGAAGCAATAGCTTTTTTAATGCTTATCATTTTTAATCCCTCCATAAAATCAACATTATTGTATAATAATGATAACATATTTTTCAGAAAAAATCAATAGCTTATTAAAAAAAAATTCATTTTTTATACGAATTTTTTTTATATTTTGAAATAATTATGATTATTGCTAAAAAAATACCACTGCCGATTAAAATAATTGACGGAATATCAATCCTTTTACCGCTTATGCACTGTACCGCAAATGCGTGTATTGAATCAGAGGCGTTTTCAAAAGTAAAAGAATTTTCATCGGCATAATTTTCAGCTGTTGATTTTTTCACGCCTATAATTGTAAAATCATCAACTTTTTCCGTACCGTCAGAAGTAGGCAGAAATCCTACAGCATATACACCGATTTCATCGACGGACGGCGGAATATATATATACTTCATGGAATCGCACATATAAAACGAACAATCTCCTATATTATGGACTTTTTCGCCTAAAGAAACATTTGACAGAGAAGTACATCCCGAAAAACAGAAATCGCCTATATCAGTGACATTTTGCGGAATAACGATATTTTTCAGGGTTGTACAGCTCCTGAAACACGATTCGGGAAGTTGTATAATATTTTCTGAAATTGTCACCGATTTAAGTGAGGAATTTCCACAAAAACAGCCCATACCTATTTCAGTTACAGAGTCGGGAATCACAATGCTTTCAAGTGCAGAACACGCATAGAACGCATGATGACCTATTTTTTCGACAGTTGCCGGAATAGTGATATTTTTCAGAGTATCGCACTCATAAAAAGCATTGTCACGGATTTCAGTAACACGACAGCCGTCTATTGTATCGGGAATATCAATGAAAACAGGTTCGCCTGTAAAGCCCGTAATAGTCACCGTGTTGTCAATGACAGAGTAGGTATATTCAGATTTATCGGCACTTTCCGCACGTAACGGCGTAAATAATACAGTTATTGCAAGAAAAATTGACAGGATAATTTTTTTCATATAAACAGCTCCTTTAGTTTAATTCTAATATTATTTTATATGATTTGACAATACCCGTAAAGTAAAAAAATCAGACAGTTTTTGTGATTTTCAGACGAATTTCAGCATAAACAACAAAATTTAGAATATAATCTGCAATATTTTTTGTCGGAAATTCAGCTTTCTGCACGGATTTTTTTACACGAAAATATGAATATTCCTCATAAGACTGCCAATTATTACAGTCGAGGTGATAAAAATGAAAAAATCAATATTTTTTTTAACGGGACTTGTTATGTCAGTACTTATAACAAATTGTTCAGCTGTTGTGCGTGACGGTCGCAGGCTCGATGAATTGCGTAACAGCGTGCTCAGACTTCATATTCTTGCGGAATCGGACAGTTCCCGTGACCAGAATCTGAAACTGAAAGTCCGTGATGCGCTTCTTGAGAGCAATATTTTCGGAAATGCAGACTCACTTGATTCAGCTGAAAAAATTGCACAAGAAAAACTCAGTGAAATTGTTGATATTGCTGAAAGCACATTGCTTGAAAACGGCTGTAATTCGCCTGTTACCGCCGAAATAGCTGATGTTGTATTTGACAAGCGTGTTTACGGCGATATAACAATGCCTGCCGGTGAATACCGTGCGTTGAGAGTGAAAATAGGCTCTGCTGAAGGGAAAAACTGGTGGTGTGTAATGTATCCGCCGCTCTGTATTCCTGCTGCCTGCGATGTCGAGGAAAACAAACAAGCTGAAGAAGTTTTCAGCGAAAATGAACTCGATATTATGTATCATCCTGAAAAATATGAAGTGCGTTTTGCTATATGGGATAAAATTAAGGAAATATTTGGTGAATAATTGTGCAAAGCGACGAAAATTAAAAATCCCCTTGACTTTTTTGATAAAATAGTGTATACTATTCAGAGTGAACAAAGCAGAACTAATCCCGTTCTCACCGTCAGGCATTGCTTAAACGGTCAATATGTATGCTGTCCGTATGATATGATAGCCGTATTGCGTGAGTGTGGGGTTTCTGCACTCATTTTTTGTTTTATATTTTAACCGGAGGTGCTTGAACATTAGCAAACAGGAACTGCAAATCAATGAGGAAATCCGTGATAAGGAAATCCTCGTAATTGATGATGAAGGAAAAAAACTCGGCGTTATGTCCGCCAGAGAAGCTCAGAAATTAGCCTATGAAAAAGACCTTGACTTAGTTAAAATCGCTCCGCAGGCTACTCCGCCCGTGTGCCGTATTCTCGACTATGGCAAATATTGCTTTGAACAGGCTAAACGTGAAAAAGAAGCTAAGAAAAATCAAAAGGTTGTTTCTATCAAGGAAATCAGAATGTTCTCCACTATTGATACACACGATTTTGAAACTAAAGTAAATCAGGCTGTAAAGTTCCTTCAGGGCGGTGATAAACTCAAGGTTTCCGTAAGATTCCGCAAAAGAGCTATCGCTCACCCGGAACTCGGCTCGGAATTGCTTGACCGCTTCAAAGATGCTGTTTCTACGGCAGGTACTGTCGATAAACCGGCTAAAATGGAAGGGCGCAGCATTGTTATGTTCATAAACCCTAAAAATAACAAGTAAAATCTTGTTCTGAAATAAGGAGGAATTTTCAATGGCAAAGGTAAAAGTTAAAACTCATTCCGGTGCAAAAAAACGTTTTAAGATTACAGGAAGCGGTAAGGTTAAGTATCAGCATACAAACAAAAGACACCGCCTCACTCAGAAAGATACAAAACGTAAGAGAATCGCTCGTAATGCAGGCGTTGCAGGTAGCGCAAACGCTCCTACAATCAAACAGCTTGTTCCTTATATGTAATGTGTAATCATTTCTGATAATCTGACCATTTCCAAATTCTTATATAACGGAGGTATAATACTATGGCACGTATTAAAGGTGCAATGATGACTCGTAAGAGAAGAAATAAAACTCTTAAACTCGCTAAAGGTTACTGGGGCGCAAAAAGCAAACACTTCAAAATGGCTAAACAGGCTGTTATGAAGTCCGGTAACTACGCTTACATCGGCAGAAAACAGAGAAAAAGACAGTTCAGACAGCTCTGGATTACAAGAATTTCAGCTGCCGCTAAACTTAACGGCATGAACTACTCTACATTTATGAACGGCTGCAAAAAGGCAGGTATCACTCTCAACAGAAAGATGCTTTCCGAAATCGCTATCAACGATGCAGCAGGTTTTACAGCTATCGCTAATCAGGCTAAAGCTGCTCTTTAATCTGCGTATTATGTAACGACAACACGCCCTGAATAAGAGCGTGTTTTGTTGTACCTATACTCCCCTCTATTGCAAATATCAGCAATATTGCTGATATAATTTCCATCACCCTGCGTCAGAAATCTTCACCATACGTCAGTATGCTTTCAGATTTCTTCCTTGATTGACAAAAATTCTATTCAACACTATTATTAACATTTGCAATAGAGGGGAGTATATCCACTCATTTTGTCGGAGGGAAACTGTTTGGAAAATATTATAACATCTAAAGATAATCCCATTATAAAGCTGTATCAGAAACTTTCTTCTTCAAAAAAAGCAAGAGTTCAATACGGCTTATTCGTGTTGGAAGGGCTCCGTATCGTCAGCGACGCTCTGAACGAAAACTGCATTATCAGAAATATCATTCTTACTGAACAGGCTTACGGAAAATTCAGCGAAATTCTTTTTCAGGCTGATTTGAGAAATACAAGAACTGTTGTTATTTCAAATGAACTTGGAAATAAGATTTCCTCTACTGATACAACTCAAGGCGTTTTTGCAATATGCACAATACCTGTTCAGAAAAATATCGATTTTTGTGAAAACGGCAGATATATTGTTCTGTATGGTTTACAAGACCCCGGAAATACCGGTATGATTATCCGTACAGCTGACGCTCTCGGAATAAACGGCGTTATACTTTCAGGGAGTTGTGATTTGTACAGCCCGAAAGTTATCCGCTCAACTATGGGCTCTGTTTTCCGTGTGAATACAATGATTGAAAATGATACGGATAAACTCTTTGATATGCTGAAAAATAACGCTGTTATGACTTCAGCCTCCGTAATCGACAAAGATGCTCAAAATATCATTGATTGCAAATTCAACGGAAAACAAGCTGTATTCATCGGTAACGAGGGCAACGGACTTCCGCCCGAAATATCAGGCAGATGTGACAGGCGTATCACTATCCGTATGAACGGCACTATAAATTCACTCAATGCGGCAATGGCATCAGGTATTATCATGTGGGAACTGAAAAAACAGTTTTAGCGGAGGGATTCTATGAACGATACAAAATACTGGCTCTGGCTTGCACTTGTTTTCGGTAACTCAGGCAGTCGTTTGTGGCAGATTATGAATGCATTTGAAACTGCCTATGAGGCATATCATGAACTATGTTCCAACTATGAACTGTATGAACTTACTGAAAGAGAAAAAAATAATATAAAATCAACTTCCCTGCATCACGCTGAAGAAATTATTGGAGAATGCCATAAAAAAGGCATCGGCATTATAAGTTACAGCTCTGAAAAATATCCGTCAAAAGTACGGTATATCTTCAATCCTCCTGCTGTACTCTATTACAAGGGCAATATAGATTGCCTGAATGGTACAAAAACAGTTACTACTGTCGGGACAAGGCGTGCTAATAATTACTCACTGTATACGGCTGACCGCATATGTTCAGAACTCGCTGAAAAAGGTGTCATTATAGTAAGCGGTTTTGCGGTGGGAATTGATATAAGAACTCATCTTGCGGCTGTTTCGAAAAATATGCCGACTATATGCATTCTTGGGTGCGGAATTGATGTCAATTATCCTGCTGAAAATTTCCAATACCGTGATATGATTCTTAATGCAGGCGGAGTTTTTATATCTGAATTTCATATGGGAACTCGTGCTTTCGGCGATAATTTTCCACGCAGAAACAGAATCCTTGCCGCTCTCGGTAATGCAACTATTGTATTTCAGGCACCTATAACAAGCGGTTCACTTATTACAGCTGATTTAGCGGCTGAACAGGGTAAAGAAATATTCTGTATTCCGCCGGCGAATATTTTCAGCTACGATTATTCGGGGAATACTGAACTGCTCAGGAGCGGTGCAATTCCGCTTTTCAGTGCAAATGATATTTTAGCTTATTTTGATATTGAACAGCCTGCACTTCCCGATGAATGGGCAGAAGAAGCAGCTAAAAGAAAAAGAAAAAACTATTTTGGAAAGTCAGATAAACTAAAAAAATCAGTTGAAACAAATAACGAAACCAATGAAAAAATTTCACAAAATGAAAAAAATGAAAAAAATGAAAATTACGAAAAAGAAAAAGTTTCGCAAAATAAAAAAATCGAAGATTTACCGGAATTTGACGGAGTACAGAACGATATTATGAAAATTCTGTCAGGCGGTGCGGTTCATATAGATGTCATTGCAAATGAGCTTGATATTGACCTTACCGAACTTATGACCGCTCTTACAGAACTCGAAATTATCGGTGCTGTAAATTCACTTCCGGGGAAAATGTTCGAGATAAAAAGTTAAGGAGTAATATGGCAGATGTCTGATTTAGTTATAGTAGAATCGCCTGCAAAGGCTAAAACAATACAAAAATATCTCGGCAAAGGTTACGAAGTTGTTGCCTCTATGGGACATATACGTGACTTGCCTAAATCAAAACTCGGTGTTGATATAGATAACGGTTTTGCACCGCATTACATCAATATGAAAGGCAAAACTGCTGTTATCAAGGATTTGAAAAGCCGTGCAAAAAAATGCGAAAAAGTATACCTTGCAACTGACCCCGACCGTGAGGGCGAAGCAATTTCATGGCATATTGCACAACTTCTGAATCTTGATATGAACGACAACAACCGTGTTGAATTTAATGAAATTACAAAAACAGGCGTAAGTAACGGTATGAGTAATCCGCATAAAATCGATTTGGATTTAGTCAACGCTCAACAGGCAAGACGTATTCTTGACAGGCTTGTGGGATATAAATTAAGCCCGTTTCTCTGGAAAAAAGTCAAGCGTGGACTTTCAGCAGGCAGAGTACAAACTGTCGCTGTAAGCATAGTTGTTGACAGGGAAAACGAAATAAGGGAATTTGTACCAAAAGAATACTGGTCAATTGATGCGAAATTCACTGCACCCGGCTCAAGAAAAGTATTTTCGGCAAGCCTTTTGTCTGTTGACGGCAAAAAAATTGAAATCCCTGCAAAAGATTCCGACAGCAAGAAAACAAGCGATAAAAAAATGCTGATTTCAACAAAAGAAGAGGCTGATGCTATTCTCAAAAGGCTTGAAAATGCGGAATATATCGTTACGGCAGTCAAAAAGCGTATCACTAAAAAACAACCTTCTCCGCCATTTATTACGTCAACAATGCAACAGGAAGCCTCCAG
>CANQJV010000045.1 GCA_947624295.1 uncultured Ruminococcus sp. | reverse complement strand
TTCCTCCTTAGCTCAGTCGGTAGAGCACTCGGCTGTTAACCGAGTTGTCGCCCGTTCGAGCCGGGCAGGGGGAGCCATTTAACAAAAATCCGTTCTCTTTTCAGGGAACGGATTTTTTATTTTCACGATATTATCGAAAATTTCCTGTAAGCATTCGGGCTTGTCCCCGTAATCTGCCTAAATTGCCGTATGAAATATTTGTCGTCGTCATATCCGCATTTCAACGCAATCGCCGGCAAATTCAACGATGTCGTCATCAGTAAATATTTCGCCATCGCTATTCTGCTCTGAATTATGTCCTTGTGGAAACTCATTCCGAACATATTTTTGTATTCGGCTCTGAAATGTCCACTGCTTATGTGGAAATCTCGGCATACTTCTTCAGCATTCCACGCTTTTTCGGGCGATTTGTATATTTTTGCTCGTAAATTATTGTATTTATTATAGTCAACTATTCTATATTTCTCCGATAAATCAGCAGTTTTTTTGTTGATTTCGTCAGTTAATATTTCTATAATATTTTCGGAATCAAGCTCATTTGCGTTACAAGTAACTCCCGCTGAAATAATATTGTCCATGAAATCCACTGACGTGTAAACAGGCGAATGCGTTATCATTGTCACGATTCTGTCTGAAATTATTTCGTCGTATTTTTCGGGGAGTTTCCCAATAGCTATAAATAAAAACTGCTTGTCTTGCAATTTCGCACAATACGCTGAACTGTCAATCGCTGATTTTTTCAGGCATTCTGCTATCTCTATGTCTATCTTTATGCCTATGTTATTCATATCCATTCTGTTGTAATCCATAAAAAGCCTCGATTTTATCACTATTACTGAAATTTTATCGTCAGCAGACACTTTTTTTAGTGAATGTTCACATTCCCGTATAATGCCTTCCTTATTATAAAGCCCCGTAGTTGTGTCACGATACGCCGATAAATTGCTGTATTCCAGCAATTCGTTTATATCGTTCCGCATTCGGATTACATTCAACGCATTTACCGCTGAATTTATCCAACTGATTGCCGTGGTATCATAACTGTCAGGCGTTGTGTATTGGAATATGAAATAGCCGATTTCTATTCCGTCCGTGAACATCGGTACAAAATAAAGATATAGCTTTTCCCCTGAACCCGGTAAATTTTCAGGGAATAACATCTCCCTCGTGAAATAATGCGGATTACTGCCGTATTGTACAGGGCTTATCAGTCTGTAAAATGTCATCATTCTGTCGTTGGAATCAGTTTCAAGCGGTGTCTTTTCCGTCTGACTGAACCAATCCTCATATATGCATAAATACAACCCCTGTAAATTGCGTATCAGGTATGAATAATCCTGCAATGCCCTGATATAGTCGTTCAATGAACGGCATACCGCAAGTTTTTGCTCGAAATTCCCGCACATCGTCATACTGTTGTAAAATTGCATACTTCGGATTTCCTCAAGTTCCTTTGCAAGAAATTTCTTGTCAATTGCACACGAACAAGTGTTCCCACATATCATATAGCCGTTTGTAGTTATTTCCTCTGCTGTCGGCTCGCCTGTCATTATACTGTACAGCACATTCATTGCTTTCGCTCCGACTGCTGACCTGTTACGGTAATATGTCGTCAATATCGGCGAATGATAATAGCGTTCCCCTGAATATTCGTACCCTACTACTGTTACATCTTCGGGTAAATTTATGTCGTGCCTGAAAAATGTGTCCATCAATCCATACGCCATATAATCGTTAGCACATACTATCGCTTGAGGTAATCTGCGTTTTCCGCTTATGTATTCGTTCGCTACTTTCTCACCGCCTGTAGTCCAGTAATTACTGTATATTACGTTTTCATCGCCGAATTTTATGCCCTTTTCGGTCAGTACGTCCCTTATCCCTGCTACTCTTTCGTGCGAAGTTTCATACTCCTCCTGACCCGTAATAATGTCTATTTCAGTGAATTTGTGTACTTCAGTAAGATGACGGGCTATTTCACGGAAATCTTCACGGATATTGTTGTTCACACAAATATATCCCTCTATTTCATCTCCCGCAACTACAATCGGTATCTCCATATCAGATAACAGTTCAAGTATACGGCTCTTCAACTCGCTGTCGTCTACAGTTTCAGCCATGAATATAATTCCGTCTATTCTCTCCGATTCCGCAAGCTCATATATTTTGTTTTCAACCGCAACATGGCTGAAATATTCCTTTATATTACTGAAATTGTAAATATTCGCTATGACTGCTATGTGAAAATTGTACTTATCCGCTTCAGTCATTATCCCCTCAAGCATTATTTTCTGTTCACGTTCGGACGGTCTTGCTGTTATTACCGCTATCAGCTTTTTACCGTTTACCATTTTTTACACCCCTTTGCAGTTTTTCATATATTATAAGAACATTATAACACATTTCTGTGCAAAAAGCAATAAAAACATCTTCAAAAAATCCACCAAATCTGCAAATTGTGGGTTGTTAATAAATTATGAATAGTGTATAATATACTTAGAATCTTTTGATACGTTTAACTATCTGTATTTTTTAAGGAGATGATTATTTTGAACAAAAAAAGAATCCTATCTGCTGTTACTGCTACCCTCTGTTTCGCAGGCACTTTCGCTGTTATGCCTGAAATCGCTGGTATGCAGACTGTAAAGGCTCAGGCAGTTTTCGATACTTTTGAGTCAAATTACGACGGCTGGCACGGTAACGCTGACGCTGTTACGCTTACAGCTGAAAACGGTACGGGCTTTGAAAATTCCCGTGGTATGAAAGTTTCAAACCGTTCTGTTCCCTCAGACGGCGCAGCTTCATCTAAAGGCTTCTATATATGGGGCGGTGTTGAATATAACTACTCCATGAAGGTTTACAGCGAAACTGATGAAACTTTTAATCTTTCGCTTATGTATATCGATGAGGAAACTGAAGAAAAAACTACGGTTCAGCTCGTTTCCAAAAAGGTGAAAGCAGGCGAATGGACTGAAATTTCCGCTGACTATAAGGCTCCCGAAAATACCTACGAGTATGAACTCACCCTCACAACTGATTCAACTAATGACTTCAGTTTCGATGAGGTTTCAGTTACAACCGATGAAATCGTTTCTGCTGAAGCCGCTGTCGCAGGTAAAGGTCTGAAAGATGAGTTCGCTAATTACGGTTTCCGTGTGGGTAATATCCTCAATGGCGGTACTGTTAAAAATTCCGCTATCACTTCAATGATTATGCAGAATTTCAACTCGATTGAATGCGAAAATGAAACAAAACCTGATTCAACTCTCGTTCAGTCACAATGTAACGGCACTAATATAGGCGTTTCCCTTAACAACGCCGCTGCTATTTTCGACTTCTGCGTTAAAAATAATATCGCTGTAAGAGGTCATGCTTTTGTATGGCATAGTCAGACACCGTCATGGTTCTTCAAGGATAATTTCAATAATAACGGTTCATGGGTAAATACCTCAACTATGGACGCTCGTCTTGAAAGCTATATCAAGAATATGTTCAACGCTATTCAGACTCAATACCCTGACCTCAACCTCTACGCTTACGATGTCTGCAATGAGTGCGTTTCCGATGACGCAAGCAGAACAAGCGGTAATCAGGACGGTTGCCGTGTTGCCGGTGATAATAACGTAACAGGCGGTACTTCGGCATGGGTTTCAGTTTACGGTAACAACAGTTTCGTTGAAAAAGCTTTCACTTACGCAAGAAAATATGCTCCTGAAGGTTGCGACCTCTACTATAACGATTACAATGAATACTGGGACCACAAACGTGACTGCATTATAAGAACTATTGTTAAACCTCTTTACGAAAAAGGTCTCCTTGACGGTATGGGTATGCAGTCCCACGTCCCCGCTAATGCTACAGGTTTCGCAGGTACTGACGCTTATATCGATGCTATGGATAAATATTTGTCAATCGGCTGTGATGTACAGGTTACTGAACTCGATATTTCCCTCGAAAACGGTACTTATTCACTTCAGGACCAAGCTAATAAATACAAGGCTATTTTCCAGCACGCTATGGACGTAAATTCAAGCGGTAAATATAACGGTAAGGTTTCAGCCGTTTGTATCTGGGGTCCTAATGACGCTAACTCTTGGCTTAAACAAGGCTCAGATGCACTCCTTTTCGATAAGAATAATCAGCCTAAACTCGCTTATACAACTCTTACTTCAATGGTCCCCGACAGTGAATGGGGTGACGGTTCTGCTGTAAACGGCAGCGGTACTGTAAAGCCTATTGAACCTAATCAGTACGGTTGGTATTTCGCTGACGGCTTTGAAGGCGATACTTGCGGTTGGGAAGGCAGAGGTTCTGCTCAAATCGCTACAAGCGGCCGCACAAATTACGTAGGAGATGAGGCTCTCCGTGTTGACAGCAGAGAATCAGCTTGGAACGGCGTTGCAAAATCACTCAATCCACGTGCTTTTGTTCCCGGTAATGAATACAGTTTCTCCGTTAATGTGACTTACTTCGACGGCGATGATACTGATACATTCTACCTTAAACTGCAATACAAAGACGCTTCAGGCGAAACACACTACAGCACTATTGCAGAGGGTACTGGCGTTAAAGGCGAATGGTTACAGCTCGCAAATAAAAATTACAAAATCCCTGAAGATGCTACTGATATGCAGATTTATGTTGAAACTGCTGAAACTACTAACAACTTCTATATTGATGAGGCTATCGGTGCTATCGCAGGTACTTCAATACTCGGCGCAGGTCAGCCTGATGTTCCCGGCGATTCAGGTAATACAGGCGATTCCGGTAACGATAATCCCGTTACTCCCGGTAAATTCATACTCGGCGATACTGACGGCGACGGCAGAATCAGCGTATTCGATATGATTATTGCAAGAAATTGCCTTGCAGGTAAAGTCACTGACAGCAATAAAATTAAAGTCGCTGATGTTGACCAGAACGGCAAAGTTGAAGTAAATGACCTCGTTCTTCTTGAAAAATTCATTCTCGGTGAAATAGATGAGTTCCCTGTTGCCGAAAAAATAGTTGATACTGCTGCTATGGAACTCGCTTTTAAGGGTGTTTCTATAAATGACAGCTGGAAAAAAGACGGCGAAAATAACGTTCTCTGGACTCAGCGTTTTGGTGCTGACCCCGGCTTCATGGTTTACAAGGACAGACTTTATGTGTTCACAACAAATGACGCTGTTGAATACAACGCAAACGGAGAAATACAGGTAAATACTTATAATTCGGGTACTATTAACTGTTTCTCCTCCGCTGACCTTGTAAACTGGACTGACCACGGTGCTATTCCCGTTGCAGGCAAAAACAGCAGAACTGAAAACGGTGCGGCAAAATGGGCATCTTTCGCATGGGCTCCCGATGCAGCTTGGAAAACTATCAACGGTAAAGATAAATTCTTCCTCTACTTCGCTGACAGCGCAGGCGGTATAGGCGTTCTCACTGCTGACAGCCCCGAAGGTCCTTACAGAGATGAACTCGGTCACGCTCTCATTACTAAAGGTACTGCCGGTTACGGTGACGTTGAATGGCTTTTTGACCCCGCTGTACTCGTTGACGACGACGGAACAGGTTACCTCTATGTAGGCGGCGGTGTTCCTCAGGGTAAAACTGCTGACCCCGGTACTGCAAGAGCTGTTAAACTCGGCGACGATATGATGAGCCTCTCAGGTTCATGCGTTAAAATGAATCCTCCCTATCTCTTTGAAGATTCAAGCATAATCAAGGCTGACGGTAAATATTATTACTCATACTGCACTAACTGGAATACAGGCGGTAACCCTTACGGTTTCGGCAACGCTGAAATTGCTGTTATGGTTGCTGATAACCCTCTCGGACCTTTCACTTACAAGGGTATCGCTCTCAAGAATCCTGCTTCCTATCAGCTTGACGGAGGCGGAAATAATCACCACTCTATAGTTGAATTTAAGGGCAAATATTATATGCTTTACCATAGCCGTCACCAGTCAAGAGCTATGAATATTCAGGCTAAAAATTCTGACGGAACTATTGACCTCGGCGGTAACTACCGTTCATGCCACCTTGACCCATGTACTTTCTCAAACGGTATGTTCTCGGCAAGCGGTTCTATGAAGGGTGTTACTCAACTCTCATCAATCAGCCCATATCAGACTGTTCAGGCTGAAACAATGTCGAATCAGTCAAAAGGTATTACTGTAAACGGTCTTGGTGATACAACAGTTTCAGGTAAAAAAGGTGACTGGATTAAAGTCAACTGGGTTGACTTCAGCAAGGGCGTTAAAAATATCACCGTAAGAGCATCTTCCAAAAACGGCGGTATTATCAAGATATGCACCGATTCACCTACAGGCGATGTTATCGGCTACGCTGAGCTCGGTACTTCAATGGCAGAGGTGAAAGTTCCTGCTGTTGCAACAGAAGGCGGTCAGAAAGATGTCTACTTCGTTTTCAGCAACGATGTGGAATTTGACAGCTGGTCATTCTCATAAGTTATTGTTATTCTGCTCCGTATCTGCACAATAACGGAGCAGATAATAAAATAAAGACTCTATTATTAAGAGGGACAAATCAGAAAAGCAGTCGTATGGGTTTGCGACTGTTTTTTCTTGATTTTTTCTTCAAAAAGTCCACCAAATCTGCAAATAGTGAGTTGTAAACTTTTTGTGAATGTGATATAATAATTACAGATTCAAACGAACGTTATAAAAATATTAACTATGAGGAGTGATTTTTTATGAATTTTAATAAGTTCACAAGCAGACTTGTTTCTGCTGTAACCGCTTCGGCTATGCTTATTACCGGATTTTCGCTTTTCCCGGAAAATAATATGACACAATCTTTTGCAGCTGATACCGTTGTTGTCGATACCTCTAAAACTTATCAGTATATAAGAGGTTTCGGCGGTATAAACCACCCTGAATGGACGGGTTCTGACCTTTCAGCAGCTCAGAGACAGACGGCTTTCGGTAACGGCGACAATGAACTCGGTCTTACAGTTCTCCGTGTGTTCGTAAACCCCGATAAAAATCAGTGGAATAAGGCTCTCCCGACTGCACAATTCGCCTCAAAATTAGGCGTTACTATATTCGCATCACCGTGGGAACCTCCCGCAAATCTCGCTGCATCAGGCGGTACAGGTGGACTTCAGGGTAAACTGCACCTCCCTGAATCAAATTACGCCGCTTACGCTCAGCATCTGAACGATTTCGGCACTTATATGAAAAATAATAACGTAAATCTCTATTCGATTTCAGTACAGAATGAACCTGACTACGCAAGCGAATGGACTGCATGGACTCCCGACCAGACAACTAATTTTATCGCAAATTATGGCGATAAAATTACTTCAACAAGACTTATGTCGCCTGAAACTTTCCAGTATGGTGCGTGGAATAACGGTAAGGACTACTACAAGAAAATCCTCGCTAACTCCAAAGCTATGGCAAATTGCGATTTATTCGGTACTCATATGTACGGTACTCCCAGAAGTGCAATGGATTTCCCTGACCTCGAAAATTCAGGCAAGGAAATATGGATGACTGAAGTCTATGTCCCTAACAGTGACGCTGATTCCGCTAACCGCTACCCTGAAGCAATTCAGGTATCTGAAAATATCCACAACGCTATGGTTGTCGGTAATATGAGCGCATATACATGGTGGTATATCCGCAGAAGTTACGGTCTTATGACGGAGGACGGCAAAATAAGCAAACGTGGCTATTGTATGGCTCAGTACTCTAAATACGTCCGCCCCGGCGCTGTACGTATTGCGGCAACTGAACAGCCTGCAAGCGATGTTCTCGTGTCAGCTTACAAAAAAGATAATACCGTTACTGTTGTCGCTATAAATAAGGGCAAAGACGGTTATGCGCAGAGTTTCACACTCGGCAGTGGTGAGAAAATTGTTGATGTTGACAGATACAGGACTTCCGCAAACGAAAATCTCGCAAAAACTGAAAATCTCGAAAATGACGGCAGTGGATTTTTTGCACAACTCCCCGGCGAAAGCGTTTCGACTTTCGTAATCACTCTCGACGGCAAGGGCAATACAACTCCCTCGAATCCGACAAATCCCGGTAATACGGATACTCCCGACCAGAACGGTTACTATTTCCACGATACTTTTGAGGACGGTCTCAATGATTGGGAAAGTCACGGCTCATCTGAACTCACTATGAGCGGACGTATTCCTTATAAAGATACAAATGCTCTCCTTATCCAGAATCGTGAAAAATCTTGGAACGGCGCACATAAATTGCTTAGCTCAGCGTTCAAGGGCGGTCAGGAATACAGTTTCAGCGTGTGTGCAACTTATGTTGACGGTGCTGACACTCAGACAATGAAACTCTCTTTGCAGTACACTGATACAGCAGGAGAAACAAAATTCGCAACAATCGCTACAGGCGTTACTGCTAAAAATCAATATGTTCAGCTCGCAAATAAGAATTTCAAACTCCCTGAAGGCAGTGACTATATGATTTATGTCGAAACTGCTGACGGTTCGGATAATTTCTACATTGACGAGGCTATCGGTGCTAAGGCAGGTACAGTTATAGATGAAAAACTTTCTCCTGTACTTCCGCAGGCTACTACAACAAAAGCTCCTGAAACTGCTAAAACAACAACTACAGTAACTACTACAAAAGCAACAAATCCGCCTGCTACTAATCCTCCGGAAAAACCGTCAAATGCAATTTCAGGCGATATTAACAACGATAATGAAGTTGATATTTTCGATATGGTCGAAATGAGAAAACTTCTCGCAAATAATTTCGCAAATGCTCCTGCACAAGCTGATACAAACGGCGACGGTCAATTCTCAATCGCTGATGCAGTTACACTTCAGAATTATATTCTCGGTATGGGCGAGAAACTTCAGTCAAACGCTTCTTCTTCAAATTCAGGTTCAGTTTCAATCCGTTCAATGGCAGAATATACTCCCGTAATACAAGCTCAGCTTTCTGAATTTGAAACGGCTGACTCTAAAACTGAAAAAGCAGGCGTGCAATATGGTACTGTAAAATCAGGTACTTATTACTCGTCAACTTGCGGAAGAAATAAGCCCTATAATATACTTCTCCCCGCAAATTACTCTGAAAATAAAAAATACCCCGTGCTTTACGTTTTGCACGGTTACTGGGAAAATCAGGACAGAATGATTCTCACGGGTAATGGTACTATGAGTACCCGTGAAATCATCGGTAATGCAATTGCTGAGGGCGCAGCTGAAGATATGATTGTAGTTTTCCCATATATCTACTCAAGCGCAACTCAGGAAAATTGCTCCGCTATGGACGATGCAAATAATGCCGCTTATGATAATTTCATAAATGATTTGACAAAAGACCTCATGCCTCATATTGAATCAACTTATTCAGTTAAGACTGGCAGAGAAAATACAGCAATTACAGGCTTTTCAATGGGCGGCAGGGAATCTCTCTTAATCGGTATGCAGAGGTCTGACTTATTCGGATATATCGGCGCAATTTGCCCGGCACCCGGAGTTACAGGCTCTTTCAAGTGGGATAGCAATGAACCTTATCTCCTGTTCATTACAGCAGGCAGCAATGATACTGTAGTTTATTCAAATCCCGAAACTTACCACAATAATTTCACTCAAAATAATGTTCCTCATATATGGCACTATGTGAACGGCGGTTATCACGGCGATAACAGTATTCACGCTCATCTCTATAATTTCGTACGTGCCGTATTCAAAGCATGACATCTTCTATAATCATCCCTCATAATGCGGTTTCACGGAAGTGTTACCGCATTTATTTTTTATTTTTTCAGAGCGTACAGGCAATAAAAAACTGTACTAAAAAGTACAGTTGATTTCAGAAATATAAGGGTGGGAGATGGGATTCGAACCCACGGTCTTCGGGACCACAATCCGACGCTTT
>CANQJV010000044.1 GCA_947624295.1 uncultured Ruminococcus sp. | reverse complement strand
TGGTTATCAGCCTCACTTTCTTGTAAAATGATATAATGATATATAAAATATATATAATGAGTATCAGACAAAGTTAAAAATTTAACTTTGCCTGCCTACAAAATAACAATGATACATAATATAATTATACAAAAAATAAACGTTTTTGTCAATAGCAAAATCAGGCTGAAAGCAAATATTTTTATATATTATGCTGTCTGAATTTTTCCGTCCATATAGCGCAAAGTTCAGAGGCTGTTTCAGCGGAGAGTGTCTGCGCAAGGAGAGAAATTCTGTTTCTGCCGCTTTTCGTGATTATCACACGCCCTTTTTTATCGGTGATTGTCTGATTTACGGGGATTTTGTCCGTATTATCAAGAGTTATCTCACGTTTTGCGCTTGCAATGTGCGGAAGTTTTTGTGCAATTTCAACAAGATTTCCTGCAATATGAGCGCACATATAGAGAGAATCACGGAGGAATCTTGTGTTTTCGGCGTTTTCAGGGATACCCGTTTCAGCACTGAACCGCTTTATTTTGTCGGGAGTTATGCAGTCCGCCATATAGTGGAAATTTTCAGGCAGCCATATAGTACCGCCATTTTCAGCTATATCAAGGCAATAGGCGAGAATAATCTTCTCATATGAAATAAACCCTGCAATTGTAGAGTAAGCGTTGACACGCTGACCGTCCTCCGAAATCTGAAACACAAGTTCATTGCTGTCGCCCGTGAAAAATTCAAGCCATACAGAACGGATTGCTTTATTACCGCAACTTACTCCTGCACATATTTTTTGATGCGGATTTCCCATAGAATCGGCGATATTGTTTATATAGATGTCCCTGAACGATGTGAGGGAATTTATTTTCCCTGAACGTTCAGACGGTTCGCACGGTGATGAATTCATTATTTCTTTTAACTTTATTTCAGGTAAAGCAAAACCTGATTTGTCAAAAAATAAAATTTTTATCTCGTAATCTCCGCTTATGAACATACCGCAGTCCGCTGACAGCAACGGAAAACTGAATCTGAATGACGGTATATCTGTATTTTCGCACACATATACATCTTTCCCGCATTCTGATATACCGCAACAAAGTGCGTACAGTACGGATAAATGTTCAAAACCTGATGTTCCTACGCTGAATCTCGTGAAAAATGGTGCAATTGTCCTGCCAAATTCCGATGCTTCTGTTGAAGATACGGGTAATCTCGCCTCACAATAGTTGTCACGGAAACTGAAATATTTATTTTCGCCGATGTAACTCATTGAAATTCTCCTTTATTTTTATTTTTACTTATTTTTGGCAAATTTACTAAAATTATTCTCTTTTTACGTGCTTTATTAGGAATAAAAGCCCTATAAGATTCGGGAAAGCCATAAGACCATTGAAAATATCAGATAAAGTCCAGACGGAATTTGCGGAAAATAATGCGCCTGATGACGAAATAACGGCGAAAATAATACAAAATACTTTACTGTTTCCGCCTGATATGTACTTGAACGCAGTTTCACCGCAATAGTACCAGCCTATGACAGTACAAAGGGCAAATATACAGAGTTCAGCTGTAATGAACGGTTTACTGAAATCGCCCATAACAGCGGAAAAAGTCCCTGCTACTGAAAAATTATCGTCAGCACACATAAGCGTTACAGCAGTGAGAGTACAGCACAAAATCGTATCAAAGAACACTTCAAACATACTCCACATACCTTGCGTATGAGGGTCAGTTTTCCCGGCGGAACTATGCAGAATAGGTGAACTCCCAAGACCTGCCTCGTTTGAGAAAATACCCCGTCTTATTCCGACTGAAACAGCATATCCGGCAAATCCGCCCGAAACTGATTTGAAATCGAATGCTTTTTTGAATATTTCGCTGAAAACGTGGGGGATATTTCGCCCGAACACGATAATTACAGCGATACAGGCAACAGCATAAGCAACTGATGCAATCGGCAAAAGATATTGTGCGGAAGTCCCTATTCTTTCAGCACCTCCGCTTGTAATCGCATATATTACAACGAAAGTGACCGCAAAAATGATTACGGGATTTATTTCACACATATCGAACAAACTTTCTGCAAAAGTGTTGACCTGAACCATTCCACCCATTCCAAACGATGCAAGCATACAGAACAAGGCGAAAATCCACGCAAGTTTAGGCATACCAAGCCCTTTTGAGAGATAAGCCATAGAACCTTTAGCAGTATCATCGCTGTATTTGGCTGACAGAACATTTTCCGCATAGACCGTCGCCATTCCGAGGAAAGCCGATACCCATAACCAGAATACCGCACCTGCACCGCCTGTTACAAGAGCTGTAGCTGTACCCGTGATGTTCCCTGTACCCATAGTAGTCCCGAGACTCATACAGACTGTTTTCAGCTGAGAAAGTCCGCTGTTATGTGATTTTTCGCCTTTCAACATAAATAACGGCAATCTGAACTGAATGAATTTCAGTTTTATGGTGAAAATTATTCCTGTTGCAATCAGCACAAAAACAAGACCATTTCCCCATATAAAATTGTTTATTTTATCAAGAAAATCTGACATGAAAATTTTTCCTCCAAAATTTACAAAAAAAGGTATACTTTATAGATTATTTGAGTTATAATATAATTATACTCTCCATTACTGCAAACTATCCGGTAATATTGACATAAAATCCATCTGTCTGCGTCATAGTCCACGTCCTCACAATAAGACAGTATTCTTCGGACGCTTTGCAGTAGCGGAGAGTATATTCCGGAAATTTATTTGGGGAGTAGAGTATGAGTTTTAAGCCTGAAAAAAATGCACTTAATACGTTACGAGTGCTTATTATTGTTATATCAGTTATTTTTATAGGCGTAGTGAAAATATATGTTCCTGTTGATATTGTTGTAATAATTTTCGCTGTTGCCGTTATACTGACGGATATATTTGTTATGTTCGTCTATTTACCGTTGTATTTTGCGTCGTTAAGCTACGAAATGACCGACGAGAAAATTATTCGCCATAGTGGTGTATTTATGAAAGTACATCAGTCTGTACGCTATTCAACAGTACAGTATAGTACAGTCGTAAGCACACCGTTTTCCGATAAGACGGGATTGAATTTTGTTATATTATTTGTTTACGGCGGAAGTCTGCGGTTGCTTTTCCTTAAAAAAGAAGATGCTATGAAAATTTTACGGAGGTGTGGCAATGTATCATGAACACCCATTGAGAATAATGAAATATTCAATGAAAAATATATGGCTGTTGATTTTCCCGCTTTTGCGAGGTGCGACAACTCTTAAATTCAATGCATCAGGCTTTTATGCGTGGATTAGCGGTGCATGGAAAGATGTCGCTATTTTGGGGATTATCTTGCTTTTCGGTTTCGTGAAATGGTATTTTTCAAGAATCAGCATAACGGATACAGCAGTTATCCATACAGACGGATTGTTTTTCAAAATAACAAATTCCATACCTGTTGAAAATATAAGCGCAGTCACTTCAGAACGTCCGTTTTTATTTGTACCGTTCAAGGCGATGACGTTCAAATGCGATACAAGGGCGGGAGTTTTCAAGTCAACTGATATGAAACTTCTTGTTACAACTAAAGTCGGCGAGGAACTTATGTCGCATATCCCTAAACCTGTTGTGCAGGGTGAGGAAGATGATTTCCCTGAACCGACAGTTTTGTCTGTACTGCTGTTTTCAGCCTTCTTTTCAAGCGGATTTTCAGGCGCAATATATATTGCAACGTTCTTTTATAAAGGCGGTGATATTGCACACGATATAGTAACAAATTGGATTGCGAGGCTCACCGAAACAACAGCCAAAATCAGTGAGGAGCTTATTCTCGGTATACCAAAAACGGCAATTGTAATAGGTACATTTTTTCTTGCAGCGTGGCTTTTGTCGTTTATGATAAATGTTTTAAGATATTCAAGATTCAGAGTATCAGCAAATGAAAAGTACATCAATGTATCGTGCGGAATCACTAACCGCAAGGAATACAGAATAAGAACCGAACATATCAATTACACTGATTTAAGGCAGAATCTCATTATGAAAATATGCAATGCTGTATCAGTAAATATAAGCTGTGCAGGTTACGGGAGCGACAAAAATCATCTTCCTGTACTTCTTCCCATGCGTAAAGAAAACAATCTTGGTTCAGGGCTTGAGAAAATCGGCATATCAAGCGAAAAAAAACTTGATTTCCGTCCGGGAATATCAGGTATTATGAGTTATATATGTATACCGTTCATATCTGTTATTGCCGTTTTTATATTGTATAAAGCAGGATGCAAATATATTCCACAATTATCGCAATTATTGTATTTTCTTCTGATAATGGGCGAAATACCGCTTGTATGGCTTACTATCGTGAAATTCGCCGCACTTTTCAGGAGCGGTATAACGATAGACGGCGATAAAATAATAGTCCGCTGTACGAAAATGACAGCTTTTCATACTGTTATCGCTGAAAATAAAAAGGCTGTAATTGTTGAGGTAATACAGACACCATTTCAGCGGATAGCTAATAAGCAATGTCATTTGAGGATATGGTTTACAGCCGAAAGTACGTCAAGATTTACAGTAAAAGCAATTTCAGTGGAAGATGCTGAAAAAATTTGTAACTTATTGTAATATTATGTTTGTTGACATATTTAATCCTATATGTTATTATAAAAAGTGACAAATGTCACATTGAAAGTGACAGATAACATCTTACAAAAAATGTAAATATGTGGTATTATATAATCAACAAATACAAAGGAGTGTGTTACTTATGTTGGGAATAATAGGATTTTTATTGGTTATAGGAGCTATTTTATTGATACCGGGTTTGATAATAGTCCTTGTAATCGTTGCTGTAAATGCTGATGTCAAGAAAAAACGTGAAACACAAGGGTACTATGATGTGAACGGGCAGTTTATTCCGCCGAAATCACCTGCACCGCCTAAAGAAAAAATTTCTCTGAGCGCATCAGCAATAATGTTGCTTATAGGTACAGCGTTTATAGTGCTTGCCGCTGTAACATTTGTTGTTGCTAACTGGGTTGATATGTCACCGGCAGGACGTGTTTTTGCGTTGCTTGCTGAATCAGCCCTCGGTTTCGGAATAAGCGCATTACTTAAAAAAGTAATTAAACTTAACCGTACTTCTATGGCGTTCTATATGATTGGCTCGATTATCGCTGTAATATCGCTGATTACAGCAGGATACTATGAATTATTAGGCTCATGGTTTGCGTGCGGAGGTGACGGTGCACCATTGCTTTACGGTGCATCTGCAATTGTCGTTTCAGCATCAGCATTTGTTGCACGTTCCGTATATAACAGCAAATCTTTTAACTATATAGGCGTTTCTTTTGTATCACTTGCAATTATTTTCTTCTGCATTCAGCCGACTGAATATATTAAGGAATTCGCTGTTGTGATTGCGATGGTACAGGCAGGCATTACTGCTGTTATACATTTCATAAAACCGCAGAAAGGTACTGAAATGGAAAACCCTGTAACGATTATAGGCGACGTTTCAGCGGTTCTGTATCAGATTATAGCAGGCTTGTATGTATTTTTCACAACACTTGACCCTGATATATATACTTTTTCAGTTCTCGCTGTAATCCTTGTTCAGCTTGTAATATATGGCGTATTCAAGAAACAAAAATGGATGTTTATATTTTTTAACTTAATCGGCATATACACGGGATTTATTATATCGGGTATCACTGAAGATACAATCGGCGAACCATATGCAATGCTTTTATTTGCAGGAATTACCGCTGTATTCTACATTGTCAACAGGCTTATCCCGAATAATCTTTTTTCTTGCAATGCAATTACGCTTATAGGCGCAATTATCGGTTCAATCATATCACTTGTCGCACCAAATCAAGAATATTTCGCTCTTAATCTCATAGTCCCTGCAATTACTTCACTCGGCATAATGAGTTACGGATTCAACAAGGAAAAATCAATCGCAACTGCATCGGGGCTTATGTCGCCTGTAATCCCGTTCTTTATGGCAATCTTTATGAACGACAGACTTAATTCTGATTTCACGGACGAAATGAAAACTGCTGTATTCGGAGTACTTGTTTTTGTGTATATCGCTGTATCAGCATTTTACATATTTTTACCGAAAATCAACTTTGCACTTTATGCAAAACAACCGTCGCAAGTAATTGTATACACAAATATGATTTGTGCAGTCGCTGTATTGTTCAATATATCGAGATATTCTGAACTTTTTATGATTCCCGTTGCACTTTGTATACTTCATTTCGCTGTATCATACGCAATGAACTGCAATATTACAGCTGTAGGTTCTGTTGCAAGCCTGATTCTCCTTGCAAACAGCGTTATCGGAAATTACACTGAAAATAACCGAAATATCGGAATGTACACAATGTTTGCTATTTTTGTAATTCTTATAATTATATCAAGGATTCTGTTCCCGGACGGCTTTTCAGTAAAAACAGAAAACAAAACACGCATTGACGTTATATTGCTGAGTTCGTGGATTGCTGTAATCCCGTTCCCGCTTTTTGACAGAACATCGTTTTTCCTCCGTTTAATTTGCATAGCAGTATTTATTGCAGGCTTCATCAAACGCAATACAGATAAAGAAAATGCTTGTGTGATACTCTCGTTCTCATCAGCACTTGCTTGTTTAGCGTTTATGACAAGACCTTTCCTCACACCTGATTCGTCAATGATTGCAAGCAAGGTGAATATAGCTATATTCGCACTTCTTGGCGTAGCTTACCGCCTTATCTGGAAAAATCACCCCAACGGTTCGAAAGTCGCATCAACTGTAATATTTGTTATATCTTTTGCAAGCCTTATAATTGACGGCATAGCATACGACAGCGTTGTAAACAAAATATTCGTTCTTGCTGTTACTGCCGGAGTACTCGTATTGTCATTCTTCCTTAAATCAAAAACTTGGTTTCTTGCGTCATCAATTGCCCTCGTAATTATGACCGTATTCTCAACAATAAGATATTTCAACAGTGCAGGCTGGTGGCTGTATCTGCTTATAGTAGGCGTTGTATTTATAGCTATCGCCTCTGTCAACGAAGTATGCAAGAAAAACGGCGAAACAATGAAGTCAACTGTTGCAAAGAAATTCAGTGACTGGACATGGTGATTACTGTAATATCCGCAATACTTCTCTTTGCAGGTCTTGGCGGAATGATTGGTACAATATGCTGGATTTTACGATGCGGGAATAATAACTCCGTTACACGGCTGTTTATCGCCTGTCAGCTTTCAATAGCCGTGTGGCTTGTATCGCAGCTGCTGATACTTTTCTCCGAAAGTCAACGGCAATTATGGATAAGTTACCTCATAGGCAATGCAGGAATATGTTGCTTTTCGCCGTTCTGGCTGATGTTTTCAGCGGAATATACGGAGTCAAGGCTTAAAAAATACATCAAAGTGCTTTATATTGTCCCTGTAATTATGTTCGCCTGTATAGCTGTAAATCCACTACATAAGCTGTATTATGCGGAATTTGAGAAAAATAATATAGTCTATGGGATTATGTTCTATATATTCCAGATAATCTTCTATATTATGATTATATCAGGGATAGTGCTTTTCAGCAGGCATAAGAAAAATCAACGTCCGCAGACTATGCTTGCACTTGCGGCAATTGTTCCGCTTATGGTGAATATTCTAACAATATCAGGCATAATCAGGTCTAAAATTGAGTTGACTCCGTTGTTCTTTGCGTTTTCAGTGATTATGGTACTTATGGCGATTAGCCGTTACGGACTGCTGAATGTACGCAGAATAGCTGTATATGATACCATAGACAATATGACGACTGCTGTTATAGTGTTCAATGCGGACGGCAGTCTGACGTACAGGAACAGATACGCTGATAAAATCATTGACTTCGGCAATATAGACAATTTCACGGATTTCATCGGGAAAATAGGCGTTTCAGAGGGCGATACAGAAATTGACGGCGAGTTCTATAATATCAGGAGTACCTGCATAAATAAAAAGGGCGAGGAACTTGCAAAAGTTATTATTATTAACAATGTGTCCGAATACTATGAACTTGCTGAGGCTGAAAAAAAACTGTCGATTGAACACGAACGCAACAGAATTGCACAGGAAATCCACGATTCAGCAGGTCACACCTTCACAATGATAAGCTCAATTGCAAAGATTCTGCAAATCGAAACGGACAGGGACAAAATGCTTGAATATGTCGCTGAAATTGACGGTCTGTCAAGGAGCGGTATAACTCAATTGCGCTGTTCAATCAACAATCTCCGTGATGATACGTTTATGACATCTGTTACAAGTGCTGTACAGACTGTTATAACGGCTGTAAGGGATATAAAAACAGAAGTTTGTTTTCAGGGAACAGATGACGGCAGTTTTAATTTCTGTATACGTGAGGTTTACGACAATATACGTGAAACTCTCACGAACGCAATGAGGTACTCCTCCGCAAGTAAAATTGATATTATAGTCCGTTTCCACGATGACCGCCTTGAAGTTTACATATTTGACAATGGCAAGGGCTGTACGGAAATCCGTGAAAATAACGGTCTTATGGGGATTCGCAGACGTACCGAAAATATCGGCGGTGAAGTGAAATTCTCATCAGCAGAGGGCGAAGGTTTCACAACTGTAATAAAAATACCAAAAATATCAAAAAGAGAGTGATTCAATGATAAAAGTGATTATAGCAGATGATGTGCAGATTCTTCGTACAGGTCTTAAAGCTGTACTTTCGCAGTACGACGATATAAAAGTAGTCGGTGAGGCTTGTAACGGGCGTGAAGCGTATGAATTGGCAGTCAGATTAAAGCCTGATGTTGTGCTTATGGATATGCGTATGCCTGATTCAGACGGCGGTTACGGTACAAGGCAGATTAAGGACAAAGTAAACGGCGTGAAAGTACTTGTGCTTACGACGTTCGATGACAAGGAAACCGTCCACAGAGCTGTTGCAAGCGGTGCGGACGGCTATATACTTAAAGAAATGGATAACTCGCAGATTATAAATTCAATCAGGGCTGTTGCAGGCGGAATAAATGTTTTTTGTAATAATATTTTCCAATCAATAAAAACAGAAACTGTAATCAAGCAATCTCCGCAGGATTTTGATTTGACGGAACGTGAAAGGGAATTTTTGCGGCTTATATGTGACGGTTGTGACAACAGGGAAATTGCACAAAAAATGTTTCTTGCGGAGGGTACAGTCCGTAACAGTATATCACGCCTGCTTGAAAAGCTCAATCTCAAAGACCGCACACAACTTGCGGTTTTTGCTATAAAAAATAACATAATCTGATAAAAAAATGTTCCCTCACAAGGGAACATTTTCATTTTGTTAATTATTTTGTTGCAAGTTCAGAGTACCTGTTGAGAACGTCAGATGCATCAGTTGCATCAATAACACCGTCACCATTGTAATCGGCGATATAGTTGTAATTTGATACTGTTGAAGTGCTTGTTTCGGCGTAAATTCCGAGGATAACGGACGCATCGGAAGCATCTGTTTTCCCGTCAAAATTAGCGTCACCTTTTTCTGCGGGCTGATAAGTACCGTCTTTGTCGGGGTCAATTGAGAAAGTAACATTGTCATTTTCGTCAACAGTCACCATTAAACTTTCGCCTGAAAAATCAACTGTTGTAAGATTTATGTAATCATCAGCAATTGTTATGCCTTCATCTGTTGTTCCGTTCGGGATTATTTTGTTCACATAAATTAACGATTCAGAGGTATTTTCGGGACTTCTTTTCAGGATAAAGCCGTCATCAACAAATGAAACTTTCACTTCATCATCATATTCAATTTTACCGCTGAATGACCACTGTATATTCTTGTATTTTGTTGAAGTATAAGCTGTATCTTTCTGCATGAGGTCAAACAAGTAACTTGTGCCGTCTATAGGGTCTGAGGACAGATTTTTCAGAGTGACTTCGTTGTCATCAATAACAACTTGTCCGGGGAAAGCGTTTTCAATGTCTACTTTTTTGTCATTCGTTTCGAAAACAGTTGAATAGAGTTTGTTTCTGTAGTCCTCATAGAGAGCCCATTCATCTACAGTTACTTTTGTGGCATTTGTAATATATGTTACATTTTCGGGGATAGTGTCATTCTTATTTTCAGCAGGATTGTACGTTGTTCCGTCGGGATTTTCGGCGGTAATATCGTATACAGCACCGTAAGTCTGCGTACATACGAGTTTGTAATCTGTTCCGTTTTCTTCAGCAGAAACTACAGCAGCAGACATAGTTGTGAGGAGTGCGGAAGATGTCAAAAGAGATATAATTTTTTTCATATAAAAAACCTCCTTGAATTAAGTCGCTTATGTAAAATTGTCTTATTTATAAATATATTATACCACATAGTATATCTGAAGTCAATATGTGTAATATACAAAATACTTTACAAAAAAAAAAAAAAAAAAAAAAA
>CANQJV010000043.1 GCA_947624295.1 uncultured Ruminococcus sp. | reverse complement strand
CTGAAGAAAAGTGCTTATGAAGTCACCCTCTAAAATTTCCTCATCGGGAGCAATTTTTTCAAGATTTTTAATCATTTTATTACTCCCTCAGCGATAGAGTTAATCAGACCGCCGTTTTCAATGATTTTCTGAACAAATTCAGGGAACGGCTCTGTTTTGAATTCCGCACCTGTTGTGAGATTTTTAATAATACCGTTATCCAAATCAGCCTCTACTTTATCGCCCTCGTTTATACCGTCAACAGCTTCAGGGCATTCCACGATAGCAAGCCCGATATTGATAGAATTTCTGTAGAAGATTCTTGCGAAACTCCTTGCAATTACAAGCGAAACACCGCTTGCCTTGATAGCAATGGGAGCGTGTTCACGAGATGAACCGCAGCCAAAATTAAAGCCTGCTGTTATAATATCGCCCTGTTTTACCCTGCTTGTGAAAGTTTTATCTAAATCTTCCATACAGTGCGAAGCAAGTTCCTTGTGGTCGCTTGTATTGAGGTAGCGTGCGGGTATAATTACGTCTGTATCGACGTTATCACCATATTTTATTACATTTCCTGTATACTTCATTACGGAAAACTCCTTTCAATAAATCTCATATATTCCACGGGCTTGTGATTTTACCTGTAATTGCGCTTGCTGCTGCTGTAGCGGGGCTTGCAAGATAAATTTCAGAATCAACATGACCCATACGTCCGACAAAATTCCTGTTTGTAGTTGCAACAGCACGTTCACCTGCCGCAAGTATTCCCATATATCCGCCTAAACACGGTCCGCAGGTAGGTGTTGAAACGACTGCGCCCGATTCGATAAATATTTTAAGCAGACCCTGTTCCATAGCGTCAAGATATATCTGCTGAGTTGCAGGAATTACAATCACACGCACACCTTTTGCGCATTTTTTACCTTTCATAATTTCAGCGGCTTCCTGTAAATCCTCAAGTCTGCCGTTTGTACATGAACCGATTACGACCTGCTGTATATCAATATCGCCGATTTCGTTGAAAGTTTTGGCGTTTTCGGGTAAGTGCGGGAATGATACAGTCGGCTCGATTTCGGAGAGATTTATTTCTATAACCTCGTCATACTGCGCATCTTCGTCAGCCCTGAATATTTTCGGTTCAGCACCGTTATGTGCCTTGATATAGTCAAGCGTAATATCGTCCACTTCAAATATACCGTTTTTTGCGCCTGCCTCAATAGCCATATTCGCAATACAAAGGCGGTCAGCCATAGACAGTGACGCAAGACCTTCGCCTGTAAACTCCATTGAACGGTACAATGCACCGTCAACGCCGATTTTACCTATAATATGCAGGATAACGTCTTTACCCGAAACATATTTGCGGAGTTTGCCCGTAAGATTGAACTTTATAGCGGACGGCACTTTGAACCACGCTTTACCGATTGCCATACCGCAAGCCATATCAGTTGAGCCTACACCCGTTGAAAACGCTCCCAATGCGCCGTATGTGCAGGTATGGGAATCAGCACCTATTACAGCATATCCTGCCGAAACAAGTCCTTTTTCGGGGAGGAGAGCGTGTTCTATACCCATTTCGCCGACATCGTAGAAATGAGTAACATTATTTTCACCGCAAAAATCACGGCACATTTTACATTGTTCAGCGGCTTTTATATCCTTGTTCGGAGCAAAATGGTCCATAACCATTGTCACCCTGTCCTTATCGAAAACGCCGTTTTTATTGAGTTTTGCGAATTCTTTTATAGCGACAGGCGATGTAATATCGTTACCGAGAACGAGGTCAAGATTAGCAAGAATAAGCTGTCCTGCCTGAACGCTGTCAAGACCTGCATGAGAGGCAAGTATTTTTTGTGTCATTGTCATACCCATTTTAATCATTCCTTTCAAATCAAAAAATTATTTATTTTATTTATTTTATTCTAATTGTTTACAATTTTTAATTATTGCTATTATCACAAGCACAAGAAACGCAGCACCTACAATCACTGTTCCAATGCCCTCGTTGCGAAAAACACCGACAATATAACAATTTTCGGGATTTTTAGGGTCATACATAACAGTAACTTTTTCGCCCTCGTGGAATTTACTGCGTGACTGAGTGAATGATGTTGTGTATTCAGTTTTATCCACGGTGAACTTCACATAAATATGATATGTTGTCCTATGTCTGTTTTTTGAATGCGATTCATGTTTTGAAACTATGATGACTTCACCGCTGATTTGTTCCGTAGCAGTCTGTTTTAATCTATGGTAATCTTTGGTCTGAATCAAGCCCATAATTATAAAAATCACTGAAATAACTACCATAAAAAATACTGAAATTTTTCTTTTACTCATAAATCCCCTTTTTATCTCTATATCAATATATCAGTCTTTTCTGTTGATTATAGCACCCTTATCCGCACTTGATACCATAGCCGCATAGCGTTTCAGATAGCCTGTTATATTTTCCTTTTTCTTAATTGGCATTGTCTTTCTGCGTTCAGCGAGTTCCTCGTCTGATACTTCAAGAGTAATGCTGTAATTCGGTATATCAATAGAAATAATATCGCCGTCTTTTACATATGCAATAGTACCGCCGTTTACAGCTTCAGGGGAAACGTGACCTATAGCTGCGCCACGTGTTGCACCGCTGAAACGTCCGTCCGTAATGAGTGCTACAGTTGAACCTAAACCTGCGCCCTGTATTGCGGAAGTAGGCGAAAGCATTTCACGCATACCGGGACCTCCTGCGGGACCTTCGTAGCGGATAACAACAACGTCACCTGCTTTTATACCGCCCTCATAAATTACTTTTATAGCCTCTTCTTCGCTGTCAAATACACGTGCAGGACCTTTGTGGACGAGCATTTCAGGAGCAACAGCACTTCTCTTGACAACGCATCTGTCAGGGGCAAGATTACCACGGAGTACAGCTATACCGCCTGTTTCGCTGTACGGATTTTCAACAGGTCTGATAATATCAGGATTTCTGTTGATACAGCCAGAAATATTTTCGCCGACTGTTTTTCCCGTAACCGTCATACAGTCAAGGTTGATGAGATTTTTCTTTGAAAGTTCATTGAGTACAGCGTAAACACCGCCTGCCTCGTTCAGGTCTTCCATATATGTATTTCCTGCGGGAGCAAGGTGACAGAGATTCGGAGTTTTTGCGCTGATTTCGTTTGCAATATCAAGATTTATATTGACTCCGCATTCGTTGGCGATTGCAGGCAAATGGAGCATACTGTTAGTTGAACAGCCGAGAGCCATATCAGCAGTAAGCGCATTTATAAAAGCCTTTTCTGTCATTATATCAAGCGGACGGATATTTTGCCTGTACAGTTCCATAACTTGCATACCTGCCATTTTTGCGAGCTTGATTCTTTCTGAATATACAGCAGGAATAGTACCGTTGCCTTTAAGACCCATACCGAGTACTTCAGTAAGGCAGTTCATTGAATTTGCCGTATACATTCCCGAACACGAACCGCAAGTAGGGCATGCTTTATTTTCGTATTCCTCAACGTCCTCAAGTGACATTTTCCCTGCTGTATACGCACCTACAGCCTCAAACATACTTGAAAGGCTTGTTTTTTTGCCTTTGACGTGACCCGCAAGCATAGGACCTCCGCTGACGAATATAGTGGGGACATTTATTCTTGCAGCAGCCATAAGTAACCCCGGAACATTTTTATCGCAGTTTGGAACCATTACAAGCGCATCAAAATGGTGTGCAAGAGCCATACATTCGGTTGAATCAGCAATAAGGTCACGTGTAACAAGGGAGTACTTCATACCCGTATGACCCATAGCAATACCGTCACATACAGCGATTGCAGGGAATACTACAGGAGTACCGCCGTTCATAGCTACACCGAGTTTTACAGCCTCAACAATTTTATCTATATTCATATGTCCGGGAACTATTTCGTTATAAGACGAAACTATTCCGACAAGCGGACGTTTCATTTCCTCTTTAGTATGTCCGAGTGCGTTGAAAAGCGAACGTTGTGAAGCCTTTTCAACACCCGAACAGAAAAAATTTTCACTCATAAATTTCACCTCAAGTATATATAATCACTATTTTTACACAAAAGTTATTGATTTTTATAATAATAATTTAATTATTTTTTGTTAATATTTTTCCTGTTCTGATTCCGCAGTTCAATAAGAGCTTTTCTTGTTTCCTCCTCAATGATGTAGTCGAAATCGTCATCAGGGTAATCAAATTCTTTTTCAGCCTGTTCGGAATCGTCTTTATTTTTGCGTTTCCTCCTGAAAAGCCTGAGAGCATAACCGCTGTACGGCATATAGAAACACGGGATTGCGGTAATAAGGCACAAACCGCCTGCTATTGCGAAAGAAAGTGCTTTCAGGTCAGTAGTATCAGTTTTTTCGGGCGGTGTAATAATTTCAGTGTCCTGTATGATTTCTGATTCAGAAATACTGTTGTCAATATTTTTATCATTATGATTTGCAGAAATATCAGCAACAAGAATTAAAATCAAGCCCGTAATTATAAGAATAATTCCCAATATATGCGAAATGCCTATTCTATACATGATAATTCACCGTCCTGATTAAGGCAATACCACACAGAATTTGCACTACAGATGCACAATCAGATTTTTCGTAAAATTGTATAAAAAACAGTACATTTCAGACGAATTTCAACAAAGATTTTTTGTACAAAATAACGAAAAGTGCAATCAGATTTATCATAAGACGGGCTTTGTGCGGTGTTGCTCTAAATTTCTGCAAATCCTGAAAATTAAAGAAAACAGGTGACGGAACTTTTACGAACCGTCACCCGATAAGTTCCGGAAAATCAGTTATTGATGAGTTTATCCTCATCGCTCCAGCTGTAAAGCTTTCTGATTTCTTCGCCGACTTTTTCAGCGGGATGTTCAGAGGCAAGTTTTCTCATAGCCTTGAAATGTACCTGACCGCCGGCAGATGACATATCAAGCAGAAATTCCTTTGCAAAAGAACCGTCCTGAATATTCTTGAGAACCTGTTTCATTGCTTTCTTAGTATCTTCAGTTATAATCTTAGGACCTGTAACATAGTCGCCGTATTCAGCAGTATTTGAGATGGAGTATCTCATTCCTGCGAAACCGCTCTGATAGATGAGGTCAACGATAAGTTTCATTTCGTGGATACACTCGAAATAAGCGTTACGGGGGTCATAGCCTGCTTCTACGAGAGTTTCGAAACCTGCCTGCATCAATGCGCATACACCGCCGCAAAGTACAGCCTGTTCACCGAAAAGGTCTGTTTCAGTTTCAGTTCTGAAAGTAGTTTCAAGAACGCCTGCTCTTGCACCGCCGATTGCAAGACCGTAAGCAAGTGCAATATCCTTTGCTTTACCTGTAGCGTCCTGCTGTACAGCAACAAGACAAGGTACACCTTTACCGACCTGATATTCCGAACGTACTGTATGACCGGGTCCTTTCGGAGCAATCATTGTAACGTCAATATCAGCAGGAGGAACGATACAGCCGAAGTGGATATTGAAACCGTGTGCGAACATAAGCATATTACCGGGTTCAAGATTAGGTTCGATGTCCTCTTTGTAGAGCTGAGCCTGTTTTTCGTCATTTATGAGAATCATAATAATATCAGCCTGTTTTGCGGCTTCAGCAGCAGTATAGACTTCAAAGCCCTGTTTTACAGCCTTATCCCAAGACTTTGAGCCTTCATAAAGACCGATGATAACTCTGCCCTTATCGCCGAGAGATTCCTTAGCGTTGAGAGCGTGTGCGTGACCTTGTGAGCCGTAGCCGATTACAGCAATTGTCTTGCCGTAGAGAAGTGAGAGGTCACAATCCTGTTCATAGAAAACTTTAGCAGTATTTCCCATTTTTAATTACTCCTTTTATTAAAATATATATTTAATTGCTGACTGAGCAATTATAAGCGAAAATTATTTTTCAGTTTTAAGGCAGGTATCGCCACGTTCTATTGCGACCATACCTGTACGGCACATTTCCATAATACCGTAAGGTTTCATAAGTTCCACGAACGCATCTATTTTAGAAGTTTCGCCTGTAAGTTCGCAGACGAGAGCTGTAGTTGAGTAGTCCACGATTTTGGAGCGGAATATTTCAACAGCCGTCATTATATCCTGACGTGTGGACGGTGTATTTCTTACTTTTATGAGAAGTAACTCACGTATAACGGTTTCACGTGGTTCAAGGACTTCTACTTCCTTTACATCGTGGAGTTTTTCAAGCTGTTTGATGATACGGTGTTTTATATCGTCGTCGCCGTGGAATACGACAGTAATACGTGAAAATTCGCTTGATTCAGTTTCGCCGACAGTAAGGCAGTCTATATTGAATCCTCTGCGGGTGAACATTCCCGAAACTCTTGAGAGAACACCCGAAACATTTGAAACGATAACGCCGATAACAAACTGATTATTATGCATATTCTCTCACCTCACTTTATTTCCGTAATAATATCTTCGATTGAACCGCCGGGCGGTAACATTGGCAGGACAAATTCATTGCAGTCTACAGCGCAGTCTATGAGATACACGCTGTTGCAGGCGAACGCTTCAGCTGTAGCTTTTTCGAGTTCCTCCGAATTAAATACACGCACACCTTTTGCGCCGAATGCCTCTGCAAGTTTCACGAAATCAGTTTTTCTGTTAAGAGTTGTATTTGAATAGTGCTTATCGAAAAACAAAGTCTGCCATTGCCGAACCATTCCGAGAACGCCGTTGTTCATAATAACGATAACAAGCGGTATATTCTGAGATACAGCTGTAGCGAGTTCATTGAGATTCATACCGAAACTGCCGTCGCCTGTAAATAAAACAGTACGTTTTCTGCTTGCGGAAGATGCGCCGATAGCTGCGCCCATACCGTAACCCATTGTACCAAGACCACCGCTTGTAAGGAAAGTACGTGGTTTCATAAACGGGTAACGCTGAGCGACCCACATCTGATGCTGACCTACGTCAGTTACGATTATATCGTCCTCTGAAGTATTTTTGCTGATAATATCAACAATCTGATACGGGCTTAAGTGATTTTCGCTTGCAAGACCCGATTTATCGCAAGGGTGAGTGCAATTGTCACATCTTTTTTCAAATGCGATAGCGGCAGCACTTTCAATTCTTCTTTTTTCCTCCTCACGGAGTTCCTCAATACGTTTATCCCATTCAGGGCGTTTTGTTTCAGTGAGCATAGGTATAAGCCTGAAAAGTGCATCTTTAATATCGCCTTGTATAGCGAGATTTGAAGTAATATTCTTATCGAGTTCAGCGGAATCAATATCAATATGTATGATTTTGAAATTCTTGTTGAAACGTTTCTTATCGCCTGTAGCTCTGTCCGAAAATCTTGCGCCGAGGCAGATGACCAAATCAGACTCATCTTGTGCAACTGATGATGCATAGTGACCGTGCATACCGTTCATACCGAGGAAACGGGGGTGATTTGTGGGGAGGGCTGAAAGTCCCATAAGCGAACAGCCTAAAGGAGCATCTATTTTTTCAGCGAGAGCAAGCAATTCCTGCGAAGCTTTACCCATAATTATTCCACCGCCGAAATATATGTATGGGCGTTCAGCTTTTTTAATCATTTCGGCAGCAAGGCGTAATTTGCTGTCTGATGCGAAATTCAGCGGATACGGTCTTACAGGCTCAGTTTTCGGTTCGAAATCCCATACAGCTGTCTGTACGTCTTTCGGAACGTCAACGAGAACAGGACCGGGTCTGCCTGATTTTGCGATTTTGAACGCTGTACGGAGAGTATCAGCGAGTTCACGTATATCCTTGACTATGAAATTATGTTTAGTTACAGGCATCGTCACGCCTACAATATCGACTTCCTGAAAGCTGTCCTTACCGATAAGACTGCACGGGACGTTACCTGTAATAGCGACCATAGGCACGGAATCGAGGAAAGCCGTAGCTATACCGGTGACGAGATTTGTTGCACCGGGACCTGAAGTTGCAATACATACGCCTACTTTACCGGTAGCTCTTGCGTAGCCGTCAGCGGCGTGTGAAGCACCTTGTTCGTGAGCGGTAAGTATATGATTTATTCTGTTTCTGTTGATATACAGTTCATCGAACAAATTTATAACTTGTCCGCCGGGATAACCGAAAACTGTATCGCACCCTTGTTCAATAAGAGTTTCAACAACAATTTTAGCACCTGATATTTTCATTATATAAAATCCTTTTCTTAGTTTAGTAAAATTAGTAAAAAAAGCCCCGACATTCCGCCGGAGCTTAAAACTTCATACTTTCACGCAATGCGTGATATATCAAGCAAGAGCGTCTTTAAGGCAGAATGAATAACGACAGCAGTCCGGTATACAAATGACTGTGTCGACTATAATAATAGTACCGGAAGAAATATAGACCGTTCTCATTGCTTTAGCTCCTCTTGATTCAATTTACAGCCATTACAAAATGCTGTTAATAAATATTATAACACATTATCATAACAAAATCAATATGTAACGAAAATTTTGTTGATTTGCTATATTTTCAACAATCAATTTTGTGCATTTTCACCTGAATTAAGCATTATGTTGACTGCTGTAACGAGAGCCTTGACAGAGGAAACGACAATATCGTTATCAACACCCGTACCCCAGTAACTTTTACCGTTTGAAACAATTTCGACATAAGAAACAGCCTTAGATGCTGAACCTACTTCGAGTGAATGTTCAGTGTAATTGTTTATATTATAGTCAATACCCGTATATGAACGGATAGCGTTGCTTACAGCGTCAAGTCTGCCGTTGCCTGTATCAGTTGCGGAAGCCTTTTTGCCGTTGAAATCGATACTTACGGTAGCCTCTATGCCGTCGCACTGCACATAGTGAGCCTCTGTAACGTTAAGCGGAGAAGTAATATCGACGAAATTCGTCTTAAAAATCTCATAGACTTCATCGGGCATAAGTTCCTTGTGTTTGTGGTCAGAAACGCTTTTAACTTTGTAGCCGAGTACCTCACGCATTTTTTTAGGGAGATTGTAGCCGAAACGTGTTTCGAGGATATAGCCTATACCGCCTTTACCTGACTGACTGTTGATTCTGATAACGTCTGCTGAATATTCCCTGCCTAAATCTTCGGGGTCTATGGGGAGGTAAGGTACTGTCCAGTGTTCAGTATGACCCTCATCACGCCATTTCATACCTTTTGCGATAGCGTCCTGATGCGAACCGCTGAATGCTGCGAAAACGAGTTTACCTGAATAGGGCGAGCGTTCATAGACGTTCATACGGGTAACACGCTGATAGAGTTCTGTAATTTTCGGGATATCGCTTAAATCGAGTTCCGGTTCAACGCCCTGAGTGTACATATTCATTGCGAGGGTGATAATATCAACATTACCTGTACGTTCGCCGTTACCGAAAAGTGTACCCTCAACTCTGTCCGCACCTGCGAGGAGTCCCATTTCCGTATCAGCGACAGCACAACCTCTGTCGTTATGCGGGTGGAGTGACACAACAACATTTTCACGGTATTTCATATTATCGCACATATATTCGATTTGATTTGCGTAAATATGGGGCATTGAGAGTTCAACAGTTACAGGGAGATTTATAATCACCTTGTCATTTGCGGTAGGCTGCCATATATCGAGTACAGCGTTAGTAATTTCGAGAGCAAATTCAGGTTCAGTGCCGGTGAAACTTTCGGGGGAATACTCAAATCTGAAGTTACCCTCATATTTTTCACGGTATTCCTTGCAAAGTTTAGCACCTGTAACAGCTATGTCAATAATTTCCTGTTTGCTTTTACGGAAAACCTGTTCACGCTGAGCGAGGCTGGTGGAGTTATAGAGGTGTACGATAGCGTTTTTACAGCCTTTGAGAGCGTCAAAAGTCTTTTTGATTATATGTTCTCTTGACTGCGTGAGTACCTGAATAGTAACATCATCGGGAATCATATTCTGTTCGATGAGGGTACGGCAAAATTCGTATTCTGTTTCAGAAGCAGCAGGGAAACCTATTTCAATTTCCTTGAAACCTATATCAACGAGTAACTTGAAAAACTCCAGTTTTTCGCTGAGGCTCATAGGGATAATGAGAGCCTGATTGCCGTCTCTTAAATCGACACTGCACCATATGGGTGCTTTATCGATGTAAGATTTTTTTGTCCATTTCATTTCAGTTGAAGGTGCTTCAAAAAATTGTCTTGTGTACTTTTCAGCGTTTGTCATAATAAATTCTCCTTTTGTTAAATAAAATAAAAAATCTTCCCCAAGCCGTAAAGCAAGGGAAAGACGAAGTTTCGGTTAATTACTCCGTGGTACCACTTTCCATTGGTGCATACAAAGGACGCACCCACTCATCTGCATCGTAAAATGCATATCTCTGTAACGGGAGAACCCGTTCAAGCCTAATTGCGATAGCTTTCAGCCGACTGCTCCGGGACGAGCTATGACCTGCACTTATCTGCCGATTTCGCACCGCTACGGCTCTCTGAAAGACAAATTGCAAGTTTTATTTCCCATCAGCGCATTTGTATATTGATATTATTATATACTATTTTTTTTGATTTGTCAAGTGATTTTAAAAAATTTTTCAGCATAAAAATATAATAAATTTTTTTATATATCTTGAAAATTATCATGAAGTATGGTATAATTAAGACAAGGGTACCTCTAAAAACCTCCAATTTTGACAAAATAAGCACTGCTTTCCCCTATTTTACGTTGACAAAAAATTAAAAAATAGAGTTTTTAGAGGTTGCCACAAAAATATAAAAAGAGGTAGATTATATGAAAAAACTTATTCTCACATCAGCTTTTCTGCTGACAATGCTTTCCGC
>CANQJV010000042.1 GCA_947624295.1 uncultured Ruminococcus sp. | reverse complement strand
ATACAAAAATCAAGGAATTTTATGAAAAAAAATATCAAAAAAAGCAAACCCCATAGGATTCGCTTTTGTTATATTATTTATCTTTTTTATCTTTCTTTACCTCATCAACAGGAAGAAATTTTACAACAACAGTATCGTTAATAACTTTAATAGAACCGTCGTCCGGATAACACGGCATATCAATTACTTCCGGCAAATCAAGAAAATATTCATCGTCTACAAGTTCAGGAGTAAAAGCACAGCTATTATCAATAATATTAAGCCAACCTGAATTTTCTCCCATAATCCCTTCAACATAAATATACGGCATAGATCTAAATAACTTAAATCCGCTTAACTCTTTAAGAACCAAATCTTCTTTTCCACCACAATTTGCACCAACATAGCAAACCGGCAATTCATCTTTATAGCCTTCAACACTTCTTATTCTTGCAATCAATACTGTAAGATAACTATTTATACGCCGCTGTAAATATTCAGCTCTCAAATAATTTATATTATCATATCTGCCATATGAAAATGATGTGAACAAAATCAATGCTGTTCCACAATAATATACAATTCTTTTAACTTTTATCTTAGGAAATTCAAAATTATCTATAAGAAGAACAAGATACACAAATATCATTGCTTGTCCGTACAGCATCATATTATATATTGCATTAAATTCGCACATAACAAAAATAAAATTAAATGCAAGAGGAAGCAAAAGCCCTGATAATACAAACAGAATACAACGGACAGTATTTTTTTTGAATATTTTAATCGCCATATACAGTGAAAGTACAGCTATAATCGCAAGAACTATAACATATATTTGTTTTATACGGAATGGAAACATTGTGTATTCACTTATTTTTTCCAAACTAAAAAAATAATAATAAGCAACTTTAATCCTTGATAAATATTCAGTAATAGATTCTTGACCCATAGTAGAAATGCCTTTGTATTTTAAAAGGTTTACATCGCAACAAAAAAGGAAGAATTTATTTATAAGAAAATACAATAATACACCTGCAATGACTGCCGAAGCAATATATAAACCCGATTTAATCAGTTCTTTTGATTTATCTGATGTATCTGCAATAAGTTCTGACATAAAATATATTAGAGCTAAACTCAAAATAAATGGCAAAAATGCCTGATAAATACCGATTGAAAACGCAATCATAAATGCACCGACTGCAAAATATAAAACACTTTTATTTTTAAGAATCCATATACCTGCCGCCGCAAACAATATTGAAACAGCATAATAAGGTGCTGTAAACATATATCCTAACATACACGCAACAACAGGAAATGTAACAAGCATACCGCTTATTGATATACAGCTCCCAATCTTTCTGATATTCAATAAATCAACAATAAGGTATGCTGAAAATGCTATACATATAATGGAAATAAGCCCATTAAAAAGAGGAAGACTATAATATCCATCATAAAAAAATACTCCTCCTCCAAATAGTATTTTATAAAATTTGCCAAGTATTTCAAGTCCCCATCTTCCTGAAGCAACTGTTGAACCTATACCAAACAGAGATTTCGCATCATCGAACAATGCATATTTGTTAAAAAGTGCCATTCCGTGTGCGAAAATTCCCCAAACAAGAGAGCTGAAAAATACTATCCAAAACCTTTTTTCAATTTTCTTGATTTTATTCAGAATAGCATACTCCATTTTCTGATTTTCCATAAAATACCTCCAAAAACCTTTTTTATATAATTATGATAGTTTTTTTTTTTTTTTTGTCAAGTATTATATGAAAATTGCATAAAAATCTATGTTGTATACAAAAATCAAGGAATTTTATGAAAAAAAATATCAAAAAAGCGAACCCCGAAAGATTCGCTTTTGTTATATCATTCAACATATGGGAGTTTGTCAATCTGTTTTGCCACAAGCAACTGCACCGCTAACGCATCATTACCCGTGATACCTGCATTTCCGTCGCACATATCAACATTTGCCTCACCCTGCGCTGATAATGCATATGCATCATGATTGCCTATGTGCTGAATTATCGATGCGACATCAGCCATATTAACTTCGCCGTCCTCGTTCGCATCGCCGAGGAGAACATTTGTTTCTTCACCGCCTGTTGTAGGCTTATCAGGTTTTGCGGTAGTTCCCTGAGTAGTAGGCTGTTCGGGAATTTCCCTGCCCTCGATTATCGAGTAGAAAGCAGGTTTAGCCTTATATTCGCCGTCGAAAAGCAACGGACATCTGTCAGCTCTCCAGCTTGCGTCATCGGTAACGCCCCATATAACTACAGCGGAAATATTATCCTTGTGAGCGTAAATTGAATCCATAATGCCCTTGTAATATTCAGCCTGAGCTGTAAAACTCTCATCTGTAGGATTTGTATTTGTTGTTGCATCGAGTTCAGTAATCTGAATATCAAGACCGAGTTCAGCATACTTATCAAGAGCCTTGTTATAAACGTCAACTGACGGGAAAGCGTCAGGACCTGAACGCACGTCAAGATGTGACTGCATACCAAGACCGTCAATAAGACCTTTTTCCTTGAGTTCAGTTGCCATTTCAATAACAGCTGTAATTTTCTGAGGCATATACTCGTTGAAATCGTTGTAGTAGAGTTTACAGCCTTCGGGAGCATATTTTCTTGCGAATTCAAAAGCAGGTTCAATGAAAGAGTTATCACCGAAAACCTGAACCCATGCGGATTTTTGTGAACCGCCCTGACCTTGTTCGCCGGGGTCACGTGGAGTACCGCCGTCTGTCCATGCTTCATTTACAACGTCGCAGGCATAGAAGTCTATATCCGGGTAAAGTGCGGTGAGTTCCTCAAAATAAGCCTTTATGTAATTTTCCATACGAGCGAGCATTTTTTCTTTTGAAACCCATTCGCCGTCATCAGCATAGCCTTCTTTGAAGAACCAGTCCGGTGTCTGACTATGCCATACAAGAGTATGAACTCTTACAGGAATGTTATTTTTCTGACAATAATTCAAGAAAGGTTTAGCGGCGCTGAATGAAATCTGCGGGACTGTATCATCGCCTGTTTCCTCGAAATAAGCCTGACAAGCGGCTTTATTGAGTACGGAATCAGGTTTCATCTCGTTACCTGCTGTAAGACTACCGCTGAAATGTTTTTCAACGAGTGCCATTGTAGCCTTTGAACTAAGGTCATTCGGAGTAATAGCCGTTCCTATTTTGAAATCATTTGCGAAAACATCTTTAAGTGCAGGAATATCCTGTTCAATTTCAGCTTCGGGAGCTTGTGTTACAACGAAATCGTCAATGAGAATATCATCCGTACCGCCCTCGAAGTACACGAAAACGCCCGTCATTTCGTCTGTAAAGCTGACTTTCACGGAGTCAACAGTCTGCCAGTCATTACCGCTTAAACTTACGAGATTAGAGTATTTTGTTTCGCCGTCTGCCGTAGTGTACTGCATACTAAGCATAGCATTTGTGTAGTATTTGCCTTTTACTTTAGCACTGATGTAGTATTCAGTATACGGCTCAAGTTTGTCGTCAAGCTGAAAAGCAGGACCATTCCACTCTTTTGAACGACCGCTTGCAAGAAGTGATTTACTTCCGCTTACGGAAGATTCATCAGTAGTTGAGATAACAGTTGTATCGTTGTCACCTCTGTTTGTGAATGCCGAAACATCGCCGTCCTCGAAATCGAAAGAGTAGACCGTTTTACCCTTTGCGGAATTTTCCTCACTGTCAGCAGCGCAGGCTGTAGGCATAGCAGAAAGAGCCATAGCAGCTGCAAAAGTACAGGAAGCGAGTTTGTTAAAACATTTCATTTTCATATTCATCCCTCCGATAAAAAATTATGCATCTCTTGTAATATTTTAATATTACCGATTTTATTTTAACACAAATAATTTACTTTGTCAATATAAATACACAAAAACAGCAATTTTTGAAAAAAATTTATTACAAATCACAATTTATGATAAAAAAGCAAGCCCGATATTTCACGGGCTTGTTTTGTTTAATATTTAAGGCAACCTCTAAAAACTCTATTTTTTAATTTTTTGTCAACGTAAAATAGGGAAAAGCAGTGTTTATTTTTGTCAAAATTGGAGGTTTTTAGAGGTACCATTAATATTTTATTCAGTGTATGGGAGATTGTTAATCTGATTTGCAAGCAGCAGCTGAATTGCGAGAGCGTCAGCACCTGTAATGCCCGACTTATTGTCGCACATATTTGCATTAGCCTCGCCTTGTGCTGATAAAGCATATGCATCGTGGTTGCCTATATGTTGGATAATTGACGCAACGTCAGCCATATTAACTTCGCCGTCGCAGTTTGCGTCGCCCATACGTGTTACAGTGCCCTGATTAACGGGAGCAGTTGTAGCAGGCGGATTTATCGGCTGAGTAGTAGGTGTAGGAGTAGGTGTGGAAGAAGAAGAACCGTCTGTGTAAACTTTAATTGAGTCAATTGTAAACTGTCCGCAGTCAATCCACCAGATACCCCATTTAAGTTCACCGCCGTATTGTGTCTGAATAACAGCTGAATCAGCGGAGGAAATATCCCATGTGATAGTGCCTGTTTTGCCATCGAATTTCTGTTCCATATCGTCAGTCTGAGTCCAGTAAGCAGGTGAAACCTGAGTTGATGAACCGAATGCGCCCTGCCACTTACCTATTTTATCCTTGGAAGTAGAAATATTGATTTCAACTTTTGTAGGCTTTTCGCCGGACGGGATTTTGAAATCTGACCATTTCCAGCCAATCATTTTATCGTCCTCAGGGAGTGCGGAGTAATCAACACTCTGATTGAGTTTGAGTTCATATCCACCGCTTGAGGGGCTTACAGGAGTTGTAGCAGATGACTGATTGCCGTTGCCGTTAGCTGAAGTAGTCTGATTTCCCTGTGAGGAAGAACCACCATCTTTATGGAGAACAACCTTTTCGATTGTAACGCTGTCACCGTGAGGCCAGAATACCATAGCTTTAACAGTTGAGCCTACATTTGAGGGGATAGTGTAATCAACAGCGACAATTTTATCTGCCGGAACAGAAACGTCCTCAAAGTCAACCTGTTCCCATGCGCTGCCTGTCCATGTACCGAAAGCACCTGAAGTATTCATATCATTTGAATTAACTTTGTAGTAGAGAGTAGCTGATTTTGCGCCATTCGGACTAAATTCAGCGTAGTTGTTCATTTCGCCGTCATCGCCCTCTTCAGTACCGACTTTCATATCGCTCGGCATAAGAACGGTATCACCGCTGCTCTGCTGATTATTGGGGTTTTGCGGTTGAGTTGCGGGAGTTTGTGTAGTTGTTGGTTGAGACGGCTGAGTTACGGGAGCTTGTGTAGTAGTTTCCTGCGTAACAGGAGGAGCAACAGAACCGCTGTAAACCTTATCAACGCCATCTATGCTTGAATCGCATGAGCCTGTTTTGTATACGGAATAGAGACCAGCAGCTGCACCAACAAGACCTGCATTGTAGTCGAGAGCAACTTCATTGCATACGTAGTCGTTCATGTTATCAGTATATGAACCGTTTGCATCTGTAGGACCGCCGACCAATGCACCGATAAGGGAATGACCGTTAGGACTGTGTGTTGCAAATGAACCCTCACTGCCGTCAAATTCGTTATATGAATTATAGCCGGAAGCTGCACGGTGATGAGGATTCTTAGCGGAATTAGGAGCAAAACCTACAACAAAGCAAGTATTTGCCGGATTATCGCCTGTAATGTAGTTCATCTGACCTTTAACCCAGTTTGTATAATCTGCGTTGGAGTTCTTTGAAGCAACGAGAGCTGTAAACTGCATTGAGCAGTTAATTCTTGCACTGCCCCATTTATCGAGGAAGAAATAGCCGTTTCCGTTAGCTTTTCCGCCAATCCAGTCATTTACCTTGCTCCAGTCGTTAGTGATGTGAGCGTAAACGCAAGCTGCACCGAGTTCTCTGTTTTCCCAGCCGTCAACCCAGCCGAGATATTGAGCCTGTTTGCTTGCACAATCATTCTTGTAACTTTCGTTATTAGTAGCGAGATAGAGCCAACCAGCCGCATTAGCCTGTTCGTCCTGACAGCTTGATGAGGGATAGAAATTATAACAACCTTCAGTAGCAACCTGATTGTACTGAGTTGAGAATTTATAGAGAGCCTCTGCATATTTAAGGTCCTCAGTGTTGCCGAAGTTTATGTAGTTGATAGCGAGAGCAGCGGCATAATCAGCGGCAATATCACTTGCACCGTTTGAAGTCCAGTACATTTTTCTGGAAGTATTCTGATTTTCAGGCGGACCCCAGTAACTGTGGTCAACATTTCCGTCCTCTTTCTGATAGAGGAAATTCGAAACTGAATCACCGCTGAGTTTTGTGGATTTCTTAAAGAAATCGCAGAAATAGTCAGTAATAGTCTTGAGGTGTTCAGCCTGACCGGTAGCATTGTAAGCGTCTTTGAACTCGTAGTAGCTCCAGCCGAGAGCAGATGCGGTATAACCTTGAGGGAGACCGAACATAGCGTGGTCGCCTGCATCGTGGAAACCGCCGTTTACCTCATCGCTTGTATGGCAATCGTCACGCCATGTCAAAGCGGAAGTTTCTCCGACTTTGTCACCGCACATATTTGCGTCGTAGAAATAGAGGGAGTACTGGAGGAGTTTAGCGTAGTTGTCTGAACCTGCGGCACTTGTAACAGCAGGAGCGACAGTTGTGAATGAACCTGCAACAGAAACTGCTGCAATCATACCGCTAAGAACAGCGGATTTGATTTTGTTGAATTTTTTTGACATTAGTATCACACTTCTTTCAAAATATTTATTTTGGTCTGATTGAATCTGACCACCCTAATTTCATTATACATAATTTCTTAACATTTTTGGTTACAAATTGGTTACATAGTGATTAAAATTTAGTTAAAAAAGGCGTTTTTTTATGATTTCTCCGTATTGAACGAAAAAACATTGTTGATTTTGTATAAAATCACGTTAAAAATTTGTTAATATCTCTGAAAATGTAAAATTTGTGTGAATTTGTTAAAAAACAGCAGGAATTTTTTATCAAGTCCTGCTGTTTCTGTTATTATTTTATTCATTGTAAGGCAAATCAGAAGCCGAAATTTCATTTGCCACTATTTTCTGTATTACAAACACATCAATGCCTGTAATTTGTCCGTCACCGTTTGTGTCAGCGTTTGCAAGCCCTTGTGCTGAAAGTCCGTATGAATCAACGTTACCTATATGCTGAATTATTGCGGCAGCATCAGCCATATTTATTTTACCGTCCTCATTTGCGTCGCCGAGAGTAACTTCTATATCGCCCATTCCCTCAGCATAAATTGAATTTATTGTCATGATAGTTGTGTCCTTATAGTCAAGAAACTCTATATGTACTGATTTTCCAACACCAATAGCTTTAATTTTTTCCATATCTTCTGTTTTTGCAACAGTGAAAGTGCCTTTCATCTGGAATGTAACAGTATTATCGCCGATTTCAGTTATAATGTCAACAAATGATTGTACTTTCTGGTCACTGCCAACAACAGTAGTTGTAGTAGATATAGTTGTAACTGTACCTGAAGAAGTTGTGGTCTGCGTGGGAGTTATTTCTGTTGTGGTAGTAGTTGTTGTTTCGCCGTTTGCAACTGCAATTTCTTCCGCATAAACTTCAACTTCATCGCCGATTTCCGCAACAACATTTCCAGTACCATATTCATTGTACAGACCTGCAGCCGCACCGACAAGACCTACCTGATAATCAAGAGCAACTTCATTTGAAGTAGCATCTTTTGCGTCAAGTTTGCGGAATGTAGTGAAATCCTGTCCTGTTGGTCCTCCGCACAATGCACCATAAAGAACATGACTGCCCTCAACACTTGCATAATCGCCGTTCCAGCTGTTCCATTCTTCCCAGCCGTCACCAACATAAAGACCTGATGCGGCACGATGATGAGGAGAAGTTGCAGAAACATCATTATATCCGACAACAAGGCATACATTTGCGTTATTATCGCCAAGAATCATATTCATCTGATTTTTGCACCATTCAGCAAAATCAGCACCTGATTTATCTTTATATTTTGTAGCAACCATTGCACAAGTCTGCATAAGTGTATTATGTCTTGCACTTCCCCAAGAGTTCATAATATAGAACTGATTTTGATTAGCGTTTACAACACTCTTAATATAATTTACAGGCTTATCCCAGTTACCTGTAATTTCGGCATTGATAATAGCCGCACCAAGCCATACACCGCCATAATAGTAATCGTTCACCCAATCATTTGTATTACTTGTATCCTTGCTGTTTGCGTCAAGGTATTGCTGTTCTTGAGTAGCGAGGTACATCCAGCCAGCCGCCCATGCAATATCATCTTCAACGCTTTTGTCTGAATATGTCTGTTGTTCATATGTCATTGTGCGATATTTTTCAGCGAAATCATAAAGAGCCTTTGCGTATTTCAAATCATCTTCATTGCCGAAATTTATGTAATTCTGAGCAAGAGCAGCGGCATATTGAGCGGCAACATTGCTTGCACCGTTTGTAGTTGAATAGTATTCATTATCACCTCTTGCACCCATAAGTTCAGGGGCTCTCCATTTACCGTGGTCTGCACCGTCATCGCCGATTTCGTATATAAAATTAGTTACATTTCCATTGCCGTCAAGAGTTGTGCATTCCTTGAAAAATTGTGCAAATTCATCGGTTATATCTTTGAGATGAGCTTTTGTGCCTGTTTTTTCAAAAGAATCGGCATATTCATAGTACATCCAACCAAGAGTTGAAGCAGTAAAGCCCTCTGTAAGTCCGCAAATAATGCCGTCACCCGCATCATGGAAACCTGATTTCACAGTATCATGCGGGTGACAGTCGTCACGCCATGTGAAATGGGATTTTTCAGCGACTCCCTCACCGCAATAATTTGCATCATAGAAATAGAGAGAATACTGAAGAAGTTTAGCATAGTTGTCGAGTTCCAAATCGCCAGCGGCGTTCACAGCAGGAAAAGCTGAACCTGCAATGGAAGTCATTGTGAGCATAGTGGAAGCAGCCATTGCAGCGAGTTTTTTTGTAATTTTCATAATAAAATCATCCTTTCATAATCAGAGTAATCTGATGTATATGTTAATTATAATATAACATTATTTTTAATATAATTTGTTAATAAATTATGTACAAACAGCTTATTTTTAATAAATTCGTTATAGTAATCAAAAAACAAATCATCATATTGTGCATATTGTACTAAACTTTATTATGACAATTGCAACAGAGTATCTTGCAAAATATCTGAAAAAATGGTATAATTGAAACAGAATCTATCTAATAAGGAAGTGTATTTATGCCGAGATTTTTTGTTAATGAAATAAACGAGGAAAATATAACGCTTACAGGCGAAAATGCAAGGCATATAGGGCGTTCTCTGCGTATGAAACCGAATGAAGAAGTTATTGTATGCTGTAATAAAATCGACTACAATTGCGTAATATCAAGAATTACAGAAGATACTGTTTTTCTTGATTTGAAAGAAAAATCGCCGTGCAAATCAGAGCCCGATATTGAAGTAACGCTTTTTCAGGCGATTCCTAAACTCGACAAACTTGAATACATCATACAGAAAAGCGTTGAATTAGGAGTATCGCACATAGTGCCTGTTCTCACAAGAAGATGCATTTCACGTCCGACTGAAAAAGATTTTACTAAAAAGCTCCCTCGCCTTAACAAAATTGCGGAGGAGGCTTGCAAGCAGTCCGGCAGAGGAATTATAACTGACGTTTCGGGGATAATATCATACAGAACAGCAGTAGAGCAAATTAAAACTTTTGACAAATGTTTTATCCTCTATGAAGCAAAAGGCGGTAAGCGTTTCAGCGAAATCGACTTCAGCAAAACGGCGAAAATTGGGCTTATAATCGGTAGTGAGGGAGGTTTCGACAAGGCTGAAATCGATGAGGCAACAGGTGCAGGTGCGGAACAAATATGGCTCGGAGAAAGAATACTCCGTTGTGAAACTGCACCAATTTCAGCCCTCTCAATTTTGATGTTTTCCACAAATAATATGTAAATAGTTGAAATTTCAAAAAATATGTGTTATAATAGTAAGTAGCTTATCGAAGTCGGTCGCAAGCGGCTCGATATTATAATTTTTCTTGCGAAGAAAAGAGGATTTAAAATGAAAAAATTTTTAATTGGTTTGATTATCGCTGGTTCTGCTGTTGCTCTTGGTGCTGTTGTTTCAAAACTCCTTAAGAGCAAAAATTCTGATAATTCTGACTATGATGAAGACGATTACGACTACGATTATCCGGAAGAATTTGATGACGACGAAGAGGACATCGCTATTGACGACTGTGCCGGCGAATCAGACGAAAACTGCTGTCCTGCTGTTGCTGATGAAGATGCAGAAACACCTGCTGAAGATACTGCTGACGCTGATGAGGAAACAGAAGAAGAATAAGCACATTCTTTTATCAAACGCAAAATATGAGGGACATAACGTCCCTCTTTTTGTGAGTTTATACAGCAAATCTATTGCGTATTTTTGGGAATTTGTGCATATATACAAATTTCCGGAAAACTATTGACTTTTTTGTAAATCCGTGGTATAATGTAAAAGCTGTCACCGAGGCGTAGCTCAGTTTGGTAGAGTGCTTGGTTTGGGACCAAGATGCCGCAGGTTCGAGTCCTGTCGCCTCGACTTATCGCATATCATCACTCCAAAAAAAATTTTTTTGAAAAATTTTCAAAAAACTCTTGACAAATCAAAAAAAGTGTGATATAATAGATATTGTCAGTTGAGATTAGTTAGGCTGGTGTAGCTCAGTTGGTAGAGCAGCTGATTTGTAATCAGCAGGTCGGGGGTTCGAGTCCGTCCACCAGCTC
>CANQJV010000041.1 GCA_947624295.1 uncultured Ruminococcus sp. | reverse complement strand
ATCGCTATGAGTTACGGCTATGTTTACGTTGCTCACGTTGCTATGGGTGCTAATATGAACCAGTGTATCAAGGCATTTGCTGAAGCTGAGGCTTATGACGGTCCTTCAATCGTTATTGCTTACGCTCCTTGTATCAACCACGGTATCAAGACAGGTATGGCTACTGCTCAGGCTGAAGAAAAGAAAGCTGTTGAGGCCGGTTACTGGCATCTTTACAGATACAATCCTGCTCTTAAAGAAGAGGGCAAGAATCCGTTCTCACTCGACTCAAAGGCTCCTAATACAGAGGAATACAAGAACTTCCTCATGGGCGAAGTACGTTACAATTCACTTGCTCGCTCCAACCCTGAACGTGCTGAAAAGCTCTTTAATACAGCTGTTGAGAACGCTAAGGACAGATATGACTACCTCACAAAACTCGTTGCACTTTACGGACAGGACTAATTCCCTGAACTCAATACAAAATCCTCGCTCTTATGGGCGGGGATTTTTTTGAAAGGACTGATAAAATTGCTGATAATTTCATTAAAAGATATTCCCAAAGATAAACAGCATTCACACGCTCACAATCTTTTGCGTGAGTGCCTTAAACCGCTGAATATAGCCTATTCCGCTGAAACCGCAGTATCAAAGAACAAATACGGCAAACCCTCGCTGACTAATCACCTTGAAGTTAAATATAATCTTTCCCATGCGGACGGCATATGTGCCTGTATTTTATCGGACTGCGAATGCGGTATTGACTGCGAAAATGTTCGGGAATACCGTCAGCAAGTAATGAAACGGGCTTTTTCGGACAGCGAGAAAAATATGATTTTATCTGCTCCCGAAAATCAACGTAATTTACTGTTTTTCCGCTTGTGGACGCTGAAAGAATCGTATATAAAAGCTATCGGCAAAGGCTTGTCTTACCCTATGAATCAGGCGAATTTCAGCGTTGCGAACGGTGTAATCACTTCAAATATCAAGGATTGCCATTTCAAGCAATATATTTTACAAAACGGGAAATTTGTTGTGTCCATTTGTGAACAAATTGTAAACATTTCTCACGGTTCTTGACATTTCACTGTAAAAGCGTTATACTTATATTAGCACTCAAACAGCAAGAGTGCTAATTATTATTATGGAGATGTTAAAAATGGAAACAAAACAATTCAAGGCTGAGTCGAAAAGACTCCTTGATATGATGATTAACTCTATTTACACTCACAAGGAAATTTTCCTCCGTGAACTTATTTCAAACGCAAGCGATGCTATTGATAAGCTCTATTTCAAGTCGCTTACTGACGATAAAGTCGGTCTGAACAAGGACGATTTCGCAATCAGGATTTATGCTGACAAGGATACTCATACCCTGAAAATCACGGATAACGGTATTGGTATGACTGCTGAGGAACTCGAAAATAATCTTGGTACTATCGCTAACAGTGGCTCTTTCAAATTCAAAAACGAGAATAAACTTGACGGCGATAGTCAGATTATCGGTCAATTCGGTGTGGGATTCTATTCCGCATTTATGGTTGCAAAAAAAGTGACTGTAATCTCAAAGGCTTACGGTTCAGACAAGGCTTATAAATGGGAATCTGAGGGCGTTGACGGCTACACAATCACTGAAACGGAAAAGGATACTGTCGGAACTGATATTATCCTTGAATTGCTTGACGATACAGACGACGAGAATTACAGCGAATTTCTTGACACGTACCGCATAAAAGGGCTTATAAGCAAGTACTCTGACTATATCCGTTTCCCTATCAAAATGGAAGTCACTCACAGCAGACCTGTTGAGCAGTCAGACGAGGATAAGGAAGCCGGAAAATCGCCTGAATACGAGGATTACACCGAAATCGAAACGCTTAACAGTATGATTCCCCTCTGGAAAAAAAGCAAGTCTGAACTCAAAGAGGAGGACTATAACCACTTCTACACGCAGAAATTCAACGATTACAGCGAACCGCTGAAATACTCACACGTTGTGAACGAGGGTATGCCGAGTTATAACGCTTTGCTCTATATTCCGTCAAATGCTCCGTTTGACTTCTACACAAAAGAGTACGAAAAGGGCTTACAGCTTTACTCAAACGGCGTGCTGATTATGGACAAATGTTCTGATTTGCTCCCTGACTACTTCAGTTTCGTAAAGGGACTTGTTGACAGCGACGACTTATCACTCAATATTTCCCGTGAAATGCTACAGCACGACAGACAGCTTAAAGTTATCGCAAAAAGTATCGAGAAAACTATTACCAATGAGTTGAAAAAAATGCTCAAAAATGAGCGTGAAAAATACGAAACTTTCTGGAAAGCATTCGGTTTGCAGATTAAGTACGGCGTTTACAGCAGTTACGGTATGAACAAGGATAAATTGCAGGATTTGCTCTTGTTTACGTCATCTAACGGCAAACTTGTCACACTTGACGAATACGTCACGGCAATGCGTGAGGAACAGAAATACATTTACTACGCAACAGGCGACAGCATTGCACGTATTGAACAACTCCCGCAGACTGAACTCGTCAAGGATAACGGCTTTGAAATCCTCTATCTTACGGACAATGTTGACGAATTTGCAATCAAGACACTTATGAATTACAAGGAAAAAGAATTCAGGAACGTTTCCGCTGATGATTTGGGAATCGACAACACCAAAAAACAGGAGGAAGTCAAGGCGAAAGAAGAAGAAAACGCTGATATGCTGAAAGATATGGCGGAGGCACTCGACGAAGACGTGACTAAAGTTATCCTCTCGCAACGCCTTAAATCGCACCCTGTATGCCTTACAAGTGAGGGTGAACTCACTCTCGAAATGGAAAAAGTACTCAACTCTATGCCGGGCGACCGCAAAGTTAAGGCGCAAAGGGTACTCGAAATCAACCCTGAACACGAGATTTTCGGCAAACTCAAAGCAATTTCAGAGGCAGGCGACAAGGATAAACTTGCAAAATACGCAAAACTCCTCTACACGCAGGCACTTCTTATTGAGGGAATGGAAATCGAAAACCCGGTAGAATTTTCAAATCTTGTGTGCGAACTTATGTAAATACAGCAAGCCGACAGCTTAAAACTGCCGGCTTAATTTTATCCATTATTATCTGATAACTGAATGGGAGTGAATATAAAATTCCTCTTGACTTGGTTGCCATGCCTTGACTTTTGGCGAAAAGAGTTTGTCAAATTCCTCAACAGCATCAGTATCACTGCATGGCTCATCAGCATTATTGGGGTGATAAAACCATTTTCTGCCATCGAGAGCATCATTGCTAAGAACTTTGACGAGCAGAGGGGCAGGAAAAATATTGCCCTCAAAACACACATTATATTTTTTACAGCTTTTGTAGCCACGGGAAACATAATTGTCGGGATTTCCGAAATTTATAACCACATCATAGCCCAATTTCTTTACGATTTCAAATGTGTGTTCAAGAAGTGCTTTTCCATAACCCATACGCTGGAAATCAGGGTGAATACAAAGCGGTCCCATAGTGACAATCGGCTTTACATTGCCATTTTCATCTGAAAGTTCAGATTTTGTGTACATTATACAGCCGATAATTTTTTCATCAGTTTCGATAACATAAGCAAGTTCGGGAATAAAATCCTTATGTTTTCTCATCACGTGAATAAAGTAATGTTCATTACAGCCGGGAACACTTAAATTCCAGAACGCTTCACGGGCAAGATTTTCAACTTCATGGTAGTCCTTTTCTGTTTCCAAACGGATAATATAGTCATTTTTATTCATTATTTTTCCTCCTGAAATGTTTATGACTAAACGGGAGGTTTGTGTGAGATAATATTCACAAACATCCCGTTTACAATACTATCTCAGGTCTGTTATTTTTCTTCAAACAACAATCTCCTTAAATAAAATTTATAAAATCTAAGGTAAAGCTACGTTATGTAACTTCGCCAATGGTGCGGGTGACAGGAATCGAACCTGCATACCTTACGGCACAAGAACCTAAATCTTGCGTGTCTGCCAGTTTCACCACACCCGCATAGCGGACAAGTCAAAAAAAATTATCGTTGCCCGTAAAATTTTTATACAAATTATGATTCGCTGTTTTCCTCAGTACTTTCGGAATCAGCAGAATTTTCATCAGTGCTTTCGCTTTCAAATTCAAGCTGATTTTCCTCTGTAAATTCTTCAACGCTTTCAGAATCAGCAGGATTTTTTTCAGTGCTTTCGGTTTCGGGAGAAGTTTCAGCAGTTTCTGCATTTTCAGGAACAATTTTTTCAGATGCGCCCAATATTTTCACATCACTAAGTTTCTCCTCAACTTCTTTCGGGACTGCTTTTCTGGCGGGCTTTTCAGAAGCGTTGTTTTTATTTATTTCCTCCTGTTTTTCAGCAATATCGCCTGCGGATTCTATGTAAATATCCTCATCTGCAAGACTTCCCACAAAATTAAGCTGTTTTACAGGGATTCTCTTAAGCGGTGAATAGATAAATTTCGAACAAGAGTCGTCACGCTGAACAAGACCACGTTTTTCGCAAATAACTTTTTCGCCATCTTTAGCACGTCTGCCGAATTGACAGTAGTCGCATTTTGGTTCAATATGTTTATCAAAATATTTACCGCCTTTGAATATAGAGAATAAATCCATGATAATCACCTCAACAAGTTAATAAAATCTGTTCATTTTATATTATATCACATATTTCCTGATTTGTAAAGTGATTTTTGAAATTTTTTTAATTCCTTGCATATTGTCGTATGGAAAGGCGATTAGTTTTCGAGGAAATCTGTTAAAAATATTTATATTATAGCAATAAGCATAAGTGTAATAGTAATTATTGCCATAATCACGTAAATATTTACAGCAATGCGTGGCAGTTCTGATTTTTTCTTATAATTGGCAATACCGACTACAGCAAGTATTAAAGTGAGGATTCCTGATACAATTTTCATAACCGCATCTTTTATGTAAGTAAGTTCAAGACATTCTGAATATCCCAGTGGAAAAGTAAGTTCTTCCTGTTGAGAAGCAATTTGCGAGAGTTCTTTTGAAATATCATAATCTGATATTCTTTTTTGTAATGCTGTAATTTCGAGCATAGTTTCAGAATCATCTGTAAAATTATTTTCCGCCCATTTTTTCGGTGCGTGTATCAGATAAGCATTATAATCCTCATCAATGCCGATATAATAATAATCTTTTCCAAAAGGAATTATATAGCTTACTGAATGTTCAACTTCAAGAATTTCTTTTGCATATATAATATTCAGTGTTTTACGGTCATTTTTATTTGTAATGTCAATTATTGGCATAACAAGCAGTTCTGAAAATAAAAATACAATAAAAATCAGCGCAAACAATATCTTCAAAAATTTTTTCATCTATAATTTCTCCTTAATTTCCGAAACATCAACTCCAAGATTTCTAAGTATACTCACATAATCTGCATTTTTCAGCCGTTCTTTTGAAGCCGTATACAAGCGATTGAATTTTTTTTCTTTCAGTCCTGTTTTTATTGAAATTATTTCTGCAATTCCGCCAATGATACAAACTGCTCCAAATGTTATGATAACAGTAGGCATCAGCCATTGAGTTTCAGGGGGCACGCCAAGCTGTACTTGATTCAACAAGTATATTCCCCGCCACAAGAGCAATACCCCAAAGATAATCAAAATGATAAATGATTTTACTGAAAATACATCAGACGGTATGCCCTCGATAGCGAGTTCGTGACAGCGTGGGTCAATATACAGATTTCCACATTTTTTACATTTTTTAACAGGAGATTTGTATCTTTTGAAACTTGTATTGTCATATGTCATTAGTTTTTTTCTGCATTTAGCGCAATATAGAATATTCATTAGCAAATCAACCTTTCTTTGTTTTTTGAAAATAAAGATTATAAGAACATAAGTTTTCGCCGAAATACTGCGGTTATTTGCCTAAAATCACAAAAAATCCCGACAGCGAACCATCGGGATTTATTTTACTGTATGAGCAAATTAAAAATTATTCGTTGATAGAAGTAACAACGCCTGAACCAACAGTTCTACCACCTTCACGGATAGCGAAACGAAGACCTTCTTCGATAGCGATAGGAGTGATAAGTTCAACGTCCATAGTTACGTTATCACCGGGCATACACATTTCCTTGTCAGCAGGAAGTGTAACAACACCTGTAACGTCAGTTGTTCTGAAATAGAACTGAGGTCTATAGTTGTTGAAGAAAGGAGTATGACGACCGCCTTCTTCTTTCTTCAGAACGTAAACCTGTCCTGAAAACTTTGTATGCGGGTGAATAGTGCCGGGTTTGCAAAGAACTTGTCCACGTTCAACCTGGTCTCTTGTGATACCACGGAGAAGTGCGCCAACGTTATCGCCTGCTTCGCAGAAATCAAGAGTTTTACGGAACATTTCAAGACCTGTAACAACTGTATTGAGTTTCTCGTCAGAAAGACCAACAATTTCAACAGGCTCATTGACTTTAAGCATACCTCTTTCAACTCTGCCTGTAACAACAGTACCACGGCCTGAAATAGTCATAGTATCCTCGATAGGCATAAGGAACGGCTTAGCGTCATCTCTTTCAGGGCTTGGGATATAGTTATCAACAGCGTCCATGAGTTCAAGGATAGGAGCGTAAGCAGGGTCATTGAGGTCTTCAGGAGCTTCGAGAGCCTTGAGAGCTGAACCCTTGATGATAGGAGTATCATCGCCGGGGAAATCATAAGATGAGAGAAGGTCACGGATATCCATTTCAACGAGTTCGAGAAGTTCTTCGTCGTCAACCTGGTCAGCCTTGTTCATGAATACAACGATTGCAGGAACGCCAACCTGACGAGCAAGAAGAATGTGTTCTCTTGTCTGAGCCATAGGACCGTCAGAAGCAGCAACTACGAGGATAGCACCGTCCATCTGAGCAGCACCTGTAATCATGTTCTTAACGTAGTCAGCGTGACCGGGGCAGTCAACGTGAGCATAGTGACGCTTGTCAGTTTCGTACTCAACGTGAGCAGTGTTGATTGTGATACCACGTTCTCTTTCTTCAGGAGCCTTATCAATCATATCATAAGCTTCGTACTTAGCCTGACCCTTCATAGCGAGAGTTTTTGTGATAGCAGCAGTAAGAGTAGTCTTACCGTGGTCAACGTGTCCGATAGTACCAATGTTTACATGGGGTTTAGTTCTTTCAAATTTAGCCTTAGCCATTGGAAAATTCCTCCTTAAATAAAATTCAGTAAACTGTATATATATTATAACAGATTTTTTTGGAAAATGCAAGTGTTTTGGAGAAATTTTTGAAAAAATTTCTCCAGCGCACATAATTGCATATATAGATTAGTTTTTACCTCTTGAAGCCATAATCTTTTCAGCGATACTCTTAGGCACTTCCTGATAGCTGTGAGGTTCCATAGTATACTGACCACGACCCTGCGTATTTGAACGGAGGTCGGAAGTATAGCCGAACATTTCTGAAAGCGGAACGAGAGCATCAATCTGGACGGAGCCTGTTCTTGACTCCTGACCCTGAATCTGACCACGGCGTGAGCTTAAATCACCGATAACAGTACCGGTATAGTCGTCGGGAACAATAACAGCGACTTTCATAACAGGTTCCATGAGGATTGAATCAGCCTGTTTGAGAGCCTCTTTGAAAGCAATAGAGCCTGCGATTTTGAAAGCCATTTCAGAGGAGTCAACTTCGTGGTATGAACCGTCATAGAGTTCAACTTTAACGTCAACGACCTCATAGCCGGCAAGGATACCGGATTTCATTGCGCCCTGAATACCTGCGTCAACAGCGGGGATATATTCTTTCGGAATAGAACCGCCGACAACAGAGTTCTTAAATTCGTAGCCCTTACCCGATTCATTAGGTTCAACACGGATTTTAACATGACCGTACTGACCTGAACCGCCGGACTGTTTCTTATATTTGTAATCAATATCTGCATTACCCTTGATAGTTTCCTTGTAAGCAACCTGAGGTGCGCCTACATTAGCTTCTACCTTAAATTCACGAAGAAGTCTGTCAACGATAATATCGAGGTGGAGTTCGCCCATACCTGCAATGATAGTCTGACCTGTTTCCTCGTCAGTCCATGTCTTGAAAGTCGGGTCTTCTTCAGCGAGTTTTGCGAGAGCAATACCCATTTTTTCCTGACCTGCTTTAGTTTTAGGTTCAATAGCAAGCTGGATAACAGGTTCCGGAAATTCCATAGATTCGAGGATTACGGGGTGTTTCTCATCGCAGAGAGTATCGCCTGTAGTTGTATTTTTAAGACCAACAGCAGCAGCAATATCGCCTGCATAAACTGTAGTGAGGTCTTTTCTGTGATTAGCGTGCATCTGGACAATACGTCCGAAACGTTCACGAGTATCTTTTGTAGCATTGAGGACTGTATCGCCCTGATTTATAACGCCCGAATAAACACGGAAGAAAGCGAGTTTACCGACAAACGGGTCTGTAGCGATTTTGAAAGCGAGTGCTGAGAATGGTTCTTCATCAGATGAAGGCCTTTCAGTTTCCTCGTCAGTTTCGGGGTTAATGCCCTTGATAGGCGGAACGTCGAGCGGAGAAGGCATATAGTCGATGATAGCATCGAGGAGTTTCTGAACGCCCTTATTTTTGTAAGAAGTACCGCAGGTTACAGGAACCATATGGTTAGCGATAGTAGCTGAACGGATACATTTCTTGATTTCCTCCTGAGTGAGTTCCTCACCGTCGAGGTATTTCATCATAAGTTCCTCATCCTGTTCAGCGACGTGTTCAACCATATCATCGTGATACTGCTGAGCCTTTTCTTTCATATCATCGGGGATTTCCTCAACACGGATATCCTTGCCGAGGTCATCGTAATAGATGTAAGCCTTCATTTCAACAAGGTCGATGATACCCTTGAAGTCATCTTCAGCACCGATAGGGAGCTGAATCGGAACGGCATTACATTTAAGTCTGTCTTTCATCATATCAACGACATGGTAGAAATCAGCACCCATAATATCCATTTTATTTACATAAGCCATACGGGGTACTTTGTAGTTGTCAGCCTGTCTCCAAACTGTTTCTGACTGTGGTTCAACACCGCCCTTAGCGCAGAGAACTGTAACAGAGCCGTCAAGGACACGGAGTGAACGTTCAACTTCGACAGTGAAGTCAACGTGTCCGGGGGTGTCGATAATATTGAGTCTATGACCTGCCCAGTAGCAAGTAGTAGCAGCGGAAGTAATAGTGATACCACGTTCCTGCTCCTGCGCCATCCAGTCCATAGTAGCGGAACCATCATGTGTTTCACCTATTTTATGGTTTACACCTGTATAGAAAAGTATACGCTCCGTGGTAGTGGTCTTACCGGCATCGATGTGAGCCATGATGCCGATGTTTCTTGTATTTTCAAGTGAACAATCTCTTGGCATAATATCTTCCTCTCACAATGATGTTTACCAGCGATAATGAGCAAAAGCCTTGTTAGCCTCAGCCATTTTGTGAGTATCGTCACGCTTTTTGCAAGCACCGCCCTGACCGTTGAGAGCGTCAAGGATTTCGCCGGCAAGTCTTTCTTTCATAGTTTTTTCGTTTCTTTCTCTGGAGTACTTAGTAATCCAGCGCAGACCGAGAGTAGTACGTCTTTCAGGTCTTACTTCCATAGGAACCTGATAAGTAGCACCACCGAGACGGCGAGCTTTTACTTCGAGTTCAGGCATTACATTTTCCATAGCCTCCTCAAAGACCTCCAGTGCGTCCTTGCCTGTTTTATCGGCAATTATTTCAAATGCACCGTAAACAATTTTCTGCGCAACGCCTCTTTTGCCGTCTAACATAACATAATTGATAAGACGTGTAACAAGTTTTGAATTGTAAACAGGGTCCTGAATCAATTCACGTCTTGCGTTATAACCTCTTCTTGGCATTTCGCTTCCCTCCTTCATATAAATTGAATGAAATCATAGGTACTCGTCAATGAACGTTACAGCGTTCAATTCCGTCAAGACCAATGCAGAGGAAATTTATATAAACTCCGCATTTATCCTGCGACAGTAGTTATCCTATTTTACAAAAACCGGCACATATTTTAACAGTCAAGCCGTAACTGTTGTAAGTGTTGAAAGTTTAGCGTATTTGTGTAGTGATACGTGTAGTGTGATTTGCGTGTGTGTGTGGGAATTACTTCTGCTTAGGCTTTTTAGCACCGTACTTTGAACGAGCCTGAAGTCTGTTAGCAACGCCCTGAGCATCAAGTGCGCCTCTGATGATGTGGTAACGCACACCGGGCAAATCCTTAACACGGCCGCCTCTGATAAGGACAACGCTGTGTTCCTGAAGGTTGTGACCTATACCGGGGATATAAGAAGTAACTTCATAGCCGTTTGTGAGCTTAACTCTGGCGATTTTTCTCATAGCTGAGTTAGGCTTTTTAGGTGTAGCAGTTCTTACAGCGGTACAAACGCCTCTCTTCTGCGGTGAGCTTAAGTTAATCTGCACCTTTTTCTTAGCATTGTAGCCTTTCTGGAGAGCAGGAGCAGTTGACTTAGTTTCGAGGTCTTTTCTGCCCTTGCGGACGAGCTGATTAAATGTTGGCATAATCTTCCTCCTTTACAAATAATATATGCATATTAAAGCATAGAATATATTATACACTAAAAAAAGCAATTTGTCAAGAGATTTTCACAAAAAAGATATTTTTTGCAAATATTTGGTTATTTTGGCAATACGGAGCGTTTTTACGGGCGAGAGATTAGCTATTTCAACAATAAACAGATGTAAAAATATTACTATTTTGTTCATTAAATTGGTATACTATTTACAAAATAAACGTTATAATTAAGGCAACACCGCACAAAAATTGTGCGTCAGATGCGCAGTCAGATTTTTTGTCAGATTGTATAGAAACGACGCAGGAATACTGTCATATTTCAAGGAGTTTATGTGCAAGATGACGGAAAATATGCAAGCAGATGACGTACAAAGCCGTTAGGCGGTCTTTGTGCGGTGTTGCCTTAAATCAGAAAATTTTTACACGAGGTGATTTTGTAATGAAAAAATGGGACGGATTTCAAAAAGGCATAAATCTTGGCGGATGGCTTTCGCAGGCGGAACTCACTAAGGAACATTGTGACAGTTTCATAACTGAAAACGATGTGAAACAAATAGCTGAATGGGGATTTGACCACGTAAGACTGCCTGTTGACTACAATCTTGTGCAGGACAAAGACGGCAATTTTATTGAGAGCGGTTTTGCGTACATCGATAACTGTATTGATTGGTGCGGTAAAGTTGGGCTGAATATGATACTTGATTTACATAAAACAGCCGGTTTTTCGTTCGATGACGGTGAGGGCGAAAAGGGATTTTTCTACAGTGACGAGATGATTTCCCGATTTACAGCACTCTGGACGGAATTTGCAAAGCGTTACGGGAAATACAGTACACGGCTTGCATTTGAACTGCTGAACGAGATAGTAGAGGAGTGCGACAACGAACCGTGGCTTAAAATCGCAGAAAAAACGGTGCATATAGTCAGGAAATACGCTCCCGAAACAAAAATCCTCATAGGCAGTTACTACAA
>CANQJV010000040.1 GCA_947624295.1 uncultured Ruminococcus sp. | reverse complement strand
ATATCTGGACGAACTTCTGGAACTACTGAAACCCTTTAATATCAAAAAGGTGTATTCGGATAATAATTTTGCATATGGCAACCTCTAAAAACTCTATTTTTTAATTTTTTGTCAACGTAAAATAGGGAAAAGCAGTGCTTATTTTGTCAAAATTGGAGGTTTTTAGAGGTACCCATATGATAAAAAAATAGATCCTGATATTCTTGAAACCGGAAAGAAAAATACACAGAAAATTGAAAGAGATCACCTTACTTTAAGAACAAGGCTCAAACGTCTTGCAAGAAAATCTATCTGTTTTTCTAAAGATAAAACGATCCATGAAACTGTTATTGCTTCTTTTATCAATATTTTTCTATTGGAACAGGGAGTTTCCTGATTTCAATTGATTTGAGACAGCACCAAACATTATTCTCATTAGAATCAGAAGAAGTGCTATCAGAATTTGTAGTCTGTGGAATATTTTCTACAACATCTTGCGTGTCAACTATAGTGTTATCAAATTCATCCTTAAAAAAATCATCATTGAGATTTACTGCAAGCATATATAATATAAAACAGGCTACAAATGAGAGAATAAATATAATGAACATTACCCAAAAGTTAAAGCGTATTTTGGGTTTTTTTCTTTTTTTACTGCTTCTGTGTTGAATATTTTTATTTTTTTCCATATAATCTTCCTAACAAAATTTATTTTTAAATATATTGTACCACATTTTTATGAGATTTGCAATAGTTTTAATATTATTTTAATTATTTTATCAAATAAACTGACAAAAACAAAGAGTGCTATAACAAATCAGCACTCTTTTTGTATATCACTCAGATTCTTTTTCCATAACGCTTATACCAAGTACGTCAAGACTTGATTTATCAACTGTGGACGGACATTCCGACATAAGTTCACTTGCATTCTGTACTTTCGGGAACGCTGTAACGTCACGGAGACTGTCAGCTTTGCACATAATCATTGCAAGACGGTCAAGACCTATTCCCATACCGCCGTGAGGTGGTGCTGCATAACGGTAAGCGTCCACAAGAAATCCAAATTTTGCCTGAATTTCCTCATCTGTCATTCCAAGTGCTTCAAACATCTTCTGTTGTAATTCAAAATCAGTTATACGCATTGAACCGCTTGAAAGTTCAGTACCATTGAGAACTAAATCCCATGCCTTTGCACGCACGTTTGCAGGGTCAGTATCAAGGTACTCAATACATTCTTCCATAGGCATTGTAAACGGGTGATGTGCGGCAACCCATGTATTATTTTCCTCGTCATATTCAAAGAATGGCATTTCAGTAATCCAAAGGAAATTGTACTTATTTTCGTCTATTACATCAAGTCTTTTACCGCATATAAGACGGATTGCACCGAGAGTTGAAAGTACAATTTTTGTCTTATCTGCACAAATAAGAATAAGGTCGCCTTCCTGAGCGTCAACAGCAGAACAGATTTTTTCAAGGTCACCATCTTTAAGGAATTTCTTAAAACTACAATTTGGTTCACCAGCCCAACGGATATATGCAAGACTTTTTGCACCGATTCCTTTGGCGTGTTCCACCAGTTTGTCAATTTCTTTACGTGTATATGTGCCTGCTCCGTTCTTTACATTTATTGCACGGACAGAACCGCCATTCTCTATTGCATTTTTGAATACAGCAAAGTCAATATTTCTTACAGTATCTGTAATATCCTGAATTTCAAAGCCAAAACGTGTATCAGGTTTATCAGAACCAAAACGATTCATTGAATCTGCAAAAGTAATTCTGGGAATGGGCAGAGAAACATCAACTCCCATTACTTCTTTGAAAACACGCTGAATGAAACCTTCAACACATTCCTGAATATCTTCTGCATCAACGAATGACATTTCAAGGTCAATCTGAGTAAATTCAGGCTGACGGTCTGCACGTAAATCTTCGTCACGGAAACAGCGTGCAAGCTGAATATACCTATCGTATCCTGCAATCATAAGTAACTGCTTGTAAATCTGTGGAGACTGCGGAAGTGCATAAAATTTTCCCTGATGTACTCTTGATGGAATAAGGTAATCTCTTGCACCTTCCGGAGTTGATTTCATCATCATAGGAGTTTCAATTTCAAGGAATCCGTTTTCATAGAAGTATTCACGAGCAATTTTTGCAATTTTATGTCTTGTGATTATATTCTGCTGTAACGGTGCACGGCGTAAATCAAGATAACGGTATTTCAGACGTAGTTCTTCATTGACTTTAGTTTCATTTGTAATCTCAAAAGGAGTTGTCTGAGCCTTTGAGAGTATGCGTAAATCATTTACAAAAATCTCAATATGACCGTTTTTGAGTTTATCATTTTTACTTTCACGTTCAATAACTTTACCTTTAGCCATAATTACATACTCACTTTTACAGGAAGCTGCTTTTTCAAAGATTTCAGGTGCTGAATTGTCATTGAAGGCAAGCTGTACAACACCTGTACGGTCTCTGAGGACAATAAAAATAACACCGCCCTTATTTCTGATTCTATCAACAAATCCACCGACAACAACTTCCTGACCAATTTCAGACACATCACCACAATAGTGAGTCCTTTTCAAACCTTTCATATTATCTGCCATAATCATTCATTAACCTCCGTATCGTCTATAACGCTAAGTATATTATTAAAATATACTTCTTCAAATGAATCCACAAACTTATCATTCAGACGAATTTCAGTTTCCTCGCCTTTAGTCATTTCTTTTATCTTAGCATTACCGCTTTTAAGTTCATTATCGCCGAGAACAACAGTAAATGCCGCACCGATTTTATTTGCGTACTTCATTTGTGCTTTAAGACCTCTGTTCATTACGTCATATTCAGCAAAATAACCATATTCTCTTAAATTCACTGAAAGTTTTACAGCTTTTTCTAAAGCGGCATCGCCTATAGTAGCAAAATAAATATCACACTTTTTTGGTACAAGATAATCACAGTTCTGCTTGTCCATAAGCAAGAGCAGACGTTCAATTCCCATTGCAAAACCAAGGGCAGGAGTATGCTGACCTCCTAACTCTTCAATAAGTCCATCATATCTTCCACCGCCACAGACTGTACCCTGCGCTCCGATTTCAGTTGTAACAAATTCAAAGACGGTTTTTGTATAGTAATCAAGTCCACGAACAATCTTAGGATTAACTTTATATTCAATGCTAAGGTTTGTAAGGTGTTTTTTAAGATTTTCAAAATGATTTCTGCATTCTTCACAAAGATAATCAAGAATTACTGGTGCGTCCTTGCCGATTTCCTGACAAATCTTACTTTTGCAGTCAAGTATTCTCATAGGATTTTTTACAAGTCTTCCCTGACAGGTTTCGCATAGTTCGTCTTTGCGTGATTCAAAGTAAGTTCTAAGTGCTTCATGATATTTTGCACGACAATTAGGGCAGCCTATTGAGTTAATATAGAGTTCAATGTTTTTAAGTCCCAGTCTTTTAAGAATGGCATTTGCAAGAGAAATGACTTCCGAATCAGCAAGAGGAGAAAGACTTCCTGCCATTTCGATTCCGAATTGATGAAATTCTCTGAGTCTTCCTGCTTGTGGGCGTTCATGACGGAAACAGGAGAGGATATAATAAACTCTTTGTGGAAGTGCCTCATTGAGCAAGCCATTCTGTAACATTGCTCTGATAGCTCCTGCTGTACCTTCAGGGCGAAGTGTAAATTCTGATTCCTTAGCTTTTACGGTATACATTTCTTTCTGCACAACGTCTGTTGTTTCGCCGACAGAACGCATGAAAAGTTCAGTGTTTTCAAAAGTCGGCATTCTTATTTCACAAAAGCCATAGCTTTCAGCTATATCTTTTGTAATTTTTTCAACAGTGTGCCATTTGTGTACATTTTTTGGAATTACATCTTCTGTACCATTAGGGCGTTTGATATTCATTGACATAAAATCAACCTTTCTGTTCTGGATCTTCAAATGAAAAATTGTCCCTTTTATTAAGGGACAATAAAGCGAGTTCTATATAAGGCAACAAAATATTATACAATGATAATGCAGTATTGTTTACTTAGATAGAAACATTGCCGGCCTGTCGCCAGTCGAGGTCTCCTCTTTCAAGAGCAAGTATAAGTGCTTCTGCTGTAGCTATATTTGTAGCGACAGGGATATTATGAACATCGCAGAGCCGGAGCAGGTCTAAGTCATTCACAGTACTTGCTTTTGGATTTATAGGATCTCTGAAAAACAGAAGTACATCGATTTCATCACAACAGAGAAGTGCAGCAATTTGTTCTGCACCACCCTCACCGCTTAGATAGCGTTTGATGCTGAGACCTGTAGCATGAGATACTTGCCTGCCCGTAGTATTTGTAGCAATAAGTTGATGTTTTGACAATATTCCGCAGTATGCACTACAGAACTGAACCATAAGTTCTTTTTTGGAATCATGAGCTATTATTGCAATTTTCATTTTTGTGTCCTTTCCCCGATAATACGGATTTAATAAAATTTATTATCATGAAGTTTTAACTGTAAGCGGAACAAAATCACCGCCAAGGCGTTTTGATATTGCATCAAAGGCTTTAAGGGCGGAAGAATCTGTCGGAATAGGGTTTCCTTTTCCGGTTGCTACAGTCATTTTGAAGTCATCAGGAATTACACCTATAAGCTGTACTCCTATTTTATCTATGATTTCGTCAAGATTATTTACAAGAGCTTCACCGATGACTTTTTTGCTTATCTTATTTATGATAAGACGTTGACTCTTGTTGCCTCGGTTATAAAATTCGTCTGACATGAGACTTGCATCTCTGATGCAGACAGGGTCTGGAGTAGATACAACAAGAATTAAGTTAGCCTGTTCTACAATATCAAATACGTGTGAGCTTATACCTGCACCTGTATCGATTATGATATAATCAAAATATTTCTTGACAGAACGGCATATTTCTACAATTTGTTCAGCAGTTACGCTGGTTAAAGTTTTCGGCGCACATAAGATATTCAGATTTGATGCCATAGGAACTTGTGTTACAGCGTCGAGAGCATTTTTTCTTCCATTCAGAACATCGCCAAGGTCGCTCTTGATATTACTTTCTATTCCAAAAATAATGTCAAGGCATCTAAGACCAAAGTCAAGTTCTATAAGAAGCGTTCTATGCCCCTGTTTAGCGAGTGTATATCCAAGACCGGCACATACTGTTGATTTACCTGTACCGCCTTTACCTGATGTTACAGCAATTATTTTTGACATGACTTTTCCTTTCAGATATTCTAAGTCTAAGAATATCAAATAAATATTGTAACTTTAATATACATTATATCATAAAAGTGCTGATTTGTCAAAGAATTTTTTATATATAACATAAAATTGTGGATTTTGATACTTTTAACAATCTGTTATTGTGCATAATGCACAAATTAATTATTTGAATTTATTATAAATTAAGACCGCAAAAGCGGCCTTAAAAGAAAATTCAGCTTTAGATAATTAAATTAACCTAATCTAATCAGTGTGTACTATAATTCAATCTCCACTGCTCTCCCCTGCTCCAGACTTTTTTTGCAGTCAATATAACGCTGATTACTACTGCCCCTGAATTTTATCTGCCAATCTCTTAATTCAATAATAAATTTTCCGTCAATAAGAAAATCAGTTACTTCAAGAAGTTTTCCCCAGCTATTTTTATCATAATCCTTATACAGTTCTTCAAATGTATATCCTGTATAAGTAACTATATTAAGTCCGAGAATTTTTATATCTGCTCCGAGTTTTGCAAGTATTTCTGCTTGACAGAATGGTTCTCCACCACTGAACGTTACACCGTCCAGCAGTGGATTTGACTTGATTTTTTCAAGAAGTGTAGCTGTTTCAACAAGTTCACCACCATTGAAATCATGTGTCTGCGGATTATGACAGCCTTTACAGTTATGTGGACAGCCTTGAGTGAAAATTGTAAATCTTATGCCCTCACCATCAACAATTGAATCATTAACAGTTCCTGCAATTCTAAGTAAATCAGACATTATGCTTTACTCTATCCTTTTCTTCAGCACGCTTGCCGTCATTGAAACGGTCAAGAGTGCCAACAAGATAGCCTGTGATACGGCGTATTCTGTCAAATGCAACATCGCCGTCATGTTCACTTCTTCCGCAACATGGGCAAGTATCGCCAATAATACCTGTATATCCGCAACAAGGGTCACGGTCAACGGGGTGATTTATAGCACCGTAGCCAATGCCTGATTCTTTCATACAGCGGACTATTTTTTCAAATGCGGGAAGATTTTCCAATGGGTCGCCGTCAAGTTCAATGTAGCTTATGTGACCTGCATTTGTAAGTTCATGATAAGGAGCTTCAATTTTAATTTTTTCAAATGCACTGATAGGGTAATAAACAGGCACATGGAATGAATTTGTATAGTAATCACGGTCTGTAACACCTTCAATAATACCGTATTTCTTAGCGTCCATACGGACAAAACGTCCTGCAAGTCCTTCAGCCGGAGTTGCAAGGAGTGAAAAATTAAGCCCCGTCTTTTTTGATTCTTCGTCAAGACGGTTACGCATTGCAGTGATAATTTCAAGTCCGAGTTCACGGGCTTCTTCATCTTCACCATGATGCTTGCCTATGAGGGCTTTAAGTGTTTCAGCGAGACCGATAAAGCCTACTGATAGTGTACCATGCTTTAATATCTCACCAATTGTATCATCAGGAGCAAGCTTTTCAGAATCAATCCAAATCCCCTGCCCCATAAGGAATGGGAAATTTCTTACACGTTTATTTGCCTGTATACGATAACGATGCATAAGCTGTTCGATAGCCAAATCCATCATCTCATCGAGTTTATCAAAGAAAAGTCCGACATTGTGATTTGCTTTTATAGCAAGGCGTGGGAGATTGATTGACGTAAAACTGAGGTTTCCTCTGCCTGTAACAATTTCTTTTGTCGGGTCATATACGTTTCCGATAACTCGTGTACGGCAACCCATATATGCAATTTCTGTATCAGGATTACCCTCTTTGTAATACTTGAGATTGAACGGAGCGTCAATGAATGAGAAATTCGGGAAAAGTCTTTTTGCAGAAACACGGCAGGCAAGTTTGAACAGGTCATAGTTCGGGTCAGTCGGATTATAATTTATTCCCTCTTTTATTTTGAAAATATGAATAGGGAAAATAGGTGTTTCACCGTTACCAAGCCCTGCCTCCTGTGCAAGCAGAACATTTTTTATAACCATTCTGCCCTCCGGAGATGTATCAGTACCATAGTTAATGGAGCTGAATGGAGTCTGAGCACCTGCACGGCTATTCATTGTATTAAGGTTATGAATAAGTGCCTCCATAGCCTGATAAGTAGCACGGTCTGTTTCCCTTACAGCATTTTTCAGTGCAAATTCCTGAATTTTCTTTGCAATATCCTCACTTGTGTAATTTAGAAGAAGTTCATATTCCTTTTCCTGATAACCATTGTCATTTGCAAGGATAGGTTCAAGGTCATACTTTTCTTTTACCTCTCTCTTAATTGATTCAGAAACTTCAAATTCATTATCAACTCCGCCGATAAGGTTCAATGCTCTTGCAACGTTCTGTGAATATCTTGCTTTATATGTCTTTTTTACACCATCAGCCATTGCATAATCGAACGTGGGGACGCTTTGTCCGCCATGCTGGTCATTCTGATTGGACTGAATTGCAATGCAGGCAAGTGCGGAATAGCTTGCAATGTCATTTGGTTCTCTCAAAAATCCGTGACCTGTTGAAAAACCACCTGTAAAGAGCTTTTTCAAGTCGATTTGAGTACAGGTAGTTGTAAGTGTATAGAAATCAAGGTCATGGATATGTATATCACCGTTTCTGTGTGCCTTTGAATGCTTTGGGTCAAGAACATACAATCCATAATATTCCTTTGCAGAAACAGAACCATATTTCAGCATTGTACCCATAGCCGTATCACCATCGATATTCGCATTTTCACGCTTTATGTCACTGTCTTTGGCATCACTGAAAGTTAATTCATTCAGCACACACATGAGGTTTGTTTTCATTTCACGTGAACGTGTACGTTCATATCGATAAAGGATATATGCCTTTGCAGTTCTTGCGTGACCTTTTTCAATCAGAACTTTCTCAACCAAATCCTGAATTTCCTCAACAGTTGGAATTTTTCCGGGATTCTGCTTTTCATACAAATTGCAGACTTCTGCAGCTACATCCATAGCAATGCTCATATCACTTCCGCCACATGACTGAGCCGCTTTGAAAATAGCATTGGCAATCTTTTCAATGTTGAAAGGCACTTTTCTTCTGTCTCTTTTTATTATGTGTATTATCATAAAATTTCAGCCCCCTGTTATATTTTTATTTTTCCGTAATATAAGTATAATCTAATTTCATAAAGTTGTCAATTGTACATTTTAACATCTTAACCTGTTTAAAAGACGCTATATTTATTGATATTGTACAATAAAATCATTTAAAAAATTGATTTCAGCTATAATACGTGGTATTGAAAAACAAAAAAAACAAGTTAAAATAAAAAAATAAATTCCTGAATTTACAGGAATTTTTTCTATAAAAAGCTATAAAAAATCCGCCTTGCCGTCATATAGTGTATAAAACCCGCACGAAGCAGGTGGGTAAACGCCCGAATGTTTCACGCTCCCTTCGTCCATAAAAATGGGAGGTCTGCAATCCACAAACGGAGCTGTATTCCCTATATTAATGTGTTGGATTATAAAAACTATACTAAGTCGAACAAGGCAGAAATTTTGTTTATCTTTTCTATATGTATTATAACACATAATTCCAAAAAAATCAAGAGTTTTTTATAAAAAAGTACAAATTTTTTAAATAATTAGATTATTCGACATCATCGTAATCATAGTCGTACATTTCCATTGTTTCTTCCATACGGGAGAAGAAAAAAGATGAAACTTCTTCAAATTCAAGGTCATCATCAATTGAGGCAAGTATTTCTTCACCATTCTCAATAATTGATTTAAGAATGACGAGTTCACAATCAGAATTAAGAAAATCCTCATCTTCAATTGCCGGAATCATAGCGTAATACTGTTCGTCATGGATTTCAGCGCAGTCAATCAGCTCAAAATTCTTTTTGTTTCCATCTGCGTCAATGAGTTCAAAAAGCTCAGGGGTGTATTCGTTCATTTCAGACATAATAAATTCTCCAATCTGTTTTTAGTCAGGAGTTAATTTGAAATAACTCCTGACTCTATTATACAACATTTTGCGACAAAAAGCAAGAGGAAATTATTTTAAGATTTCTATGCTGAAATTTCCGTCTGTATCTATTTTAAGGCGAAGTGTTTTAATATATTTATTATAAAAATTTTCTATTTCTTTTTCGCTCGCAGTAATACGTGTTTCGGTATAGATATGCTTAACAAGTTCTTTTCCATTAAGGAACAAAATTTCGGGAAGATACTTTTCGAGTGTATCAAAAAGCACTGCTTTTTTAAGTTCTTCAATATTTCCGGAACAGAAATCATCGATTGAGCAATAATAAATATCATGTTCAGAAAGAGCTTTCTTGATAGCCTGACCACATTTTGAATACTCATACATCACAAGGAAATTCGCCATGGGCAGAGAAGAAATAAGTCCCCAGAAGTCTGAATCACTTGATACAATAATAAAGGAAGTGATATTATTTTCAAAATAATCTTTACATACACCTGCCGTCATTTTTATATCAACAAGTGATTTCTGGTCGGTAACACGTTCGACTTCAACGTGTTCAACAGGAATATGAGTGAATTTGCCAAGCCAATCCCAGCCTGCATTTGTATGGTAGTCATCATAGAGAACAATTTTTTCAATTTTTTCGAGTTCGTTCTGATTAAGATTCTTTAATACACTGTACAGCTTATATACATCGGAATTTTCACAATCAACAGCAATCGCAACCTTATAACTGCTTTCAATGAAGTTATAGATATTATTTTTTGTTTCATCGTGTGCATCTTTATATTTAGTAAAATCAGTAAACACATCGTTATGCTGTTTGTAGATTATACTAAGAAATTTACCATCAGTATACAAAATACTTCCGTGGTCCTCGGGAATCCAGTGAATATAATTTTGAAACGGATAGTAATCAATTTTACTCATATACATTTCAAATTCTTTTTTAAGGACATTTGGTTTAGTATAGGACGGAATAACAAACAAATCTTTCATATAGTTCCAGTTTACCCAGTCCGGAAAAAGATTACGGCAATTGTCAATATTCTCGTTTATAAGTTTGTTGAAATCAAGCATATACTTTTCAGAACGGTAGTTCGGCTGAACTATTTTGAATCCCCATTCTTCAAGCTGTTTTATATTTTCCTGGTCAAAATATTCGAGCTTATTGATATTCTTAAGGTCATACATCATTGCTGTATCAGTCTTTTTGAATTTAAGCATGAGAGAAGTCCTTAGTTTACATAAATACCTTATTATTGAAGCATCTTTATTTTCAAAAAGAGACTGAAGCAAGTCATGACATTCTTCATCGAAACATTGTTCGAGAATATTTCTCCTCACTCCTATAAGATAACCGATAGTTGTTACAAGTTCTTTGGTATCAGAACGCATAAATTATCACACCTTTTTAATAAATATTTTAAGAGCATACCTGTTCCAATAATATTATATCATAGTAAATGTGAAAATTCAAGAGTTAAAAATAAAAACTGTGTGAAAATTTAACAAATTGTCGAACATCGATGATATATGGACCCTATGAAAAAAGTCTGTAAAAAGTCAACTAATTGTGATATAATAAAAATAAAACAGTAGGCTGATTTTAATGGCAAGAAGAAAAAAAGAACGAATGAGCGAGGGCAAGAAGAACATCATAGCACAACTCATCGAAGAGTATGATATCAAAACAGCAAAGGATATCGAGGAAGCACTGAAAGATCTGTTAAGAGAGGCAATACAGGAAATGCTTGAATCGGAAATGGACGAGCATCTGGAGTATCATGAATATGAATGATCCAAGAATCCTGACTATCGCAACGGCAAGAAAACCAAAAAAATACGTGGAAATTTCGGAGAATCCGAGATATGGTCAGGAGTGGACAAATTGCGAATATTATGATATAATAAAAGAAAAAATACAAGGAAGATGTTATAGATGAGAAAAGCAACGATAGAAGAAGGAAAGATATGTCCGAATTACAAGAAACAAGAAAATCAAATCAAGATATTGATATACCCAGATCAACCGCATGACACGGAAATCAATTTTCAAAAAACATCTGTTTTGTAACAGTGTTTTTATAGCATTTTGACGAGTAATTTCATTCAAAATCATCTGAAAATGATTCTAATTCTAACATAAACCATATAAAATTAAAATAGTTAAATAATTTTATTAGCAAAATTGATTTCCGTGACCGCATGAGTAACAAAGTAGAAACAAAATAAAAAATATGGTATAATAGAAGAAAAAAGGTAAGGAGACCAGCTATGAAAAGTCAATAGAAAAAGAGGAAAATTAAGGCAACACCGCACAGTTGACAAAAGCAAGAAAATGTGGTAAAATAGAAATATGGAAAGACAGATGACACTGG
>CANQJV010000039.1 GCA_947624295.1 uncultured Ruminococcus sp. | reverse complement strand
AATTCTTCTCTCTGTTCTTCTGTAAATCTATATGTTTTTGGCATCTTTTTATCCTCCTTTTTCCTTTATTATATTATGGCAATCTCTAAAAACTCTATTTTTTAATTTTTTGTCAACGTAAAATAGGGAAAAGCAGTGCTTATTTTGTCAAAATTGGAGGTTTTTAGAGGTACCCTTCAGTGAATTTTATTGCAAGTTGTATCAGCTGTTCCATTTTCAAAGCCTCCATGCGGACTGATTCAGAGATGTCAAGCGACTGAAGTGCTGAATAAACGTCGTTTTTACTGAATCCCATAAGCGATGACATTGCATTTGCGAGAGTTTTACGGCGTTGTGAAAATCCTGATTTCACCATTCTGAAAAAGAATTTTTCCTGCTCCTCATTCAAGTTATATTTTTTATCAATATCAATCCTTATTACAGCAGAATCAACATTCGGAGACGGCATAAAACTCCCATGGGATACGCTGAAAAGCTGTTTTGCTGTCCCGTAATAGTTCACACCGACTGTTATAGCACCCGATTCCCGTGTACCGACTTCCGCACAAAGACGTTGAGCCGCCTCTTTCTGCACCATTACCGTAATTGATTCAACAGGCAGATTATTTTCAAGGAGCATCATAATTACAGGCGATGTAATATAATACGGTAAATTCGCACATACAGCCGTTTTCAAGCCTTTGAAATCGTCGCTTATAATTTTACGCAAGTCAGCTTTCATAACATCTTCGTTATAAATTTTAATATTATCAAAATCCGCCAATGTTTCAGCAAGTACAGGCATAAGCCTTTTATCTATTTCGATTGCTGAAACTTTATCTGCTCTTAATGCGAGTTCTTTTGTAAGAACACCTATCCCCGTACCTATTTCAAGTACACCGTATCCACTCCGAGCATTGCCGTTTTCAGCTATTTTCGGGCATATATCGGGATTTATAATGAAATTCTGTCCCAGACCCTTTGAAAAATTAAATCCGTGACGGCTGAGTATTTCCCTAACTGTATTGATATTTGTTAAATTCATTTGCTTTTCTCCGTTAAAATTTTATTTATTACCGCTTCAGCGCATTTCATTCCGTCAACAGCAGCGGAAATTATACCGCCTGCATAACCTGCACCTTCTCCGCACGGGAAAAGCCCGTTGACTGATACTGATTCAAACGATTCTTTGCGGTTTATGCGTACAGGCGAACTGCTTCGGCTTTCGATTCCTGTAAGCACGGCATCGGGACTGTCAAATCCGCTTATTTTTTTACCCATTTCCCTTATGCCCATTTTAAGCGATTCGCACACAAAATCAGGCAAATATTCTTCAGGGCGTGCGAATTTCACTGAAGGCATATATGACGGCTTTACTTTGCCGATTTTGTTGGAAATTTTACCGTCCAGAAAATCCCCGACAAGTGAAACGGGTGCGGAATAGTCACAACCGCCTGCTTTGTAGGCTTTTTCCTCAAGTTCACGCTGAAAATACATTCCTGCGAGTGCGTGAGAACTACCGTAATCAGATGTATTTACGTTGACGAGAAGTGCAGAATTTGAATTTTCGGCATTCCTCGCAAAACAACTCATACCGTTTATCGCCAATCTGCCGTATTCAGACGATGCAGGCACAACGTATCCTCCCGGACACATACAAAATGTATACAGTGTACGACCGTTCGGGAGATGTACAGCTAACTTGTAATCGGCAGCTCTGAGAGCTTTATGACCTGCAAAACCGCCATACATAGCCTTATCTATATCGTTCCGCAGATGTTCAATCCGCACACCGACTGAAAAACTTTTCTGCGATAATTCCACTTTATTTTCGTAAAGCATTTCGAAAACGTCTCTTGCGCTATGACCTGTTGCGAGAATTACATTATCAGTTTCTATTCTGTAATCAGTCCCGTTGCTATTGCAGGTAACAGCGGAAATACAGCCGTTTTCCGTTTCGTAGCCCGTGAATTTTGTGCTGAATCTGATTTCAGCCCCCAATGATACAACGTATTGACGGAGATTTTTTACAGTTTCACGCAATTTATCAGTACCAATATGCGGTTTCGCAAGGTAAAGGATTTCGTCAGGCGAACCAAATTCAACGAATTTCCGAAGAATCCAACTAATACGCTTGTCTTTTATTCCCGTAGTGAGTTTACCGTCCGAAAACGTCCCTGCACCGCCCTCACCGAATTGTATATTGCATTCGGGGTTAAGTTCACCGCCGTTTCTGAAAGTTTCAACTGCTTTCACACGGCTGTCAACGTCCATACCTCTTTCAAGGATAATCGGCTTAGCACCGGCAATTGCAAGCACAAGTGCGGAAAACATACCCGCAGGACCAAATCCGACAATAACAGGCTGCTTTTTTATTTGTATTTTAGGCACAATGTACGAATATTTTTCAACAGATACTGCATTTTTTATTGATTTCTCACCTTTTGCAGAAATGTCAAGCGATATTATAAAATGAACATCACTTTTTTTACGTGCGTCAACAGATTTTTTAGCAAGCTGTACGGAATATATATTTTTTTCAGGAATATTGAATTTTTTTGCACAAAATTTTTTTAATTCAGCGAAATCAAAATCAAGCGGAACTCTTATATTGTTAATTCTTATCATCAATTACAGCCTCTTTCCCAACTAAAATACCCGATGACCACGCCCATTGCAAGTTATATCCTCCGCAATCCCCGACAACATCAAGGATTTCACCGCAAAAATACATTCCCTTATGGCGTTTTGACTGCAAATTACTGTCAACTTGTGAGGCAGTAATTCCGCCCATTGTTGCTTGTGCGTTCTGCCACGGTGAACAGCCTGTTACTTCAAATTCAAGCGATTTCACATTGCAAGCTAACGCCAATATTTCCGCATTTTTCAGCGTTGAAATTTTATCCGTAAGCGGACGGTTGACAGATTTTTTAACTAAATAAACCGCAAGATTTTTTACAAATGCCCCTGTCAGCAATTCCTCAAGAGGCAGAGAACATTTGTTCTTCTTCATAGCGTAAATATATTCAATCAAATTTTCCCTCGTAATATCGGGCATAAGGTCAATTTTCAAACTTAATTTCCCCTCATATTCCTGAAACAAATACGCCAAATTAAACACGCATATTCCCGAAATATTGTTCTCGTTGAATTGCAGTTCACCTTTTTCAGTACGCAGAATTTCTCCGCAAGATACCGCCGAAACTTCACCTTTCACACGTACACCTTTCAAGCCTTTCACACTTTCGGGATTAACTCTGAGCGGTGCAACAGCAGGACAAATTTTCGCCGTAACATAGCCCATATTCTTCAGTAAACGCATTATACTGCCGTCCGTACCGAACGCTTTACAGGCATATCCGCCTGAAGCTATAATCAGCCGTTTACAACTGATTTCGCCGTCTTTGTACTTCAGATTGAATACGTCACGTATATTCGGCGAAATATCAGTTATTTCGCACTCGCACACCTCAATAACACCAAGCTCCTGCATTTTCAACCGCATTGCATTCAAAACAGTAGCTGAACTGTTGCTGCGAGGGTATACTCCGCCGGTTCTGCCCTCACTACCTGTAACGCACATCACTCCAAGCGTATCAGTGAAAAACGCCTTATAATCGGGAGTCCGCCTTATTATTTCCATTGCGTTCACTGAACCGTGATAATTGCGTTCGGAAATGTCAATATTACTGAGATTGCATTTCCCGTTACCCGACGCTATAATTTTCTTGCCGACTTTCGCCAATTTCTCGATAACAACAACGCTTTTCGTGGAATCGGTCATTTTTGCTGAAATTGCCGCCGCAAGTCCCGATGCGCCTCCGCCTATAATTGCCACATCATACTTCATTTTTTCACCTCTCCGGTATAATATCGATTGAAACGACTTCAGGGCGATTGTTGAAACGTGCAGGAACCGGGTACGCACCTATCCCCGATGTTATGAACATCGCACCGCCATTGTACGTGAACCAGCCTTTGTCGTATACAGTTGAATCGCCTAAAATTTCGGGAAACCAGTCCCCTGAAAGCGCATCGTAAATTGCACCCATTCCAAACGGGAGCTGTATAATACCGCCGTGAGTATCAGCACATAACGTCAAATCCGCACCAAATTCCGCAAATTTGTTGTAATTCGGAATATGCGCCATGAGGATATTATAGCAGTTCTCATCAAGTGCAAATTCATTTGCAACGTCAAAAGTATATGTATAATAGGCGTTATCAATCCCCATAATTTTCAAGTCATTCCCCTTGATATTAACAGTTTCCTCCTTGTAATTCATAACATGAACGCCGATTTTTTCGAGTTCCGCAAAATATTTCTCAGACCTGTCGTGGTCGCCTGCTGAAAAATACACGGGATAGCCTTCATCAACAAGTGTTTTCATAAGATTGATTGGTATTTCAATCAGATTCCATGAGCTTTCCCTTGTGTACATATCACCCAAAACAAATATAATATCAGGACTGATTTTGTCTATTTTGCTGATAATATTGCTATTGCTTATTCCCATTCTGCTTGCGTGTAAATCGCTTATTACAGCTATTCTCATATCAAACGAAACATCAGGCGATGATATTGACGTGTAATTTATTTTCAGCGTGTAATTGTTATACCACCACACGAGTAAAAGCAATGCAATTACCACCAAAAGCCTGCGGAAAAAATATTTTAACTTTGTCTTTTTCTTATTTTGTGACATTTTCTTCTCCGATTATGTGAACATCAAGCTGTCTGAATGGGATTTCTATGTTGTTCTTATCGAAAATTTGTTTGATTTCCTCGTTCAAAGTATAAGTCACCTCTTTGAAATCGTCATTGTACACCCACACAAGCACATCAATTACAATCGAACTTTCGTTGTGAGATGCCATACGGATTACAGGTTCAGGTTCAGCAAGAATCAGCTTATTTTCCGAAACAACCGAAATTATAAGCTGACGAGCCTTGCGGTAATCAGCCGAATAACTTATCTCATATTTCAAGTCAATTCGCCTTGTCGGAGTTTCAGTATAGTTGATGATTTTCGCATCTGATACTTTACCGTTCGGAATAAGTATCGATTTCCCGTCATAAGTCTGTAATTTCGTGTACAGTACACCGATTGAACTGACAACTCCAGTTATACCGTCAATTTCAACCATATCGCCTGATGCAAACGGTTTCGAGAAAAGTATTATAAATCCACCGCACAGATTTGTCAGGCAATTTTGTAACGCAAGGCTGACCGCAAGTCCTGCTGCACCGAGTATTGTAATTATAGACGACATCGGCACATTGAGTACAGAAAGCGACATTATAATTACAAGAACATAGAGAGCAGTTTTTATAACTGATGCGAGAAAACTACGGGCGGCTTCGTCTACATTTGACCGTTCCATACCTTTCGAAACAATTTTCGTGATAAGGCGTGAGAGAAGTATCCCCAAAACAAGCACAAGCAAGGCTATTATCAGCAAAGGCAATATCCCACGAAAATAGTTTGTTAAATCAGTGAAAAATGTTGAGGCTTTATCTACCTGTTCTTGTATTGTGTCAACAACAGGCGGTATTGTCGTTGTTGTTTCCAAAAAAATCATCTCCATAAAACAAATTCTATAGGCAACCTCTAAAAACTTGTTTGGTTAAGCAAAAATCAGATAGGTGCGGCAGTTGCAAGGAAAGCCCTCGAAGGCGTGCTTTCGCACTACAAGAGAGGTTGACGCAGCAAATGCCGTGCATAGCTGATTTTTGTCAAAAGAGGTTTTTAGAGGTTGCCTATATTTAATTATAGCAAAAAATTCCGTAAAGGTCAATGATATTACTCCATTTTCACAAGATTTTCATTAGATTCTCCTGAAAACTGTCTTTTTGTTAAATAAGTAAAATTTTTCAGGGCTATTGATTTTTTCTGAAAAATATGGTATTATTATATTAGTGATGTTTAGTGATGTCCCAATAGCTCAGTAGGATAGAGCGACTGCCTCCTAAGCAGTAGGCCGGAGGTTCGACTCCTCTTTGGGACGCTCCCTTAAAAATCAATCATAACGGAGGAATATACTATGTCTAAAAATTTTATCATTGAAACTTCTGCACGTCACGTCCATGTAACTCAGGAACACCTCGAAATTCTTTTCGGTAAAGGCTACGAACTCACTAAGAAAAAAGACCTTTCACAACCCGGACAATTTGCCTGCGAAGAACGTGTTACAATTGTCGGACCTAAAAAGGAACTTGCAGGCGTTTCAATTCTCGGACCTGTACGCCCCGAAACTCAGGTTGAACTTTCCGCAACAGATGCACGTTCTATCGGTATCGCCGCTCCTGTCAGAGAATCAGGCGATGTTGCAGGTTCAGGTGCTTGTAAAATTGTTGGTCCTGCCGGTGAAATCGAAATCAGTGAGGGCGTAATTGTTGCAAAACGTCACATTCACCTTACTCCCGAAGATGCTGAAGAACTCGGTGTTTCCGATAAGCAGGTTGTATGGGTTAAAGTTGAAACTCCCGAAAGAAGTGCTATTCTCGGCGATGTAGTATGCCGTGTTTCGCCTAAATATGCCCGTGCTATGCACATTGATACTGACGAATCAAATGCTGTTGGCGCACCTCGTGAACTTTACGGCGAAATCGTTGAAATCGGCTGATTATGATGTACATAGGCTGTCACCTTTCGTATTCTAAAGGCTACTCCGCTATGGGCAGACAGGCTCTTGAAATAGGGGCTAACACTTTTGCTTTTTTCACACGGAATCCCCGTGGCGGTTCTGCTAAAAAAATTGACAATGAAGATGTAAAAAATTTACTTGACATGATGACCGAAAATAATTTCGGCAAACTCGTTGTTCATGCGCCGTATACTACGAACTTATGTTCTGATAACCCTGAAACACGTGATTTCGGCAAAAGAATCATGTCCGACGACCTTGACCGTATGGAGGCTATCCCCGGTAATTACTATAATTTTCACCCCGGCTGTCATATGAAACAAGGTTCGGAAAAAGGTATTGAGCTGATTTCAAGCCAACTGAACAGTATTCTTTCGCCTGAACAGTCAACTATTGTCCTGCTCGAAACTATGGCGGGAAAAGGTACTGAAATAGGCAGGAATTTCAGCGAAATCCATGCTATAATTGACCGTACCGAATGCAGTGATAAATTGGGCGTGTGCCTTGATACGTGTCACATATGGGACGGCGGTTATGATATTGTTAATCATTTTGACAGTGTACTTGAGGATTTTGACCGTACTATAGGGCTTGACCGTCTGAAAGCTATTCATCTCAATGATAGCCTTAATCCCTGCGGTTCACATAAGGACAGGCACGCTAAAATTGGGCAAGGTCATATAGGGACAGATGCACTCATAAACGTAATAAATCACCCTGCGCTGAAAAATCTCCCTATAATCCTCGAAACGCCAAATGATATGGCTGGTTACGCACAAGAAATAAAAATTTTGCGTGAAAATTACAAAGAATAAAAATAAGGAGTTCCAAAAAAACGGAACTCCTTTATATTTTATATTACTTTTCTGAATTTATAAACATATCGTAAATACGTCTTATTGCTTCAGCGAAATCATTTTCACTTACGCCAATGATAACATTCAACTCGCTTGAACCTTGGTCTATCAACTTGACATTGATTCTTGCGTGCGCCATTGAGGCGAATACCCTTGCAACTGTACCTCTTGTATTTTTCATACGTCTGCCAACTATCGCAAGAATTGCTATACCGTCCTCAATTTCAATGTTATCAGGGTTTACTTCACGGCGGATTTCTGCTATAACCTTATCACGTACAGGAGCAAGTTTTGCGCTGTCCACGGTGATACTCATTGTATCGATTCCCGAGGGCATATGTTCGAACGAAATGCCGTTATTATAGAGAACGTTCAGCACTTTCATACCAAAACCAAGCTCGTTATTCATCATAGCTTTTTCAATGTTAATAGTACTGAAACCTTTTTTACCTGCAATTCCTGTAATTGTATGACCGAGACTTTCCTTACTGAAATCATAGTCATTTGAAACAATCATAGTACCTGCATCTTCAGGCTTATTTGTATTACGGATATTTATCGGTATACCTGCCGAACGTACAGGGAAAATAGCGTCCTCGTGAAGAACAGATGCGCCCATATAAGCAAGTTCACGGAGTTCACGGTACGTTATTGTTTCGATTACATCGGGATTTTCGACTATACGAGGGTCAGCTACAAGAAATCCCGAAACGTCAGTCCAGTTTTCATATATTTCAGCATTGACAGCATTCGCAATAATCGAGCCTGTAACGTCCGAACCGCCTCTTGAAAATGTTTTAATTATACCTTCAGTTGTCTTGCCGTAGAATCCCGGAATAACAGCGTTTTCAAGACCTTTGAGTTTCTGACGAACCTTTTTTACAGTTTCGTCAAGAAGAAGTACACCTTTTGTATCAAAAACAATCACGTCAGCCGCATCAACGAAGTTAAAACCAAGATAATTCGCAAGAATTTTCCCGTTAAGGTACTCGCCACGGCTTGCAGCGTAATCTTTTGCAGGACGAGATTTCAATTCGCTTACGATTGTATCAAATTCGCTGTCAAGGCTCATATCAATCCCCAAATCAGCGATAATACCGTTATATCTGTCTTTAATCAGCTGAAAATCATCACTGAAATCCACGCCGCTGCCTGCGAGTTCGCAACATTTATAGAGCATATCCGTAACTTTTATATCATCGGGGAAACGTTTCCCCGGTGCAGACGGAACGACGTATTTACGTTTCGGGTCTGACTTGATGATACTTGCAACTTTTTTGAACTGATTTGCATCGGCAAGAGAACTACCGCCGAATTTTACTGCTTTATTTCCCATTAGATTTAGTCCACCTTTATATTATATTGTTATTTTTATATCAATATATATTATATTCCAGTTTGCTGAAAAAATCAATTGACAGAAATGCAGAAAATAAAAGTTCAAAATCTGTTTTTTTGGTGAATACGCTTGTACGCCAATAGCGGACATTTTGGCTGATTTTTGTAAATGGCACATAAGAGCACTGCTTGGAGCAAATGCACCACAACTGTGATTGTATCAAAATTGCAGTGCTAATATTAGCAGGCAGGGAGGGATTCAAACACTTGATATGATACACAAGTCAGGCGATGTTTGTGTAGTGTCTGTATCCCAATAATACAGGAAAAAACGACTTTGACACAATAGGCAATATGAGAAAAAATACAAACAGAAAGTGGCGAAAACAAGGGAAAAATCAGCATTGACATTCCTTGTAAAGGTACAGTCCGCAATGTAATGGAGCAAATCGGACTCATTCACAAGCCACGCAGAAAACTGAGAGGAATCACCAAAGCTGACCGGAAGTATGCAAATCTGATGATCTTCTGAAACGTAATTTCAGTGCAGATAAGCCTTTTTAAGGCAATACCGCATAAAACTGAAAATACAGATACATAAACAAATTTTTCGTAAGATTGTATAAAAATAGTACATTTTAGCTGACGTTCAGCAAGGAATTTTAGTGCAAAATAACGAAAAATGCAAGCATATAATGCTGTCAAGCGGACTTTGTGCGGTGTTGCCCTAAAAGGCAGTAACGTACATTAGTAAGGTAAAAGCAAAAGCGGAATATCGGAAAAAACTGCAAAAATATGAGATTATTCAAAGTATGAACCGTGCAAGTGGGAGATGTTATTACAATGCAAGATGCGAAAGTATGTGGGCAAGAATGAAAGAAGAATTATTTTACAGCAGAGGCAATAAATTTGAAAATTAAACAATGAAGGAATTGAAAACTACGATCGGAGTTATTATATGAGTTACTGTACAAACAGGAGAATTTGTATCGCCAACGTAGGGCAACACCGCACAAAGTCTACTTAACAGCATATCTGCTTGCATTTTTCGTTATTTTACACTAAAATTTCTTGCTGAATGTCAGTTAAGATGTACTGTTTATATACATTTGACGAAAAATTTGTTTATGTATCTGTATTTTCAGTTCTATACGGTATTGCCTTAAATGCTGCATAACAAAAGCGACCAAGATTTCTCTTAGTCACTTTGAAAAGTTTGTCTAACTTTTTGGGGGCAATTCACATTGTCTGAAACGAGGTTTATTTTTGTTTATTGTGGGAAATCGCCAATCATCTTGATAGTTTTATCCATTGCGTCATAGACAATAATACATGAGTCGTCAATTCTCATAAAGTTACTAATATCGGAGCTTAAATATGCCGTTCCGTTATTTTCAATCTTACTGCCGTCAACAATCAATCTGTCGGTTGTTTTGTTTTCTTTATTGCCTATAACTCCGCCGTCATCTTCTGTTTTGTTGAATAAACTGTCGACATCTAACTGATAAACAGAATGGTCGGGATTCATGTAGTATAATGCATCAGCACTATTGAAGAATATTGTACCTTTTTCAAAATATTCGATGAGGTCAACAGATTCATAATTTGTATCTGCCGTTAAAATCTGCATTGTTTTATACAAATATTTATTAGCGAGATAATAATAATTTTTGTCATGCAAAAATGGTAAACAGCTTCCAGCACTTTCCGGTCTTTTTCCTTCATATAACATTTCTCCTGAACTTAAAGAAATCCTATTTCTTCCGGCAACTGCCTCATCAGCAGATATGAATGTTATTGCATCATATCCTAAACTGTAAACGGCAATTTCGCACAATATTTTATCAGCAGTACAATCATAAAAATAGCAGCCGACATTATATAAAACCATATAAACATTTCCGTTGTACGGATTTACAGCAAAATCTTCGATTCGATAGCTGTCGAGGTCACTGCCCGTGTACATATCAACAAGTAATTCTGTATTACCTGTTGCAATATCATAATATTTCACCTGATAAATGCCGTCCCAGAAATATATTCTCTTGTTGACATTGTCATATCTTAATATAGTATGGTCTGCCCATTCAAGAGAAGCAAGATTTGTCACTGAAAATTCATTTTTCACTTCTTTAGGCGGTTCAGTTGGTGCTTCTGTAGCTTTTTCTGTTGTAACTACTGTTGTTTCTGCTTCTGTCGTTGTCATTTCTGTTGTTGTTTCTGTCGTTGTCGGCTCTGTAAGTAATGAAGGGTCGGCGGTCGTTATAACATTCATTTCAGAATCATCAATATCTTCAGTTGAAATTTCTGTCGTTTCGACAGTTGTCGGCTCGGGTACTACCATTACAGGCTCTTCTTTAGCGGGTTTCATAATTAAAAACCAATATGCAATTGCTGCGGCAATCAGCAGTAAAATGATAATAACAAGTATCATGGGGAGCTTGGAACGCTTTTTTGTACTTGTAATTACACTTCCTTGCAGAACTTCTGTCTGATATTCGTTTTGATTAACAGGCAAATTCACATTTGAACCAAAGTTTCCGCCTGTATTTGGCATATTGCCCTGTATTGCAGCGTTGCCTGACCGATTATAACCGTTGTCGTTACCGGTATTGTTAAACGTATTAACAGGATTTCCACCTGCATTTTGCATATTGCCTTGTATTGTGGCATTACCGGTACTATTAGCAGGATTTCCGCCTGTATTTTGCGGATTGCCTTGTATTACGGCATTGCCGGTACT
>CANQJV010000038.1 GCA_947624295.1 uncultured Ruminococcus sp. | reverse complement strand
TTTCAGGCTTTTTGTTCATCTGGTCGGGTCTATGGGAAATTGTCAGCAAATTTATAGCATATAGGGGTTGGTGAGAATAATGCTGTTACTTTCGATTTTGTTTGCAATTTTAACACCGCTTATTCTGATACTTTGCGGAGTAATTCTGTACAAAAATGCGGATTGTGATATAAACGGCGCATTTGGCTACAGGACATCACGCTCAATGAAAAACCGTGACAACTGGATATTCGCAAATGAACTTTGCGGGAAAATACTGCTTTATGGCGGAATTGTTTCTACTGTTGTTTCTATATGTGCGGTATTTACAGCATATGCGATTTCGGGAGAAAATGAATCTTTTTTGACTTCTGTAGCAGTCAATCTGATTACTGCCGGTATGGTGATTGCTGTAATCCCATATATTGAGAACAAACTGAAAAAATTTGAAAAGGAAAAGGAAAATGATTAAAATTGATTTGAATGATTTGGATAAATTTTTTATCAAAAGTGAACTGATTCCGGCAATTTGCTACGAGGTCAATACTAAAACTGTCCTTATGCTTGCCTATATGAACAAGGAAAGCCTGAAAAAAACGCTCGAAACAGGCTATACGTGGTTCTGGAGCAGGTCAAGGCAGGAATACTGGAATAAGGGCGCAACTTCGGGTCATCTTCAGAAAGTCGTTTCAATTTACGGCGATTGTGATAATGATACGCTTTTAGTGAACGTAGAACAGACAGGTGTTGCTTGCCATACAGGCAGTTACAGTTGTTTTTTCAATGAAATCTATAACACGGAGGAATAATTTTATGACTATTTACGAGGAAATTTTTGAGGTAATCAAAGAAAGAAAAAAACAGTACGAAAATGGCACTTCCGCTGAAAATTCGTATACCTGCTATCTTTTTGATAAAGGTGTTGACAAAATATGCAAGAAAATCGGCGAGGAAGCTACTGAAACTGTTATTGCCGCAAAAAATGGCGATAATAACGAGCTTATGAACGAAATAAACGATTTGCTCTATCACGTTATGGTTCTTTGTGTGAATCAGGGTCTTGAATGGTCAGACGTTGAAAAAGTGCTTGACGAGAGAAACGAGAAAATCGGCAATCTCAAGAAATTTCATACTGTTGACAAGAATACATAATAAAAACCGCTGTATTTCGTGATTACACGAGTACAGCGGTAATTTGTTTATGTTGACGATTCAAGATATTCCGAACCGTCCTCCGTATAAGCGTATATATTTGTGTGTTCCTGATAGTCCTCCGTAGATGTGTACGTTTCAGTTTTCCTGAAAGGATTCAGTTTACCGTTTGTCCATTTGTATTCCATAAGGTAATTTTTATATGTATCGTCATATTTTTCACTTAATATACTATCACCATCAATTGTAAGGATTCTGCCTACTTTTGCGAGTTCATTACTTTTTGTAAAATTATTTTCAATAGGGATATAGCAGTAATAATCGCCGTAAATTGTAGAAGAACCGCTGTTTTCGTACGGAATGAAAATATCATTATAGTTGTCGTAATTGAAATCGCCCACAACAATATTATTTGTATCGGGAGTGTATTCAAGTTTAAGAGTGTCTACTATTTCCCCGTTGACCATAAATTCAACATTTGTGCCGTTCAGATTGTACGAAATCACCCTTGAATCTGAAGTTGCAGTTGTAGTTGTTGTTTCGGGCTCTATCGGACTTTGTGGGAGTGTGTATTCCGGAAATACTTTGAAATTCTCTGTTCTCACGTAATCTTCCGGATTTTTTTCGTTATTTCCGCACGAAATAAGCATAAGTAAAAGTAAAATCGGAATAATTAAAAAAATTGATTTTTTCATCTATTCCTCCGCTGTACTGATTTTCGCAAGATGTGATATTTCTTCCGGCGTAAATATGTACTTTTTCCCGCAAAAATGGCATGATACCTCTGTATCTTTCCCTTCGGCTGCAATTGATTCGAGTTCCTTTGTGCCAATGCTTATGAGTACTTTTTCAGTTCTCTTACGGCTGCAATCGCATTTATATACAGGTTCGGCTTTATCAAGTTCATTCGGGTCAAGCCCGTCAAGCAATATATCAGCTATTTCCTGCGGAGTAACTCCCTCGCTTAAAAGCGTTGAAACAGGGCGCATTCCTGCCACATTTTTTTCTATACGGTCAATACATTTTTCGTCCGCAAACGGTAATAACTGCACAATAAATCCGCCTGCTGATTTCACGGACAAATCGGTGTCAACAAGCACGCCTAATCCGCATACTGTAGGAATTTGTTCACTTGTTGCGTAATAACTCGCTATATCCTCTGCAATTTCACCCGATACAAGCGGAATTACACCAACATAAGGCTCACGCATACCCATATCTTTCACTACTGATAATGTGCCGTTTTTCCCTACAGCTCCCGAAACATCAAGTTTCCCGACACTGTTCAGCGGAATCTCAACAACGGGATTATTCACACAACTTTTTACATTCCCGGTACTGTCCGCAACAGCTACAAGTTGCCCTGTAGGTCCGTCCGCATCTATCCTCAATGTGATACTGTCCTCATCGCCTTTCAACATATATCCCATAAGCGATGCACCTATTGTAAGCCGTCCGAGGCTTGCAGTGACAACTGCCGATGTTTTGTGAATTTTCTCTATCTCCGAAACTATATCTTTCGCATCAAGTACAGCACAAAATGCTGAACCGTCAGCAGATATAGCCCTGTATAATTTACCCATTTAACTATCTCCTTTCAGTTGACCGCTGTTCACGCAACGGGCAACATATACAATCCGCTGACAATCAGGTGCAGGCGGTGAAAAAGTATCATCGCCATATTTGCCAAGTATCTCGAATCCCGTTTCAGTCAGCAGATTTTCAAGTTCATCCTCACTGTAAGCCTTTTCCGAAAATTTATCTGTACTCCTCGAATAAAGCCCGTTTTCCGTGAGTTCAAAAAATTCAAGATTCATTTTTACTTCGTCAGTTTCAGCCACAAGCGTATTCTCCCATACGCAATATACCTCGTCTGTTTCGTACGTGAAAGTATTATTCGCAAGTATATTCCTGTGCTTGTAAAGAGTATTCACGTCAAATATAAAAAGTCCGTCAGGCTCTGAAAATAACGCAATATTGCTGAAAACTTTCCTCACGTCGTTCAGATTGGCGAGATGATTTATACTGTCCAGCGCACATATTGTCACGTCCATTGAACCGAACATATCAAGTTTACGCATATCCTGACAAAGATACTGTATATCAAGACCATTGTTGAATTTTTTATCTAAAGCAATCCCAAGCATCTCATCGGAATTGTCAACGCCTATTACATCATAGCCTAAACGTGCCATTTCTTCGGAGATACTCCCCGTACCACAAGCCAAATCAAGCAGAATATTCCCGTCAGTCAGCTTGAATTTGTTTATAATTTTATCAAAATATTCAGCACGTTTCCTGTAATCAATATTCTCTGTAAGACTGTCGTAGTACCTCGCAAAAACGCTGTAACTCATTGTTCCGTAGTTTCCTCCGCCGAATTTTCGGTTGTTTCCTCTGTCGGAGGTTCAGTCGGAGGTTCTGTAGTGTCCTGCTCAAGCGGTACTTCTTCAGTGCCTATATATTCGTTATTCTCATCGAACAGCATTCTTTCACGTTTCACCAGAGTTTCAACGCCATCAGGGTATTCGAAATAGTCAATATATATTTCAGAACTGTCATCGAATTTATACTGTACTATTGATTCCACAAGCACAAGTTGCTTGTCCTCATTCCATACATATGTTCTGCTTGTATTTTCCAGAGCACTGTTTTTTACAGTTGTATGGAGTTTTCCGTCATCGTCAGTCTGACTGCATACGTTAATATCAGCCATTTCCTCCCAATCTTCAAAAGTCTCTGTTTCGGGATTATAATGCATATAGATTCCCAATGTGTTAAGTGTGCCTATTTCCTGCGGTATGAACAAATCGTCATAGCCGTCAAAATCAAAGTCGCTGATATTTATGAGAGTTGACGGGTCTATTATGTCATCTTTGTAAAAAGCAAGCATTTGTTCTGTATCGACTTCAATAACCTGTATAACTTTGCCTTTCCTGATTATTTCAACGCCTTTTTCTGTAACTCTGCACGTAATATCGCCGTTTGTCACATCAGCTGTATTTTGCGTTACAGTTGTTGTGACTGTTGTAGTTGTTGTGTTGGGACGTTTTTTAGTTGTATTTTTTTTCGTTGTTTCAGGAGCTTTTTCAGATGTGGTTTTAGTTGGTTTCACAACGTTCGAGGCGTACGGAATAACAACATTTCCACGGCTGGGCGGAACATTCGGTACAGCACCGCCTGTACGTTTCACAAGGATTGCTGAACCTGTACGGACTGCTGTTGTGATACTGCCGTTATGAGCAGTATCGCCTGTTACTGCGCCTGTAACGTGTGGAGTGAAATTCCCCGGATTTTTCTTGAAAGGGCTTTCGTACTCCTCAACTTCATTCGTTGTAGTAGTACCGGCAGTTGCCTCCTGTATATTGAGCGGTTTGTTTCCCTCAGCTAACTCATCTTTACCGCAGCTTACAAGCGATGCAAGCATACATAAAGTTAAAATAATTGCTGTCTTTTTCATAGATTACACCTCATAAAATTTGAAAATCTGAATGTTTCGGCTTGAAACAGAAAATTTTCTGATATAATTATTTCTACACAAATATTTTTCTCTTAAGGAAATTTTTTCATATTATTACCTTATTATGTCTAAAGGGCGACTCAAAATCAGCCGCCCATTTATAGTTTTCCGTGTAAACTTATGTACATACATGACAAAATTTTCACCTGCTGACGAGCAAATTTTTGTGGAATTTTCATCACTCATAGCACATATGTTTTCGGGGATTCTGTTGAAATCAATTGTTCTCCTTGAGTTTACAGCATTTCTTATATTTTTTACCGCTGCCGCACGGACAAGGGTCATTATCACCGACTTTATTTGATTTCGCCTGTTCAGTGAAACTTCCGTCACCTGCGCCTGCGTTAGGTGCATCAGGTTTTGCAACTTGTTCCCTTTGCGGAGCCTGATTCTGCCTTAATTTTACCGTGAGCAATGCACGGACTGTATCTTCACGGATTGACTCAACCATAGCATCAAACATTTCAAAGCCCTCGTATCTGTATTCAATAACAGGGTTCTTCTGTCCGTACGAACGAAGTCCGATACCTTTTTTGAGTTCCTCCATATCATCAATATGTGCCATCCATTTTGTATCAACAGTTTTCAGGAGAATAACACGTTCAAGTTCACGGATAATATCACTGCCGTATTCCGCCTCTTTAGCCTCGTAAATTTCACCGCACTTTTCGTTAAGTGCATTGATAATTTCTTCACGGGTGACTGTTTTGAGTTCTTCCTCATCAAAATCAAGGTCCTCTTCCGAAATAAGCCAGCCGAGGAAATACTCCTTAAGACCAACCATATTCCAGCTGTCACGTTCATCTTCGTCAGCAAGATATGTATTGACAGTATCTGTAATAAGTTCCTCCATCATTTTGAGAATGTCCTTGTGTAAATCTTCCCCGTCAAGGACTTGTGAACGCTGTTTATAGATGATTTCACGTTGTGTATTCATAACATCGTCATAGCTGAGGACATTTTTTCTGATACTGAAGTTACGTCCCTCAACTTTTTTCTGCGATGATTCGATGATACGTGAAAGCGATTTGCTTTCAATAGGCATAGTTTCCTCAACATTCAGCATTTTCATCATATTTTCAAGGCGGTCGCCTGCAAATATACGCATAAGGTCGTCCTCAACCGAAAGGAAGAAACAGCTTTCGCCCTCGTCACCTTGTCGTCCGGAACGTCCACGTAACTGGTTATCTATACGGCGTGACTCGTGGCGTTCAGTGCCGAGAATATAAAGACCGCCGACTTCACGTACTTTTACAGCTTTTTCTTTTACTTCAGCGTTGAATTTGTCATATAAATCCTGATAAAGTTTTCTTGTCTTGAGGATTTCCTCGTTATCAGTATCAGCGAAACCAATAGCCTCCGAAATGATTTCTTCAGGGATTTCACGTTTTCTTAATTCAGCACGTGCAAGAAATTCAGCGTTACCGCCAAGCATAATATCAGTACCACGTCCCGCCATATTCGTCGCAATCGTAACAGCACCGTATTTTCCTGCCTGCGCTACGATTTCAGCTTCTTTTGCGTGATGTTTTGCGTTCAGCACCTCGTGTTTTACGCCTTTTCTTTTCAGCATAGCCGAAAGAAGTTCTGATTTTTCGATTGAAACAGTACCGACAAGAATAGGCTGTCCTTTTTCGTGGCATTCGATGATTTTCTCGATAATAGCAGCATACTTGCCTTTTTCGGTAGTATATACCTGGTCATTATGGTCAATACGGATAACAGGTTTATTTGTGGGGATTGCAATAACATCGAGTTTATATATCTCCTTAAATTCGTCCTCCTCAGTCATAGCTGTACCCGTCATACCTGACAATTTACTGTAGAGGCGGAAGAAATTCTGGAATGTGATTGTAGCAAGAGTTTTGGACTCACTCTTGATTTTAACGCCTTCTTTTGCCTCAATAGCCTGATGCAGACCGTCATTGAATCTACGTCCGAGCATAAGACGGCCTGTAAATTCATCAACAATTATAATTTCGCCGTCCTGAACAACGTAGTCAATCTCATTTTTCATTATGCCGTTAGCCTTGATAGCCTGATTTATATGGTGCAGGAGCGTCATATTTTCAGGGTCCATAAGGTTATCTACACGGAACGCCTGTTCTGCTTTTTTGACACCTCTCTGCGTGATTGTAGCAGTCTTTGCTTTTTCGTCAATAATATAGTCAGCTGTATCACTGATTGAATCTTGGTCTTCTTTGTCATCGATTTCAACTACAGTAGTTGACGTGAGTGTTTTAGCAAAACGGTCAGCAATTGCATACAATTCTGTTGATTTATCGCCTTTTCCCGAAATAATAAGCGGGGTACGGGCTTCATCTATAAGAATCGAGTCAACCTCATCGACAATGGCAAAATTAGGTTCACGCTGTACACGTTCTTCCTTGTGAGTTACCATATTGTCACGGAGATAGTCAAAACCAAGCTCATTATTGGTAGCATAAGTTACATCGCACTTATAAGCCTCACGCCTCTGGTCGTTATTCAAGCCGTGGAGAATACAGCCGACTGTAAGCCCTAACCAGCGGAGAACCTTACCCATTTCTTCAGCCTGAGTTTTAGCAAGATAGTCGTTTACCGTTACAATGTGAACGCCTTTGCCTGAAAGTGCATTGAGATACGATGCAACACACGCAACGAGTGTTTTACCTTCACCTGTTTTCATTTCAGCGATACGTCCCTGATGAAGGACTATTGCGCCGATAATCTGTACAGGATAAGGTTTTTTCTCAAGAACACGCCATGCGGCTTCACGGACTGTTGCGAGGGCTTCCGGAAGAATATCGTCAAGCGTTTCACCTGCTTCAAGCCTGTCCTTGAATTCTTTTGTTTTTGATTTTAATTCTGCATCAGTGAGTCCGCCGTATTCTTCTTCAAGGTCAAGCACTTTATTTTTGATTGGCTCAATACGCTTGAGTTCTCTGTTGGAATAGGCATTTGCACCAAAAATATTTTTGAATAAACCCATTTGTTTGTTTACCGCCTTTACGTGATATAGTTATACATATTCTATATTGTACTACAAAAACATAATTTTGTCAAGTATGAAATTGCTGTAAATTAAATTTATTTCTCATCAGGCAATTTATTGTGTTTTTTGAAGTAGAGGAAATCAGAATATGCTTTGTCAATATATTTATACATCATAGTAATATATTCCTCGTTGAACGGCACAAAGAGATACGCCTCATCATTAAATTCATCGCTGTCATATTTTTCCTCACCGAAATATTCTTTTGCCATATTATCAACGTCACCGGGATAACTTGGCAGTTCGCAATAAAAATCATAGTAGAAATGTACAAAATCTCGCCCTTTTTCGGTGAGTATTTCTGTTGTAAATTCACCGCCGAGGGAATTGATTAAAAATTTTCTTATATCATATTCGCCCGACTTTACAGCTTCAATATCTTCATCGAAAAATTCAAGGAAATCGTCATTTATCATATTATGTTCGATGACCCACTGCAAAAATGCGGAAATATGATTCGCACCGTTTATTTCAAGAGTATCAAGCTTTTTTTCACTGACTTTTTTGGAATGCGACTCAACCGTATCAATTATTTCCGTAAAATTGTCGGGGATAACTGACGGACGTTCAATATCAACAATTTTAAGCTGTTTGCTTGTGAATTTTTCCACAAGTGCAGCTGCACCGTTTATATGCTTAAACTCTAACTCGTTCCTATGGAGCGGTACTACCTGATAGAAAATTACTTTTTCATTATCAGGCAGTGTACATTCAAACGAATCCTCTCCTAATTTTGAGAAAATCAACATCGCACTGCAATATTCCGTATTGCTTGCGAAATTATTTCTGTAATCAACACTATGTCCCCATCCAAGCCATGCATCTTCTTCAATAGGGATACGTGAAAGCAGACTGAGGAGTTTCAAGGGCCAGCGGTATTCAACTTCTTCCCTGTCTAAATCCCAGTCAGGAGGCAGGCAGAGAACAAGTTCCGCACGTGGAGGATATTTTTTCTTCAGTTCTTTCGGGATTTTCATTATATGCGCACCCATTCCCGACGTTACAAGCGTATAGTACATATTTTTTCTGTTAGGCGGTATAACATTTATTTTAAGGTCAATATATTCAGACGTTTTTTCGCTGAAAACATTTACAATTTCGCCAAAATATTTCTCGATATGTTCAAAAATAGCGTCCTGTTGTTCATCTGTATAGAGTTCCAAAGGCTTTTTAGCAGATTTTTTCTTAGCCATTACAATTTACCTCCATTGTCAATTGATTTTATTATATTCTCAAGATTGTCAATTGATTTTTTTATATCATCAAGTCTGTTGTTTATTTTCTGATTTTCAGCAATAAGTTCCTCTAAAAGTGAATTGCTCCTTATAAACTGCTTTAAGAGTTCGTTTGCCTGTATATCGCCTGATTCTGTAACAGCGTTCTTTTTGAGAAGTTTCTCGGTCATATTCCTGAAACTTGAAAATTTCAGCACTTTCATTTGTTGTACTGTAGTACTGTTTTTAGTAAATTCAAACATAAAGCAATCATAAGCGTTGAGAAAATCAAGACATTCTGCTGAATCAAACAGAATATCCTGCTTGCCTGAAGTATATTTCTGACGGAAATCCTGTATTTTCCTGATGAAATCTTTAGTTGTATTTTTTACTTTAAGCGAACACATTACAAGATTATATGCATTTCTATGGCAATCGTTTTCTCTGTCGGAATTTTCCTCAAGTGCCATTACAATAAGTGCAGAATCGGCTATATTACTCAGAAAAGGTATAATAACAGTATTGGGATTGAGTTTATCGGAATCAAAATCAATATGCTCTATTATCGCAAACGCACGTTCGGTTTGTTCGGCAATATTTTTAACAAGTTCTTCTTTTGTAAGGTACATCATAATCATTCACCAAGTATAATTCCCGTAATTTCGTCTGCTGTATCAATAATATAGTCCGCACCTTCGTCTGCAAGTTCCTGCCTGCTCCTGAATCCCCATGTACAGCCGATTGAAGTAATACCCGCATTTTTAGCCGTCTGAATATCAACGTTGCTGTCACCAATCATAAAAATTTCACCGGAGCAGGGGAAAGGTGCAATAATTTCGCTTATTATAGCGGAATCAGGCTTTTTAGGGCGTTCCGCACAACCGCCAAGTATGTTTGCAAATTTAATTTCAGGGAGAAGTTTTTTTACAATTTCACGTGCAAAATCCTGTGGTTTATTCGTCGCAACCGCAAGAATCACCCCATTTTCAGCAAGTTCCGCCATTACTTCGCTTATGCCGTCATAAAGATGAGTATTATCAAGGAAATGTTTGCCGTAATATTCACGGAAAAGCGTATGGAGTTTTTTGGTATCGTCTTTTTTATCGTCAGGCAACGCACGGTAGCAGAGTTTTTCCGCACCATTCCCGACAAATTTTTTATACACCTCGTAATTATGTTCAGGGTAGCCCAATTCACGCAAGCCGTAATTCACAGAATTTCCTAAATCCTGTATACTGTCTGTAATTGTGCCGTCCAAATCAAAAATAGCAATCATAATATCACCTCATATTCTTGTTGCAAGAAGTGTTGAATATTTTTGGCGGAATTGTTCAAATCTGTCCTCGTCAATTGCCTCACGTATTTTTTCAGCGAGAGTATTATAAAAATACAGATTATGCTGGACTGCTAAACGCCCTGCTAACTGTTCTTCAGCTTTGAATAAGTGGCGGATATACGCACGGCTGAAATTTTTACAAGTCGGACAGTCACATTGCTCATCAATCGGGCGTGAATCAGTTTCGTAACATTTATTACCTAAATGCATTATACCGCTCCATGTGAATACAGTTGCATGACGTGCATTTCTGCTCGGCATAACGCAATCGAACATATCTATTCCACGGGCAACACTCTCGATAATATTTGACGGTGTACCTACTCCCATAAGGTAACGGGGTTTGTTTACAGGCATATACGGCTCAACAACATCGATAATCCTGTACATTTCTTCAGTTGATTCCCCGACAGCAAGTCCGCCTATAGCGTATCCGTCAAGGTCAAGTTCAGCGATTTTCTCCATGTGCCTGATACGCAAATCATCATAAGTAGACCCCTGATTTATCCCGAAAAGCATTTGCTTTTTGTTTATCGTATCATATAGGCTGTTCAGGCGTTCCATTTCGTCCTTACAGCGGTAAAGCCATCGGAGTGTGCGGTCAATAGATTTCTCAACGTATTCGTGAGTTGAGGGATTCTGTACGCATTCATCAAATGCCATTGCGATAGTTGACCCTAAATTCGACTGTATCTGCATACTTTCTTCAGGTCCCATGAAAATTTTATGACCGTCAATGTGTGAGGCGAAATATACGCCTTCTTCCTTGATTTTACGGAGTTTTGCAAGCGAAAATACCTGAAATCCACCGCTGTCAGTAAGAATAGGCTTATCCCAGTTCATAAATTTATGCAGTCCGCCCATTTCTTTTATTACTTTATCAGTCGGGCGCAAATGAAGATGATAAGTATTGCAGAGTTCCACCTGAGTTTTAAGTTCTTTCAGGTCAACTGAAGATATACCGCCTTTTATTGCGGCGGCAGTACCTACATTCATAAAACATGGTGTCTGAAAAGTACCGTGTACTGTTTCAACTTGTCCACGCCTTGCCTTGTTGTTTTTTTTAATCAATGTATACATATTTGCTCCTTTATCCGGTTATTCTTGAAATCGAAATATGAATTATAAAATAAATTATGATAAGAAGTCCAAGCAGTAAATAGGAGTAGACAACTGTAACATAATACCCTACAGATGTTTCCGTGAGCTTTTTAGTTAAAAGAAATGTCCCTATACTTGACAATGCAAGGGCGATTATTCCCACAAACAGCGGCGGATAGCCGTAAACATATAAATTCACTGAATTTACTGTATTCTGTACTTTATCCAAGAAATTGACTATAAAATTGATTATTTCACCAAAATCGTTGGAAATTTCCGTTGAAGTGATTTTCTGTAATTTTTCAGAAATGTGTTTATTGCTTTTTATTATTTTGGATACGCCTTTTATTATGTAAGATACTGATATTACGGCGTTTATTATATATGTTAAAAATATTTTCTTTTTCACACCGCTCACCCTTTAATATTATATCATAAAATACTGAAAATGTCAATGATATTATATGAAAACTTATTTTTTCTGTTTCAATAAATGCTGTAATTAAGGGAAGTATCAGCATTTTTGGTAGATAAATATATTGTTGAAAAGCGTTTTTTATCTACCAACTTTTCTACCAAAATCACT
>CANQJV010000037.1 GCA_947624295.1 uncultured Ruminococcus sp. | reverse complement strand
TCAGCGACAGAATCGTCCTCCAGTCCAACGTGTACACCGTCCGCACCGCTTAATCTTGCGGCTTTCCAGTCGTCATTTACTATCAGTTTCACGCCGTGCCTATGGCATATGGGGACGAGTTCAGCAGCAATTTTTGTAAGTTCCTCTGTACTGATATTTTTTTCACGAAGTTGTATTATAGTCGCTCCGCCCTGTATCGCAAGTTCAACTTGTAACTTCATATCCTTGCCTTTCAGGCATTCCCTGTCAGTTATGGCATACAGACTAAGTTCACTCGGATTAAGATTCATTCAATTCAGCTCCTTTCCTCAATTTTTCCATATATTCGGCAGGATTTCCGCAAGTCATAAAACTGCTCATCAAACAAGCTCCGTCCGCACCTGATTCCGCTATATACCGTATATTTTCGGGATTTATTCCGCCTATGGCATACACGGGAATTTTCACTGCATTGCAGACTTGTTTCAGGAAATCAAGCCCATGAGGTGCAAGACCTTTTTTGCAGTCCGTTTCGAAAATATGACCTGCTATGACGTAGTCAACGCCCATTTTTTCAGCTTTTACGGCTTCGTCAACAGAATGAACAGATACGCCTGCAAATCTGACGGAATCTATATTTTTCAGCGGAATCTGCTGTAATATAGGCATTGTCATATGAATATCGCTGAATTTGTCAAAATTCCTGTACATACTGCACGGTACGCCGTATTTACCGCTTATTTCAAGGATTCTGGACGCTGTTCTGATATAGTCCTCATCACTGCAATCCTTGTCACGGAACATTATTCTGTCAGGCTTTGCGAACGCTATTTTCTCGATTCTCGTCAGGAAATTTTCTTTGCACGACTTTTTGTTGGTCACACAAATTATCTTAAACATAGAGATAGTTATTCAGCAAAAGCTGTTCTCCTTTCCCGTATATTGGCTCTGGAATATTATTTTCGTCGGATTTTGCGGAAACTGTTTCCCTGATACTCGTCAGGAAATTTTCTTTGCACGACTTTTTGTTGGTCACACAAATCATCTTAAACATAGAGATAGTCATTCAGCACGGGCTGTAAACCCTCATCGGACATATCATTGTACATCTTTTCAAGACTTCTGTTGTCGTCTATTTCGAATTGTTCATCGCCCTCAGCCGAACTGTTCTCCTTTCCGGTGTATTTGCTTTCGTGGTCGCCTATACCTGTTGAAACTCCTGCTGAAATTTTAGTTGCGGAGATTTTAACAATACCGTTCCTGAAACTCCGGCTTTCCCTCGATGATACGGTGATACCGCAGAACGGCAGAAATATTCTGTATGCGCAGAGTATCTGACAAAGTTGTTTTTCGTGTACGTCAAGCGGATTTATTTCGACATTATTTTTTATCGGTCTTAAACGTGGGCAGGATAATGATATTTCAGCTTGCGGGTATTTTCGCTGTAAATAGTACACGTGCAATGCGCTTGCAAGGGCATCTTTACGGAAATCAGACAATCCAAGCAGTGCTGAACAGGCTATCCCACGCATTCCAGCCATAAGCGCACGTTCCTGCGCATCGAATCTGTACGGGAAAACACGTTTATGCCCAAGCAAATGAAGTTGTTCATATCTGTCGCTGTCGTAAGTTTCCTGAAATACCGTCACATAGTCAACACCGCATTCGTGCAGATACCTGTATTCGTCAGTATTCACGGGGTAAATTTCGATACCGACAAGGCGGAAATATTTTCTTGCGAGTTTACAAGCCTCACCGATATATTCAACGCTTGATTTTGCACGGCTTTCGCCTGTAAGTATGAGGATTTCCTCCATACCGCTTTTAGCTATGACCTGCATTTCGTGTTCAATCTGTTCCATATTGAGTTTCATACGGCGGATATCGTTATAGCAGTTGAAACCGCAGTAAATGCAGTAATTTTCGCAGTAGTTAGCTATATATAACGGTGTAAACAGATAGACTGTATTGCCGAAATGTTTCTGAGTTTCAAGACGTGCTTTCTGAGCCATTTTCTCAAGGAAAGGTTCAGCAGCAGGCGAGAGCAGAGCCTTGAAATCCTCAATTGTGCAGGTATCGTGAGTCAACGCCCTGTTTACGTCAACAGCCGTGTATTTATTATAGTCATAGCTTTTCATTTCAGAGATGACTTTCCCGAAAATATCGGACTTAATCTGTTCCATACCGTCCATATATTCCATATGATTGGTACGGCTTGCGGGATTATTTTCGAGTTCGTGCTTGCGTTTCAGAGCTGATTCGGATAAATTTCCGCTGTCAACAAAATAATTATTCTCCATAGTCCGCCACCTCAATCGTGCAGAAAGCCTGTAAGTGTATCGGACGGTGCTGCTCCACGGGTGAGTACTCTCCCTAACCCTGCTAAATATGCTTTTCTGCCTGCCTCGACAGCTTGCCTGAACGCCTCCGCCATAACAGGCAAATCGCCTGCTGTAGCAAGAGCCGTATTTGACATTACAGCCGCCGCACCCATTTCCATAGCTTCACAAGCCTGCGACGGTCTGCCTATACCTGCATCTACTATTATAGGCAAATCTATTTCATCTATGAGAATTTGTATGAAGTCCTTTGTAGCAAGCCCTTTGTTTGAACCTATAGGCGAGGCAAGAGGCATTACAGACGCTGCACCTGCGTTCACCAAATCCCTTGCAGTGTTCAGGTCGGGGTACATATAGGGCATTACAACGAATCCCTCTTTAGCAAGAATTTCAGTAGCTTTTACAGTTTCGGAGTTATCGGGCAACAAATATTTTGTATCCCTCATTATTTCGATTTTAACGAAGTCACCACAACCGAGTTCTCTCGCAAGGCGTGCTATTCTTACAGCCTCATCAGCGTTTCTTGCTCCCGAAGTATTAGGCAAAAGTGTTACGCCGTCAGGGATATAGTCGAGTATATTCTCGCTTTCAGCAGTATTCGCACGGCGTACAGCAAGAGTAATAATTTCAGCTCCGGCGTATTTTACAGCAGCCTCAATGAGTTTAAGGGAATATTTCCCCGAACCCAGTATAAAGCGTGAATTAAATTCGTGACCGCCTAAAATTAACTTGTCATTTTCAATCATTTTCAACACTCCCATTGATTATTTGTATTACTTTATGTGCCTGATGACCTGCGCAGACAGCCACACGAGTTGAAACAAGTCCCATACCGTCAGCAATATCGCTTTCGCCGTCACCGCACATATAGAATTTTTCAGTTATTTGTTTTGTTTTAATCAGGTTCGTATCGCCAAAACCTGCCATTCCCGAAGAAGATACAAGATATTTTTCAGGCATTTTCTCAAGTACGCAGTTCACAAGTTCCGCCTTTGATTCAGCATTGTCAAAAGCCTCACAAATAATATCGGCGTTTTCAAGAACAGCAGGGATATTGTTTTCGCTGAGTTTAACGCAGGTACGTTTTATATCGGCATATGGCATAATTTTCAACAGATTCTCATACAGCGCATTTGTTTTGTATTGACCTATCTGCTCTATGAAATATTGCTGGCGGTTTATGTTGGAAATATCAACTTTATCGAAGTCAATTATGTGGATATTCCACACGCCTGCCCTGACAAGCAATACAGCTATATTCGAGCCGAGACCGCCCAGTCCGCAGACTGCTACAGATACCCGTGACAATTTCCGCTGTAAATTTTCGCCGTGACGTTCCACAAGAGCCTGATATACTTCTTCCCGTGAGGGGATATTTCCTGCAACCATATCAGCCTCCTCCCACAAACTTCACGATTTCAACAGAATCGCCGTCTTTCAGCGTAGTATCGCTGTATTTTGATTTCGGCACTATCTGTTTATTTAATTCAACAGCAACACGTTTTTCGGAATAGTCCATATCAGCGAGTATTTCGAGGATATTTTTGCCGTCTGCATGAATTTTTTCGCCATTTATTTTAACCATAAAATCACTTCCTATTTATAATATATATAATAAAGGAGCCTGCACAAGCAGACTCCCGATAAAATCTTATTGCGGTTACCTACGTTGGCATTATCCAAATCAGGTTCAACGGGTCGGAAGTCGCACTTCCCTCTCAGCCTGTCCCACAAGCTCCCCTATATAAAGCATTTTGTACAGTAAATCAGCCGTTTCAGAAGTATAATCTGTACAGTTTGCCGATGAATTACTCATTTTGTCCATCAATAAAAGTTTCCACAATATAGCGTGGACGTTGTTTTACTTCCTCGTATATTCTGCCTGTATATTCGCCGATGATACCCAGTCCGAGTAGCTGTATTCCGCCGATGAACCATATTGAGCAGACTGTACTTGACCAGCCGAGTTTAGCGTGACCTGTGAGTTTCACGATAACAGACCACATAATTGCAAATATACTTGCAAGCGATGTGAAAAGCCCCGTAGCAGTGATGAGTTTCAGCGGTTTTGTGCTGAACGATGTAATCGCATTCAGAGCAAATGCAATCATTTTTTTCAGCGGGTACTTGCTTTCGCCTGCGAATCTCTCGCCACGTTCATACATAACATTGCACGATTTGAAGCCGAGTGTGCGGACAAGACCTCTCAGGAAAAGATTTACTTCCTTGCATTTTGAGAGTTCCTCCAGAACCCTTGCGCTCATGAGGCGGAAATCAGCGTGATTATAGACAACGTCTGCACCCATGACTTTCATGAATTTGTAGAAACTTTCGGCGGTGAATTTCTTGAAAAAAGTATCAGTTTTCCTTGCACTTCTCACGCCGTATACAACCTGATAGCCCTCGTGGAATTTCTGTACCATTTCGTCGATTGCGTTTATATCGTCCTGCAAATCAGCGTCCATAGTAATCGCCATATCGCACATTTTGCGTACCGTCATAAGACCTGCGAGTACAGCATTCTGATGACCGCTGTTGCGTGAGAGTTTTATTCCGAGGAAAATTTCCTGCGAATTATGCAGTTCCTGAATAATCTCCCAAGTCTTGTCTTTTGAACCGTCATCTACAAATACAACACGGCTTTTCGGGGAAATCAGTTCTCTGCTGATGAGGGAATCATATTTTTCCGCAAGTCTTTTTGCCGTTTCGTGAAGGACTTCTTCTTCATTGTAGCACGGCACAACCATATACAATACATTTTTCATAATTTTGCTCCTTTTTATTTTGTCAGATATTATCTCCAGAACTCAAAAAGTCTCTGTAATGACATCAATGATTCAAGCCTGTCTTGTGAATAGCTTTCCATAGGATTTATATAGCTGTACGTCTGTGCAAAAGAAAGTACAGCACATATAAAAGTACTTACAACCATAATTTTGTTGAGATGATTTTTAGTTTCAGCAGTACGTTTATTATAGATAACAAATGCTATTGTCAGTGCGCCTATCACAATTTGCCATGCAAAATCGACACAATATCTTGTACCGAATCCGCTTTCCCAGATTGAGAAAATAATTGCGAACGGGCATATAATACAAACTGCACTCAGAAGAACGGCATACAGGCGTTTGTTGACGCTTTCGGACTGTCTGTAAGCCCTGAACGCATAGCCGTATGAGAGTATCGGCAAGGCTTTCCAGAGAAGTCCCAGTGCTGAACCTGTAGCAACAAAATAGTATCCCTGCGGATAGAACGTATCAGCCCAGCCCGTATGGATAAACGGAAATTCCGTATTAAATTCGGGCATTTTCAGCAGGTAGTTGAAAAATCCTATCACTGTGAATTTTGTATGAAATTCAGAATTTGTAAAATCATTTATAGTAAGTGAATACTGTATGCCGAAATCAAAGAATGAACCGAATCTGATATAATTGTAAATCATCTGCACAAGTCCGATAACAACAAACGGTATCATACTGTAGAGAATATACACGGTGTTTGTTCTGCGGTTTTTCTTTTTATCGTGGTAAGTCTTTTTATTTTTAACAAATCCTGCACCTATAAAGAACAATGCGGCAATGCAATATACAGCAAGCGTAGGTCTGCAAAGTACGCCCATACTCAGGAATACCGCTGAAAGGCATATGCGCCAATTTGATATTTTACCGTCGCCGATAACGTTTGAAGTTATAAGGAAATACGCTCCGCCCGTAACAAAGAAAAATCCCGATGATTGTGCTATTTCGTAGAAATTCGTAACAGGCAGGCAGAAATATATTCCCGTGACAAGCTGAATTATTGCAAGCCCCGACAATATCAATGATGAGCGGATATTTGCAAAAAACCGTTTCATGAAATTCAGGTAGAATGCGGTCAGGAACATGATTCCGCCTATTGAAAAAAGCCATACTGCCCATACGGACGGAAAATAGTAGCCTGTAATCATATGATACGGCAAAAACAATACGAGTACAGGACCTATGCCGTAATATGAATAATATTTGCCGTCATAGAGGAGATGGTCCCATAAATATCCATAAAGTTCGCCTGCATTTGCAGCCTCTGTCCTCTGACTGTCATCGTACGGATTTTCGAGATTCAGCAAGCCTTCGGGTACTTCCGTATCAAGTACAGCCGTTCCCGATTCAAAAGCGTCAACAATTTCCTGACTTATCTGATTTCCGCTTGTTGACTTGAAATCATCAATTACACTATGTTTCGGATTGTTGTATCTTGAGCCGTTTACAATGACAAGGGAAATCACAACAAGTACTGCTGTAAATGCCCATGATACACGGTTTACGAGTTTTCTTTTATCAGCGTAACTTTTACTGAAAGCCGGTGATACAGTGAGGAAATATATTATAATTCCCGATATAAACAGCGTGAAAAATCTGATAAATGAAAATACAAACGGTGCAGGAGCATTTACAGTTATGCTGTTTATCGTGATATATTCGCCCTCAGACGATGAAAAGTTAAATTTTATACTATGCACATTGCCTGAAAAATTACATACAGCAGTTTTACTTTTTTTGTTATTGTTTATAATTTCAGCCGTTGCTATCCCGTAACGGTAATTTGCGGAATAGGTATCATCAGACATATCAATGCTGACTTTTACGGACGGATTTGTTTGCGAACGGGCATCAAATTCTACTGTACCTATCGGCATATTTATATCCTTAAATTCAAAAGAAGTATTGCCTGAAGATATATTCTGATGAGAATTGTGGTCGAAATTTTCTGAAACTGCTGTAGTCAGGTCAAGCTGTTTCTGTTCGTAGTCGCCTGTAATGAGGTGTGCGGAACTGAAATTGAAGACGAAAATTTCCGCAAACAGGCAGACTGACAATATTCTTGAGATGTGCCTGAAAAACAGAGTGGATTTGTGTTTGATACTGCCTTTCAGCTGCCATAGCAGTGTAGTGATTATCCCGTAGACAAGTATGGCGGCTGATGCGCCCGAGTAGCCTTTCAGGCGGATAATTCCGGTCAAATCGATTATGCTGATTACCAGAAGAATCACGTTCATAATGTTTACGCCTATGGGGATTTTTTTCCTGTACTTTTCGGGGAAATCTGTTTTTTCTGAAAACATCGCCCATAAAAGCACGGTATACGCCATAAAGCATACAATTTCAGCTAAAAAAATTATAATCATAATTACGTCTTTGCTGTTAAATAAAATAACAGCTTTCCTTTCATGTATATTAGATTAAAAATATAAAGTCAATGCAGGCAATTCCCGTCAGATTGTACAGTTGAGTTGATGTTCAGCGAGCAATTTCAGTGCAGAACAACGAAAATTCCAAACAAATATACTGTCAGGCGGTGTTGCCAAAATAAAATTGTCCTGATTATATTTTTTACCTGATAATATAATAACACTATTTCAATAATTTGTCAAGTCTTTTGAAAATTTTTTTATTTTATTGACAAACCGCTGAAAATATTGTAAAATAATATTATAGAAATTTACAGAAAGATGAGGTTAATTCATATGGAGTACACTTATATTACTAAAATGGTATGTTCAAAGAAAATCAGTTTCAATATTGATGGGAATATCATCACAAATGTGCGGTTTGAGGGCGGTTGTAACGGTAATCTCAAGGCTGTTTCGAAGCTCGTTGACGGTATGACCGTAGAGCAGATTGAGGAAAAACTCAAGGGCAATCTCTGCGGGAATAAGCCTACTTCCTGCGCTGACCAGCTTTGTGTTGCCGTGAGAGAGGCTTATGATTCGCTCCGCAAGTGATTTCAGTTGTTCATCACCGGGCAATTTGAAAAAACTTGTTTCGGCGGTGAACATTTCCCCGTAACCGCAGGCAACTCAATCTAAGAAAATATTTTCGGGCTTGTCACCTATCATAAATGATACAGCTTTATTGCAGTTTTCGATTTTATTCACGGGCATATCTCCGCCAAATTCACCGTCAAGTGTCCAGCTTATCTGTTCATCACTGAGCGATGTGAATATAATCTTATTTGTGCGGAAGAATTTTATATATTCTCTGTCGATTTCTTCTGAAATATTCAGCAGTGAGTGGACTATTTTCTGTAACTGCACTATATTGGTAGGCTTTTTAATCAGAGTCACTTCAAACAGTCCGTCGTCAAGAAGAAAGTCATTTATCGAAAGAAGCCCCGCAACAGATGCTGAATTTGTCACCATACCAAAACAAAAATCGTCCTCTATGATATTATCATCGTATTCAATACGCATTCTTTTTGAGCGGACTGTTGAAAGCTGTGTCATACCGTTGAGGAGATACGAGGCATGACCGAGTATATTCTTGACTTGTTGGGAAGTTTCATATGTAACGTTCGTGAAAGCTCCGAATGCGACGATATATGTGAAATATTTATCGTTGAAACTGCCTATGTCGCATTGCACGGGTTCGCCGTCAGTTATCCAGTGAACAGCCTCCATGGGAGTTTTAGGGATACCGAGAGTACGGGCGAAATCGTTCGTAGAGCCTGCGGGAATATAGCCGATTGGGATTTTCTTTTCAGCTTTCATGAAACCTGAAAGGCACTGGCTTAAAGTACCGTCACCGCCTGCACACACAACCACATCAAAACCGTTTTCGCAGGCATACAGCGTCTGTATTGAAGCGTCATCGCCACTCTGAGTTATACGGACAGTTACTTCATAGCCGGATTTATTGAACTCGTCTATAATTTCGCCGATTTTATAGCCGATAGTAGCCCTGCCTGCAACAAGATTGATGATAAAATAAAGTTTTTTCATTTTATAAAAACCTCCTGTTTGTTTATATATACTATTATAACTTGAAACTGACATATTTGCAAGAGAAAATAAATAATTAAAAAATAAAATTTTATCAGAAACACTTGACAAATTAAAAATTATGTGATATAATAATAAAGCTGAATGATTTACAGCACTCTTATTGGGGTGTCGCCAAGCGGTAAGGCAACGGACTCTGACTCCGTCACTTCCGGGGTTCGAATCCCTGCACCCCAACCATAAACTATATTAGCACCCCAATTTTGATACAATCGAAATTGGGGTGCATTATTCTGTCTAAATGAAGATAATACGCAGTTTTTGAGAGTAATCGGAAACGGTATAGTGAAAGATATGGGCGTATAGTAGGCTCAAAACGGTCAAAATAAGGCGAAAATGAGTAGACTATAGCAGGGCAAAAGTATTTACTTTTTAATTCTAAAACTATTGGTGAATAGGCATTTTTCAAAATGTAGATAAGTAAAAAAATTCAAAAAGCATATTTTAATTTTTAGTTCTATTTTTTATTTGAAAATTGTCACTTTTCAACAAATTTTACGTATATTTTATTTTGAAATTATCGTAGATGTAGAAAGCAAATGCTGTTGCCCTTATTTTCCACTTGAATCACCTTTTCTTGTTTTTGTGGTAGGCAATGGTATTTCTGTATATTATAGTAAGCCCTTTTATTAAAAGATTCTTGTCAATGATGATATTTTTTTTACAAAGCGGAACAACTGCCGACGAAAGCCCTCCCGTTGCAACAATAGTACACTTTTCGCCTAATTCTTCTTCTATGCGGTCAGTTATACCGTCCAGCGCACACGCATTTGAATACAGCGCACCGCTTTTCATGCAGTCGATAGTATTCTTGCCGATTATATCGGGCGGAAGTTCAAAGTCAAATTTGGGTAATTGTGCGGTTTTCGAGATAAGTGCATCTGCTGAAACTCCCATTCCCGTAATTATAAGACCGCCGAGATAGTTTTTATTTTTATCAATAACCGAAACAGTCGTAGCTGTACCCATATCAACGATAATCAGAGGAACAGGGTATTTATTTATACCTGCCACAGCGTCAACAACTTGGTCACTGCCGAGTTGTCGGGGGTTGTCTATGAGTATATTCAGCCCTGTTTTCACTCCGGGACCTGCAATCATGACTTCAACGCCGAAAAGCTTATGTATAGCCGTTTTCACAGTGTTAGTGACTGACGGCACAACCGACGACATAACAGCACTGTCAATATCACTGCACCGGAAATTGTCCATTTCAAGGATATTCCTGATAAGCGAGGCGTATTCAGCAGAAGTGGCGTTATGATTGGTGGAAATTCTCTCAGATATAATTATGTTGTCGTTTTCGTCCACGCACCCGAAAACTATATTTGTATTGCCGATGTCAACAGCTAAAAGCATAATATCAAAACTCCTTTAGATAGATAGATTTTTAAGTTTCGCACTGTAGTATGCTTAGTGAGGTAAATATTTCTGCGCATTGTACAATTCCGTAAAGTTTTATGACCTGATTTATATTATAGCACATTTTCAAAGCAATTGCAAGCGGAGAGTTCTCAGCTGCACAGAAATCAATTTTGCTAATAAAATTATTTAACTATTTTAATTTTATATGGTTTATGTTAGAATTAGAATCATTTTCAGATGATTTTGAATGAAATTACTCGTCAAAATGCTATAAAAACACTGTTACAAAACAGATGTTTTTTGAAAATTGATTTCCGTGCTCCGCCGGCAATTTTGCGCTATAGTATGTTCAGTGATGTAGATACTTCCGCACATTGTAAATATATATCAACTCACAAAAATGGCGTACAGGCGTACCAATGGCTATATTACGTTATTTCAGGGTGTACGGTACGTGTACAGGCGTGTACGGGTACGGCATAGTGTACGGCACTATGTACGCCTCATCTGACGAATTATAGGCAAGGGTACGGGTGCACGCCTATTTTTAGAGTTGATATATATACACACACCATACGCCTTGCAATACGTCTTATGATACGCCGCTTGATACGCTTTATTTAACGAAATATAGGCAAGTATACGCCGATACGCCATTTTTTGAAGTTGCTATATATTTATATTCTGAACCTGAACATAAGTCAGATATATCTGATTGAATCGTCCCAGCGTATAAAGCACTTGTACTTCACCACAACGATACTGTCGGGCGGAATACCAAAGCATTCAAGCACATATTTACCGTCGGGCAGGTAGAAAACTATATATTTTCTTCTTCCGCCTCGTGTCCGTTCGCCAAGATACCAGTGGTCAATTTTGATTTCAGTGTATACGGCTGAATCGCCCATATTCGACCATATGTATTCCCATACACCAATACAGGCGAGGATTACAAGCGTTACGGGAATCACAACCGCAATACACACAAGCATAGTTTCAAGACCGCCTGCAATCAGCACAATCACAGATATTGCGAGTTCTAAGCCTAACAAGTAAGCTGATGTTTTCAGGAAATCTTTCACATTTGTTTTCAACCTGCGCCTGATTTTGGGAGTTATTTTTTCCCAGACGGGTGCTTTAGCTGAAGCTATTTTCTTTTTTTCGTCGGGTTTCAGGCGGTGTATTACAGCGTAATCAATGCATAGCGTTGCAAAAATCAGTGAAGTTATTATGATTATAGAGAGTATCTCCGAATTTCCTGTTAATTCGTATACTATCGCAGGCGACAGAAATGCAGGAATCAGAGAAAGAAATACAGTTATGGTTTTCCCGTGAAACAGGTACTGATATTTAAGTCTTTTCGTGACATCCTCCCCCCGCCTGTAGAAACGGGGGCTTCCCGTCCTCAGCGAAATTGGTTCTCGTTCGATAG
>CANQJV010000036.1 GCA_947624295.1 uncultured Ruminococcus sp. | reverse complement strand
GGTAACTCCATAATTTCGAGCATATCGGCAGACGAAACGTAATCCGAAAGACCGTCCGTGCATAATATAAGCACCTCACCGTAATCAAGCCCGTTTTTCAATTCAAAAATATCAGTTTTCGGGGTATCCTTGATATTGCCGAGTACGGGGAAAATAATATTCTTGTGAACGTGAGTACGGCGTTGTTGGTGAGTAATTTCGCCCTCCTCATACAGCAACTGCACAAGTGTCTGGTCACGGGAAAGCTGTTTCAGTTCACCTGCACGGAATCTGTAAAGCCTTGAATCGCCTATGTTAAAAGAAATAACAGAATTATCATTTTTCACTGCAATACCGCACAAAGTCGCCTGCATATTATTTGTTTCGGAATTATCACGGCTGTAATCAGCAAGTTTCCGGTGTATCGCCATAATGTTCCCCGTAAGACCGATTTTGCTGTAATCGCCTGTTTCACGGAGAATCTCGAGGCACATAGCTGATGCAAGTTCGCCTGCATTTTCGCCTGATACGCCGTCCGAAACAGCAATAATAAACGGAGAATCCATATATTTTTCAAGCGAACCGTCTTTCAGGACTTCCTGCCCGATAAGAACCGAATCTTCATTATGAGACATTATGCCTTTATCGGTAATTCCATAGCAATAGTACATAATCAATCCTCTACAGAATAAAATTTTTTAGCATTTCCGCAAGTAATGTCAATGAGTTCCTGCGTGTCAATATGTTTAATTTCAGCAGCTTTTTCGGCAGTATATGCAATCATTGAGCTGTCACAACGTTGTCCACGGAACGGAACAGGCGACATATACGGGCAATCAGTTTCAAGCAGGAGCCTGTCAAGCGGAACAACTTCGAGAGCTTTCAGAGCCTTTTTAGCGTTTTTGAACGTGAGAACGCCTGTAAAACCTATATACATACCGAGTTTAAGTATTTCCTTAGCAGTTTCAGCAGAACCGCTGAAACAGTGTACAACTCCGCAAGGCTTGTATTTTTTGAGAATATCAAGCGTATCTTCGCATGCATCACGGCTATGGACGATTACAGGGAGATTCAATTCTTTTGCGAGAACAAGTTGCTCCTCAAATAATCTGATTTGTTTTTCACGGTTATAGCCGTCATAATGGTAATCAAGACCGATTTCGCCTATTGCCTTGATTTTCGGGGAACTTAGTGCAACACTTTTAACAATATCGAGATAATCAGCGGGATTTGTTTCAACGCTTTCGGGATGAACGCCGACAGCTGAATATATATAGTCATATTTTTCAGCGATTTCAAGATTTTCCCTTGTATCGTCAACTGAGGACGATGCAAGCATAACATATTTCACGCCTTTTTGATTTAGAGAGGACAAAAGTACATCTCTGTCGCTGTCAAAAGCGTGGTCAGCGTAATGTGCGTGAGTATCGAAAATATTATTCACTTTCACTATCACTTTCTCCCGTATTTTCGTCGTAACTGTAATAAGTATTAACAAAATCAGCTATGAATGATTGTGAGGGAATGAAGTCATCATAAGCATTTTCGCCGTTGAGGATATAGAAAGTCGCAATAGAATTACCACGTTCAAGCATATCTTTTATAGCGAATTTATGATTCTGGTAATCAACAGCAGTTATATTTGTTTCAACCATATTTATGACCGTATTAAACGAAATATCGAGGTTATCGGCAACACGTACACCGCTTGCCTGATTGACCATAGCTGTAACAACTGAACTTGCATTGTAAGCACGTTCCACTTCACCGTCCTTAAAAGCGGCATATGTTACGTATTTGTCGATGTTTTCGGCACTGAGGTAAATTTCTTTGCCTTCGCTGTTGAATCCTGCGACATCTTCAGCGACAGGGTAAGTAACACCACCGAGAATACTGCATATTTTAACAAAAGCAGGCGAATCAAGTTTCATATAGCGGTCAACCGTAACACCGAACACTTGTTCCGTGAAATTCACGGCAGCTGTAACTCCTCCTGTATCGTATGCATCTTTGAGATTCTGCTGATTACCGTCAATTACAGCGATAGTATTTGTCGGTATACCGAGGAATACAACACGTCTGTCTTTAGGTACGGAACGCATAAGCATAAATGTTGTCGGGCATTTCTGTTCAGGTTCATCGAGGATAAAAAGTATAGTATGGTTATCCGCATAAGTTACTGTAGTGATTTCCCGTGCAGGCGGTTCAGGTAATTCCTTGTCGCCGTTGAGTATACCGAGGTAATTCAGCAGGAAAAAAGTACCTCCTCCTAAGATGAGTATAGCGATAAACATTGTCACGAGGTAGGGAACGGCGATACTACCTGTTTTCTTTTTTGCCATAATAAAAATCTCCTTTCAATTGACAAAATAATAAAAGTGTTGTATAATAATAGTATCCGCTTGAAAAATAATCATACTGTAATTATAACATATTTTATAATATATTTCAATAGGTTTATAAAATTTAATATTTTCAGTTTATATTTTCAGTGGATAACACTGTTTTTTAATAAAAATAACGAAAGGACAAAAGAAATGCAACCATATCTTAAAAGGGCATGGGCAGAAGTATCACTTGCCCGTCTTAAAAAGAATGTTGAAATAATAAAAAGTCTTAACTCGCCTGAAACTGAAATTATGGCTGTTGTCAAGGCTGACGCATACGGTCACGGCTACGAACATATAGTTAAATGTCTTGCCGATGATTGTAATATCAGATACTTTGCTGTATCGAATCTCGATGAGGCGATAGCAGTAAGGCAATTCTGTTCAGATGCTGAAATACTCATTTTAGGCTATACTCCGCCCGAATACGCCCACGAAATTTCTATGTACAATATAATTCAGGGCGTTGTTTCATACGAGTACGCTGAAAAACTCTCACATAATACGCCTGCGCCTATAAGATGTCACGTGAAAATAGATACAGGTATGGGACGTATAGGCTTGAGGTACAATAATACCAAAGATTGTGCCGATGAAATCAGGAAAATTATGCAGATTAACAAAATTTCAGTTGAGGGAATATATACTCACTTTGCAGTTGCGGACAGTGATACCCCTGATAATATCGCTTATACTGACACTCAGGAGAAGTTTATTCTTGATACGTATGACGAACTTGTTTCTATGGGCGTAACTCTCCCGCAAGTGCATTTCATGAACAGTGCAGCGACTTGCTACAGAAATTCGCCAAGAAGTACGCTTTCCCGTGCAGGAATAATAATATACGGCTTGCACCCTGATATAAGCCTTGATATTCCGGACGGCATAGAGCCTGTAATGGAATTGAAAGCTGTTATTTCGCAAGTAAAGACGGTTGAAGCAGGTACTTGCATAAGCTACGGACGGACGTTCACTGCACCGGACGAAATGCGTGTTGCTACTGTCACAATCGGCTATGCGGACGGATATTCACGGTTACTGTCGTCAAAAGGAGAAATCCTTGTACACGGTAAGCGTTGCAAAATAATCGGCAGAGTGTGTATGGACCAGCTTATGATTGACGTATCAGAAGTACCTCAAGCAGAATCAGGTGATATTGTAACTCTCATAGGGCGTGACGGCGATGATATTATTACAGCTGACGAACTTGCGTCAATTTACGGTACTATAGGCTATGAAGTGGTATGCGGTATCTCAAAACGTGTGCCGAGAATTTATATAGATTAAGGAGATTTTGAAAATGAAAAAAGCTATGACAATTTTCTATGAAGTAGGAAACAATCTTTATGTGAATTTAACAAATAAATGCCCTTGTAATTGTACATTCTGCATAAGGAATCATGCTGACGGGGCATACGGTTCAGAACCATTATGGCTTGAACACGAACCGACTGCCGACGAAATATTTTCAGCTATGAATCAGCTTGATATTGCGAAATACAAGGAAATTGTATTTTGCGGATACGGTGAACCTACCTGCCGTCTTGATATGCTTATCACCGTTGCAAATGAACTCAAAGCCCGTCAATATTGCCCGCCATTGTTCAGAATCAACACAAACGGTCTTGGGGACTTGATTAACGGCGAACCAATTGCAGAGAAACTTTGTGGACTGCTTGATACTATTTCAATCAGCCTGAACGCAGGTACAAAAGACGAGTATATGAAAGTCACACGTCCTAAATTCGAAAACGCTTGGGAGGCTATGCAGAAATTCACGGCTGATTGCGTGGCACAAAAGTCGGCAAAAGTAATTATGTCTGTCGTTGACGTTATCCCTGCTGAACAGATTGAAGCCGCAAGAAAATTGGCTGAATCGCTTGGTGCTGAATTAAGAGTACGTGCTTATGATGAATAATATACAAAAATCAACATTATTTTTTGTACAGGTTTTTATGCCTTTTCTATGGAAATTCTTTGCATAATATGTTATAATATTTCAGTAAGACATTATTTCGGTTGTTTATTGATAAGGAGTTATTATTATGACGAAAACAGGAAAAACTATTCTTGCTGTATCAATCTTTTCTGCTGTAATTCTTGTTGCATCTGTATCAGCAGGCGTTGTTGTCTGCAAGAAAATATATGAAAAAAAATACTTCTCCGCTAACTAAAATACTAAAGGCGATATTGCACAAGTAAATCATATCTCACACACAACTTTTTGTACAGTATCACCTAAATTTTATCATAAAGAGGGAATATAAAATGAATATCAAATTCACAAAAGCAGAAACACTAAAGAAAAAGCCTGAACCCGATGAAAGTCTTGGCTTCGGTCACTTGTTCACGGATTATATGCTTGTTATGCCGTACGACGAGGGACAAGGCTGGCACGACCCTGAAATCAAACCTTACGGCAATATCGAACTCTCCCCTGCCGCTATGTGCCTGCATTACGGACAGACTGTATTCGAGGGACTGAAAGCATACCGTACCGCTGAAGGTAAAGTACAGCTTTTCCGCCCCGATGAGAATTTCAAACGCCTGAACGTTTCAAATCAGCGTCTTGTTATCCCTGAACTCCCCGAAGAACTCGCTATGCAGTGCCTTATGGAACTCCTGCACGTTGAAAAGGACTGGGTACCGTCAAAAGAAGGCGAATCACTTTATATCCGTCCGTATATCTTTGCTTGTGACCCGTATCTCGGCGTAAAACCCGGCGAACATTATTTATTTATGATTATTCTTTCTCCGTCAGGTGCTTATTACGCAAGCGGTCTTGACCCCGTCAATATTTACGTCGAAAGCAAATACGTCCGTGCAGTAAGAGGCGGTATGGGATTCGCTAAAACAGGCGGTAACTATGCAGCTTCACTTATCGGTCAGGATGAGGCGCACAAACAGAATTACTCGCAGGTTCTCTGGCTTGACGGCGTGGAACAGCGATACATAGAAGAAGTAGGTGCTATGAATATCTTCTTTGTTATTGACGGCGAAGTCGTTACACCTATGTTACAGGGCAGTATTCTCCCCGGTATAACAAGAAAATCTGCTATTGAAGTCTGCAAAAGCAAGGGCATAAAAGTAACTGAAAGACGTATCACAATTCAGGAAATCGCTGATGCTTACGATGCAGGCAAACTTGATGAAGTTTTCGGTACAGGTACAGCCGCTGTTATTTCCCCTGTCGGTCATCTTAAATGGAATGACAAAGTTATGGAGATAAACGGCAACAAAATCGGTAAAATTTCACAAATGCTTTACGATACAATGACAGGTATTCAGTGGGGTAAAATTGAAGATACATTCGGCTGGACTGTTGAAGTTAAATAAAAAAATTATCCCGTATTTGCAATAAATACGGGATTTTTTTTATCAAAAGCATTTGTTGATTATATTTATTATATCGCTTTTATGACCGCTTATCCACTCAAGCTGATTCATCAACTGCTTTTCCCTCTCAAGGCATTGTTCAGACGTTTTGTTCGGGAAATTCCTGTTTCCTCCGTGATAACGCCTTGCAAGTTCAGCTATAATCAGCACTATACCGCTATAAAGCGTATTTTTCTCGCTGTCAGTAATAATTCCGCCTATACCGTCCGCAAATCCTCGTGTAACATCGGAAATTACCTGTAAATCAGGATTTGCAGTAGTAACAGAACGTATCATATCGCCGTAATCAGTACACACGTAACCACGCATAGCTGTATCAAAATCAATTATCGCTGTTTTTTCGCCAAAAATTATATTATCAGCTTTTGTATCGCCGTGAATATTCCGCAAAGGCAAATCAAGTTCGAAATTATGCAGATTTACAGGCGTTTCAAATTCAAAATCGGCTGAATTGACAACGTAAAGAAAACGTCCTACAGCATAGCCGTGTAAATAATTTTGGTCGGCGACATCGGGCTTTTCCTCGATATATCCGCATATACGCCATATTTCACCGCCCTGCTCCGTGTAATTTTCCCCGTTGCATTGGAGATAATGCGGTATTGCGATTTCTGTTTCAGCCTGAAAAGCACGTTCAATCAGGACGATATTATTCATAACAATTTCGGGATTCCTGAAAATATCCCTGTTAAGCGATTGCAGGATATATTTCCCCGAACGGCATTCTACACAATAAGTCTTGTTGATATGACCTGTTTTCAGTTCATTTACCGAAATAATATCAGCAATTCCAAATTTCCCTGCGATATTTTCAGGATTCATCAGTTTTTCAAGCTATGCATAGGCGCAGGAATACGTCCGCCTCTGTTAATAAATTTAACAGCTGATTTATCTTTTACAGGCATAACGGGACCGCTTCCGAGAAGTCCGCCAAATTCAAGCATTTCGCCCTCTTTTTTACCGATTGCAGGTATAAGGCGTACTGCTGTTGTCTTAGTATTCACCATACCTATAGCAGCTTCATCAGCAATAATTGCCGAAATAGTTTCGGGAGCAATATCTCCCGGGACTGCTATCATATCAAGCCCTACTGAACATACTGCCGTCATTGCCTCAAGTTTTTCAAGGCTGAGTACACCGTCAACTGCGGCATCTATCATACCTGCATCTTCCGAAACAGGTATAAATGCTCCCGAAAGTCCTCCGACTGTCGAAGATGCCATTACACCGCCCTTTTTAACCGCATCATTCAGCATTGCAAGACAAGCTGTTGTGCCGTGTGTACCACACATCTCAAGACCCATTTCCTCAAGAATATGAGCTACACTGTCGCCTATCGCCGGAGTAGGAGCAAGTGACAAGTCAACAATACCAAACGGTACGCCCAGTAATTCAGAGGCTCTTGCGCCGACAAGCTGCCCCATACGTGTTATTTTGAACGCCGTTTTCTTGATTATATCAGCAAGTTCATTTATTGAGGCATCAGGGTGCTTTGCGAGTGCTGAACGGACAACTCCCGGACCTGATACGCCTACATGGATTTCGCAGTCAGGTTCGCCTATACCATGGAACGCTCCTGCCATAAACGGGTTATCCTCAACGGCATTGCAGAATACAACGAGTTTCGCTGCACCTATGCAGTCACGGTCTGCTGTACGTTCAGCCGTTTCCCTGATAATCTGCCCCATAAGTTTAACAGCATCCATATTTATACCGGATTTAGTTGAGCCGATATTAACTGAAGAACATATGTTTTGAGTTACGTCGAGTGCCTCAGGTATTGATTTAATCAATTCCCTGTCGCCTGCTGAAAATCCTTTATGAACAAGTGCTGAATATCCGCCGATGAAATTCACTCCGCAAGTATCAGCCGCACGCTGTAAAGCCTTTGCGAATTTAACAGGGTTCTCATTCGGGCAAGCTGCCGCAAGAATTGCAACAGGTGTCACGGAAATACGCTTGTTCACTATCGGTATACCGTATTCTTTTTCAATACGCTGTCCGATTTCAACAAGATTCCCTGCTTTTGACACGATTTTATTGTACACTTTTTCACAAGCCTTATCAATATCAGTGTCAATGCAGTCAAGGAGTGATATTCCCATTGTAATTGTTCTGATGTCAAGGCATTCGTCCTGAATCATTCTTATAGTTTCAAGAATATTATAAACATTAAGCATTGAATTACTACTCCCTTGTTATATATTGTGCATGGAATTGAAAATATCCTCGTGCATTGTATGGATTGAAAGACCCAGTTTTTCGCCGAGATTCGTCATTTCGTCTACAAGTTGTGAGAAATCCCTGTTCATATTGGTTATATCAACAAGCATAATCATTGCAAACATATCTTGCAAAACGCTCTGAGTAACCTCAATGACATTAACACCCATTTCCGCACATATTCCGCTTACTTTATGGAGAATACCCACGTTATCCTTACCAATTACAGTTATAACAGCTCTCATAATTTACCTCCTGAGAAAATATATATTTTAATTATATCATGTTTTTACTTATATTGCAAGTGTTTCAATAAAGTTAAATATGCAAATTATAATATTTGTTTTATAAAACAAATTATTACTTTATTTACAATTTTAATTGTTGCAATATTCGTGAAAATGTGCTATAATATATCAGTCCTAAACAGTTTTCAAAGAAAGGAACAGATTTATGAAAAAAAGTATGGCAATTTTTCTTTCTGCACTCTTAGCAGTTTCCGCAACGGCTTGCAACAGCAGTGAGGAAAGTTCATCAGAACCACAAAACAGTTCAGTTTCTGAAAATACCGAATCGGCTACCGAAAAAGTAACTGAATCCGCTACTGAAGAAGTCACTGAACAGCAAACGGAACTCCCAACAGAAGAACCTACTGAACCTCCGCACGTAAGCCCTGTTGAAACAGTTTCCACAAGCCTCGGTATTCAGCAGACTGTCAATGAAACGCTTGCTTACGGGGATAAAAAAGGTAATAATATAAAGCTATCTCTTGCCGATTTCATTCAGGAGGGTGATAAAATTAAGTCGTTTACTTTTATAATCAAATCAGATAACAATACGGATATAGGCGAATTTAAGGGTGGCTGCGGTATATCTGTAAATTCCGACTGCAAAGATGCAAACGATGAGGGCTGGTATCAGTCTGACGATTTCACTGCGCCTACAAATGGCTCATACGGCGAAATTACGTGGAATGTCCCCGCAAATATCGCTGACTATATTACTCCGTCCGGTGAAGTACTTTTCGGCTACTGGTGGGGAAATGCAAAAGATATAACTGTTACTGAGGCAATATGTACCCTTGACCGTACCGCCGAAATCCCATGCGATGGAACAGTTTCGCAAGATGTCGGCGAAAGCGTGAATTATGATGATGACAACAATACTATCCATGTATCAACCGATTTTCTGCCCGAAGATGCCGTTCCACAAGCTGTTACATATAATATAAGTTCCTCCGGTGCTTTCAGGAAATTTACAGGCGGATTCGGTTACGATTGTTCAGAAGGCTATTTTCAATCGCAGGATATTGCAGTATTCACTGATAACTCAAACTTATCTCTTACGTGGATTTTACCCGATGATGCGAAATATTCCGCAAAAGACAGTGAACTTGTATTAGGATACTGGTGGAGCGAACAGCCTGCTATGAAACTCGATTCAATCAGCGTGAAATACAGTATAGGCGGAAGTACCGCACCGTCCTCTGAACCGTCCGCACCTGTTGAAAGTAATACGGGATTCAGGGATTCCGCTGAAATTGTAAACGATATAAAAGTAGGCTGGAATCTCGGCAACACTCTCGAAAGTTTCAATGTCAAGGGCAAAACAGGTCTCGCTACCGAAACTGCATGGGGTAATCCTAAAGCAAGTGAGGAACTTATTCTCAAAGTAAAAGAGGCAGGTTTCAACGCTATACGTGTCCCTGTAACTTGGGGAGAACATATGGACGGCGATACGATTCAGGCGGAATGGCTCGACCGTGTACAGGAAGTTGTTAATTATGCTTACAATAATGATATGTACGTTATACTTAATCTTCACCACGATGACGCTATCTGGTTCAATCCGTCTGAAGATGAGTACGAACAGGACAGCGCAAAACTGAAAAAAATATGGGCACAAATTTCCGAACGTTTCAAGGAATACGGCGACCGACTTATTTTCGAGGGAATAAACGAGGAAAGAACTATCGGCAGCGAAAACGAATGGATGGGCGGTACTGCTGACGAAAGAACTGTAGTAAACAAATATTTACAGGATTTCGTTGATACTGTACGTGAATCAGGCGGAAATAATTCGGAAAGAACTCTGATTGTGACTTCATACGCTGCTTCCGCTGAAAATGTCGCAATGAATAACTTGAAAGTACCAAACGACAGGCATATTATTGTTTCACTCCACTACTACGCCCCATGGAAATTCTCCGAGGGACAGACTACTGAATTTGGCGACGCTGAAAAATCTGAACTTGACAGCAAATTTTCTGATATGAAAGAAAAATTCATTGATAAGGGTATTCCGCTTATTATAGACGAATTTGGCTGCGTGGCAGTGGCTGACGATGCAACAAGAGCTGAATATTACCGTTATTACATCGAAACGGCTAAATCCTACGGAATAAAGTGCTTTGTATGGGATAACGGTCTCGCAAAAGGTGACGATGCTTTCGGACTTATCAACCGCCGCAGCCTCGAATGGAATGAGACTATCCTGAACGGCATTATGGACGGGGCAAAATAATAACAAAAAACAGTGTACAGGGATAAAATAAAATCCCTGTACACTTTGTTATATAGTACTAACATCAAATTATTCGCATTCTATTGAAATTCTATAAAAAAAATAGTATAATTATTATATACTAACCTCTGTTGCAACAATAGTAATATTATTTTACGGAAAATTATATTTTACTAAACAAATAACAGCGTTCAGCATATGTATTACTATACTAAACCTTGTTTGCAATTTTAACAGCAACAGTAATATTATTTTACATAAAACTATATCAGAGTTTAGTATATTTATTATTAAAATCAAGGAGGTTTTTATGGCTAATCAACTTTGTATCGTTCTTGACTTCGGCGGACAGTATAACCAACTCATCGCAAGACGTGTGCGTGAATGCGGTGTGTATTGCGAAATTAAAAGCTACACCACTCCTATTGAGGAAATCGCCTCTCTTAACCCTATGGGAATTATTTTCACCGGAGGTCCAAATAGCGTGTATGATGAGAGTTCCCCGCATATTTCAGCGGAAATCTTTAAGCTCGGCATTCCTATTCTCGGTATATGCTACGGTTGTCAGGTTATGGCGTATACTCTGGGCGGAGAAGTTGCAAGCTGCTCTAAAAGCGAATATGGAAAAATAGAGATTTCTCAAATAGGCGGTATGCTTTTTGAGGGCGTCCCCGAAAAAAGTATTGTATGGATGAGCCACACCGATTTTGTCAGCAAATTGCCCGACGGTTTCAAAATTACCGCTAAATCAGACGATTGCCCTGCTGCCGCTTTCGAAAATCCACAGAAAAAACTCTACGCCGTGCAATTTCACCCGGAAGTTACTCATAGTGAGTACGGGAAAAATATCTTGAGAAACTTCCTCTATAATATCTGTAATTTTTCAGGCGATTGGCTTATGGACGACTTCATCAGCTCCACTGTCAAAAAACTTCGTGAGGAAATCGGCGATAAACGTGTAATTCTCGGGCTTTCAGGCGGTGTTGATTCCTCCGTTGCGGCAGGTCTTTTGTCACGTGCTGTCGGTAAACAGCTTACCTGCGTTTTCGTTGACCAAGGTCTTATGCGTAAAGATGAGGGCGATTTTGTTGAACAAACGTTCACAAGACTCTTTGATATGAATTTCATTCGTGTTAATTGCAAGGATACTTTCATCAACGCCCTCAAAGGCGTTACAGACCCCGAAACAAAACGTAAAATTATCGGTACGGAGTTCTATAACGTTTTCTGGAATAAAATCCGTGAACAGGGTACAGACGGATTTTTCGCACAAGGTACTATTTACCCCGACCGCATCGAATCGGGTAAGGGCAATAAGGCAGGTCACGGTAAAACAGATGTCATTAAAACTCATCATAATATGGTTGAAATGCCTGCCGATATTCAGTTCGCCGGTACTATCGAACCGTTAAAAGATTTATTCAAAGATGAGGTGCGTGCTGTCGGCGAAAAACTCGGTATCCCTCATGAACTCGTATGGAGACAGCCTTTCCCCGGTCCCGGTCTCGGAGTACGTATTCTCGGCGAAATTACAGAAGATAAAATAAAAGTTTTACAAGAAGCTGACGCTGTCTTACGTGACGAAATCGCTAAAAGCGGTATCGAAAACGATTTGAAACAATTCTTCGCCGTTCTCCCCGATGTGCATACCGTCGGCGTTATGGGCGACCACCGTACTTACGACCACCTTATCGCTATACGTGCTGTTACTACAGACGACTTTATGACAGCTGACTGGGCAAGAATACCTTACGATATACTCGCCCGTGTTTCTAACCGTATCTGCAATGAGGTCGAACACGTCAACCGTGTCGTCTATGATATTACCTCTAAACCGCCCGGAACTGTGGAGTGGGAATAATAAAAATGCTTGCTGAAACGGCGTAAATACGTCAATTTTGCTGTTATCATGATAACAGTGGCAAC
>CANQJV010000035.1 GCA_947624295.1 uncultured Ruminococcus sp. | reverse complement strand
CCGGTATTTTACTAAACACAACAGCAGTATCGCCTGTTGTGTAAGATATTTTGAAATTGTCAATCTTCTCAAATGGATATGAAGATTCACATTTTGACATATTAGAACTGCATGAAATTTCAAGTTTAGCACCTGCAAGAGGAGAGCCTGTTGCAGAATCTTTTTTTAATACTGAGAATTTTCTTGCTATAAATTCAAACGTAATATCAGGGATTTCTGAACCGTCATTTTTCATAGTAAAATTTGCTGTAATTTTACCGCCTGAATAATGATTTTGTGAAATATAGTAATTAGTTGCTGTTCCTGATATAGTAATTAAATAATTTCCTGATGGACAATTTGTTATTAGATAATCTCCGGAGGGAAGTTGTGGACAATCAACTGTATCAAACAAAAATTTTTCTTTTTTACTATCAAACATAAAGGAATCTGTTGCCCAGTCCAGACTTCTGCCGTTCTGCGTGATTTTCACATCTGACAAATCATGTTTAGCCTCATTTGTTTGTGTTACGGTTACAGTCATATTAGGAATTATCTTGCCTGTTTCAGTATCAATTAAACTTAATTTCAATGTTCCCGGATAAAGTTCTGATTCTCCGGGGAGATATTGCCCTGAATACTCGTAATCAGCACCTCTCTGGTCTTGCAGGAAAATCTGTGACCAGTAATATGTAGCACCGCCGACACCTTCAGGGTTATAAACAAGACCAACGCCCATGTGTGTCAAATCAGGATATGTGGTTGCAGCCCAGTGGTTCGGAGAACCTCTGAAAGATTCCATAGCTGATTCAGCTGTGTCATAACCTGCTGTGAGGTTTTCAAAAATGTTTTTCCATTGTGCGGTATCCCAGTCAATGATTGATGTGAAATGTGTGCCGTCCGGTCGAATATGACCCCATACTTCAGAAGCCTCACCGGCTCTTTGTTCAGCGCAGTCCATAAGATAAGGAACGCAGTAAATCGGGTTCAAATTAAGTTTCACACGTTCTGCATTGATTATTTCACACATTTTATCAATCAATGCTTTAAGATGTTCTTCTGTTGGTACTGTTGCCATTAGTAACACCTCTCATTCTTGCGTATTTTCACGTCAGAAACATTAGGATTACCCCAAGTAATTTGAGTATCACCAACAGGTAAAAGCGGAAATTTGCCGGAGGAAAAGTTCCAGAGGAGAGAATTTGTATTCTTATCATAAACAATTTTTCTTTCTGAATCAACAATAACTGTTTTACCCTCAGCAGGAAAATAGAGTTTGAGGAGCACACCATTGAAGAAAAAATCAGTGTCATTTGCACTTGCAATTTCAAGCGTTGGTTTACAGTAACGAGTACCTGTATTCTTAATAATTTGCCCTGAAGAAACAGTAATCCATTCATTATCTGTTTTGTATTTGAATGGTGCAAGAGTAAAATTCACGGTATATTTTACTTTTTGACCATTGTATTCTCTTTCCGGAGCAGATACCGAAACTTGATAGACTTTGAAATAAAATCCGGGGAAACGGCTTATTTCAAGTGTTTGTGCATCAGCAAGAAAAGCATAAATTTCCGAATTATCAAAATTATCCCTGTCAAACGTGTAAAAAGTCAATGAATACTTCAAATTTTCATAAATATCATCAGAAGTAACAAAATCTTCATCATTGCCGATTGATACAGTTGACCGTCTTTGTTGTGCCATAGGCGGTACAGACGGAGTATCAACAAAAATTCCTACAGTATCGCTTGAAACACCGTTTATTTTGAAAAAATCTCTTGATGTAAGATTTACCACGCTGCACCACCAACTGCCCTTTCTGAAAAAATATCGAGCATTTTAAGACGTTCGCTTATAGTTTCAATAGCTTTATCGCTCATACGTTCTACAAATCTGTCAACATCATAATCGGATTCAATATTTGTGCCGTCAACATTTATATTAAGATTTTGTATAGTTACACCTTGCTGAATAGGAGCTTGTTTGGCTATATTGGCAGGAATAATATTATCAGAGTACTTTGTAATATCGTTTATTCCAAAGTCAACAGGATTGTAAACGCCTAAATTTGAAAGACCTGATTTGATATTACCTGCAAGACTGTCAACTTCCGAATATATAAGCCCTGCATTACTTTTGATACCGCCTGCAAAAAGTGAAACCATATCAGGGGCATATGTATGGAAATCTGAAAGAGGTCCTATTTCAGGTTCACTAAAGCCGAGCCTTTCACGTATACCTGATGCAACAGTTGTTATCACACTAAAAAGTGAACCGGATTTTTCAGTTACACCATTTGAAAAGTTATCTATTAAATCAGCACCCCATTTATGAGAATCACTTGAAATTTTAGATAAATTAAAAGACTTGAAAACACTTGTAACAGGTCCTTTCCATTCTTCCCATTTAGAAACAAAACCGCCTGCAATAGTGTTAATCAAAGCAGAACCCCACGGTTTAGCCGCTTCAACTTTGTCAGATAAGTTAAAAATTTTGAAAATTCCTAAAACACTACTTTTTACACTTTCCCAACCCGAAGATATTCCCTCAGCAAGATTTGTTATAAATTTTGTTCCTATATCCTGTACCCAGCTAAAGTCCATATTAGCAATAATATTTTTGGCACTTGTGGCTATACCTTGCTGAAAAGTACCGCCGTAACCTGAAGATGTGCCGGAACCTATAACTTGTGATACTAAGTCAGAAATAGGCTTATTCCCGTTTATGTAATCGTCAAGATAGTCAGATGAGTTGTTTTGTGCTAAAATTTGTGATACTAAGTCAGAAATAGGCTTATCGCCGTTTATATATTCATCAAGATAATCTGACGGAATGTTGTTTGAATTTTTATATTGTTCAATAAGTTTATTAAAATCTTCTTCCGAAATCGAACCGTCATAAGGTAATTGATTTATAATATCAGCTATAGGCGTATTGACATCAGCGGAATAATTTTCTTCATCAGGTAAAAACAATTCGCCTGCCGCATCATTGTTTATTCCTAACATTTTTAAGAATGGGAAAATATTGCTAAGACCTGCCCACAAACCATTCCATAATCCAACCGCAAAAGATGTACCAATTGCTGCGCCTATGGCTCTGACAGTTACTACAAACGGGAATAATTCTTCACCAAGAAACTGTCCTATTTTCTCGCTTATTTTCTCTAAAGCCGCCATAAGTTCAGGCGCACATTCATCAATAGTATTTGTTATTTCAGTAAATATACTTTCAAGCAGTTCAGTGAAGAAATCAAGATTATCTGATTCAGCCATAAACTTTACAAGCGTTACAATAATATCGCCAATATCACCGATAATTTGCTTGAAAGCAAGCTGAATATCTTCTGAAAACTCTTTATCTGATAAAAGTTTTGAAAATTCGTCTAATATTTGCGGAAGTATCTTTGTAATTTCGGTTGTTGTTGTCGCCATACCCTCTAAAATTGCAACAAGGAGAACACCGCCGCTTTCAACAAGTGCAGGGGCTGATTTCACGATTAAATCAGATATATTTTTTATTATAGTTGTGATTGATTTAGTCCACGAATCTTTGTTTTCTGAAAGAGAAACCGCCATTTTATCAATAAATTGCGGGAGATTTTCAGCGAGAGTACCTGTAAAATTTTCGGCAGTTGTAAGCATTGTATCAAGTATAGTCGTGCCTATATCAACAAGAGCAGTACTATTTTCATCTTTTGCGAACAAGTCAACAACTGAATTGAATATTTTATCTCTGATTTCACCGAATTTCAATATAATTGCACTTATATTTTTAGCAATATTAGGCAAATTATCTGAAAAGCCCTGTAAAAATCTTCTTGCAACAGTTTCAGCCTTGTCCATAAAATCAATAATAGAGGGCGTATTTTTTTCAAGTGATTCATCAGCAATATCACCAATATGAAATGCTCCTACGCTTATACCGTATTCATCAATAGTTTCGTGGAGTTGAGCCATATAAGTTGTTGCTTGTGTTACTGCATCTCTTAATGGAATAACAATTGCATCATATATATCAAGACCTAAAGCCTCAAGACGTGATGTTGCTGATTTCATATCACCAACAAGTGTATCTGACATAGTACTTGCCATACTTAGCGTTCTATCTTCACAATTAGAAACAGCTTCAGTAATTTTATCCCACGATTCTTTATCATGTACTAAAGCAGTTGCAGCAGAAATATTTCTTACATCAAAGATTTCTGCAAAAAAATCAAGAGTATCAATGCCAGCTGTATCAGGGTCGAAATTTTCCAAAACTTTCCCCATATCATCAAGAAAATCACGAAGGCTTTTAACTTGCCCATTGTCATATGTCCTGCTTAAATTATTTTTTTCATCTTCCATAAACAGCTTTGCTTTATTAGTTGGTGTGTACAGATTTTTTAAGATATTTCTTGCAAGTGTACCGCCCTCAGAACCTCTGTAATTAGCATTAGCAAGTGTGCCAAGAAGTGCGAAAACTTCTGATATATCCATTTGTGTATTTCTGATACTTCCGGCAGCAGTTGGGAAAGCCTCCATAAGTTCCTGAACAGATGTACTTGAATTATTTGCTGTTGTTATAAGCATATCGCCAAGTTGACTTAGTGTTACGCCACTTTTTGCTACTTGTCGCTTAACAATGGCAAGTTGACGTGCAGTATATGCCAAATCCATACCGCCGGCTTTAGCAACGTCAAGAACTGTTGGTAACATCTCAATTGAACTATATGCATCATAGCCTGATTGTGTTAGATATAGGAGTGCATCAGCAGCATCTTTTGAAGTAAACATTGTTGAAGCACCTGCATCTTCAGCGGCTTTTTTTAGCATTTCATAGATATTATTTCCTTTTTCATCAACATAGTCTTTATCCACTCCCATAGTGGCAATAACACTTGCCATACTTGATTCAAAATCTTTGCCCTTTGCGAAAGCGTAAGTGCCAACAGCTGCGCCTGCTCCTCCGAAAGTGAGAGCCAGTTTATTTTCTACTTCATTTGATTTGTCAACAATTTCAACAATGCCTTTTGTAAATTCTTCGCCTGCCTTGACAGCAATTTTGAAAGCCTGTACAGCAGTTTCAGCCATTTTCTTTATAGAATCTGTTATTTTCTCAATAACAGCAGTAATTTTGCCGAAATTTGATACTGTTTCACCTATACTATCTTTGAGCGAACTAAAAGCAGATTTAGATTTATCGGCACTATCTTCGGAGGAATCGCCTAAATCATCGATTTTATCCTTGTCTTTGTCAACTTCATCACCAATGCCTTTTGCACTGTCCTTAATGCCTTTAACACTGTCCTTGAATTTCTTTGTATCGAAATCGTTCAGAAACTGTTGCAACGCTTTTACACTTTTTATATCTTTTTCCATAACTTGCTGCATAGCTAATCCTGCATTTTTGATTTCAGATATTTTGTTTTTGAAATTAGTTGTATCAATTGAAATAGAAGCCTCAAGTGCAAAAACGTTAGCTTTTGGATTACCTGCCAATCAGTCCGCCTCCTTTCTAAATTGCTGTAAGACCTGCATCCTTTGTAACTTCTGCAATTATTTCTTCCGCTGATTTTTCGGGCATTTGTTTTTGTTGTGAATGGTGTACAATATCATAAAAACGTGGAAATTCGTGCTTTGATTTGTCTAAACTTATAATAGTTTGTATAATGATTTTACAGCAGTCACTCATATAGTATTTATAAGACAAATCATCAGCTTTTTGCAACATAAGTTCAAATATATAATCAATCCCGAAAAGGTCAAGTTTATCAAGGTCACAACTTATGACAGCATTTTTGTATAAGTCTTGAGCTTGAAAAGCGTAGTAAAAAAAGATTCAACACGGGGAGTATTAACGATAGTAAGAACAAGGGCAATTCCGTCAATACCGTTTTCGCCTTCTGCTTTAAGATTAGCAAATTCATCGGGTGTCATAAAGCATAAATCAGCGCAAATTCCCATAGTTTCGTCTACATTATCGCCAAGAACATAATTCATAATGGCGAAAAAGTTATTTTCACCGTCCTCAACGGCATTTTTAGCTTTTTCAAGACCGCTTTTATATTTTTTTATTTTGTTTGCGATTTTAAGAGTTTGAGAGGCAAACTCACGAGGTGTGCAATTAGCAAGTGTTTTCATATAATTCTCCTTTAAGCTGCGGCTTCATCTTCGCCCTTTTTGATATAAATTTCGAACGGTGGGTCTTCAATGTTATCAAGGTCATAATGTCCGGTAAATTCATAGCTGAATTGACCTTTTTCGTTCTTTTCAGTCTGCAATGCAAAACCGCCTGTACTCAGAGCGTGTTTTACGTGTATAGCAATGTAACCGCCTTTATTTTTGCCATTCTTTGCGGAATAGTCGCCAACAAGCCATATATCCTGAAAATCCTCTTTATTAAGTGCATCACGTGGGATAATATGTGTTTCATCTCCACTGTCAATATCAGCTGCTGCAACAAGCATTTTGCCGAGTTTAGTATCAGCAGTAACAAATGAACCTGAAAGAACAGGATTGAAAGAACCGAGCCGTTTCAATTGCCACGTATTAGCAGGAACATTGTCAATATCTTCGCCGAAATCGTTCATTTCAGGATTTGATTCAAAGCTGTTTCCTCCTGTTGTCGCACCAATTATATTATCTCGCTCATATTCGCCTGTTGCAGGTGTAAATTCATTAAGCAGTATTCCGGCATTTATCTGAATACTTTCAAATGTATTCATTGGCACTTGCGTAAATTTCAAAGTAATTTCTCCTTATTCTAATTAGTTGTAAAAAATTCAGCATTAACGTTAATAATAGCACGTTTTACCATATCATCTGAACTATCACCCGTATTCAAATTGAATGGTGAACTGCGTGTAAGCCATATATAACCGCCGTCACAATGGAGTATAACACCACCGTCACCAATAGTTTCCGATATTTCTTTTACTTTTGCATTGATTGCAACCCACGAAGTTGACCTGTACCAGAGGGAACAGGACAGCGGAATTGACGTGCCAAAAGAACTTGATGAAAATTCATAGGTAAGATAAGGAAAATCAGGAACGCCGTCAATATCAAAAACGCTGTTTTCTTCATAAGTATCAAGACCAAATCCCGACCAGAAGTTATAGATTGCGGCAGCTTTAGGGATATTTTCTTCTTTACTCATAAGGCAGCACCCACAATTCAGCTGAAACCTGCCTCATATCAAGACCGGCACTGTCAGGCGTTTTGTTATCATCGCCATTAGAAGTTATACGAAAAATTTTCCCGTCTTTCTGACGTTTGATGATGTCATTATTTTCAAGAGTAATTTTTTTATTTGTTGTAATAGTGTAAAGAGAAGTAACACCCTGTTTTTCAGCGATTTTAGCCTGAATGGAGTTATCAAGCCTTGCGTGAGCCTGAAATTCCGCACCCTCAACCCATTCCACGGTAAAACCGCCCTGACCGTCAGGTTTTCGGGATTTATCAATAAAATTGAATGTTCCGAATGATTCAGAGAGCAAACTCATGGTAATCTCAACCTCCTGTAATGATTAAGTTCAGAATTTAATCTGTTTTGTAAAGACTGCATATATGCAGGCACATTTGAACCGAGTGAATAAGAATATCCGCCAAAAGATTCAGAAATATAGCCTTTATCGTTAGCTGAAAGTTCATTGATTTTTTCATTGAACTTTTGTATTTCGGTGCATAATTCCAGAAAACTTTTCGGGACAGCCATTTCCCAGACAGCACCGTCAAAAGTTTCATTTGTAAGTTTCTGCAAATCATCTGAATTATTCCTGCAAACTCCGTCATTGAAAACAGAGCCGACAATACGGAAATATTGATTTGGGAGCAGAAAATCTACTCCCGTTATTTCGCCGTCAAAAATAGTAAATATACCTTTGTGAATATAACTCATATCTGACTTTTTATTTTCAGGTACAAAAAAATTTTTCAAATCATTGCAGATTTCCGTCATCATCATCAGATTCAGCAATTTCAGCACGCCCTTTCTTTTTGGTGGCTTTCTTTTCAGGTTCAATGCGTTCAATAAGAGGTGTGTGCTGTTTGTTATTACTGCCTGAAAGTTCTGTAATTCTTTCTTCTGATACAGTAAGTCCGTCACGTGGGTAAGTATCGCCTATGTTATAAGGGCGACCCTTATCCTGCAAATCGGTAAAATATTTTATAACTCTGAACATAATCAAGCACCTTTCTTGAAATCGGTTACAGCGATACCGTCAAGATATTCGCCCCAGAGTTTCAGCCCTGTTACAGTTGTAAGTTCTGATACCATAGTTCTATGATTACCGCCAACGTGTACAGCGATAAGATTACGTTCGCCGTCAGTACGGAACTCAAAACCTGCCTTGTAAAAATCGCTGTCAGTTGCATCTATATAGCTGAGTATGATATTTTCAGCAGGAGTTGCAACAACTTTTCCGCTTTTAATTTTAGAGGTCAGGAAAAGTTTTGAGTAACCGATGAAATTCTCAATATAGGTCATACCGAACTGCGTTTGTGTTGTAATATTTGCCGCACCGAGGTAACGATAAGCGTCCTGCACATTGCAAAAGCCTATAATTTGAGAATAGCCTTTGTTCATATCTTCCCATTTGCCCTGAACAAGACCGAGTGTTTCAGCAAGAGCCATTTGGAAATCATTGATTTCTGTTTCGTCCATAGTTTTAAGAGTACCAGTGAGAAGAAATTTGATAAAATTGCTTGTAAGTTTAGATTCAAGGCGATAAAGCATATCATCATCAGCTTGCTGTACAGCAGCCTCATAGCCGTGATTAGCAATAGCCTCAAATGTAATACCGACTGATTGTTTGTCAAAATCAAGTTTTCCAACATCTTTTTCTTCGTATTTCACCTGATTGTAAGGGATTTCCTCACCCTCACCAACAGTTTCTTCATTAAGCGTGACAACAGCGGATTTAGTTTTTATAACTGTACCGGCAGCCTGTTTTTCAAGACGGATTGAACCGAGAACATCACGGAGCAATTTAACATCTTTTGTAAATCTTGAAACAAAATCTACTTCACGGACAGCGGTAAGGTCTGCAGTTTTAACTAATTTTTCAGCAGCCATAGTTTTCTCCTTTCGTTTTAATCAAGACCAAAAAGTTCTGGATTTTCGGAAATAGCTTTTTGTCTTTCAGCAGTATTTTTGATTGACATAATTTTTTCTTTTGTCATACTGTTAGACTTTCCATTATTGCCGGGAGGATTTGACGGCATATGAGCAGAATTGTCCTTATGCGGTGTAAATCCTGCAAAATCGGATTCATTCTGAATACCTGTAATAACATCGTCAATATTTGTTGCATTTCCGTTTTCATCAAGCTGTATTTTGTCAGGGAAATCCGAACGATTGACAATTATACTTGTCGCACTGTCTGAATATCCGAGATTTTTCAATTTTTTTGAAAGAACATTTTTTCTGTTTGTGGCAGATTCTTTAGCCGCATAATCAGATTTAAGATTTTCGAGTTCCTGTACTTTGGAATCGTATTTTGACTTAAAATCCTCTCTTTCAAATTCGGATATTTTTGCATTGGCATTTGAAAGTTTATCAGCATATACAGCGATTTCTTTTTTAGAATCGTCAAGCTGTTTCTGCAAATCTGCTATTTTATCAGCATTCTTTTGTGAATCAGCTTTCAGTGCATCAGTAACTCCGGTATGCTCTTTGATAATCAAATCAGAAGTTTCATCGTTAAGACCGAGTTCTGATAAAAATTTTCTTGTAAGTGATGACATATAAAAACCTCCTGTACTTCGGCGAAAATTACTTTATTCGTTAGGTAAAAACAGAAAAAGCCGCAAAGCACTTGTAAAAAATGCTTTACGGCTCTCGGCACTTAGGCTCTTGGCTCTAAAACGTCAATTTTGATTTGTCTTTTGCACCTTTTGCAATAAACGAACAATTCGCCGTTTATGATAACAGCAACAACTTTACCGCAAGGGCAACAGACAGGCTGACGTTTTGTATTCTGTTTTTCTTTCATTATATCACCCTTTGCACGAAATGTCAAGAGAAAAATGATAATTTTTATTGAATTTCAGAATTTTTTTTATTAAGTTGTAGATGTTGTGAATGTTTTGGTTGATTGGGGTGTCACTGGAGTTTCGGATTTGGAGAAGGATTTAGTTTGTACGTTTGTAGTTGATTGTGGTTTAGGTTCTATAGAATTAGGTGAAATATCTTGTTCGTAAAATGATGGTTGTTCTGAAATACTTGGCTCATCTGATTGTGGGTCTGTTACTTCGTCAAATGGTTCTATATAGTAATATGTTAGATTTGTTATTTCTGTACTTTTTAGCGGTTCGTCAGTCTTAGTGTTTTTGAAGATAAGAGATGTATTATTCAAATTATCTTTGTTCAAAAATGGAACCACTGTTACAGAAACACCATCTACTACATTAGAACATCCGGCTACTAAAACTATACAGTTTTGTGTAACACATATGCCATTTTCATTAGTTGTTCTCGAACTCTCTACTTTTTTCTTAATCTCATGACACCAGCCTTTGTTAGTTATACCGTAGTTATTCATAAACACAGGAATAGACATTGGTACTAATGCTTTCCTTACACTGCTGGTTTCTTTATTTATTTCAGTTGTCGTTACACCTGCTAATCCAAGCTTTCCATCTGAGCTTAAAACTAATCCAGCATATTCCCCGCTCAACATGATATTACCGTATTGTGTAGTAGAAGCATGCTCGTCTTTTCTCTGATATGTATCTTTCAAATATGTTTTCGATTCCAGACCGTAGTTCTTCATGAACATTGGGATGTTGTTTGGATGGAGAGCATATCTGGAATTTTGCTCGTTGTCTAATGAGGTTACTGGGCAACTATGAATCGTCAATAAACCATTGTTATCAATACCAAATCCGCTTCCAGCTCCGTCATTAGAAAAATCTATCTTCACAGGACCAGACGTATCTTTAGATGGTGTGTCGTTATGTTTAACATAATCGTTTTCTAAAGTATTTTGATTACTCAAACCATAATAAGCCATCACTGGCTGTACTCTATCCAACGTCAACGCAGTATGCTTCTGACTTGATGTATCTAATTCGCTCACATTATCTGGATGAGCAATCGAAATGTTGCCTTGCTCGTCAATATCTATACCAGATTTGTTTGCCCCAACATTCTTAATAATCCCTGCTTTATCGGCACTTGCGAAATCGGTGTCTTTAACGTAATTAGTAAGATCTATACTGTTATCGCCGACCAAATCCCACGTTCCAGCTTCAGTACGAACATACTCTTTAGACTTTTCTCCCTCAGCTTCACCTTTGACGAACCACATATCCCCAACTTTAGCGTCCTTTTGTTCGAGTTCCTCTAAACTATTGCAAGTGCCCTTGACTGTAACAGGATTAGTAAGCGATTTCAGTTTTTCTTTTTCATCAGCTGTAAATGTTTCGCCGATTTTGCTCTCTACTTCGGCAATTTTCTTATCAAATTCCTCTTTGGTGCAAATTTTGTCTGAAATCATAGTGGCGATAGCATTCAGATATTTTTCCTCACGGGTATATGGTTCTTTAGGGATTTGCACATCTTCACCTCTGATTTTAGCTAAATATTTTTCTTTTCTTGTAACAGGTTCAGTGTTCATAATCATTTTCCTTTCAGATTTTTCTTTATAGCGTTTATTTATTCGGAATTGTGTCCGGTTACGGCATTACGGAGGAAATGAGTTGGTTTTATACCTCTTGTCCAGTGCCAGTCACCGTTTTTATCCTTATATGCCCAAGGACTTTTTCTGCCGTTGCCGTTATCTGCGTGAATACCCGTACCAAATTCAACAGCGATAGCATAGGGATAGCCCTCTTTTGACTTGATATTAGTGCCGACAAAGACGGAATTACCAACGATTTTATGAGTGATACTGTTTCGGAGAGAACCGCCTTTATAACCGACAACACCTGTACTTTGCGGATTACCGACAGGGGCATTGTTGATTGCATAACTTTCAACTCTTAGCCCTACTTCCTCTAAAGCGGCATCTATATTGGCATTAAGAGCGGAGAGAACAATATTAGAATTGTCTGTAAATTTAACAACAAAGTTTGCCATAAAATCACTTCTTTCTTTTTTTATTGCGAGCCTTTTTTTCCTCTGAAACAAGTTTTTTCCACTCAGTGGGGTTATTGTATTTTATATCCTGAAAATCTCTGAAATTTTTCGGGACTTTACTGCCGAGGAGTTCTCTGTATTCCTTATGCATACGCATATCATGGTTTGAATTTCTTGCTTGCTTGAAAGGTGTTTCATCACCTTTTGCGTTTTTCCATTGAGAATATGACATATTGCTGCCAAGACGGCTGAAACCGCTTAAGGGGTCATGTTCTGTATCACTGAAAGCAGGTTCTAAAGCACATCGGCAATTATAGACTTCTTCAGGACGACCACGGGAATCGCCCGGATATTCAAGACCATTACTGAAAAGATGACCTTTTTTCGCAACAGTGCCATGAAGTCGTCTATGTGAATCACGTGTATAAAAATCGAGTGTTGCAATCCAACGGCGGTCGCATTCAATCCCAAGGCGGTTAGCACGTCTAATAGCGTCAAATCTTCCGCCGTTTTGTGCAGAAGTAAAAGCAGTTGCAGCAGCACGGAGAGCGGATTTCCTGTTAGAATCAGCAGTTATTTCAGCGATACGGTCAGCGAGAGCCTCTATATTTTCGCCTTGAATTATAGCCTGAGCAACAGCGGCATTTATTTTCTTTTTGTTCCATTGTTTGTCTTTAGGTATATTCACGTTCACGAACGGCAATAAATCAGGATTTTCACGTACCAAACGTTCAACAGCCTGTTCGTTATACAAAGAAAAGTTTGTATTGATATGGAGAGTATTCTCAATGACATATGATGTAAAATTCAGATTAGTTGCATATACTTGCGGAAGATAGCCGTTTATTATATTAGCGGCAATAGCGTTTATATTTGCAAGGTTACCTGAAACAACCTCAAGCATAGCGTAATGTTGTCTGCCGACCATAATATAAGTTTTCCGCCAATTCTGATATTCTTTATTTGAGAGTTTGCCTGAATTTACGAGAGCAATTTTAGCAGTATCAGCAGCAATGAACCATTTAAGGTAATCAAAAGCCTTTTGTCTTAATTCGCTTTCAGCCTGCGCATAGATACTTGCTATTTCAGCACCTGCACCGTATTGGAGCAAGTATTCTGTTTCGAGATAAGCCTCATCAAAATGACTGACAGGCGGATATTGAATTACATCACTCATAATAACTATTCCTCAAAACGCTGGACTTCTTCAGCAATTTTTTGTGTTCTTATATTCTCGTATTCATCAGCAAGACCAAGTGATTCGCATATAAGTTTAAGAGCCAAATCATCGCTGATAATGGGAGCGATACTTGAAATAGTTGTAAGGTATTCTGTTTCATTGATATTATTAGGGCGTTTGAAATGGAAATCAGCGTTTTCATCAAGTCCACGAACTCTAAGACATCCACGGATAAAATCAAAAACATACTTTTCGACTTCATCGCATTTAAGATTTAGATTTTCATAAGCGGATTTAATTTCAACTGTTGTTTTGTTTGAGGCTGATAGATTTTCCGTATCAACTGCCTGAAAATCGTGAAAAAGTTCTTTTCTGAGCGTATTAAGGACTGAAATATATGAATCGTGCCTTGATGAAATTTCCTCTTTGCTTATATCAACACCGTCAGGAGCGTGAACGACTTGACTTTGAATAATATCACCTACAAAATTAAGGTCATCTCTCCTGTCCATACCATCTGCATTGCGTATAATCCAGTAAATCTTATTCATATCAACGTTGTTTATCATACCTGAAAGAACGACATCATAAGCGAAAAGTTTAGCACGATTGCCGACAATAGAAGATTGACCGTTAATAAATCCCATAGGAACAATAGGAAAATAGCTGTAATTTTCGCCTGTTGATGAAATATTACCCTCAATTTTGCTTGAAATTGTATTTATTTTGTATGCTTTTTTCGGGATATAGATTTCAACTTCACCGATTTCATTTTCCTTGTATTCAGTAACACCGTCCATTTCATACAGTGTGATTCTAAGCGGTTTATCGTCTGCAATTCGCCAATAACGTATAGCAGCCTTAATTGTATCGTCATCTTCATCTTTGAGGGGAACAAGGAGAGGTTCATTGCCGTGTATTTTGCAGGCATAGCAAAACGGAACTATGCCGTTTTCGGTAACAAATCCATAACCCTCACCGTCAAGTATAGCGTAAGTAAGTACTTGCTGTACTTTGAAATCGAAATCAGAACCGCCGAGAGCCTGTTTTATTTTATTATCTTCGAAAATTATACCATTGCCGAGAAGATAAGAAACGAGTTGAGTTGTAAAGATGTGGAAAAGATTTGTAACAAGTTTGTGATTCGGGGAAACTTTATCAGCATGAGGATTCCCCTCTCTATCGTAAACTACTTTAACAATTTCTTCCAAATCAACATCTCTGTTTCTGTAAAAAAGACCTGCAATCGTGCCATTTTTGAACATTTCAGTGCTTTCGTGTTCTGCAATAGCCTCCTGAATAAAATTTATTCTGCTTTGTTCATCGGTAATTTTTGCCAAATCATTATAAGTATAAATCAGAATCACCCTCTTGCTTATAGGTAAATAATATTATTTTGCCATTGGTGTTTATTTTTAACAATTCCCATAGTTTTAA
>CANQJV010000034.1 GCA_947624295.1 uncultured Ruminococcus sp. | reverse complement strand
TTTTTTTTTTTTGTGATATAATAATATATGTATGCGCCTATGAATTAGATTTCAGGATAATAAGAAAAAATTAAGAAAAATATTATGCAAAATTTAAGAGAAGTATATTATAATTGTCATGTTGATGTAAGATTTTATAATTATAATTTATAAAAAGACTTGACAAAGTGATTTCAGTGTGATATAATATAAACTGTAATTTGTGTATTATTATAATTAGTACACGTTGTTAACTGAGGTTTACAAAATCAATGATTAAAACTTTATCGCAAAATTATAGCATTATTTAACAATATTCGCAGGAATGTCATCTATGAAATTTGATTTTCGGCTTGAAATTGCAAATTTCGGCAAAAAAACTATTGACATTCAGCTTATAATATTATATCATATTTATGGGGAAAATACAAATTATTTAGTTAAAAAATAAAAATTTATAAATAGTTCGTCTTTTTTGCCCTTTAATTACACTTATTTATAGAAGCATTATTTCAAGGAAGTGGTTTAATGAAAATAAAAAATGACTGCGGAAGGCGGAAAGAAAAAATTTTCAGCAATTTATGCCTGATTCCCAGTCTTATAGGCGTTCTTGTATTTTTCCTCGTGCCGTTCGGGATTGTTATCTATTATTCGCTGATAAATAATCCCACAAGTGCGGAATTTGTCGGGCTTGAAAATTACAAAAGACTTTTGCAGAATGATGCGTTTATTCTTTCGGCGAAAAATACAGCTATGTTTTCTGCTATATCAGTTCCGCTTGCAATTGTACTTTCACTATGGCTTGCGGTACTGCTTGAGCGGAATATCCCCGGTAAAAGCATATTCAGGACGTTTTTCCTCAGTCCGCTTATGGTGCCTACAGCTTCTGTAGTCCTCGTCTGGCAAGTAATTTTCCATAATCACGGCACGATAAATCAGATTATTGAATTATTCGGCGGTAAAGGTATCGACTGGCTTAAATCACCGTATGGGCAAGTTGTCATAATTGTCATGTTCCTCTGGAAAAATCTCGGCTATAATATGATTTTGTTTATGTCAGCTCTCGCAGGTATCCCGAAAGATATTATAGAAGTCGCTGAACTGGAGGGCGCAAGCAAATTCTACCAGTTTGTACATATAAAATTAAGATATTTGTCGCCGACAATTCTTTTTGTGCTTATTCTCTCGCTTATCAACTCATTCAAGATTTTCCGTGAAGTGTATCTTCTTACAGGTGACCATCCGACTGATAAAGTCTATATGTTACAGCATTTTATGAATAATATGTTCAACAATATCGATTATCAGAAACTTTCAGCCGGTGCAATTATTTTTTCTCTTGTTATGATTGTCGTCATCGCTGTACTTCTTATTGTTGAAAATTTCTTCGGAAAGGACGTGGAATGATGACGAAAAAACAAAAAGAAAAAACTTTTAACATAATTATAACCGTTTTCGCTTGCGTTTCAGCTGTACTGTTTCTTATGCCTACTGTTCTGACAATTGCCAATTCGTTTATGACTTCTACTGAAATTTCCGCAAATTACGGGGCTATGTTGAGTAATATGACCTCAGACCAGAAAACTTTTATTTCAGATAACGTCAACTTGAAATTTATTCCCGATAAAGTCACTTTCGAACAGTATAAGAACGTACTGTTCAAAAGCCCCGATTATCTGCTGAAATTCTGGAATTCTGTTATTCTTACAGTGCCTATAACACTTTTTCAGATAGCAGTCGCAATTATTACTTCATACGGTTTTTCGAGATACCCGAATAAAATAAAAAGTATAATATTTTTCGTTTATATAATCCTTATGATAATGCCGTATCAGGTAACACTTGTCCCTAATTTCCTTGTTGCCGATAAATTGGGATTCCTTGACGATACAGGCAAGGCAGGGATAGACAGTTTTTTTTCGGGATTGGGCTTAAAGCCTGACAGTATTATATCACTGAAACAAAGGCTTGCTATAATACTCCCCGGAATATTTTCGCCGTTCAGCGTATTCCTGCTGACAAAAGTAATGAAAAGAATACCGAAATCATACATAGAAGCCGCAAAACTTGACGGCGCAAGCGAATGGCAGATTATGACAAGAATACACTTGCCTCTCTGTAAAGGTGCTGTAATTTCTGTTACAATGCTTGTTTTTATTGACTACTGGAATATGGTTGAACAGCCTCTAATCCTCATGAAAGACAGCGATTTACACCCGCTTTCAGTATTCCTGTCGCAAATAAATACAGGCGATATAGGTCTTGCATTTGCAGTAGGAGTAGTTTATATGATACCTACAATACTTATGTTCCTGTACGGTGAGGATTATCTCGTTGAGGGTATTACCGCATCAGGCGGATTAAAAGGATAAGGAGAAAATCAAATGAGTGAATTAAATGATGTGATAAAAGAATTAAACAACGATAAGGATAAATATAATCCTAATAAAAAACGTGATATTATAAAAAATGTCCTGATTATATTTCTTATTGTTCTGCTTGTGCTTACGTTTTTCTCGAATACAATTATGAACAAGTCGCTTGCGGAAGTATCAACCGAAAGAGTTTCGTCGGGTAAACTCACTGAACGCCTTCGTGGCAGTGGTGTAGTTGAGTCAAATCAGAGTTACAGCGTTACTCTTGAGGGCAACAAAGTCGTTGATACTGTGAAAGTCAAGTCAGGCAAAGAAGTTGAAAAAGGTGATGTTCTTTTTACAGTCGGCACGGGCGAAAGTGAGGAACTTACAGCGGCTGAAGATGAACTCGCACTTCTTGAACTCGACTATCAGAAGGCTTTACTCGCACCGCCTGCTGATTACACTACGGAAAATCAGGCAATAAAAAATGCCCGTGATGATTTGTCTATAGCAATACAAAAAAGAGATTCAGCAGTCGCAAATCAGGGGAATGTTCAGGCGGCTAAAGATAATTATAATTACAATAAATCTCAGTTAAATTATTATACAAAATTACAGTCGAAACTTACAGCAGTGATTTCCGCAATAGATACAGATGAATATATTGCCGCTCCTGCTGAATACACCGGCGAACTTATTGAATACAAAAACGCTTTTACCAATGCGCAGGAGGCTTATCAGAGCGCATACAGCTACTATATGTCACTTATAGGCGGTAACGGTGATTTTCAGGATATGGGAGATGTTCCGCTTGACAGTGAATCGCCTACGGAAAATAGTACTCCTGTTGTTTCTGAAGAAGAAATTGCAAACGCAAAGGCTGATATGGAGTCAAAAAAGGCTGAAATGGATACTGCTGAAGAAAATTACAATACACTGAAATATAACTGCCGTAATGATTACGCATCTCAACTTGCTGACGCTGAATCAAATATAGACTGGTATACCTCTCTTATTGACGAATACGAATCAAACAGTATGGGCGACGGTATGACGATTGAACAGCTTAATGAAGATGTTACAGCTAAACAGCGTATCCTTGAGGATTTGATTGCCGAACTCAACAAAACTAAAAAAGATAACGATAATCAGAGTAAAATAGATAACCTTGATATTGAGGCGAAGAAAAAGGATATTGACAAGGCTAAGAAAAAAGTCGCAAAACTTAAGGAAGAAAATGAAACTACTGAAATTAAATCCGAACATAGCGGTGTTGTGAGTGCCGTGAATATAAAAGCCGGCGATACAACAATCCCCGATATGGAGCTTATTACGATTGATATTGCTGACGAGGGCTATACGGTGAAAATTACAGTTGATGCTCAGCAGACACAAAAAATAAAAAAAGGCGTTTCAGCTGAAGTCGTAAATAGCTGGAGCGGTGATGTTGAGGCAATTCTTACTGATATAAAAAACGATACTACAGCAGGCTCTAAAAATCGTGTGCTTGTATTTTCAGTGAAAGGCGATGTTGATTCAGGTACATACCTCGATTTGTCAATCCCTTGCGGAAGTGGTAATTACGATACGATTGTACCGAAAAGTGCCGTTTATGAGGATAAAGACGGGAAATTTGTCCTTGTTGTAAATTCAAAAAGTTCTCCTCTCGGCAACAGGTACTACGCACAAAAAGTCCCCGTTGAAGTGCAGGCATCTGACGAAATGTCAAGCGCAATTTCAGGCAATTTAAGCAACAGTGACTATATACTCACGGCATCAAGCAAACCTGTTTCAGCAGGTGACCAAGTCCGTATGAAAGAAAAATAAGGCGGTGTGCCATATATGAAAAAAAAGAAAATTCTGTACACTGTAATCGCCTCCGCAAATATTTTGTCACTGCTTTGCACGCTGATTATCTCAATTGCAGGCGAATCAATCGCAAAGTCGATGAGCTATAACAATACCGCCGAAAAATGGAGCAGTGACGGGGATTATGCGCAGATAAGCTGTTTTTTCTCCGAAGATGCAGGCGTAACTGTTGACAATATAGGCGGTGCAAAGGCGAGTATGCTTGAATCGTTAAAAAATATATCTGTAGTCCCCGAGGAAAATCAGAAACTTATCCCTGAAGCGTACAGCACATCAGCAGGGCAGGCTTCTATAAAAAGCGATACAACAAAAGGGCGTTCGAATGCTCAGCTTATAGCGGTTGGCGGTGATTTTTTCCTGTTCCGTGATTTTGATTTGCTTGACGGCTCATATTTTTCGGAGAGCGATATAATGCAGGACGGTGCTGTAATTGACAGAAATCTTGCGTGGGCTTTGTACGGTTCAGATGAAATTTCAGGTAAAAATATATACATAAATGATACGAAATTTTATATTGCAGGAGTTATTGATACTCCGCAGACGAAATACGAAAAAAAAACAGCAGGTGATTTACCTATAGCGTATATTTCATATGACGGTGCCGGCTTGCTGAATAACTCGTCAAATGTATCTATGTCATCTATGCCGACAGGTTTGAATGACGACTCATTTTCGGGAGGTATGGGCGACTTTATGCCAATTAGTAACAGTTTTAACAAAATCACTTGCTATGAGTGCCTTATGCCTGACCCTGTTGAAAATTACGCTTACAATGCGGTTGACAGCTATTTCAAATCATCTTACGAAAATAAGTACAGTATTGTAAATAATACGGAGAGATTCAAGCCGTCCGTAAGGGCAAAGGCTTTCAAGAATCTTTCGGATTACGCTGTAATCAATAATTCCGTGATTTATCCCTACTGGGAAAATGCATCACGCATTGTTGAATTTAAGTTGACATCGCTGTATTTCTACAGACGGCTGACATATATTATCCCTGTTCTTACTTTGTTGTATCTTCTTGTTATATTGTGGAAAATAGCAGGCATATTGAAAAATCACTTTACAGAGTGGACAGGCGACAAAATTACAAGGGTGGTTTATAATCACAGCGAAAAAAAACGGCTTAAAAAAGAAAATGCCGACAAAAAGGAGAATGTTTATGAGAAAAACTAAAAAAACTATCGCAGGACTTATGGCTTTCGCTATGGTGCTTTCAGTTGCATCGTGCGGAAACAACAACAGTGACAGCAACAGCGGTAACAGCAGTACGGTCAGCGACAACAGCAGTCAGGGTGACAATAATACACCTGATGCAAGTCAGATAGCACTCAAGTCTTTCAAGGCTATACCCATTGAAAACGATTTGTCAATTGAGTATTTCGAAACTATTGAACCTCTGTCAGATGATACTTTCCTTATCAAGGGCAGTGACACGGACGGCAATTCCGCAATGTACGTTGCAAATAAGGATTTCACTGAATTTACAGCGATTGATTACACGCTTGAGGCTGATGACAATGCTGAAATTTACTATAACGCTATTGCTCAGCAGGACGGAACAATTCTGTTGCTTGTCAACATTACAACTCACGGCGATATGGAAAAACCTGATTATGATGACCCCGATTTCAATGATGAGGATTTCGATTGGGAAGCCTACTATGATGCCGCTGAAACAACTTACAAGATTGTCAACATAGACACTAACGGCACTGTTATTTCGGAAAATGATTTGACAGGTTTAGACGAATATTTTGACGAGGACGAGCAAACTTACCTCTCAATTCATGGCTGCGGTGACGGTGCTATTATAGAAGTCGGCGGTACTGAGAGTGAAGAAGTAATACTCAAAGTAGGCAAAGACGGCAAAATCACCGGTAAAGTTGAGTTTGATGATGAGGATGATATTTACAATATCTACACAAATGTCAAAGATAAGGACGGTAATTTGTGCTATTCCACATATGGCGATGAGCATGGTGATTTTATCATCAAGAAGATTGATTCGGAGAGTTTGCAAACGGAAGATTTTATTCAGATTACAGGCTCATCAATCGACTACATTAACTTTATGTTTCCGGGCAGCGGTGACTATGAATTTTATCTCTCATCAACATCATCGCTTTACGGTGTAAAAGCAGACGGCGTTGTAGATGAAATCATAAACTGGCTTGATTCCGACTTGGACGGCAGCAGTGTACGGACAGTAGTCCCTGTTGAAAACGGTGAGTTTATCATATACGAGAATAACTATCAGGGTACACAAGGTTTCAGCCGTCTTACAAAGCGTGATGCATCTGAACTTGAAAATGTGCAGATACTCACTATGGTTGCACAATATGTGGATTCGAGCTTGACGGATAAAATAAACCAATTTAACAAATCAAATGACAAGTACAGAATCAAAGTTGAGGATTACGGTCAGTACTACGAATGGAACGATGAAAGCATGAGTTACGACAATACGCCTGCGAAACAGTTACAGCTTGATATTGCAGCAGGTAAAACGTTTGATATTCTCTGTATGTCAAGCAGCGACAGAATTGTAAGGAATTTGGGGAAAACAGGTGCGCTTGCTGATATGTATGAATTTATGGGCAAAGACGGTACTGTATCAAAAGATGATATTCTCCCGAACGTCCTTGAGGCAGGCGAAATGGACGGTAAACTTATATCAGTTGCACCGAATTTCAATGTATCCGCTCTTGCTGTAAAGAAGAAATTCTGCGATAAGGAAAACTGGACTGTTGATGACCTGATTGAAACTTATAACAATTGCCCTGACGGTATGAGTTACAGAAAATATAATGCAAGTAAGACAAGCGCATTTATGGAATTAGTTATGTCAAGCGGTGTTATTGACTACGATAACGCAAAATGTTCTTTTGATTCCGATGAATGCAAGAAAATGCTTGAGTTCTGCAATGACCTTGAGTTTGCTGAAGAACCTGACTATGAAACTGCAACTGACGAGGAAATGAATAATTATTACGCTGAACAGGAAAACGCTATCCGTAATGATAAGGCACTCATCACTGATTTGAATATCAGCAATATGAGGGAATACGCACGAATGAAATACGGCGAATTTAATGAGGATATGTGCGTTGTAGGCTACCCCACAAGTGACGGCAGCGGTGTTAAACTTTCCACAACAAACGGCTTCTCAATTATGGAAAATTCCGCAAATAAAGAGGCTGCATGGAGCTTTATAAACGAGTTCTTTACTGAAGAATATCAGACAAGTGACCAGAATAGCTACACACTCCCTGCACTTAAATCGGTCTTTGAAAAGAAACTTGATGAAACTATGGAAGACCCCTACTATCTTGACGCAGACGGCAAAAAACAGACGTATAAAGATTCCTACTATACAGGCGATGAATCAATTGAAATCCCTAACCTTTCAAAAGAAGAAAGAGATGAGCTTGAAAAGCTGATTCTCAGCGCAAAAGGTGACGGTTACGTATATGATGAGGACATTTATAATATCGCTCAGGAAGAAGCAGATGCTTATTTCAACGGCGAACGCTCCGCAGAGGAAACTCTTGACCTTATCCAGAGCAGATGCTCCATTTTACTCAGTGAGCAGTCCTGATTTTATTTGACATCTTCTATTATACTCTCCGCTGTTGCAAAGTGTCCAAAGAATACTGAGACAGAAAATTCGTATGTCAAGGAAGAGGACGAAAGCATACTGTCGTATGGTGAGGTGACTCCCTTCAGTGAAGGGAGATGTCACGAAGTGACAGATGGTGTCGGACCCGATTAGGGGGATGACGCAGACAGACGGATTTTATGTCAGTATTACTGGATAGTTTGTAACAGCGGAGAGTACTTTATACTCCACCTCCTTATAGAGAGCCGGACTTCCTTATTTTCAGGAAGTCCGGTTCTTGTTTATGTTATTTATGTTAGCAATTGCAAGAACTGCCGAAAGTACAGACGGGATTATTACAGGGAGTATCCTCGCCCTGTACATACCGCTTACAGGTGCCATTGTGTAGTTGTCCGCCCAGCCTGCATTGTCCGCATGAGTGCAGATTATATACAGCATAACAAGGCATATCACAAGCCCTGAAATATTACAGGTCAGGGAAATTATATTTGTTATTTTTTTTGACGAAATACAGAGGAAATCGCCGATAGTCACCATTATCCCCGATATTATCAGGAAAATCCCTGCTGTAACTATTTTTCCGCCATATGAATTTTTATTGTAAATCAAACCCATTCCTGCCATTAAATTCATAAAAAGCGGATAAATAAGCGTTAAAATTATCATAATAATTCTGATTATTTTTTTCATAAAATAACTCCGTGAAATTCTCATTCATAACTGTACATACTTTTATATATAATAACTATAGCCGTTTTTTCGGCTGAAAGGATTGAGAAAATGAAAAAAATATTGACAAAAACTCTTGCGGTTGTGATGTCGGCTGTACTTGTGGGACTTTTCGGTACAGCTGAATACTACTCGCAGCGTTTACCGCAGTCTGTAATTGCTGAAACGGCTGAAGATGTCAAGTTTGCGCTTTATCCCGAACTAAGTGCAGAATATTCAGCGGATTGTGCGTCAATGTCGCTTTTCGGTGCGATTCCTGTTAAAAATATTAACGTTAAACAGGAGGAGTCACCTATACTTGTTGCAGGCGGTAATCCGTTCGGTATAAAGTTGCTGATGGACGGCGTTATGGTTACGGGAATGAGTGATGTTGAATCCGTTTGTCCTGCTGAAAATGCAGGTATTGAAAAGGGCGATATTATTACTTTTGCGGACGATATTCCTGTTACGTCAAATGCCGATTTGCAGAGGATTATAAGCAACAGCAACGGTGATGCGATTGAACTTTCCGTGAACCGTGACGGCGAAACTTTTACTGCTGAACTTGTTCCTGCTTATTCCAAAAAGGAAAAGGCGTGGAAAGGTGGTATGTGGGTGCGTGACAGCATTGCAGGTATCGGCACGATGACGTTCATTGACAAGTCAACGGGGCAATTTGCGGGGTTAGGTCACCCTGTATGCGATACGGATACAGGCGAACTTATTCCCATTCAAAGCGGTGAGGCTGTACCTGTAGTGATTACTGAAGCAAGACGTGGCGAAACAGGTATTCCGGGGGAATTGCACGGGCAATTTACACGTCAGTCGGTTTACGGTACGCTGATAAGCAATACAAATTCAGGTATTTTCGGCGTTCTGACTGAAAACTCAATGGAAAATTTGTGCAATAATCCGAATGAGTACAAAATGGGTTACAGGCAGGATATAACAACAGGTGAGGCGTATATTTTAGCGACTGTTTCGGGTGATGAACCACAAAAATACTCTGTTGAAATTGAGCAGATTGACTATAACAGCAAGGATACGACTAAAAATATGATTATCCGCATAACAGACGAGGAGCTTATAAACGCAACAGGCGGTATTGTTCAGGGAATGAGCGGCAGCCCGATTATTCAGGATAACAAGCTGATAGGTGCAGTAACTCATGTTTTTGTAGCTGACCCGACGAGAGGTTACGCTGTATTTGCAGAAACTATGTTCGAAAATATATCTCAATAAAAACAGGGCGTTACATTTAAGCTGTAACGCCCTTAATTACTGTAATAACAGTAGATTATCTGCTTTCCTCACTGAAACCGCTGTCAACAAGTTCAATAAGTGCATCAACAGCATTTTTTTCGTCAGCACCGTCAGCGATAATTTTTACATTTGTACCGCCTACAATGCCGAGTGAGAGGATACCAAGAAGGCTCTTAGCATTAACTCTGCGTTCTTCCTTCTCAATCCAGATAGAGGACTTGAATTCATTAGCCTTCTGAATGAAAAAAGTAGCGGGTCTTGCGTGGAGACCAACCTGATTTTTGACCATAACTTCTCTTACAAACATATTCAACTCTCCTGTTCTCTGTAGTTACGTGCCTTTTGTTGTGTATGAAGCTGTGTATCGGCAGCGTGTTTGTTTTTTTTTGCAATATCAACTTGCTATAGTTTATTATACATTGAAATTAAAAAATAGTCAACGGATTTTTATGCTAAAAATTCGATATTTGATTATTTTCTACATTTAGATACAATAAAAGTTAATTTTTATCGCCGGCGTTGTGAATATTCACCATTATTATATTTGTTAGTATTTAATAAAATTTAGTGCTTAAACTGTTAAATATACCTAAACGGAAAAAGCATTTGCAATTATACAGTGAGTTTATTTTATTTGCATATAACATCCATATTATACAAATATATCACTTACTGTATTTTTCGTAGAGGTCAGGTCTGCGGAGCTTTGTAATTTCAAGGCTCTGTTCGTGCCTCCACGTTTCTATATTTTTGTGATGACCCGAAAGCAATACAGGCGGTACAGGTACACCGTCCCATATTTCAGGGCGAGTGTATTGTGGGTACTCAAGTAATCCGCTATGTATGCTTTCGTCCGTGAAACATACTTCGTCCGCAAGCACTCCCGGACAAAGCCTTGCAATGCAATCCGCCATTACAAGTGCAGGAAGTTCTCCGCCTGTAAGCACATAGTCGCCTATTGAAATTTCCTCGTCAACGATTTTGTCTATAATTCGTTGGTCTACGCCCTCATAGTGACCGCATATTATGAGAATATTTTCCATTTGTGATAATTCAACAGCTTTTTCCTGCGTAAACTGCGTACCTTTAGGGGACATATAAATTGTATGAGGTTTGTTGCCCATATCAGCGCATACAGCCTTATAGCATTCGTAAATCGGCTCACATTGCATTATCATACCCATACCGCCTCCATACGGTGTATCGTCAACACGGCGGTGTTTATTGTAAGCGTAGTCACGTATCTGACGGCATGAGATTTCTATTTTCCCGGCATTCCTCGCACGTCCGACAATACTCTCACTCAGTACAGTTTCGCACATTTCGGGGAAAAGGGTAGCTATTTCTATTTTCATTTCATATTCCTCAGTCAAAAAGCCCGTCAAGAACTTTGATAAGCATAATTTCGTTGTCGATGTCGGTTGAAATCACAACGTCAGGTATTGCAGGAATAAGGTATTCCCTGTCGCCCTGTACTACGTACACATCATTTGCGCCTGTCTGCATAACGTCCTTGATTTTCCCGTAAACAACGCCGTTTTCAGCGTCTTTTACTTCCATACCGATTAAATCCTGTATAAAATAGGTATCCTCATCGAGTTCAAGGTCATCACGGTGCATATAAAGTATCTTATTGCGGAATTTTTCAGCTTCCTCAACTGTATCAACGCCTTGAATTTTAGCAATCACCATATTCTTGAAAACACGGCTTTTTGTTATATAGACCTCGTTATGATTTTTACCAATAAACAGCCTGTCAAATTCGCATAAAAGTTCGGGAGTATCAGTATACGGCATTATTTTTACTTCGCCGTGTATGCCGTGAGTTGTGACTATTTTTCCTGCCTCAAGATATTGTTTTTTCATTTTATTATTTCTCCGAAAAGTTCTTTTAATGGGAGTGTTGCTCCTGAATGTTTGCCTTCAGGGATAACAATGCAGTTGCTGATTATTTTTTTCGTAACAGTTTCGTGGTAATCTATAACATCATCTTCACCGCCGATTACAGCAGTCATATTATTACAGTTCATTTTTTTAATCATATCCGCAAATGATTCAAACTCCTGTTTTCTTAACTTATTTAACTTGTAATCGAGTTCCGGCAATGTAATCTGCGGTTTAAGGCAAGGGTTTACGAGTACTGCCGGAATATTCATATATTCCGCAACAAGCATGGCAAAAAATCCGCCTAAACTTGTCCCGACAATATAGTCAGGTTCTGATTTTACTGCAATATCTTTCAGATTTGTTAAAATTATATCAGGGTTTTCCGAATCATAATCAATCTGCGGAGCAATTACATCGAATCCCAATTTTTTCAGCGCAAGACAGGCGGAATTTTCCGCACTGCCTTTGTAGCCGTGTATGTTCAGTATTTTCATATCAGTTTTTCATCTCGAAGTTTTCGCCGAGAATATCTTTATTTGCGTTGAGTATCGGCTTAATGTACTCCTCAAGATATTCGTCAACCTGTTCAGCACTTCTGCCCGTGTAATTTTCGGGCTTGAGTACGGAATCAAGTTCTTCTTTTGTAATCATGAACATCGGGTCGTTGACAATAAGTTCACAAAGATTATTTTCCCTGCCGAATTGTTTTACTTCCATAGCGGCAGTCATTGAATATTCACGTATTCTTTCGTGTAATTCCTGACGGTTACCGCCTTTTTTCACGGCATCCATCATAATATTTTCGGTAGCCATAAACGGCAGTTCAGCCATTACACGGCGGCGGACTATTTCGGGGTAGACAACCATTCCGTCTGTTACGTTAAGCATAATGTTAAGTATAGCGTCAACTCCGAGGAAAGCCTCTGCAACAGATATTCTTTTATTTGCGCTGTCGTCGAGAGTTCTCTCAAACCATTGTGTACCTGCTGTAAATGCAGGGTTAAGGCTGTCAATCATCACGTATCTTGCGAGCGATGTAATTCTTTCGCACCTCATAGGGTTACGTTTGTAAGCCATTGCGGACGAACCTATCTGACTTTTTTCACGAGGTTCTTCCATTTCCTTGAAACTCTGAAGTATTCTCATATCGTTTGAAAACTTACTGCATGACTGCGCAATACCGCTGAGTACTGAAAGTACTTGCGAATCAACTTTTCTTGAGTACGTCTGTCCCGATACGGCAACGACGTTATCAAAGCCCATTTCTTCAGCTATCATCTTTTCAAGTTCTTTGATTTTAGCAGTATCGCCCTCGAAAAGTTCCATAAAAGAGGCTTGTGTACCTGTTGTACCCTTTGAACCAAGCAATTTAAGAGTAGATATTCTGTACTCAACGTCCTCTAAATCCATTAGGAGTTCATTCAGCCAGAGTGTAGCACGTTTTCCGACTGTAGTAAGCTGTGCAGGCTGTAGATGAGTATACGCAAGGCAGGGCATATTTTTGTATTCGTCCGCAAATTTAGCGAGATTATTCATAACATTGATAAGTTTACGACGGATTACCTGTAATGCATCACGCATTATTATTACATCAGTGTTATCGCCTACATAGCAGGAAGTAGCCCCTAAATGGATTATTCCTGCTGATTTGGGGCAGACTTTGCCGTAAGCGTACACGTGAGCCATTACATCATGACGGACTTCTTTTTCACGTTCTTCAGCGACTTTGTAGTCGATGTCATTTATATGCGATTCAAGTTCCTGCACTTGTTCTTCTGTAACGTTAAGTCCGAGTTTCATTTCAGCACGGGCAAGTGCCACCCATAATTTACGCCACGTTGTGAATTTTTTATCAGCCGAAAAAATATACTGCATTTCCTGACTTGCGTAGCGAGTGCAGAAAGGTGATTCATAGCTGTTAGTATTTCCACTCATAATTTTAAGCTCCTTAACTATTTTTTAATAATTATAACATTTTCAGAAAAAAATCCCGGAAACTGCTTATGAACAGTTTCCGAGGCTGAATTATCAGTTGTTCATACCGATTTCGATTGCACGGAAATTATTGGAAATAAGATGTGCTTTAGAGGGCGGAACTACTTTTTCAACAGCTTTTTTCATAGTATCGAGTGTAAATATACCTGATTCCCTGATAAGTTTGCCGAGAAGAATTATATTTGAACCGCCTTTCAGACCGTTATCATCAGCGAGTTGTGATGACGGTACAGCGTACATTTCTATATCAGTGCGGGTGCATTCGTTTTCGATGAGAGTGCTGTCGTAGAATACTTTTCCGCCTGTTTTTACTTCCGTCACGAATTTATCAAAAGACGGCTGATTCATAGCGATAAGTATATCGGGAGTTAGCACAAGCGGTGAACCTATTGGTTCATCTGAAATGCACACTGAACAATTGGCAGTACCACCACGCATTTCAGGACCGTAGGAGGGCAGCCATGAAAGTTCCTTGTTATCCATAAGACCACAGTAAGCGAGGATTTTACCGGCGAAAAGCACACCCTGACCACCGAATCCGGCTAAAAGTATTTCAGTTGTTGCCATTATTTTTCCACCTCCTCAGTAATATCCTTGTAAACGCCGAGAGGATAATACGGTATCATTTCGTCCTGAAGTCTTTTTATAGCTTCCGTAGGAGTAAGACCCCAGTTAGTCGGGCAAGTCGAGAGGACTTCAACAATAGAAAAGCCTTTTTTAGCCTTCTGATTTTCGAAAGCCTTGCGGATAGCCTTTTTAGTTTCACGGATATGCGGAACAGTATCCACGGCAACACGGTGAGCGTAAGCTGTACCCGTAAGAGTTGAGAGCATTTCGCATACACGTACAGGATAACCTGCGAGTTCAGGGTCACGTCCGAAAGGAGTTGTCTGAGTAACCTGACCGGGGAGAGTAGTGGGAGCCATTTGACCGCCGGTCATACCGTAAATAGTATTATTGATAAATATGATAACAATATTTTCGCCTCTTGTTGCGGAGTGAACTGTTTCAGCTGTACCGATAGCGGCAAGGTCTCCGTCGCCCTGATATGTAAATACAAATTTATCAGGATTTGTACGTTTTACGCCCGTAGCAACAGCCGGCGCACGACCGTGAGGAG
>CANQJV010000033.1 GCA_947624295.1 uncultured Ruminococcus sp. | reverse complement strand
TGGTGTAGCTCAGTTGGTAGAGCAGCTGATTTGTAATCAGCAGGTCGGGGGTTCGAGTCCGTCCACCAGCTCCATTTATCGGTTTAATGCCGATAATTTTTTGAAATTTGTATGGGAGAGTTCCCGAGTGGCCAAAGGGGGCAGACTGTAAATCTGTTGCTTTTCAGCTTCGATGGTCCGAATCCATCCTCTCCCACCAGTTTCTTTATATTTTTTGCCGTCTGCTTATGGCGGTTTTTTTTATGTCTGCAAAAAATGATGATTTGCACGGAAAATATTCCCTATTGTGCAAAAAAATATTGCTTTTGTATCAAATTCTATATTAAAGAGGTAATCTGAAATGATAAGAGAAGATTTGAGAAATATCGCTATTATTGCCCACGTTGACCACGGCAAGACAACTCTTGTTGACGAAATGCTTAAACAAAGCGGTGTTTTCCGTGAAAATCAGGCTGTTGCCGAACGTGTTATGGATTCCAACGACATAGAACGTGAACGTGGTATCACTATACTTGCAAAAAATACTTCTGTAATGTACAACGACATAAAAATAAATATCATCGATACTCCCGGACACGCTGATTTCGGCGGAGAAGTAGAACGTGTCCTTGAAATGGTTGACGGTGTACTTCTGCTTGTTGATGCCGCTGAAGGTCCTATGCCACAGACAAGATTTGTACTTTCAAAAGCTCTTGAAATGGGTCATAAAATTATAGTTGTAGTAAACAAAATTGACCGTCCTGACGCTCGTCTTGACGAAATAGGCGACGAAGTGCTTGAATTACTCCTTGACCTTGATGCAAATGACGAACAACTTGAATCCCCTATTCTTTTCTGTTCAGGCAGAAGCGGTACAGCATCATTGAGCCAGTACGAAACAGGCACTGACCTCAAACCGCTTTTTGATACTATTGTAAATTACATTGCTCCTCCGGAGGGCGACGAAAATGAACCTTTACAGATGCTTATTTCCTCGATAGACTACAATGACTATGTGGGACGTATCGGTATAGGACGTATCGTGCGTGGAAATATCAAGGTAAATCAGCAAGTTACCGTATGCGACTATACAGGTTCAAAGAAAAACTACAATTCAAAAATTGTATCGCTCCTGCAAATACAAGGTTTACAGCGCATACCTGTTGAATCTGCTGAAATGGGCGATATTGTGTGGATTTCAGGCATTGACGGTATTACTATAGGCGATACTATATGTGCAGTTGAAAACCCAGAACCTTTGCCGTTTGTCAAGATAAGCGAGCCGACTGTTGAAATGACTTTTTCTGTAAATGACAGTCCGTTTGCGGGACGTGAGGGTAAATTTGTTACTTCACGCCAGCTCCGTGAAAGATTGTTCAAAGAATTACTCAAAGATGTTTCGCTCCGTGTAGAGGAAACTGAATCAACAGATGCGTTCAGAGTTGCAGGGCGTGGCGAAATGCATTTGTCCATTCTCATCGAAAATATGCGCCGTGAGGGATATGAACTTGCCGTATCAACTCCACGGGTACTCTACAAAGAGGGCGAGGACGGCAGGAAACTTGAACCTATTGAACGGCTTGTAATTGACGTACCTGAAGATTGTGTCGGTTCTGTTATGGAGAAAATCGGCAGCCGTAAAGGTGAACTTGTTGAAATGCACCCGCAAGGAAACCGTATGCGTATTGAATTTCTTGTTCCTGCACGTGGACTTTTCGGCTATAAAAGCGAATTTCTTACTGATACAAAGGGCGAGGGTATTATGAGCCACGTTTTCGAGGATTACCAGCCCTATAAAGGTGATATTGAACGCCGTAAAACAGGTTCGCTTGTATCGTTCGAAACAGGTGAAGCTGTAACATACGGATTATTCAACGCACAAGAACGTGGACAACTTTTCATTCCTGCCGGTACTCCCGTATACGAGGGAATGATTGTAGGCGCATCGCCTAAAACTGATGACCTTGTTGTGAACGTATGCAAGAGAAAACATTTAACAAATACCCGTGCAAGCGGAAGTGATGATGCATTGAGGCTTGTTCCGCACCGTATACTAAGCCTTGAGGACTGCCTTGAATTTCTTGCTGATGACGAACTCCTTGAAGTCACTCCGAAAAGCCTGAGAATCCGCAAGAGAGTGCTGAACAACTCACAACGTGCAAAATTAAAGGCGAAAGCGTGAACTTTTTCAGAAAATTTTCACAAAAAAAACATATTCCCAAAAAATAATGGAGATATAATAATGAAAAAGATAATTCCTGCTGTTCTTACAGCCCTTATAATTCTGTCAGCCTGCGGTGAAAACAAAACCGAAACTGAAAATATACCCTCTGAAACGGCTGAAACTGCTGAAATCACTGAAACTGTACCCGAAGAACCCGTAGAAATACCGACAGAAAGAGTACGTGATATTGAATCTACTGCCGATTTCGAATACGAAATACTTGACGGCAGTGCAACAATCACGAAATATACAGGCGATTTGACTGAAGTCATAATCCCTGATACAATTGAGGACGTACCTGTTACAAGAATAGGCTTTCTCTCATTTGAGGCGAAATGGGACGTTACATCAATCACACTCCCCGAAACAACAGAAGTCATATGCGAAGGAGCTTTTATGGACTGCTCATCGCTTAAAAGCATAAACATTCCCGAAAGTGTCACGAGTATCGAAAGAAGTGCATTTGCAGCCTGCACAAGCCTTGAATCGCTTGTTATTCCCGCATCTGTTGAATCAATCGAAATGGAGGCGTTTACAGCCTGCGAGGCGATGACCTCTCTTACAATAGGCAACCCTGAACTGAAATACGACAACTGGGGACTTGAGGAATTACCGAATATTACTCTTTACGCTGATACAAATTCAGAAATATACAAGTGGGCATCTGAAAATAATATCAGCGTTTCACCGCTATAATCAGAGAAAATGCAGAAAACGCAGAAAATGGAGAAAATATGCTGAATATCAGGAAAATTACTGCTGTTATCGCCTGTATGGCGTGCCTTGTATCGTGTTCAGAAGCAGAAGATTTTGCATCAGATACAGAATCAAAAAATTCCGTATCGCAGACAATTTCAGTAGGCGAAAACGGTGTTACTGAAATCATCGCTCCTGCTGAGGACAGCGAAGAATATAGTCTTGGGGATTACAGAATCAGCGAAAGCGGTATAAAGCTGTATTACGAGGAAGAAAATATCCCTACAGAACTTATGCTTACACTCGAAAGATATTTCACTTCTTTTCAGAACAGGGATTTTGAATTATATAAAACCTGCCTTGCAGCGGATTATGTTGAAAGATATAACAAATATCTTATAGAGAATTACAGCCATGACGGCGAAGAATATACTCTGCAAAACTCTTTTGAATTGCAATGCGATAACATCAGGAACTTTATGATTGAGGAAATCCTCAACACTGACGAAGTCCCCGAAGATGATACACATACGGGCGATTTCAAGATAACGAGGATACGTGCCGAAGAATCTGAACTTCTTGAGGGTGAAACGACAGACAGCCTTGTTGAAAAATATTTTGACTATCTTGACGGCGTTTTTGATATGGACTACTACAACTATATCAGCGAACAGGCAGACGGATTCAAATATTTTACTTTTTATGTGATTGCAGAGGGCGAGGACGGCGAAGAACATCGTATTATAAGTGCAATGGATATTGTATTTGCCGAAAAAGACGGTAAATATTATACTTTTGGTTAAATAAGGAGATTTTTTACTATGAAAAAAATTCTTTGCGGTATTATGGCGATTCTTATGACTGCTGTAATAGTTTCGTGCGAAAATGACAGCGATTCTTCATCAACATCAGGCGAACAATTAGTCAGCAATATGGATAAAGACGTGAATTTAAGTGAAGAAGATATGCCTTACGGTGCAACAGCTTTTGAACTCTCAAAAGACAACGACAGTCACGTAAAATATACGATTTGTTTCGACAAGAGGTATTTTGGCGGTGACGATGAAAATAACCCTGATTATTCGGAAGTCTATGCTGTTCATGACTATATCGCCGGACTTAATTCAAATGACCACGATGCAATAAAATCGCTCTATTACGACGGGTATCTTGATGAGGCGTGCAAATCGAAAGGCTATGAAAATATTGACGAATATCTTGACGGAGTTTATAATGCAATAGTGAGTTATCTTGGAGAGGGCTTTGAAATAAACTACATAGATATTTCGGAATGCCTTAGTGCAGATGCGCAGGGCGCACAACCCTATATTGAAACAGTTGACGAATATCTCACAAATATCAACGCCCTTGACAAAGTCACCTCAAAGAAAGTTGTTGAAATCGGCGGATATACCTGTTATACAGGCGGTGACGGCGGTTCGTATCAACTCACAAACCACATGGAAAGCATTATATTTGGTCTGTACACAATAGACGGTCAAGTATATATTGCATAAATTAAGGAGGAATTTACTATGCCATTTATCAACATGAAAACAAACGTTTCCACTGACTGGAATCAGAAAGAATCTCTCAAAAAAGAATTTGGTCAGGCGATAACTGCTATCCCCGGAAAATCCGAATCATGGCTTATGGTTGGGATTGAGGACGGCTATAATCTCTGGTTCAAAGGTACTGCTGACCCTGCCGCAATGGTTGAGGTGAGCGTATTCGGCTCTGAAAATCCGTCTGCTTTCAACGTACTTACAAGAAAGCTCTGCGATATTATCAGCCAACAGCTTGAAATTGACAAATCAAGGATATATGTAAGCTACATGGCTACAGGTAACTGGGGTTGGAACGGTTCCAATCTGTAATATAGTCGATTTATATAAACAAAAAATCCCTGATTTTCTAATCAGGGAATTTTTTTATTTGTTCGATATGAGGATATACACCATATATGCAAGTTGTATGATAAATGCAATACATAGCGGTGTAGAACTCAATGCTACGAAAAATCCACGGGTACTTTGTTCGGGAGTAGTCGCCGGAATCCTGTTTTCGCCGTAAAATATGAGAAACATCAGTAATCCGAAAATTGCTGCTGCTGCGAGCAGAATCATTGCAATCATCTGGATTTCATATTCCGCCTCACTTAAAAAGCCGAAAACAGTAGAAAAAGTATTGATAAATATGTGTACTATAATTGACGGGATAATTGAACTATGTTTCATTGTTATATGTGCGAGGAATACTCCGAGCATAAACGCAAGCAGAAACTGCGGGATATTCCCGTGAGCAAGCCCGAAAAATACAGCTGTTGAGAAAATTGCAAATCGTTGGTTAGCCTTTGAGAACACTTTCAGGAGCATTCCCCTGAAAAAAATTTCCTCTGTAATCGGAGCAATAACGCAAGTATAGAGATTCATTATCACTGTACCGAGAACTGTTGAACCGATACCGCTCTGGTCAATATACGTATTATAGCCATATTTCATGAGTACATCGTTCACGGCAAGCGAAGCATATATTGCTACTACCCACAAGAAAAGTGCTGTCATACAGTACTGTACAGCGTCGCCGAAATCGAAATTCTTTGTATTTATAATTGAAACAGGCTTTATTTTTGCCCACTTCATACCGATAAAGGCGTTCAGCACATTGCAGACGAGATACACGAGCATATTCAGTGAAGCCAATATAGAGGAACTCCTCATATAGTCGTATAGTACTTGCTGATTTGTTTCGGGATTCAACCAATTCAGAATAAACATAACAGCGTTCATGAGGAGAATAGCTCCAGCTGTCGTCATAAGAAACTGGAAAATCATACACCAACCGCCGATTGAATAAAACCGCCTGAGATTTTTTCTTTCAGTTTTTTTCGGTTCAAGCGGAATAATTACGTTTTGTGTTTCGAGCTCGGGGATAATTTTCGCATAACTTCCGCTGAAACCTTTATATTCAGTCGGATTTTTGAACGGGTCAGATTTACCTGCAAATTCTTTTTCTTTCAGCCTGTCTTTGAGAAATTCAACTTCACTGTTAAGTCTTGTAATTTCCTCTCTGTATCTGTCCTCATCTATATATTCGTCCAAAATTTCACCCCGATTCAATTTGTTTTGGGGAGTGATGCAAATGATTTTTGAAGCTCCTCGTCTGTAGGGATATAGTCGCTCATTTTGCCGTCATTGTAAGCCTGATATGCGTACATATCGAAGTAACCCGTACCTGTAAGACCAAAGAGAATAGTTTTTTCCTCACCGGTTTCCTTGCATTTAAGAGCCTCATCAATTGCAACTTTAATAGCGTGACTGCTTTCGGGAGCAGGTAAAATTCCCTCAACTCTTGCGAATTTCTGAGCAGCCTCAAATACAGCAGTCTGTTCTACTGATACAGCACTCATGAGTTTCTGGTCATAGAGTTCCGAAAGTATTGCGCTCATTCCGTGGTAACGCAAACCGCCTGCGTGGTTAGCTGATGGCATAAAGCCGCTGCCGAGAGTATACATTTTCTGTAGCGGACAAACTTTACCCGTATCGCAGAAATCATATGCATAGACACCTCTTGTAAGGCTGGGACAAGATGCAGGTTCAACGGCGATGATGTTATAATCAGCCACACCTCTTAATTTTTCGCCCATAAACGGTGCAATAAGTCCGCCGAGATTTGAACCTCCTCCTGCACAGCCTATGATTATATCAGGCTTTATGCCGTATTTATCCATAGCTGTTTTAGTTTCAAGACCGATGACAGTCTGATGAAGAAGTACTTGTGAGAGAACGCTTCCGAGGACGTAGCGGTATCCCTCTGTAGACGTTGCAGCCTCAACAGCCTCTGAAATAGCGCATCCGAGACTGCCGTTCGTATCGGGAAATTCAGCGAGAATTTTCCTGCCGACTTCAGTAGTCATTGAGGGTGACGGTGTAACGCTTGCGCCGTAAGTTCTCATAACTTCACGCCTGAACGGTTTTTGTTCGTAAGAGCATTTAACCATATATACTTTGCAGTCCAAATCAAAATAAGAGCAAGCCATTGAGAGAGCTGTACCCCATTGACCGGCACCTGTTTCTGTAGTAACGCCTTTAAGACCCTGTTTTTTTGCGTAGTAAGCCTGTGCTATTGCGGAATTGAGTTTGTGACTTCCGCTTGTATTATTGCCCTCGAATTTATAGTAAATTTTTGCAGGAGTGCCGAGAGTTTTCTCAAGGCAATACGCACGGACAAGAGGTGACGGACGGTACATTTTATAGAACGACTGAATTTCTTCGGGAATATCGATATAAGGGGTAGTTTCATCGAGTTCCTGCTTTACGAGTTCATCGCAGAAAACTGCGCCGAGTTCCTGAGGTGTAACGGGATTAAGTGTAGCAGGATTAAGGAGCGGAGCAGGTTTTTTCTGCATATCCGCACGGACATTGTACCATTGTTTCGGGAGTTCATCCTCTGAAAGATAAATTTTGTAAGGGATTTTTTCTGTTGACATAATAATTCTCCTTTGTAATTTAATTTTATTTTATTTATCAGACTTTCGGGGGAAAATTCCACGGAAAATAAAGTTATCTGATTTAATTTCCCGAAAAGCCTGTTATCTATGACTTCCGCCGCCGCCGTGACCTCCGCCGTGAGAATTTCCGCCGCCGCCGCTGCTATGACTGCTGCCGCTGCTGTTATTTGTTTCAATTTTTGTTTTGGTGGTGTAAGTCCTGATAAAGCGGTCATCTTTATGTATGAATTGTGTTTCGTCGTGTGAAACATAAGTGACGGGATTAACAGATGATTTGAATTTATACTTACTTTTGTTGACGAAATAGAAGATAATCGCTGAAATAATACCAATCGGCAAAGCAAAAATCAGAGGTATCATCTGCATATAGAGCGGAGGTCTGTTTGAAATGACAAGTTCACTGCCTTTATAGTAAAAATATTTATCGGAATATTTATCATAATAATAACCTGCCTGTTTTTCCCGATAAAACTTATCAAGCTGTTCAAGGAATGTTTCTATCGCCTGCGCAATATCCTCCTTATATACTGAATAATCAGTAACGCTTGAGGGAGGCAGTAAAGCCTGACAAGCTCTATGAATAGATTGTATATGATTTTGATACACAAGAACAGCTTTTCCGCTTGTCGAAATATAGTCATAAGCAGGTTGTTTTCCTGATAAATCCATAAAGTAAAAAACGCCGTCTGTATCTATACCGTAAGTTTCATCATATTTATCGGCTGAAAAAGATTCCGTATCGCTGTCAAGAAAATTTTTACACTCATTGCCTGCAACAAATACAAGGATATTCATATCAAGTTTATCAGCTTTTTCCTGTATGAGTTTATTGAGAGTATCAATATCATTTTCGCCAAAAAGCCCGTAATTATCAGATATGCCTGATTTTTCGGGGTCAATGGGATTAGTGTTGTGGAAATTTTTTGCTGCAAATGCGGTTGTCACTGTAAAGGGGAATATAGCCAAGACGGTAATCACTATAATTAAAAATTTTTTCATATAAAGAACTGTCCTCCTATAAACAAAACAACAGTTATAATCAATCCGAAAAGTACTGAAAACCAACCGAGTTTCTTGTTATCAAGAGGCGGAGTGCCTGCTAATTTACCCGTCTGACCGTTAAGGGCGAACTCATATATTTTACCGTTGTAATTGTAAGTCATAAACCATACAGGCAACATAATATACTGCCATTTTGTACGGTTGACATTATACGATTCCCTGTTCACGATAACCGAACTATAGCCTGTTACGCTGTTACGGACGACGTTTCTGCCAGCCTGTTCAGCACGCTGTTTTATACGTGGGAAAACGCTTGCCTTATCAACGTCATATTTATCAGCGAAAAAGCCTGTCAGATAGGACATAGAGAAATCTTTGAGGTCATTATAGTCAAAAGGTTCAATTGATTCCATAAGCAAATCTTCGATTTTGCTTTCGCCGTCAGCAGGTATACCGTCCGTGAAAATTTTCGCTTCTCGTGTAACGGCATATTCTTTTGTTTCGGTGTAGCGGTAACTGCCTGAAGTCCAGCTCCTGATGACTTTTCCTGTAGCATGGTAATCAGCTTTAACATCGCAGTTAGCTATCCAGAAAGGCACATAAAGACCGGTCATTTTTTCAAGTTGTTGTTCTGATTTGAAATCAGTGGGAATAAAAAATTTTGATGAACACCAGTTCTTGAATGATGCGACTGCATTATCTTTAGTCACCCTGAAACCTATTACTTTAGAGGGCTTGTAATCGCCTGTAAGCCGACCCGAAAGTATAACAGGGCTATGGCAGTAGTAGCAGAAAGTAGCGGTTGTGAGGTCATCAGCCATAATATCAGCACCGCAAGACGAACAGTGATACAGATTTGTATGTGATTCGAAGTCGCTTGTATCGGGAGCAGGCGGTTCTGCCTCGATTTCGTTGTAAATCTGGCGTATTTGTTCCATTGTGAACGAGCTGCGGCAATATTCGCAATTCAGCTGTTGAGTTTCGGGGCTGAACACAAGTTCTGCACTGCAATTAGGGCACTTATATTGTGATGCGTCCAAAAAATCATCTCCTTATTCAGTTACATACTATTATTTTATCACATTTTATGCAATTTTGCAATAGAAATTCAAAAAAATGTTAAATTTATTACGGTGAGCCACCGCAGGCAAATTATTTTCAGTGCTATTTTTTATATTAAAATTTTACAGAAATATTGAAATTGTTATAAATATATGTTATAATAATATCAAGGCTAATATTGATTTTATTATGAAAGGAAAAAAATTATGGTTATTCTTGACGAATTAAGGCTTGAACTTGTCGGTTACAGGAAAGAAATGGAAGAACTTGCCGATGTACTCAATATCAAAGGCGCAAAGGAACGTATTGAGGAACTCAACGCTGAAACTGCAAAAGAGGGTTTCTGGGACGATTTAGAGAACTCTCAGAAAGTTTTACAGGAAACAAAGTCACTTGAACGCAAAGTTGAGCGATTCAATCAACTCAACGATTCGCTTGAAGATGCAATTACTCTTATTGAGCTTTCGATTGAAGAGGAAGATGAGAGCTCCGTTGACGAAATAAGGGCAGAGGCGACTGCATTCAAAGAAAAACTTGATGCTGAAAAGCTGTCTACACTTCTCACGGGCGAATATGATAACTCTAATGCCATTATCACATTCCACGCAGGAGCAGGCGGTACAGAGGCGCAGGATTGGGCTGAAATGCTGTACAGAATGTACAATATGTGGGCTGAACGCCATAATTACAAAGTCACTCTTATCGACTATCTTGACGGTGATGATGCGGGCTTGAAATCGGCATCAATTCTTATTGAGGGCGAAAATGCCTACGGCTATCTCAAGTCGGAATCAGGCGTACACCGTCTTGTGCGGGTTTCACCGTTTGATGCGGCAGGCAGAAGACATACATCTTTTGCGGCAATAGAAGTCATGCCTGAAATCGATGATTCCATTGAAGTTGAGATACGTGAAGAAGATATTGAAATGGAAGTGTACCGTTCATCAGGTGCAGGCGGTCAGAAAGTCAACAAGACGAGTTCAGCTGTAAGGCTTATCCACAAGCCTACAGGTATTGTAGTAGCTTGCCAGACACAACGCAGCCAATTCCAGAACAAAGACTATGCAATGAGAATGCTCCGTTCTAAACTTGTTGAAATCAAAGAGAAAGAGCATCTTGAGAAAATCGAGGACATCAAGGGCGTACAGCGTGAAATTGCGTGGGGTTCGCAGATACGTTCATATGTTTTCATGCCGTACACGCTTGTTAAAGATACACGTACAGGTTACGAAAACGGCAATATTCAGGCGGTAATGGATGGAGATATTGACGGATTCATAAACGCCTACCTCAAATCACTATCGCACGGTACATTAAACAAATAATAAAATCCGGCTGTAAAAATACAGCCGGTAATTTTTTTAGTGCATTCTTTTATACATAAGCCATAGAAATTCCAGTACACCAACGCCGATAAATGCGAACATAGTTTTCATACCGGGTTTTTTCATTTTGAATCTTGTAATGAAAGCGATTGCGATGAGGAACATTGCCGAACCGTAAACGCACGGGAAATAGTCGCCCAAATCTTTCTGGAAACTATATATAAACGGCAATATAAGAGCGACGCTTGTCACGGGCAGACCCTCATAAACTTTGCGGGTTTCGTCAGTTTTTTTCTGACGGGACTCCTCCGTGACGTTGAAATAAGCGAGGCGAATCACGGCGCATAGCGGAAATATAATCAGTACGGGCAAATCCATGAGGGTATTCAGACCGACTGAGTAGCCGATAACAGCAGGCAGAACGCCGAAACATATCACATCGCATAGTGAATCTATCTGAATACCGAATTTTTTTTCATCATCCGTGCGATTTTTTTTAGTACGGGCAACTTTACCGTCGAACATATCGCAAAGCCCTGAAATCATCAGGCAAACAATAGCATAAGCGGTATGGGGAGTACTCCCGCAGGCAAAGAAGATACCGGCAATTGCAGATGCCAGACTCATATATGTAAGAATAACAGTATAACTGTAAAAACCTATCATCAACTAAAATCCCCTGTTTGTAATATTTTCATTTCTTCTTTGCTTTAAGCGTTTTTCCGGACTTCTTGCCTGATTTTTCAGCTTTTTTTTCACGGAGAACGCTCATACGTTCTTGTTTTTTAATTTTCTCATCAAGACGGCGGTACGCCTCATCGTAGAAATATTCCTGCGAATTGATTTTCTCATCACCCTCATTGCATTCAGCGTGGATATAAGTTCCGTCGGAGAGCATAATTCTTGCCTTGACGTTATCTTTCATAAGAATGTTGAACATTTCACGGATACGTTTTTTAAGGCGTTCATCTTCAATAGGAGCAGCGACTTCAACACGGCGGATAGTATTTCTGCTCATATAGTCAGCCGAACCTATATAAATTTTCTGTTCTTTGCCCTCAACGCCGAATATAAATATACGGCTATGTTCGAGGAATCTTCCGACAATACTGCGGACAGAAATATTTTCGGTATATTCAGGCACTCCTGCGATAATACAGCACACGCCACGGACTATGAGTTCAATTTTCACGCCGGCTTGAGAAGCCTCAACAAGTTTATCGATAATTGCTTTATCGTTAAGGGAATTAACTTTTGCGCCTATGTAACCTGTACCGCCGTTTTTAGCGATTGAGATTTGTTCGTCCATCATATCGAGGACTTGCGGTCTTAAAGCGAGAGGTGACACAAGGAGTTTGTTAGTTTTTTCAACAAAAGTACCGTTTCTGAGTGCAGTAAATACAGCTTCTGCATCTTGTGCTATATCCCTGTCAGCGGTCAGGAGCATCATATCAGTATATATAGCTGAAGTTTTTTCGTTGTAATTTCCGGTACCTATCTGCGTAACGTAGTCGACATGACCGCCTGTAGATTTTCTTGTTATGAGGAGCAATTTAGAGTGAGCCTTGTATTCTTTGGGACCGTATATTACAGTAACGCCTGCTTTCTGTAAAATTTTTGACCATTCTATATTATTTTCCTCATCGAATCTTGCACGGAGTTCAATCATAACGAGTACATCTTTACCGTTTTCAGCGGCAGTACACAATGCGCTTATGACCTTGCTGTTTCTTGCGAGTCTGTAGAGAGTTATTTTAATTGAAGTAACTTTGCTGTCAACAGCTGATTCCTCAAGAAGTCTGATAAATGAAGAAGTCATTGATTCGAAGGGGTAGCTTAAAAGAATATCTTTTGACTTTACCTGCGAGAATACAGAACGTGAATCAGTAATCATAGCTGATTTACGGGGTGTACGTACAGGGAAATGGAGTTCAGGCGAAGTATCGAGTTCCTGTAGCTGGTAGAAGTATGATAAATCGAGAGGAATATGCGAATTAAATACACGTACGTTTTTAATTTTAAGTTTTTTGCAGATGTAGTCGAGAGCGTCACGGCTGAATTCATTTGTTATTTCGAGCCTTACAGCTGAAAGGCGAGTGCGTTTGTAGACGAGTTCCTCCATACGTTCACGGAAATCAGTATTTTTACTGCTGACCTGTATATCGGCATTTCTTGTAACTCTTATGATAGCCCTGTCCTGAATTTTACAGCCTTTGAACATAAGGTGAGCGAAATGCAGGACAACTTCCTCCTCAAGAATAAAGCGTTTGCCGTTATTACCGAGGGAAATAAGTCTTTCGCTGTGTTCGTGACCTACGGGAATAATACCGACGGAAATGCCCTTTTTAGTGCATATATTTACAGCGACATACAGTTCTTTATTTTTGAGGAACGGGAAAGGGAGAGCGTCATTTATAACAAGCCCCGAAATAAACGGTTTAAGTTCACGTTTGAAATAGAGTTCGAGGAAAGAGAATTCTTCAGGTGTAGCCGTTTCAAAATTAACGTGTTCGAAACCGTATTTTTTCAGTTCCTCCATATTTTTCCTGTAAGCATCTTCAGCGATTGGCTGTAAACGGCGGACAGCGGTAAAAACGGCATCGAGTTGCTGAGAGGGAGTAAGACCTGTTTTATCTTTTTTCTTTTTATTTTCCTTAATCTTATCCGTAAGCGAGCCGACACGAACCATAAAAAATTCGTCCATATTACTCTGATATATAGCCGAAAAAGAAATTCTTTCGAGAAGCGGATTATCGGTACATAGAGCTTCTTCGATAACACGCCTGTTGAATTTAAGTAATGAAAGTTCTCTGTTTTCGAGATATTCCATAAAAATTATCTCCAATCTGCCTTAGGCGATTATACTTATTATATAATTATTATATAACTTTTCTTGTTGAATGTCAAGCAAAATATATGAATTTATGTATATTTGCAAGAGCTTAATATAATTGACAATATAAGTTAAACGTGTTATAATATAGTTCGGGAGTTGAAAAAGATGAATAATATTATATGGAAAAATTTCAGGCGAGCGGTGAGGGATTACGAGCTTGTGAATGACGGCGATAAAATAGGCGTATGTATATCAGGCGGAAAAGATTCAACATTACTTGCTGTCTGTATGAAACAACTTCAGCGGGAGATAGATTTCGAGGCTGAATATATCGTAATGAATCCGGGATATTCTGTAAAAAATATTGACATAATAGAGCGTAATCTTGAAAAATTTGGTATTACAGCGGAAATCAGCGGTACAAAGATATTCGAATCAATCAAAGGCGAGAAAAACCCGTGTTTTTTGTGTTCACGTCTGCGGAGAGGCTGGCTGTACCGTACTGCTGAGGAAAAGTGTCTGAACAAAATAGCATTGGGGCATCATTTTGACGATGCAGTTGAAACTATACTTATGGGAATGCTGTACGGTTCGCAAATGCAGGCGATGTTACCGAAACTGAAAGCGGAGCATTATTCTGTTGAAGTAATCCGTCCGCTTTACAGAGTACGAGAGAGAGACATCATAGAATGGGCGAAAGAGAGTGATACAGAGTTTATAGCGTGTGAATGCGGACTTGACGGCAAATCGTCAAAGCGTGCTGAAATCAAAGATATACTTGAATTTCTCCGCCAAAAGAATCCTGATGTTGACATGAACATATTCAGGTCTGCTGAAAACGTGAATTTGAAAAAACTTTTATCATATCATAACGGAGATGACTATCATAGTTTTCTTGATGATTAAAGCAAATGCCATAGTAAAAATACTATGGCATTTTTATTATTCTTCTATAAGTTGGACAGAAATTTTCTGACAATACACTTCAAAATAGATATCCTGTTCAAAACTTGATAATCTGTATCTGCAAAATTTATCATTATTTTCAAGATACTCTATCTGAAATCCCGAAAAAAAGCCGTTCATTATATCGAAACTCATAAGACCGTATACATTTTTAAGTTTCATTCTGATTTTATACTTTTCATTGCAATCCGCAAGAATCATTTCGATATTATTGAGGTAATCAAATTCTTCCTCATAGTCAAATTCCTTAGAGAATTTCAGTTCAAGGATATTATGCCCGAAACGATGCCAAAAATGGTAATCTTCGGGGAGTTTATCCATAAGATTATCAAGACCGTCAATATATTTTCTCAAATATTTCATATCTGAGTTGAGTAATTAGGAGCTTCTTTAGTGATATATATATCATGAGGGTGAGATTCTTTAAGACCTGCGCCAGTAATTCTCACGAATTTTGCGTTATCGTGGAGAGCGGGAATATCAACACAACCGCAATAGCCCATACCTGCACGGATACCGCCGATGAGCTGGAAAATCGTATCAGCGACAGCACCTTTGAACGGCACACGGCCCTCAACGCCTTCGGGAACAAGTTTTTTTGCGCCTTCTTGGAAATACCTGTCTGTTGAGCCTTCAGCCATTGCGCCGAGACTGCCCATACCTCTGTATACTTTGAATTGTCTGCCCTGATATATTTCAGTATCGCCGGGAGCTTCAGCACAGCCTGCGAGGAGAGAGCCGAGCATTACAACATCAGCACCGGCAGCGAGAGCTTTAACAATATCGCCTGAGTATTTGATACCGCCGTCAGCGATTACAGGGATACCGTATTTTTGTGCGACGCAAGCAACGTCATAAACGGCAGTAATTTGCGGAACACCGATACCTGCGACAACTCTTGTTGTGCATATGGAGCCGGGACCTATACCGACTTTCACGCAGTCAGCACCTGCTTTTATGAGGTCTTCTGCTGCTTCAGCCGTAGCGATATTACCTGCAATAACGGGAGTATCGGGGAAATTTTCCTTGACCATGCTGAGGCATTTGAGGATATTTGCGCTATGACCGTGTGCGGAATCGAGTACGAGGACATCAACCTGCGCATCTATGAGAGCCTTAGCTCTGTCGAGGACATTAGCGGTAACACCGATAGCAGCACCGCAAAGAAGTCGACCTTGTTTATCTCTTGCGGAGTTAGGGAACTGAACAGCTTTTTCTATATCCTTGATAGTGATAAGCCCTTTAAGGCAGCCGTTTTCGTCAACAATCGGGAGTTTTTCGATTTTATGAGAGCGAAGAATTTCCTGAGCCTGTTCGAGGGTAGTACCGACAGGAGCAGTAATAAGATTATCCTTTGTCATGACGGCAGAAATCTTCTGATTGAAGTCAGTCAGGAAACGCATATCACGGTTAGTGATTATGCCGACAAGTTTTTTATTCACGTCAACAACAGGAACGCCTGAAATCTTATATTTACCCATAAGTTCGTCGGCATCTCTGACGAGTCTGTCCTCGGTAAGGGAGAACGGGTCAACGATAACGCCATTTTCGGAGCGTTTCACCTTATCGACTTCTTCAGCCTGCTTTTCAATTGACATATTCTTGTGAATAATACCGATACCGCCCTCTCTTGCGATAGCGATAGCCATACGTGAATCGGTAACAGTATCCATAGCGGCGGTCATAACAGGTGTATTAAGTCTGATATTTTTTGTAAGATTAGTGCCGAGCCTGACCATATTCGGAGTAACGTCTGATTTAGCGGGAATAAGAAGAACGTCATCGAAAGTCAGACCCTCTTTTTGAAATTTGTCATCTGTAAGCATAATATTTTCCTCCTCATCAATTATATTATCTTTCATAATAACATTTTTTTGTGAATATGTCAAGTATTCCGTAAAAAATTCCATATAGAAAAACGCTGTTTATTTATGTC
>CANQJV010000032.1 GCA_947624295.1 uncultured Ruminococcus sp. | reverse complement strand
TGCGTACTTTCAATATTTGCAAATTCGGGCGTGGCTATTTTTAGGGAATTTTTTAACTTTGACTTCATTTATCAATTTTTTTATGGGTTTTATTCCGCCTGAATCCCCGAATTATTTTTCAGAAGAAAATATAATCATTTAGTGTTGGTGGAAAGGTATATCGTATTTTCATCTGAATTTTCGAATTATTTTTGAGAGAAAGAGATAGTTACTGTTAAATCTAAAATGCTCTCAGCTACATATTAGTTATTGAAACTTTTACTTCTTACTTCTTAAAATCAGTATCTTTATTTTAACATATCTTCCAAATTTACGCTTGTTCACAATAATTGAAAAACTTTTGGTAATTTCAAATACTTAAAAGATCCTTGATATATTGCGAATTATAGAAACTGTTTAAGACTCATTCCAAATTTGTACTGATTCTCAACATCTGAAATGTTCTTGCAATTTCAGCTACCCGAAAACACTGAAAATTATTATGCTAACCGGAATAACATATTTAATAGTAATGTCCATGGAGCGACTTGACTTCATGAGCTTTTTATTTGTAAAATAATTAAATTTACTGATTCAGCAGTGCAAGGCTTTTGTCATATTCAACTTTTGTCACCTCAAGTATGTCAAGAACTTCTTCCAGTGATTTGCCTGTGCCTTTCATGAACTTTAGCACATTATCAACCAGTTTTTTTGCTTCACCTTCTGCACGTCCGATGCCAATACCTTCTGCCTTACCTCTCTCATGTCCTCTTGTTTCCTCTGCAAAAAGTGACGATTTCATATCCAGCATAGCTTTTTCACGCCATCTTGCGAGTTCACGAGTTTTTCCGTCGGCACTCATATCATACACAATCTGCACAGCCTTTTCCATAACATCACCTCCGACTTTTTTCACCTGTTCCAATTCTTCTTCCGTGTCGGCTTTAATCAGTCGCATCCACAAAGTTTTTCGGTCGTCCGGCTTAATATCTTTCACTTTCCCGATTTCAAAGAAATGGATACTAAATTTATCAGAAAAAATTTCATGTGTGTCTTTCAAAGCGGCAACAACTTCCGTATGATATTGTTCACGATGTGAAAACAGCGTATAATCCAGAATATTTACAGCAATTGTCTTTTTCAGATTCTGATATATCTCTGTCCTTTCTGCAAACTGGAAGTATACAATTTTGCCCAATAGAACAATGTCCTTTCACGATAGTCATCTTGTCGGCAAATCTGAATTTCCACGTCAACGAATACGCCATCAACATTCAACACCAAATCCAACCTGCTGAATTTTCCTTCTTCGGTTTCAGGCGGCATTTCGGGATTTTGAATTTCTATTTTTTGAATGGAATCAAACGGAATTTCCAGAATATCCGAAATAAACGCATGAAGCATATCTTCATGTTCAAGAAAAAATTTTTTAAAAATCACATCAATTTTCATGCTGACAATATCACGATTCATCGAATCACCCCTTTTTTATAGTATAGCACAAAATTCACAAAATTGCAAGCATTTTTTGAAATTTACACACTAAAATAATGTTAACAATCTTAATATCACAGACCTCAATTGGAAACCCCTTATTTACGAGACTGTCTGTGATGATGTTGGCTATTGTCTCTTTTTTCAGGTTAATGATATATGCGACAAACTCGTTCTTGGTCTCCTGCGGGATAGCCGAGATCATTTTCATCGCAAGGTCTCCCGGCATATTGACGATGCCTGAGATAATGCCAATAATCTTACTATCATTTTTCTCCTTGAGAAGCGGCAGTGCATTTCTGATAATAGTATCATAGTCGATATTGCCAATCTATACTTTTATTTTCATTTTATTTACTCCTAACTGCTTACAGCCTTACTATTTCTGTGTAACCTGTATTGATATGATATAGTCAATCTGCTTGAAATGCGAAAAAAGGAAACGAGGAAATATGTTTTGTGACAAGTCATAGGACACAGGGATGCCTTGTGCGGCGAGGATTGGGTTTACCGAATTTTACATAGTAGTAGTCCGAAAAAATCGGTACACCGTCCTCATTGAGCTTGTTAACTATGTGATACCACGGAAATCAATTTTCAAAAAACATCTGATTTGTAAGAGTGATTTATAGCATTTTTGAGAGTAATCTCATTCAAAATCATCTGAAAATGATTCTAATTCTGACATAAACCATACAAAATTGTATTAGTTAAATTGTTTTATCAATAAAATTGATTTCCGTGATGTGATGCGGAGATATACCGCTTGCCCTCATTTCAAAAATTTTCTTGACGATAGGTGCTGTATCAGGAACAATAACACCTTTGGGCAACACCGCAAAAAAAATTGTGCGCAGATGCGCAGTTAGATTTTTCGTCAAATTGTATAGAAACGATGCAGGAATACTGCCATATTTCAAGGAGTTTATGTGCAAGATGACGAAAAATATGCAAGCAAATGGCATGCAAAGCTGTCAAGCGGTCTTTGTGCGGTGCTCAGTGCAACAGCATTTACTTTTTAATTCTAAAACTATTGGTAAATAGGAATTTTTCAAAATGTAGATAAGTGAAAAAATTCAAAATCTGAACAATTTTTTGACCGTGTTCTATTTTGAAATTATTGTAAATATAGAAAGAAAGTAAACGCTGTTGCCCTAATGAAAATTTTCCGAAAAATCATTTGCTTTTATTAAAATTATCTACAAAACAGGCGTTTTCAAAATAAGCAAATAATTTTCAAAAAAATGTATTTTGTGCTGTTTTTGTTGATTTTCAACTATATTTCTACTTGCAAATTATCACTTTTGAACAATTTTCGTCAATGTTATATAATTATCGTAAATGTAGAAAGTAAATGTTGTTGCCCCGGTGCGGTGTCGCCTTGATATTTTTTGAATCAAAATTTCAGCATATCTTCATAAGCATTATAAACATCTTCGCCGAAGTTTCTTGCATCAACCTCAATAAACTGATAAGCATATCCAAAAGGATCGTATGAACCATCAACATAATTTTCAAATTCATACTTCCAACAGTCAATAAGTTCCTGCGGAATATCCGGGTATTTTTCGGGATGGTTAATAGCTTCTTGCTGAAAACAGTGACGTGTCTCATGTGCCACTGTATTAAGTATTGTGGTAAGGTCAGTACCGCTGTTGATATATTCTGCGTTAATATGGATTGTTCCGTCCATACCGTTGGTATAGCCTAAAGTACCCGGTTCACAATTGTAATCAACAACCACATCCAAAGTGTCTATTCCGAGACTTTCGCTGAGACGTGCGGCATATTCGTCAAGAAATACTTCCTTTATTTCCGGAGGAAGATCAGGCCAGTTTGCAACTACCTCTTCAGGAAAAACATCATACATAATTTCGGCAGCTTCCTGTATTCTTGCTTCATCAATTTCGCCTAAATCATAGCCTTCAGGCACTTCATATACCTGTAATCCGTCAGGGTTCAATACTGTTTCAGGATCATACATGATTCATTTCTCCTTTCTTTTACATTCTTTTCATCATTGGTGTATTTAAGGCTTTAAGAGCCTCGTCGGGCTTATTCTTCAGCCAGTCAAGCATGATGAATGCAGCAATTTCCTTATAAGGCTGTTTCTGAAGAATTTTTTCTACGTTGTAACCGGCATACTCGGGACTTTCAAGAGAACCTGTCAAAAGCCAGTTTTCAAGTGCGGTTTTCACCTCAGGCGAAAGGTTGTCTATCCTTTCTTCAAGCCTTTCTGTCTGTTTACGGTCGTAGTTCTTCTCTTCAATCAGTTTTCTGATGATTTCTTTTGAGGTCATAATTATTTCTCCTTCCAAAAATTATTTTATGACTTATTGTTTGCATTCTGTTTGTATTTTTTCAAATAAAACTGCTTTTTATAGTCAATCAATTTGAAAATAAGTGAAGTTAAATGAAAAATGCATTTATAACTTTGTTACAATTTTTACTATATACCTGATTTTAGATTTACTGCAACTAAGTTTATTTTACCGATATTTAAGTTGTTTAACTATAGTCCTTAAATATGCATTTTTATCCGATTTTCTTGTTAACTTTTCTTTTTGTTGACAAAACCTACCCATTCAAGGAAAAAGTTTGAAGCATTGGGATAATTATTTTTGCAGCTTGTAATCAGAAGCCCTATTAGTGTATTCATATAATCATCGTTAAGAATTATCTGCTTTAGAAGATAATTTTTCGCACGCTCGCCAAAATCTTCAACATTTCCAATATCAACAAGAAGAGGATCAGGATTAAACGCACTTCTCAACGCAGCGCAAAGTTTTCCCTGACTTTCCCACTCAGGCAGTACAGCTGAATCAATGTAAGTTTTAAGTGCAAGAACAAGAGGAGCATCGTCAGAATATCCCACGGAGTTTAGCTTATTAAATGCCTCGAAACATTCTGCGTAAGTCGGTGCAGGCTTGTCTTTCTTTTTGGCAAGCAAAAGCATTACTGCAATTCCTCTTGCTTTTTTCATTTCGTCTGCCGCACTCTCATCAGGAGTATATTGCAGAGGTTTGAAATTATTCTCGGAATAATAATCAACCTTGCACAAAATTGGCTCTATCCAATGGCTTTGATGCATAACAGCTATACCTGTATCAAGCCTTGCGATTTCATTTATCTGAGCGTCATTCAGCGCAACAGCATTGCCAACGGGTACTCTGTCCTTGATATTCGGCAGCTTAAAAATAACCTTGGTACTCGTGTTGCCAATTACCGCCTCCGACATAATCGACGGAGTTTGGTCAGCAATTATAAATCCCTCGCCATAGGTTCGCATTTCAGCAATTGCATTTGTGAGAATTTCAACGGACATACCTCTTAAATTTGCGCTTTCCATTGCCTGTGCGCCCGAAGTCTGTCGGAGCAGATGATGCGCTTCTTCAAGCAGTGTTACATGCTGAAGTTCCTCGTTGATTCCGTTTCGATTGCATGAACGGTATTCCTGTAGCCGGATTATCATAATTCCCATGATGAGTGACTTGGTTTCCGCAGAACCGAGTCGACTTATATCAATAATAGTGTTGCTGTCAAAGAGAATTTTATCATCTATGCTTCCATTACAGAACACCTTGCCGCATATGCCGTTGGTCATTGACTTAACTCTTGTTACGAGAGAGCCGATATAGTTTCCCTGTACCTCCTGTGAATATTCCGTTTGCTTGAGCAGAACAGGAAGAATATCAATAAGCGTTCTGAATGTCGGAAAGGTTCGCTGACCGTTCATACACTCACCTGTTTCAAGATTCCAGCCATATGCTTTGTATGATGCTTCAAGTCCCTCTTTCAACAGGGCAGGCATAGCCGCCGACATAGGCCAGCTTGCATTGAATACCTCAATAATCCTGTCAAGATGTTCAAGCAAATGCACGCCAATCGGAAATTCAAATGGATTTATCCTTAAAAGCGGCGTAAGAGAACTATTAGTACCGAAAACATTTACATCTTCACGCCCTCCGAAAACACTTGCATACTCCCCTTTTGCCGGTTCAATTACCATAAACTTTACTCCGATATTGCTAAGTCTGTCAAGCAGAACATAGCAGAAGTTTGATTTACCGGAGCCGGGCGCACCTGCAACAAAAAGATGCTTTCTGAGTTCTGCTGGTGAAATAGTAACTGTTCCGCTTTCCGTATTTCCCATATGATAGATATTTCCTATCCTGACAGTATTGTCGCTATTGTCGGATTTCCCGATTATATCTCTTGCAAACTCGGCATGAGTTGTAACCATTATTCCCGGCAAAGACTTTCTTGGCCATGAAAAATACAAAGGCAGTTCGGGAGATGGTGAAACTGTAGCCGCTGTAACATTAACAGGATTGTTATTTGAATCAACAAATGCAAAACGTGGGTGTTTCATGTATTTTATGTATTCGCAAAGTTTTGCGGTTTCATTCGGTTTCTGCCATATATTCACATAAGTAACATTTGCCATAGGGTCGCTGCCCGACAAAAGAGAACGATAAAGACTTGCACCCATATTTGCAGTAGCACGGTCGGCAGCTATGAGATATGCGGCACACTGATATGCACCGTTACCCTCACATATATTCAGATGTTCAATACGCTTGTCAATTATCTTAAGTAATGTTCCGATTGTTCTGTCCTCCATATTGTAGGACATAGTTTTTCCGGTAGTTCTTGAATCACTGTCAGTTTTAGACTCGGATTGTGTATTTGTATCGGATATTCCCTTAGTTTCACTGATACCTCTTGAAGTTGAGGTGTCGGTATGTTCTGAGTCGGAAGAACTCTTCGTTCCGGCTTTTGTACCGCTAAGAGACTGAATACTTTGTGTCACGCTGTTGCCGATAAACATACTGTATGGATTTCCCATAATTACAGCGGCTGATACCGACCCAACAAGTCCAAGAGCTGTCATTGCCTTGGATTTTTCGTCTGCCTCTTCCCTGCTGTAACTGCTCGATTTGCTTGTTCCTGTAGTCTGCGAAGTACCTGAGGTAGTGCCTGTAGTCATGGAAAGTGACTGAGAAATAGAATTGCTTACAGTTTTTGAAAAACCTACCGTATCAGATACAGACATTGAAATGTTCTGCTTATAAAATGGCGAAAGTTGTGTGTAGAGTGTTTCATAGCCGCTTCGCATCATTGAAATAGTTTCATTGGAAAGTGCTGACGCAAGCACAACAAGATCAAAAGGTATTCCTTTCATACCGTCAACAAGTTTTTCGATTCCCTGAAGATACATTCCGGGATCATCGCCTCTTTTTGATGCCGTTGCGGAAACAGAAGCCACGGCAACGCTGTCATCATCATCATAATCAAAAACACTGCTAAGCAATTCGGCATTGTCATCATTTGTTTTTACATTTGTAATACAGCCCGGGAAATTGCCCTTTAATGCTCTTTCAAATGTACCGAACACCATTGACAGCAACTGCGGGTCCTCGCAGGCAGTTCCCATATACAAATTTACCCTTTCTCCGTCGTGACGGAGAATAAATACCGCTGATGAATCATAATTTGCAATTGCGCTGAACACACCGGAGAGTTTTTCAGAAATATTCTCTCCTTCATCATATGTCAGACAGCCTATATTCAACAGACGTACCTTATTTTCGGGAGCAATACGCTTTTCTGCTTTTGTCATAGGAATAATCTCACAATTTTCAAGAGATGCAAGGTGCTGCATACGCACTATATTATCAGCCATACTCAAAGTCTGTACAAGCTGCTGATCAGATTTTTCCCTATATATTATTTCGTTTTTATTTGCTGCAATGTCTGTTGTTTCATTTCCCATAGCATTTCCTTTCTCAATCAAACAACTCATCTATCTGACGGTTAGCTTCCATGATATATGAATCAGTTTCGTAATCATCAAAAGCCCTTGAGAGTTCATAAAAATCCCTGATAGATTCAGTGATAATATCGGGCATATAGTAAAAATAGATTCCGTCCTCAAGTGTTTTAATAGGATTATCAGCATAATAAAGAAAATGAACCATATTTTCATGCACACCACAATCACGAGCTATTGTTTTAGCTGCGTCCTTTGAATTTCCTATATCTGCCGATTCAGGAATAATTACCAATACTTGTTTGAATTTCTTATTCTTTAACAGTTCCGAAGTTCGGAAACATATGTCCTCAGTGCTGTCACTGCCGAATATTGCTGCAATCAGTTTCGGACATTTTGGATTGATTATTATAAGTTCGCTTTTGTCAAGTTTTTCTCCAAAATCTTCGGACATACTGCCAAAAGTTTCTACAAGACACGGTACAAAATTCAGCTTATCCTTTGCAAACTTAATTTTGTCGCTTACAGTAAAATTGCTGTCGGCATACTCCTTATGTATCAACGCTCCGTAAGCGTCTGTCATAACTTTAACCGCTCGTCTGCATTCAAACCTTTCACGGAAAACAAGCTCTATATTTATTTTTCTTCCATCATTTTCAAGCTGCATTTTCTGAAGCATGATTTCCTCTGAAAAAATCTGAAAATCATCTTCAGTCCCATTAAATACAATTGTGTAATCGGAAGCATTCAGTTCCACTGCAAGTTCATACAAAAAGCCTTTCCACACAAACAGCTTGCGCTTGTAACTTTTAAGCCATTTGCTCATAGGTTTTTTCACAACAAATTGTGTAAGCCTGTTGTCCGGGTTGTTTATTTCCTGTTTATCAATAAAAAGTCTTGTGAAAACTTCACTATTTTTGTTGTAAGGAAACGAATAAACCTCAATAGTTCTCAATTCTGAACTCCTCCTATACATATAATTGCTTAAGTCTGATAATCGGCATTAAACAGAACTGACACAATAAATCTCTGTATTTCCCTGACCTTTTTCACAAAACGTATTCTTAATTATGCAATAGTTTTATGAATTTCATTTACATTGTTTATAAGTTCCGAAACTGCACTGATATTTGCATTAAGCCTTTCCTTATGCTCCTTGACAGCTTGTTCACCTTTATTCTTCTCATCGGAAAGCTGCTTGATTTCCTCTTCTACAAGCTGAATATCGGAGAATGCAGCATCTTTTGCAATCTTCTTAAATTCATTAAACTGCGTTTCAATACTCTTTTTCAGCTGATTGCGTACACTCTCCAGTGTTTCGGAAGAACCCAATATTTCTACATATGAATCAGTGAACTTTTTTGCGATTTTTTTGTGTACAGTATTCTTTTGATTGTGTCCGACAATAAAAAAATTTATTATTTCACCAACAATAACTACAGGAATAGATGCAGTGCCAATAACACATATCAAAGCAATGTTAATAAGAATATTCGTAATTATTCCCTTGATAAGCCCTTCAAATCCTGAATTGAAGCCCTCTGACGCACCGAATACATCGAAAGTCAAAAGTCCGTATATGACTGATGTGACCTTTGCCGCAGTTGAGGAAGTATCAGAATCAGCATCCGAAACAAAATTAAGTGTCAGCTTTATGTCTTTTAAGGTCGTATCAATGACTTTAGAACGTTTTTCAAGATGCTGCGCAACTTTCTTGATACCCTCTTCAATTTTAGGTCCGAGAGTTTCTTTAATCCATTGTCGCTGGTGAGCCTGATAGCATCTCTCAAAATGTGCCCGACATTCTGTTGCAATAGCCTGAGCAGACCTTTTGGGGTGCAGCATTGAATAATCTACGGAACTTTCAAATCCGTTTCCCCAGCTGCTGCACTGCTCTCTTGCGCTGCTTAAAAGTGAGGGCACAAGAGGCATGAGTTCATTTACGATTATGCTGTCAAGTTCATTGTTGAACTGCTGAACAAACAACTCCGACTGCTTATTGACATATTGCAGCTTATTCTGAACATCTTTGATTTTTTCGTTAAATTCTTCGAGAGGAGTATCAGCAGCTCTTAATTGCTCTTTCATCATATTTATGCAGTCGTTAGCAATTACATTGAACTTGCTTTGAATAGTTTTCATGCGTTCCTCGCCCTTGCACTTGACAAGATAATCGCTTAAATATTTTTCAAACTGAGCATAACCGGAATTGATATAAAGTTCCATATCCATAGGAACTCTCTTTTTTGCATCTTTTGCCTGTTTTGAAGAAACAAAAAATATACCGTTTCCGCCAAGTTTTTCCTGATATTCCTGTCTGTAGAGTTCAGTATGTTTTTTCAGCTGCGAAGTTATATCCTCACGGTACTCCCTGATGTATTCTTGCGGATTGTAATCATTTTCAGCGTCCTCAACGATGTTGTCGTATCTGGTAATTACAAATATCGGGGTCTTAAATTCTCTTTTTCTCAGTTCCTCAATTTCATCATAGTCGGTTCTTTTGCCTGCATTAAGACCATTCATAAGATAGATAATAGCGTGTACCTTATGCAAATATTCATTTGTTACAAGACCGTAGCTTGTAGGGTCATTTAGACCGGGAGAATCAACAAGTTCCACACCATCTTCAAGTATCTTAAGCGGCCAGTAAATTTCCATTTTCTTATAAGGAGATTCAATTACATTGCCCTCAACTGTATTTGCTTTATCGTCAAGTTCAAGGTCTAAATTTTTACCGATAAGAAGGTACTTTCTCAAATCGGCTATACTTACCTCGAATGGCGGATCACATACACCCTGTGCATTTTCCTTGGGATATATCACTGCTTTTTTCTGTTTACCGTAACGAATCTCCGTAATAATTGCAGTAGCAGTAGTGGCTCTTTCCGGCAGAATAGGTTCGCCCAAAAGAGCATTTACCATGGTAGATTTACCGGAACTGAACTCGCCTATAACAAGCACTTTGAAATCATCGCTCAAAGAGCTTTCTTTAAGTTCGATGATTTGATTCAATATTGTTTCGGGTACATTGGCGTTTTCGGCAATATTATGTATGCTGTCAATTTCCTTGTTAATTGCTTCCAAAGCAATTTTATATGATCGGGTATCCATAAATAAACCTCCTTGTTTTTAATTTGCGGTTACCTTTTATGACTTACCGCTATGCTCCGTTCTATTCATCATCTGAAATCATCATCTTACTAAGTATTTCGTCGATATTCTTCTTATCAGAAGCAAGCCTTGTGAGAGTTTTCATAGCAATTCTTTCTTCATCGGAAGGCGTAATTTCCTGAGCCATTTTAACCATTTGAGCATCTCTGGCAGAAATAGTCATATTTTCATAAAAATACTTTATGTATCCACGGATACTTTCAAGTGTTGCATCTCTGCACTGCGAAACATATTTATCAAGTTCGCTCTGTAGAATCCTATTCTTTTCTTCTTTTTCACTATTAGATTCAACATATGCCCAGAAACCTGTACCTGCTACAGCTACGCCGCCAATACTGCACGCAATAATAGTTGGTATTAACGACAAGGGAAGAACAATACCGCCTGCAAGCACTGCTGAGGAAACCAACAGACTGCTGACCGCTTTTTTCCTGTTTATACCTGCATCTGAAAGCTGTTGGCTGAGATTTCTCGGAGTTGATTCCCCGGTATTTATAGAAGTATCAATTTCATCCATTTTCAGATTGATACCAAATTTGCTGCTGATATTATTTGATATCCACTCTTTATCCTTGAAGGTGTGATTCTCAATAATATGCCTGATACTTTGTGATATTTTCTGACTTTCGGCATCCATTTCTCTGCGAAGCTGAGACTTCCACCACAATCCCGGATCCTGACTTGCATTCATTTTCTTGCTCATTATTAAATTACAACTATGATACATATCATAAATAGCAGTATCTGTTTCATTTGTAAGTCTAATCCTGAATTTATCAATTTCTAAAGCAAGCTCGTCCCAATAAAGTTCCTCAAGAGCCGAATTACCTTTCTGCTTTTGAAATGTTTCATAGACTTCCTTTGTCTTGTCATATTCCGCACTTATATATTTATTAAGTTCTTTTGCAAATTCCATTGTAAGCGCATATTCTTTTATATCAAGTGAATCCTCGGAAGAAGTAAGACTTTTCAGAATCGTCTCAGCACATTCTGCTGAGTTTTTATTATCAAACACAATTATTTCATCAGTATTAAAAGCGGAATAAAGCTGACTTTTTACGGTTTTAAGAGTAAATTCCCTGTCATCATCATCAACCATATGGAACTTATTAAGTACCGTAATACAGGGAATCCCCTTAGAAATACAAGCCTTCAAAGCCTGAATATCAGTTGCAGTAAGAGGATTAAGAGCAGAAATGATATACACTGCGGCATCAATATTCCACAGAGGATTATCGTATGCTTTTATATTTCTGTCAAGGTAACAGTCGCCGCTGATTTCAATCAATTCATAATCCTCATTCTTGCATTCAATGGTGAGAATTTTATCGTGCTTGCCGCTGAGCAGTGATACAGGAGCAGATTTTTCGCCTGTAAAAGCATTAATAATAGTACTTTTTCCGCAGTTTGACTCTCCGAGAACTGCATATCTTTTCAGTATATTGCTGTTCATCGAAGATATAACAGCTGAATATTTTTCTGCCATTTCAGACTGTCCGTTATTCCTTGCTATGTCATACAAATCTCTAAAATTCGCATTCATAATTAGACTCCTTTATCTTTCAGTTGTTTTAATTCATCAAGAAACAGGTTTATTTGATTCATCGAACAAGAATTTGCCTGTAGTTTTGAATTGATTTGATTCTGCTCTGATTTGAAATTTTCATCGAGTTTCGTATAAATCTCGCTGTATTTATCCAGAAGTTCCTGTTTATAAACATCTATCCGGCTAATTACGCTGTCTTTAAATTGAAGCAGAGTTTTCTTTGCCTCTGCCTCTACATTACTTACAATATCGGGAATCTTAGGTTTTACTGCAGATTTTACCTTGCCTCGGGCGGTATCGACAAACAGATAGTCTCCTCCAAGCAATCCTGCAACGCCTCCTATCACCCAGCCTACAGGTCCTAAAGCTGTAAAAACTGCGGCGGCTATTATTCCTCCTCCTGCCATCGCCATCAAATCAACAGCCAAACTTATATCTGCATCTATATCCGATAGTTGAGCCGAAAATTCAGCAGTTGTTTTTTCAAAGGAATCGTCAACATCAATCTGCTCAGTCTCACTGTCAAGCTGACTTATTTTTCCGTAGTATGTAATCATTTTTTCGGTCATTGTAGCTTTTATACCACGATACATTTGGTTAAAGTCATCCTCGCCTTTTTTGACCTTGCTTTCAATAGGTTTGCATTTTTCAGAAATAATTTCCGTCAATTTATTTTTAGCAAAATTTGTTACTTCGGTACGTGTTGTACAAGCAGAAAGTGAAGTGTTAATTTCAGTTTCAATTTTAGAAGGCAGTTCCTTGGCTGTTGTAGTGATGAACTGACAAGAACTATTGTAGTTCTTATTGATTCTTGATTTTTCTTTGTTAGTGAACTCGTCAAGAACGGTCATAAGATTCGGGACGGAGTTTTCCTCCAGTACAGCGAGTTTTCTTTTTAGTTCTTCATTGTCAGAGTCGATTTCGGTGTTTACAGCTTCCAAAAGTTTTTTCAGCAACTCAGCGAGATTTTTGTTTATCATGTGGCTGCGCCTTTGTCTCAGGTGTTTATATAGCTCGTCACGGAACTCATCAAACTGTTTTGTCCAGTATTCGTCCCTGCCAACCATTCCGGCAGCACAATAAAGAAAATTGGTATTTCTTATCCCGAAATGCTGTTCAAGGTTTGCCTTGGTTTCTTTCAATACCTCTTCCCGCTCCTCTTTATCAATTACGTCCATTTGAGTAATCACGAAAACGGCATCACTTAAAAATTCCCGAGCATTTTCATCGAGAAATTCCTGAAAATCTTTTGTGTAACTCTGATGAGCGGGAAATAAAATAATAACACAATCAGCTTTCTCCCTCAGAATATACTTTGTCCTTTCTGCGTGAAATAACGTATTATCAGCACCGGGATTTACGCCGGGAGTATCTATTATACATAAATCCTCAAGACCGTAGGGAACATTCACCGTTACTGCATCAACCATATTAAAAATAACGTCATTTTTCTGTTGAACATATAATTCATCAGTAGTAAGCATGGAAATAATCATAGATTTCTCTTCCGGGAGCTTTCTATCGATTAAACATTCAAATGCTTTGAGTTGTTCATTTTCACTGAGATTATAATTTTCATCATTGACAGTATGTACACTTATTGTGGTATCACTATCGGAGTTGTGTCGGATATAGGTAGGAACCGACGTGGTAGCCTGACGAGCAGTTTTCAAAAGATTATTGCCGATAAGTTTATTGATCATCGTACTCTTGCCGGCACTGAAACCGCTGAGCATTGACAGATACAAAGTCGGGTCATTGTATCTGTCAACAACCTTATTGCGCAGAGCTGTAAGTTCTTGATGTTTCTGCGGTGACAAATTTATCTCCGGTAAAATGCTATCGATAAAATCAATGTACTTGTTAAAATCAAACAAATTATTCTCTCCCTTTAACATTCAATTCCTTAATTTTTTATTAGACCTCCTCGGAAAACTAAGATGCAACCGTATGACTAAAGATTTTGTTATATGGCAAAAAATTTAACAGACAGTGTGCGTTAGTGTCCGAGGAGATTTATCGCTCTATAAATTCTGTTATAGCGAAAAAATACGAAAATAAAAAAGTTTGTAAAATTCACACTAAAAAATACATTTTTGAAATTTATATAAACAATACTGCTAATTGTATTCAAATAGTTTGATACTGTATGACCGTATCCTACCATTCGCTAAAGGATATATTTTACGAAAATTTCAAGCCGTAAATATTCAATTTCCAAAATACATATTTTCAAAATTTCAGGTTTACACGTTTCATATATTCACGTTTCTGTTCAAAAGAAGAATGAACGTACCGATTCAACGTAATTTCAACCGAACTATGCCCCAATATTTCACTGAGAGTTTTCACATCAAATCCCAATTTAATACAATTTGTGGCAAAAATATGCCGCAGAGCATGAAAATGCACTGACGGTAATTTTGCGTTTTTCAGAATTGTACGGAAACGATATTGCATTGCTCTCGGCTCAATAGGATTATCTGTACCTGTAAGGACATAGTCGTCAGCTTTTCCTTTGAATTTCAGCAGAAAGCCCATCATACAATCAGGAATAGGAATCTGTCTGCGAGAAGAATCGTTTTTCGGCTCAGTAATAATGAGTTTAGTTTTACTTGTTGCAGTTGGACACTGAATGCGCTGCATGGTCTTTCTGACGGTCAAAATCCGTTTTTCTAAATCAATATCTTTCCACTGCAAAGAACAAAGTTCTCCGATACGCACACCTGTCGTCATTGATAGTGCCGTTCCCAAAGTACTGCGGTTTTGGTGCGATGAAATATACTGTTGTAGTTTGTTTTGCTCCGTTTCATCAAGAAGCTGAACTTCCGAAGATTTCTTTTTTGGAAGCATAATTCCGTCTAACGGATTAAATATCTGATAAATTTTGACGGCATATTTGAAAATCGTCTTTATCAGAATGATGATATCCGCTATATATCGGGAAGAAAGTCCTTCTTTTTGTTTCTCCGATATAAATGAATAGATATTATCCGCAGTAACAGAACTAACAGGATTTTTGCCGAAAAACGGTAAAATATGTTTATTTGCTTTCATGGAATAATTCGCTGCTGTAGATTCTTTTACTCGATGTTGAATACTGCGAAACCATTCTTCATAAAGTTCATTAACTGTCAACTTACACGATTTATTCGATGCCATCTTTCGGCGAATTTCTTGTACACGTTTGATGCACTTTTCTTTTGTGCGGGCAAGAACATATATAAATGACCTTTTTCCGTTACTTTTCTTGCCATTTGGAATACGGGATTCATATCTCCCATCTTTTCTCAGATACAGATTCATGACACTTTCCTCCTGAATTCATTGAATTGTGTGATTTATACAATTTTTTCACTATAAATATGTAAAAACACACAAATTTCTAAATTTTACTTGACAAAGTTACAATTTAGTGATATAATAACTTTAAGATTTAATTTTGATTTTGTCAAGGATTATTATATCTTTCGCAAAATATATCCTTTCACGAAAGTTATTAGCTGTATTGCTTATCAAAGCGATGCGGCTTTTTGTTTTGAAAAACCATATGCCTATACTTCGGGTATCAGTATCATATATTACTCGGTTTTTGACTCGAAATCAAAATATAAAATCACCGATATAGCTGCAAGAAGCATTGATATATCGGTGATTTTATGGGAAATAATAAACAAATTGAAATCTTAACGGAAATTCTCCGTCAATGAAGTGTGGAATCAGAATACGGTTATAACGGAAAGTTTCCGTCATGAATAGTGATTGACTCTGGATATATCTTTAACGGAAAACGTCTGTCAGTTTCATAAGGCAACACCGCACAAAATTGGCAATGCAGATATGAAATCAAATTTTTTTGCAAAATTTTATAAAAATAGTATATCTTAACTGGCATTCAGCAAAGAATTTTTATGCAAAATAATGAAAAGTGCAATTGAATTTTTCATAAGATTGGCTTTGTGCAGCGTTGCCATAAGGAAATCCTTATCAGTAGATGGCAGTATAAAAACGGAAAATGACCGTCAAAAGAGAAAAGCGGCTATGGACTCTCATGATCTATAACCGCTGGACAGTGTATTTTATTTGATCGTGACAACTTTATCTAGGGCAACACCGCATATATATCGCTATCAAGCGAACAAAATATGAAAAAGCACTCAGCAAAAAGCCAAGTGCATATAGAAATATTCAATTTTATGTTCACAGGGCGCACTGAATCAGACTGACAGAGATTTTCTGTCAGCCAGATACAGATTCGCCAAAGCGAACATAATATAATTTTTGGCAGTCTGTTTTCGCAGTCCTCGGTATCGGGTTTTCCGATATCCGAATAGTCGTTTAACAACTGCAAAAACGTGTTCGACTTTACAGCGAACGGATGATTTCTGATGTTTTCTTTTCTTTGCGACATATTGACCGCTTTTGGATAATTTTTTAATGGATTATGGACCTCTGGTGGTTATGTATTTGATATTTTTTCCTTTTTGTTCTTTTGGATTGTTTCAGTGCATTATTACCTTATATTGACACTAATGTGCCATATTTTAAATGTGGAAGATAATAAACTAATACTAATCCCTAAAAATCAGATAGACAAAATCCAATTTCTGCCATTAATACTTTTAAGGCAACACCGCATATATCGCTATCAAGCGAACAGAATATGAAAAAGCACTCTGCAAAAAGCCAAGTGCATATA
>CANQJV010000031.1 GCA_947624295.1 uncultured Ruminococcus sp. | reverse complement strand
TCACTCCTAATACCATTAAAAGTATTACTGGCAGAAATTGGATTTTATCTATCTGATTTTCAGGGATTAGTATAAGTTCCTTTTGCCTGCAATGTTTACTGCAATGATTATCAATCCTGCATTCAGTCACGAGGGAATTACAATTCTCTGCTATCTTCCGTCAGGTAATCCCCTTACGTTTGAAAGTATTCTGTATGGTATTTTTTCCGCTGTAATGCTTGGTAGTGTTGTGTTGTGGTTCAGGTGCTATACGGCGGTTATGACTTCTGATAAATTTGTGTATATTTTCGGTAAAATTATCCCTGCATTATCGCTTGTTGTCAGTATGACTTTGCGTTTTGTGCCTGTATTCAGGAAAAAATTTGAACTTGTAAGAGATGCACAATATTGCATAGGCAGGGATATTTCAAACGGTGATATTATTAGCAGGCTGAAAAACGCTGTAAAAATTTTTTCGATTATGATTACATGGTCGCTTGAAAATGCAATTGAAACGGCGGACAGTATGAAAAGCCGTGGTTATGGGCTTAGAGGCAGAACAGCTTTTTCGATTTACAGATTCGATAGCAGAGATAGAAAATTACTTTGCTGTATGCTTTTCTGCGGAATATATCTCACTTGCATTATAACCGCAAACGGCTTGAAATGGCGGTATTTCCCGTCTATCAAAGGAGTTGCCGCTGAACCGTTCACATTAAGTTTTTACATTGTCTATATTATTTTGTGCAATTTGCCCATATTCATAAATAAAAAGGAGGATAAAATTTGGCGGTCTTTGAAATCAGGGATTTCAGTTTCTCGTATCCCGAATGTACAGAAAAAGCTGTAAACAATTTAACGTTGACAGTCGAAAAAGGCGATTTTCTGGTGATTTGCGGGAAATCAGGATGTGGGAAATCAACTCTGTTACGGCAACTGAAAACAGTACTCGCACCTTACGGCGAAAAGTCAGGCGAAATTTTATTTGAGGGGAATCCGCTTGAAAATACGGATTTCAGGACACAATCGCAAAAAATAGGTTTTGTGAGCCAATTGCCTGATAATCAGATTGTGACTGACAAAGTATGGCACGAATTAGCATTCGGGCTTGAAAGTTTAGGGTACAAAACGCCTGAAATACGTGGACGTGTTGCGGAAACAGCTGTATTTTTCGGTATTGAAAAATGGTTTTACAAAAATGTCACGGAACTTTCAGGCGGTCAGAAACAACTGCTGAATCTTGCGTCAGTTATGACGATACAGCCTGATGTGCTTGTGCTTGATGAACCCACAAGCCAACTTGACCCTATCGCCTCATCTGAATTTTTATCGTTTCTGAAAAAAATCAACTCCGAACTCGGCACGGCGATAATATTGACGGAACATCGTTTAGATGAGGCTTTCCCTATGGCAAACCGTGTTGCGGTAATGGAAAGCGGAAGTATCATATGTTGCGGTACTCCGCAGGAAACAGGCAGAATGCTGAAAGAATCGGGGAATAAAATGTTTCTTGCAATGCCCGTTCCTATGCGGATATGGAGTGCTGTAGAATCGCAATCAGCTTGCCCCGTGACAGTTTCGGACGGCAGGAAATGGCTTGCGGAGTACGCTCTGAACAATCAGCTTAAACCGGTTCCAATTAAGAAAATCCCCGAAAAATCGAGTGAAATCGCCGTCAATACAACAAATGTTTGGTTCAGGTACGAAAAAAACAGCGATGATATAATAAAAGGGCTTGATATGGTTGTCCGCAAAGGCGAATTTCTTGCTATTTTAGGCGGAAACGGTGCAGGGAAAACTACTTTGCTGCGATTACTTTGCGGACTTGACAGACAGTATCGTGGCGAAATCACGATAAACGGCAGAATTTCGATTCTACCACAAAATCCGCAGACATTGTTTGTAAAAAAAACAGTCCGTGAGGATTTGCAGGAAATGTTAAAAGATATTCCGAAAGAAATTCGCCTGAATCGCTTTTCGTATGTGACAGCAGTTTGCGAAATCAGAGGACTTCTTGACCGTCACCCTTACGATTTATCGGGCGGTGAACAGCAAAGAACGGCACTTGCGAAGATACTGTTGCGTGATACTGATATACTTCTGCTTGATGAGCCTACAAAAGGTTGTGATGTTGATTTTAAACAAACGTTCGGTGAAATTCTGAATAATCTGCTTGACAGGAAAATAACAATTATTATGGTAAGTCATGATGTTGAATTTTGTGCCGAATACGCTCATCATTGTGCGATGTTTTTCGACGGGAATATTATCACTCACGGTACACCGCAGGAATTTTTCAGAGGAAACAGTTTCTATACTACTTCAGCGAACCGCATATCAAGTGACTTTATTTCTGACGCAATTACTGCTGATGACGTAATTTTCTCGTGTACAGGCGAATACCCTGAAAAAGCAGATAAAAATACAAATCCTACTGAATTTATCGGAATACAGGCTGAAACAAGTCCCGAAAAAGTACAGAATTTACCTATATGGCGCAAAATTACAGCGGTTTTGTCGGGAATCGTTGTATTTATAATTTTCCTGTACGCAACAAAATTAACAGACCTTTCCGCAAGCGTGAATCAGTCAGGAATTACAAAATCAGGTGAGAAACAGTTGGAAATTTATGCAATTTTAATAATTGCACTATTTGTATTCGCTTTGTCAGTGTACAGGAAATCACAACCGCCATTGAAAATACAGACTCCGAAAGAAAAACGCCGTCTGAATAAACGAACTGTTACAGCAGGAACGCTTATTTTACTGCTTATACCGCTAACTTTGTACATAGGCATATATTACTTCGGAATACGCCAATATTACGCCATATCTCTTGCTGTACTCATCGAATGTATGATACCGTTTTTCATGATATTCGAGGGACGTAAGCCTCAGCCACGTGAACTTGTAACCATTTCCATACTTTGTGCGATTGCAATAGCAGGGCGTGCAGTATTTTTCATGTTACCGCAATTCAAACCTGTTGCGGCAATTGTAATTATTTCAGGGATTGCGTTCGGTGGTGAAACTGGTTTTCTTGTGGGTGCGGTTACAATGCTTGTGTCGAATATCCTGTTCTCGCAAGGTCCGTGGACACCGTTTCAGATGTTTTCTATGGGAATTATAGGCTTTCTTGCGGGTGTTCTTTTCCGTAAAGGCTTTATACGCCGGTCAAGAGTATCTATGTGCATTTTCGGTGCGCTGTCCGTAATAGTGATTTATGGCGGAATTATGAATCCTGTATCTGCACTTATATGGGGCGGTAAAACGTTGAATCTGAAAATTATCCTGACATATTACCTTACAGGTTTCCCAATGGATTTGGTTCACGCTTTTGCGACTGTAATATTTCTATGGTTCGGAGGATTACCTATGCTTGAAAAACTTGACAGAATAAAAGTAAAATACGGCTTGACAGTGTAAATAATATTTGGTATACTATTGATAAAAAATTTAATTTTGTGGAAATAAAATGAATTAAGATTTGCCGGATTGCTTGTACCTGTTTGCAGAGTTATCTTTTTAAGGCAATACCGCATAGAATTGAAAATGCAGATACATAAACAAATTTTTCGTCAAATTGTATAGAAACAGTACATTTTAGCTGATATTTAGCAAGGAATTTTAGTGCAAAATAACGAAAAATGCAAGCAGATATGCTGTCAAGCGGACTTTGTGCAGTGTTGCCTTAATTGTCATTTGCGGGATTATCCAGAACTTTACCATTTTCAGAAAAACGTGAGCCATGACAGGTACAATCCCATGAATGTTCTGCCGGATTCCATTTCAATGCACACCCCAGATGAGAACATCGTTTTGTTGTAGGTATAAGCATATTTTTTATAGTTTCTCCGCAATTTATAAATAACTGCGGTTTAATAATATTTCTTGATGGACTGAAAATATCCGCATAATCATTTTTCTTTCCCATAATAATATCACTGAGTACCATTGCCGATAGCATAGCACCTGTAATACCCCATTTATTAAATCCGCTTGCTGTATATAAGTTCAGTGTATTTTTTGAATATTGTCCTATATATGGAATATCATCAAGACTCATACAATCTTGTGCTGCCCAGTAATATTTTTCATGTGCATTTGGATAGTATTTTTTTGCAAAATTTCTGAGTTCATTCCAACCATTGTTTTTCTTTCCGGTTCTGTGACCGCTTCCACCTATAATTAAAAGATTACCATAATTTCGGAATGTCATACCATCATTATTTTCGTCCACATACATTCCACCTACATCTTCTGCATTTTCAAGAGCTGTCATATATGAGCGATGCTGATATAATTTAAGATAGTAACTCCCATGCTTATTGATAAACGGAAAATGAGTGGCAATTATAATCTTTTCAGCTTGTATTCTGTATTTATTTGTAACTGCTGTATTATTAATGATTTCACGGACAGGTGTATTTTCATATATATGCAGCCCGTCAGAAATATCTGATATAAATTTTAGTGGTGAAAACTGTGCCTGTTCAGGAAACATAACTGCTCCTGCATTCATGACAGGGATTTTTAATTCATTGCAGAAAATTGCATGATAGCCGATTTTTTCCAGTGCATACATCTCTGCTTCTAATTTTTTTCTGTCCGTTTTTGAATATACATAATTATCTTTTATTTCATAATCACAATTTTTATTACTGCACATGACGGCATATTTTTCAAAGGCAGATTTATTCGCATAAAGGTATTTCTGTGCAGTTTCCAGACCATTATTTTTCAGAATTTTGTGATAAATAAGTCCGTGCTGAAATGTAATTTTTGCTGTAGTATTCTGTGTCGTTCCAGAACATATTCTATTTTTTTCCACAAGAATATAATTTATACCTTTTTCATGCAGGAAATATGCTATAAGGATTCCTGTAATACCTCCGCCAATAATAAGAACATCTGTTTTAATATTCTTATCCAGTTCCGGAAATTCGGGTAATTTTGTATTAGCTTGCCAGACTGATTCCATAAATTTCCTCCATTGACTTAAATATCCTGTAAATCAGCCTCAGGAATATCATTTTCTATATTATCTCTTGCAAGGTCATTGTCAATTATTTTATATGCTGAAGAAATAGGCTTTTCCTCAGAATAATTCTTATTATTCCAGACTTTCTGGTTTGAAGATTTTTTTGTTTGTTTTGTCATTATTATCACCTCATAATCAATGATTCCCTTAAATTCTTGAATTATGCACATATACTATTGCAAATTACACAATAGAGTTCAGGCACCACCGCACTAAGAACGCCTTACGGTTTTGCACGTCATCTGCTTGCATATTTTCCGTCATCTTGCACAAAAATTCCTTAACATATGTCAGTATACCTGCAAAATTTTTGCACAATCTGCCGAAAAATCTGACTGCGCATCTGCCATACAATCTTTGTTCGGTGTTGCCTTTATTATAAAAGTCCCGTAATGCTACTGCACTGCGAGACTTTAAATTGACTTTTAAAATTTAAATGTTTAAATCAAAGTGTGTTGTGGAATGTACGTGAGATAACATCATCCTGCTGTTCTTTGGTGAGTTTGACGAAGTTTACAGCGTAACCTGATACTCTCACGGTAAGTTGCGGATATTTTTCAGGGTGTGCCTGCGCATCAAGGAGTGTTTCTTTTGTAAAAACATTTACATTGAGATGATGACCGCCTTTTTCAACATAGCCGTCAAGTAATTCAATAAGGTTATCAACTTGTTTCTGATTATCCATAAAAATTCCTCCTAATCTTCATCTTCATCAACAGCATTTTCAGTCGGCTGACAACAAGCACCTTTATTTCCACAAAAATCGGTACTGTTAAAAATATCAACTTTTATTCCTGATTCGCCGTTGACGGACTTAATATTTACGTGACCGCTGCCACCTGCCATCAGAGTGTCAATCAAATCGGCAAGTTCCTGCGGATTATCAGGCTGTATCATTATGATTCCTCATTTCTCAGTTTATCGAGGTCAATATCGCCGACAAATACCTGCATATCCTTACCGAGAGCGTCAGGAATAATCGAGAACGTATTTGAAATACCGTCCTGAGCGTGACGGAATGGGAGTTTAGCAACAGATGAGAGCGAGGCTGTCGCACCGTGAGTATCTCTGCCATGCATAGGATTTGCGCCCGGAGCAAGCGGAACACCCATTTTTCTGCCGTCAGGTGTATTTCCTGTTTTCTTGCCGTAGACAACGTTTGAAGTTATCGTCAGGATTGACATTGTCGGGACGCTGTCACGGTATGTGTGATGTTTCCTTATGCAATCCATAAATTTACGGACAACTGTAACGGCAATCTGGTCAACACGGTCATCATTGTTGCCGTATTTCGGGAAATCGCCCTCAACTTCATAGTCAGTAACAATGCCGTTTTCGTCACGGATAACTTTTACTTTAGCGTACTTTATAGCTGAAAGCGAATCGGCAACAACTGAAAGTCCGGCGATACCCGTAGCAAAATAACGCTTCACATCTCTGTCGTGGAGTGCCATTTGTATTTTCTCGTAACAGTATTTATCGTGCATATAGTGGATTACGTTAAGAGTGTTGACATAAAGCCCTGCCAACCATTCCATCATAGCCTCGTATTTATCCCATACATCGTCGTAATCAAGATAATCGCCCTCAACAGGTCTGTATTTAGGACCTACCTGTATTTTCATACGCTCATCAACACCGCCGTTTATAGCGTAAAGCAGGCATTTTGCGAGATTTGCCCTTGCACCGAAAAATTGCATTTCCTTGCCGACTCTCATTGAAGATACACAGCAGGCTATAGCGTAATCATCACCGTGAACAACACGCATCATATCGTCGTTTTCGTACTGTATAGAGGAAGTTCTGATTGACATTTTAGCGCAGTATTCCTTGAATTTGCGTGGGAGTTTCTGCGACCATAGTACAGTCATATTCGGTTCGGGAGCAGTTCCCAGATTTTCGAGAGTATGCAGGTAACGGAAACTGTTTTTTGTTACAAGGTGATGACCGTCAACGTCAACACCGCCGATTGATTCAGTAATCCAAGTCGGGTCGCCTGAAAAAAGTTCGTTGTATTCTGGCGTACGTGCGAATTTCACAATACGCAGTTTCATAATAAAGTGGTCTATGAGTTCCTGCGCCTGTTCCTCAGTTATAACGCCTCTGTCGAGGTCACGCTGTATATAAATGTCAAGGAAAGTTGATGTACGTCCGAGTGACATTGCCGCACCGTTCTGCTCCTTTACAGCAGCAAGATAGCCGAAATAAAGCCATTGAACAGCTTCTTTGGCGTTAGAGGCAGGTTTTGAAATGTCAAAACCGTAGATTTTACCCAGTTCCTTGAGTTCTTCTAAAGCACGTACTTGTTCAGCGAGTTCCTCACGCAGACGGATATTTTTCGAGGTCATACGCACAAGCGAAGTTTCAATCTGATGTTTTTTGTCGGCAATGAGAATATCAACGCCATAAAGTGCTACACGCCTGTAATCACCTATAATACGTCCTCTGCCGTAAGCATCGGGTAAACCTGTAATTATAGCCGATTTCCTTGCAAGGCGCATTTCAGGGGTATAAGCATCGAAAACGCCCTGATTATGAGTTTTCCTGTACTTTGTGAAAATCTTGACAATTTCGGGGTCAATCTCATAGCCGTACTGTTCACAAGCCTTCTGTGCCATTCTGATTCCGCCGAAAGGCTGAAGTGACCGCTTGAAAGGCTTATCTGTCTGCAAACCTACAATTTGTTCGAGGTCTTTATTAAGATAACCTGCATCGTGCGAAGTAATTGTAGAAACAATTTTCGTATCCATATCAAGAACACCGCCGGCTTCACGTTCCTGCCGTGTCAAATCCATAACTTGCTCCCAAAGTTTCTTTGTAGCCTCAGTAGGTCCGGCGAGGAAACTCTCGTCACCGTCATAAGGCGTATAATTTTTTTTGATGAAGTCACGGACATTGACAGAAGTATTGCTCCAGCGTCCAAGTTCAAATCCATCCCATTCAGGCGGATACTCTTTTAAGTAATGCAGCATTATATCGCTCCCTTTTCAGATTCTACTACTATAATACCACATTTCTGAAGCTTTGTCAATATTTTTGAGAACCATAGTTAATATAATATACTCTTGTCGGCAACTCTGAAAAGCCCTGCTTTTGTGCGAATTGTTTATTATTTACGTTTGCCCGATTTTTTTGCGGATTTCTTTTTAGGCTTATCGGGTTCGGGTTTATCGGAATCTTCATCATGCGGTGATTCAATACCGTTTTCGGACTCTTTTTGCCTGAGTTTTTCGAAAAACAGCTTGTATATTGTAGCGGCAAGAGGTACTGCAATAAGCATGCCGACAATTCCCCACAATCCTCCTCCGACTGTAACTGCCGCAAGTACCCATATTCCCGGTAAACCAACGGAATCCCCGACAACTTTAGGGTAGATTATATTTCCCTCCAACTGCTGGAGAATCACAAGGAATATGAGGAAAATCAACGCTTGCATGGGGTTTTCTGTAAATATTATGAATGCGCTTATGCCTGCGCCTATGAATGCTCCTACAATCGGGATAAGTGCGGTAGCACCTACTAACGCACCGCTCATTCCTGCGTATGGGAGCTGTAATATTTTCATGCCGATAAAGCAAAGTGAACCGAGTATAATAGCTTCCGTGAACTGTCCTATGAAAAACTGCCTGAAAGTCTCGTTGGCAACTTTACACACTTTTTTGATTATTGCGTTTGCCTTTTTTGTGAAAAATACCGCAAATGTACGGTTGATGTCACGGAGCAGGCGGTCTTTCCTCGAAAGCAGGTATATTGCAAAGATTATAGCAATAACAATATTTGTTATAGTTCCCACAAAAGTACCGACGAATTTTGCTGTTGAACTCAACAGGTTTACAACTCCGCTTTTGAGGGCGTGAACAGTATTTTCCGTGATTTTAGCCCAGTTGATGCTTTTCAAGTCAAATTCGTTTACAAAATTCTGTACTTCTTTCTGTAAATCGGGGTATTCTTTTAACTTGACAAGCAACTTGTCAACGCCTTCATCGAAAATAGGTGGTATTTTTGCCCCTAAAAGTTCAAATGCGTTTATTATTGCAGGGATTACGATTGTCAGCACAAGAACAATTACTCCCACGGCAAACAGAAATGAAAGCACAATACACACGGGTCGGCGTGAAGATTCAACTAATTTGCTTTTGTTTTTCGGGAAATAATGATTTTCAAGCCAACTAAGCACTATATTGAATATATACGCTATCACCATACCCAATATAAGCGGATAGCCTGCGCTCATTGCAATCGAAACAAGCCCCTCAAAAAAGCTGAAATTCTGCACAATATAGCACACAATTATAATAAGCAGACCTGTTATCGCATATTGTTTAAGTTCTTTTTTTTCCATAGAAACCTCCTGAAGTTATTATATTATTTAATTATAACATATATCTTTTATAATTTCAATAGTTTTGTAAAATAATATTTTGCAATAGTTTCAGCGAAAAAACTGAAATTTGATTATAACTTGATTTTATATTCCGAAAATGATATAATATAGTATACAACAAAATGAGGTGATTTTTGTGAATGATATTTACAAAATAGGCAGGGTTATTGTTGACAAAAGTTTTCATACTCAAAGCGGAAACGAACAGTTTTTCAGCTATTTCGGGAACGATGTCACGTATTCAATCAGGCGTACTATCGATGACAACGATTTTGACCGCCTTGCCGAATGCGTTGAAAATGTCACGCAAGGTATAACTCTGAGGACTGTTATACGTATGACAGGCGTAAATAATCAGTTGAGATGGGTGCTTGCGTCTGTAAGGCAGCTTGACACACCTGATACACCTGAAGAACCGCTGTATATTATTGATTTCAGTGATATTTTTTCGCTTGAGAATCTTATGGCAACTGATGAACGCAGATTGTCTGAATACAGGTATATACTTAGTTTGTCAAATGATATAGCTTTTGAGTACAGTTTCGAAACACGTCATATCCGCATATATATTTCCGATTGTTGCCGTGAAATCGTTCTCACTGATATGGAACTCGAAAAATGGCAGAGTAAGGCAATTGAATCGGGATGGGTGATTTCGAGGTATATCGGCACTTTCAATACTCTTTGCCGTGATATAAAAAATGGCGTGTACCGTTTCGACTATGAACTTGAAACATCTGTTTTCACGCAGGGCAGAACAAAAGAAATGTGCCTTTTCCGTGGAATTACCCGCTACGATGACCCCGAAACCCGGAAAGTCAGCGGTATTATTTCAGTTGTGAGTTCACGGCAGAAAACAAAGGATATTAACCTTGCGCTTGAATCGAACAGGGATTCGTTGTCAGGGCTTCTCAATAAACGTGCTGTAACGTCTTTTGCGGTTGATATTCTCAGCGCAAAACCTCCGCATAATGTAAATATAGTCATACTTGATATAGACAATTTCACTGATATAAATACGAGTTATGGGCATCTTTTTGGTGATGAAGTGATATATACAATTGCAGGTATTGTCAAAAAAGAACTTGGTACACGTGGCATAGCAGGCAGAATAAGCGGAGGAGGATTTCTCATTGTAATAGAAAATACACGTGATGAGGAGGATTTGCGAGGGATTCTCCGTGCAATCCGCACAAATACAGAACTTGCATTTACAGACAGATTCAAGGATTTCCGCCTTACCTGTTCTATGGGCGTTTCGACGTACCCTAAGGACAGCAGTGACTATGATGAACTTTTTATGCAGGCTGACAAAGCGTTATATATTGCTCAGGAAAAGGGCAAAAACCGCTATGTTATATACGATATTGAAAAGCACGGTGCTGTTGAAAAGGATATTGAAAATAAAATTGCCTACTTGAGTAATCAGAAAGATACAAACGAAAAACTGGAGTTTGTTGCGAATCTTGCTGAAAATCTTGTTTTCGGGCGAATACCTGATATATCGGTTCTTTTGGAACAAATCCGTTCACAATTTGAAATAGACGATATATGTGTATTTGCAGGCAATGATATGAGTCTGATTCTGAGTTGTGGCAATGCAGTTTCAAGAAATTCCGCATATATCCTCGAAAACGGCTATACAGAACGATTTTCAGGGGACGGTATTTTTGCAGTCGATAACGTGAACGAACTTGAAGGGCGTGATGACAGGGCATTCAGACAGCTTACAGACGAAAATATAGGCGGTACAGTGCAGTACCTGATGACGGACGACAGTATAATAAAAGGGCTTATATCTTTTTGTTACATAGGCAGATTCAGGAAATGGTCAACGGCTGATATGAATTATTTCGCAATACTCGGCAGAGTTATTACAGCTATTCTCAAAAAACAGGCATTTATATAAAATTTATTTCACATAGTTATCATAATTATCACAATTTGTCAGTTGATTTTTGAAAAATAATATGTTATAATTTTATCATAATCTGAAAGGAGATTTTAATTTATGAAAAATGACAAGAATATCTTTAAGCAACTGGCGATTTTTTCAGTCATAAGCCTTGTATTCATAATACTTTTCAATGCGTTGCTTATGCCGCAGTTGACAAAGAGAAGTGTCAAGGAAACAAATTACAGTTTTTTCCTTAATCAGCTTGATGATGGAAATATCACGCAGGTAAAAATTGAGGACAGCGAAATCCGCTTTGAAGTGGAAACTGATAACGGCGATAAACAGGTATATTCAACAGGAAGAATGGACGACCCTGAACTTGTTGACAGACTTCACAAACATCAGGAAATTGTCTTTACAGAAAATTTTGAGGAAAGCAATTTTCTACTTGAATTTCTTGTAAGCTGGGTTCTGCCAATTATCTTTTTCATTGTCCTTTGGAATATCCTTATGAAAGGTATGAGTAAGCGCATGGGCGGAAATTCAATGTCATTCGGTAAAAGCAACGCAAAAGTTTATGTCAAGGCGCAGACAGGTAAAACTTTTGACGATGTTGCAGGTCAGGACGAGGCTAAAGAAGCTCTTGTTGAAATAGTCGATTTCCTGCACAATCCCGATAAATACGCTGAAATTGGTGCGAATCTGCCGAAAGGTGCGTTGCTTGTGGGACCTCCCGGAACCGGTAAAACTCTGCTTGCACAAGCTGTTGCAGGTGAGGCAAATGTACCGTTTTTCTCAATATCAGGCTCTGAATTTGTTGAAATGTTCGTCGGAATGGGTGCAGCTAAAGTCCGTGACTTGTTCAAACAGGCAAACGAAAAAGCTCCTTGTATTGTGTTTATCGATGAAATTGATACTATCGGTAAAAAACGTGACGGTAACTTCAGCGGAAATGATGAACGTGAACAGACTCTTAATCAGCTTTTGACCGAAATGGACGGATTTGACGGTAAAAAGGGCGTTGTGATACTTGCGGCAACTAACCGTCCTGAATCGCTTGACCCTGCACTTCTCAGACCCGGACGTTTCGACAGACGTATTCCCGCTGAACTCCCTGATTTGGCAGGGCGTGAGGCTATCCTGAAAGTACACGCAAAAGCAGTCAAAACAGAAGAGGGGATTGATTACAACGCAATCGCAAGGGCTACCGCAGGAGCATCAGGTGCTGAACTCGCAAATATTATCAATGAGGCTGCGTTGAGAGCCGTAAGAAGCGGCAGGAAATTCGTAAGTCAGTCCGATATGGAAGAAAGCGTTGAAGTTGTTATCGCAGGCTATCAGCGTAAAAATGCAGTTATTTCCCAAAAAGAAAAGGAAATTATCGCTTATCACGAAATCGGGCACGCACTTGTTGCCGCAAAACAAAAAGATTCCGCACCTGTACATAAAATCACTATTATACCACGTACAAGCGGTGCATTGGGCTACACTATGCAAGTTGATGAGGGCGAAAAATTCCTGATGACAAAAGAAGAAGCTCTCGCAAGAATTGCAACACTCACGGGAGGACGTTCAGCAGAAGAACTTATTTTCAACAGCTGTACAAGCGGTGCATCAAATGATATTGAACAGGCTACTAAAATCGCAAGAGCTATGGTGACACGCTACGGAATGAGCGATAAATTTGATATGATTGCCCTCGAAACTGTTACAAATCAGTATCTTGGCGGTGATACGTCACTTGCTTGTTCCGCTGAAACTGCTGCGAAAATTGATGAGGAAATAAATTCAATAGTTAAATCAGCACACGAAAAAGCTGTCAAAATACTCACCGAAAATATGGATAAACTCCACGAACTTGCACATTTCCTGCTTGAAAAAGAAACAATTACAGGCGAGGAATTTATGGATATTCTCAACAAAGAATCTGCCGTTTTATTGTGAAATTTGTCGTAAAAAGCGAACTGATTTTATACCTCTTGACTATTTTGTAAAAATATGCGATAATATTACTAATATATGCACTGAAAAGAGGAATTTGTAAAATGAGTGAATTAACAGAATCAATGACAACGTGGCTTGCTGAACACGGTATCCCCGAATGGCTTATACCGTTCCTTGTATCAATTCTGCCGATAATTGAGCTTAGAGGCGGTATTATTGCGGCGAAAGTCCTCGGTATGGAACTATGGAAAGCTATATGGGTCTGTATGATTGGCAATATTCTGCCGATTCCGTTTATACTGCTGTTCATCGACAAAATTTTTGACTTCATAAAAAAACATAAAATCCCCGGTATCACTAAACTTGTGACGTACCTCGAAAGTAAGGCTATGAACAAGAGCGATACAATGGAAAAAGGCGAATTTATATTCCTGCTTTTCTTTGTGGGAATACCGCTGCCGGGTACAGGAGCGTGGACAGGTTCACTGATTGCATCGCTCCGCAAGATACCGCTGAAAAAGGCTGTACCTGCTATTTTCCTTGGTCTTTGCCTTGCATCAGCTATTATGTGTATTCTCTGCTACGGTTTCCCGGAAGTCTTTGCTAAAATGTTTGGCTGATATAATGCGAAAATCCTGCTTGAAATAAGCAGGATTTTTTTGTTTGAAATTTATAGCTTTTATATTAAAAAAGCCCAAAAAGTTTATCTTTTTCCGGTTTATGTTTGGATTTGCCCGTTTCTTCTTTTTCAGCCTCAATTATTTGGTCTTTAACGCTTTTTCTTATATTATCCCATTTTTCATCTATTTCATCGTTATAGCCCTCTGTATAGTCTATAGTTTCAGCTTTTGCAAATGCAATATCAAAGTTACCTTTTTCAATATCAACCTGAATTTCTTCAACAAGACTTTGTAGTTGTTTTTCTTGCTTATCTGATGATTCTTTTTCTGCTTTTTCTGTTATAGGTATGAGAATAGCCAGAATAACAAAAAATATTAAGAAAAAAATACCCAAACCAATAAGAATTTTACCAACAATTTTATTATTTTTATCTTCCATTCTTTCGGCGTGTTGATGTTGCTCTCTTGCCATTCTTTCGTCATGAGCCATACCTGCAATTTCAGTTCTCGCACGATAAGCTGCATCACTTTGTCCCTCAAGAATTATTTTGTGCCCACAATATTTACAGTAAAATGTGTCTAAATTGTTTTCTACCTCCAAAATGCCATTACAGTTTGGACAAGTTAAAGAATGTAATCTCATTTTAATTTTCCCCTTTAATCATATTTCTTTAGTAGGTAAAGTTCCTATTTCTATTATAATTATACACCAAAATTTATAAAAAGTCAACAATAAATTTTATAAAAAGAAAAAGCTCCCGAATTTTAATCGGGAGCCAGTAACTTCTAACAAATTAAATTATTTTTTTTAACGTTTTCTCTTATATCAATAGAAATAATTCTGGTATCCGTCTCCATAGAAACCAAAATAATTATGCGTGAATGAAGAAGGTTCGCTGAAATAAAGGTCAACGGCTTCTTTTACCAAATCTGTAACATAGCCTGAATATGTTGTAAGATAAGCGTAGTTTTCAGAACCGGTGAATTGATACGGTTGTGTGATAACTCCGTATATTGTATCGGGATAAAGCGGGCTGTTTACACGGTTCATGATAACTTCAACGACTTTGCCTTTTTCGTAAACGTCAATCCAGTCTGAACCTGCCTCGTTAGCTACTGCGTTACAAAGCAGAATATATTCAGCATCTGTAATCGGGAGAGCAGTTACTGTTGTATCAACAGCGGCTGTTTCAGCTTCAGTAGTAGTTGTGGTAGTCGTGGTAGTTTCAGTTGTTGTCGTTGTAGTAGTTTCGGCTGTGGTTGTTGCAGTTGTGGTAGTTTCAGTTGTAGTTTCTTCAGTTATAGTAGTTTCAGTTGTTGTATCGACAGTTGTTGTAAATTCAACTGTAGTAGTTTCCTCAGTAGTAGTTACGGGAACAGTATATTCTTCTGTTGTCATAACATATTCGGTAGTAGATTCTGTTGTAGTTGTTTCAGAAGTTGTAGTAGTAGATTCAGTTGTAGTAGTTGTTGTTTCGGTTGTAGTTGTGGTAGTTGTTTCTGTAGTAGTAGTTGTTTCCGGTAAGGGAGCAATGTACTCTACAGCGGGAGGATAGTATTCAGTGGAAGGCTCGAATACAAATTCCTCATCAGTTTCTGTTTCGGTATCAATATCGATATCGGTTTCAGTATCAACAGTAATTTCTGTTGATGTTTCAGGCTCATCATCTGCAATGAACGGACCGCTGATTGTAAGGTCACTGAAAGATGCTGTATAGATGACATTATCATCATATGTATCGTCTTCATCTTCGATGCTCTCAGCGTAATCAGCATAGATTTCATTATCAGCTGATGTTTCTGTAGGTGATACGGTTGTTGTAACGACAGAATAAAATTCCGTGTTTGGTTCGTCAACATACAAGTCGTTGTCTACAGATAAAGTAGTGGGAACTTTGCTTGTTGTGGTTACGGCTGTGGTTCTGATAGAAGTTACTGCAGCAACATTTGCCAGTTTTTCATTCTGGATGTCATAAATGCTTTCAACATCATTTTTCGGAGCGACTGTACCTACAGTAGATGTACCGGAATAAACTCCAATAATTCCTCCGCAGATGCAGGTGGAAACACCTCCGAAAATCATCGCTGCAATTTTAGCTTTTCTCATCAACTCAAATCCTTTCCTCGAAAAGCGTTCGTAGATTTGCCCTCGTCGTGAGGACTGAAACTATCTTAACACATTTTTTCAGAAAATGCAATAGTTTTTGAAAGATTTCCATTTTACAGCCAAAAAAATTTTTTATAAGCCGTTTGTTTTGTTGAAATTGCTACATAAATTGTGAACAAACTATTAACAAATGATGTCTTTTTGATGTATTTTTGAAATTTGTGTGTAATAATTTATTACAAAGCTGTAACAAAATTCATGTGAAGTTATTTACTTTTTGTATAATGCATAAAATACATTTATATACATTATAATTATATATATTATTTATATAGCGGTTTTCCGGCATAAAGGGTGGAAATTCAATTACATTTTGTAATATCCGCTATTTTTCGATGTTATAATATAGTAAACTGCTGTTATCGAACTGTTACCATTATCGACTTTACGGGACAAAAAAAGCTGTTTTTTATTCGTCATTTTTCCTAAATACAATTTCAGGCTGAAAATCGCCTGATTTTACAAATTCATATATTTTAGTGCTATATTTTGTTAGTTTTGTGTGTTATATATAAAAATCACGCTGATATATAGTGATTCTGCACAAAAAAGCAATGTTATAATAACATTGCCTTTATCCTTCCATTTGCAAGAAGACTCCCACCTCTTAGGTGGGAGATAAATTGCATTTTTCCCACTTGACTTTCCGTATCGAATATGGTATAATATATTCAGTCGAATAATAAAGGGAGGCTGAA
>CANQJV010000030.1 GCA_947624295.1 uncultured Ruminococcus sp. | reverse complement strand
ACAGTACGCAAAAATTTACTTGTTTCAAATGCACCTATCGGCAAAGTCGGGTAGTGCAAGTACGGGATTCCCAACTTTTTCTCCATTTTCTTCATATTTCCGACAGAAACCCACGGCGAAACAAGAAGATTAAACTGCGCTTTTGGGATTTTGTCAATATTTTTAATGCCACGTTCATAGCCGAAAATCGTGTTCGGTGTAAGTCCAATTTCAGCAATCAGCTTTTCAAGTTCACGAATATTTCCCAGCCAGAATAAATCCTGATACGGAACATCAGCCCAGATATTCACAAGACCTTGTTCTTTTTCGTCCGATTTTTCAAGATATTGCTCAATAATTGCGTCAATCACCTGTTCATGACCCTTGTAATTATTTCCCTTAAAACCTGCCGTAGATGCGTAAATTACGGGTTTTTTGGCATTTTCAAAACGGCTTACAACTTCGCCCGTATCATCGCCGACAATTTCAGGAATACAGCCTGTCAGCACCACAAACAAATCCGCATCAATGACTTTCAGAGCGTTTTCAATTGTAGTCTCAAGTTTTTTGACACCGCCAAAAACAACGTCTTTTTCATTGATACTCGTGCAGGGGAAGATATTTGGCGAAAAATAGCCACTACTGCCGATTGAGTCGGACAACTTTTGTGCACACCCCGGACCTGAATGGAGTACAGGAATTGCCCTTGAAATTGCCTGAACCGTCTGCATTGCACCCAACGCACATTTGTATCTTTGTTTGTCAAGTAATTTAGCCATTACTTTTTCGCCTCCTCTAAAAATTTGTCTACATTCTGCTGATACCACCAGTCAGTATATGGCAATTTCACACGTTTTGCGAGATTTTGTTCAAAACTTCTATTGTGAATGCTGTCAAGAATTGATTTTGCAAATTCAAGCGTGTGCTTATAGCCGAAAATCATATATTCATCAGCGACATAAACAGCAGGCGTGCCGTTTTTTATCGCCCAGACGGTTGAACCGGGGTGGCGTGACAAGTACAAATCAGGCTGATATTTGTGCAAAATGTTCATAACTTCGTAATTCTGCTGGTCAGCGACGCTTGCTTCAAAATCAACATCATTTTCAAGCAGATACTTCATAGACGGCGGTACATCGCCATTTTCGTACTTTTTATCATAATGCCAAGCTAACGCCCAGACGACTTCTATGCCGAGTTCGTTCAGCACTCTTGATACTTCAAAAGTGTAGCCGGGACCCATTCCCAGAACCGCACGCAGACCTTTCAATTCTTTCTTGATTTCCTCGATTTGCGGAATGTAAATTTCACGCTGTTCGGCAATGTATTTTTCAACTTTTTCGCTCCTGTCAGTGACTTTGCCAATTTCACGCAACCACGTTTCAAAACCAGCGATTCCAAGCGGATTTATTGTTCTGATGTACGGAACACCGTATTTTTCTTCTAAGCCGTTGCCGAGGTAATTTCCGAGAGTACCGCAAATGCAAGTTGTTGCAAGCGATTCCGAAATGTGGCTTAACTCCTCAACCGTTGAATTACAGTAGAGGAAAATCGGCTCTAAATCAAAATTCTTGAAAATATCAATAATTTCAGGTCTTGCGCTTTCGTAGAAATTCTTAAAGTTAATTGTGTTACGTTTCTGTTTCGGAGGCTTGACAATACTGCTCAAAACAGCATGGTCTGAAATGTCAAATCCTGTCGCCCAAATTCTCGACTTGAATCCCTCACAATGCACCGCAACGATTGGCACATCAATTTCTTCCTTGACTTCATCAACAACGCTGTCAATATCCTCGCCGATAATTCCAGTTGCGCAGGAACTTGTCACGAAAATTGCTTTCGGAGAGTAACGCTTATTGACTTCGAGAATAATCTTGCGGAGTGATTCAGCTGAACCGAAAATAGTGTCTTTTTCGTTCATATCAGTGCCGACATAGACCGTATTATTGGTAACTCCACGCTTTTTCGCCATGACTTTATCAAGATAATACGCTCCTGCGCTTGCCACGGAACAGCCTGCGGGACCGTGGTGAATAATCGCAATGTCACGAATTGCCGAGAGTTGCCCCAGCGCACAACTTGAAAGACAAGTACTTGACTGCGAAAAACAGCGTGAACAGCCTTTCAGCGTACCGCACTCGCTCTGTTTAGCAAGGTCACCGAGAGTACCGATATAGCCAGTAATCGAACCGATACGGTTTTCCCTCGTGGCAACGTTTGAATTATTAAGATTTATAGCCATAAAATCGCCCCTATTCCACTTTGAAATCTTCATTGAACATATTTGTTGACAAATACCGCAGACCCGTATCAGGCAAAACCGCAACTATAGTTTTCCCCGCATTTTCGGGCTTTTCAGCCTCCTGCAAAGCCGTATAAATTGCCGCACCTGATGACGCTCCGACTAAAATCCCGTCTGTACGTGCGACTTCTCTTGCTGCCGCATACGCCTGATTTGTGTGGACTTCGTACCATTCATCATAAACTTTTCTATCGAGATTTGCAGGAATAAAGCGTTCTTCGACGTTTTCAAACGGGTGAACGCCCGTAATTTCCTCCTGTTCGGGATTTTCGGGTGTCTGGAAAGAATCAGGCGTTGGCTGAATGCCGACAACCTTAATATCAGGATTTTTCGATTTCAGGAAATTTCCCGTTCCCGAAAGAGTACCGCCAGTGCCGACGTTCGCAACGAGAATATCAACTTTTCCGTCTGTATCTTCCCAAATTTCGGGACCTGTCGTGTTGAAATGGATTTCAGGGTTTGCGGGATTCCTCGTCTGGTCGGCAAACCAAACTTTCTGACCTTGCACGGCTTTTTCGAGAGCCTTGACACATTCCACAAAATCTGCGCCATTTTTTTCCATACTTTCCACAATTTCGGGGACTTCCGTAACTTTCACCGTTTCACCGCCGAAAGCGTGAATGACCTGAAAGCGTTCACGGCTGACCTGATCCTGAATGTAAACACGGAATTTATAGCCTTTCGCTGCTGCTATCGCCGCAAGACCTATGCCCGTGTTACCGCTTGTGAGTTCGATGATAGTATCGTCTTTCGTGAGTTTTCCCGATTTTTCGCCGTCCTCAATCATTGCAAGAGCGATTCTGTCCTTGACACTCTGATTAGGGTTGTAATACTCCAGTTTTACGAGGATTTTCGCCTTGAGATTATGTTTTTTCTCAAAGCCGTGTATTTCAAGCAGAGGCGTGTGACCCACGAGTTCCGCAATGGAATGGTAAATTTTTGACATAAAAATCTCTCCTTATATTTTGTTAAATATTATAATCGTCTGCCGAATCCATAAGCCCAAATTCAAGCAGAATTTCCTCAAGACGCTCTTGTGTCATCGGTGTCGGAATTGTGAAATAAGTGTTATTTATGACTGCTTCCGCAAGATTTCTGTATTCCTGCGCCTGATTGGAGTCGGGTTTGTACTCTATAACTGTTTTCTTGTTGATTTCCGCACGCTGAACGATGTTATCACGGGGTACGAAATACAAAAGTTGTGTGCCGAGTTCCTTTGAAAATGCACGGAGCAAATCAAGTTCACGGTCAACATTTCTGCTGTTGCAGATGATTCCGCCCATACGCACACCGCCTGTTTTTGCGTAACGCTTTATGCCCTTTGCAATGTTATTTGCAGCGTAAAGTGCCATCATTTCACCGCTTGCGACGATATAAATTTCTTTCGCCTTGCCCTCACGAATCGGCATTGCAAAACCTCCGCACACAACATCACCCAAAACGTCATAAAAAACATAGTCCAAATCATCGGTATATGCGCCTAAATTTTCAAGCATATTGATAGAAGTGATAATTCCACGTCCCGCACAACCTACACCCGGCTCAGGACCGCCCGATTCTACGCACTTTGTACCGCCGTAGCCCTCACGCATAATCCTGTCGAGTGATATATCTTCGCCCTCGTCACGAATTGTGTCAAGTACCGTTTTCTGCGCAAGTCCGCCCAGCAAAAGTCTCGTAGAATCGGCTTTCGGGTCGCACCCAACAACCATAACTTTTTTGCCGTGTTCGCAAAGTCCTGCGGTTAAATTCTGCGTTGTAGTGGATTTTCCGATACCGCCTTTTCCGTAAATTGCAATCTGCCTTAATTCTGACATTTTCATCAATTCCTTTCAAATAAGTTTTGTATTTCAACAAATGTAACTGCTTTTTTCAGTGCATCTTCCACCATAAGGGGAATCTCAAGCGGCGTAATACCGAGGTTTTCAGCCTGTTGCTGTGCATACATTCCTATACGGCTCACGAGTAAAAATTTGCAGTCCCGTATCAGTTCAAGATTTTTTGTGACAGCATTTTCGTCATGTTCTTTTGAAATACAGGCAGGATTTACGTGCCGAATTTCAGTTTGAGTAAAATTTTTGTCCTTCACTTCATAAATATAAAATTGATTCGCATGACCGAAATGCTGATTGACAACAATTCCGTCCGAAGTTGCAACGGCAATTTTGTAATTATCCATGTGAAAAAGTCTCCTTTGCAACAATTCTCCGCTGATAAATCTGTTCGCCGTATTCTGATTTTCCGGGGACTCCTACCGCATCGGCACGGCAATGCTGACAGTGCCTGAAAACGTCGATATACTTGCTTGCAAGCGTTCTTGCGTGGTCAATTTCGGCACAAGTCGGGGCTGAATATCCTGACAATTCAAACTGCGGAATAAGCGGAATTATGTTATAAATTTTCGCACCAATTTCACTCACTGTTTTAGCGATTTCCTCGATATGTCCGCCGTTGATTTCGGGAACAAGAACGGTATTTATTTTAACAGTAATTCCCGAATCAGCGACTTTTTTAATGCCTTTCAACTGATTTTCAATCAGAATTTTTGCACCCTCGACACCGTAATAAATTTTCCCATGATAGACTACATATTTATTTAATTGCGCCTCAATTTCGGGGTCAACGGCATTCACGGTCACGGTTAGTGAATCTATGCCAACTTCAATAATCTCGTCTGCACGTTCGTCTAAAAGCAAGCCGTTCGTACTCATACACTTTATCAGATTGGGGAACTTTTCCCCTATTTTTCGGAAAGTTTCAAGGGCGTAATCCGTGGCAAGCGTATCGCCCGGACCTGCAATTCCCGCAACTGTAATTTCAGGGCAAATCGCAAGAGCTTTTTCAAGAATTTCAATACTTTCGTCAGGCGTGATGATTTTTGAAGTCACACCGGGGCGGTTCTCGGTGTCGTTTATAGCTCTCTCGCAAAATCGGCAGGCGATGTTACAGCCCGGACTTACAGGTAAATGTATTCTTCCGGCATTATTTTTCTGTCCACCGAAACACGGGTGCGATTTCTGTAAATTTTCGTATGTATTGCTCAAAATATCACTTCTTTCTACTGAGATTTTTTGACAATATGACGATGCCGGACGGATTCGAACCGCCAACTTCGGTTTTGCAGACCTATGCCATTCCAACGGCTACAGCATCATAAAACAAAAAACCGGAGGAATTGCAAGCGAAATACACTTAGCAAAACCTCCGGTTTTCCGGTCAGTCTTTTAATCTGTACTTTTCTGTTTTATCTATCTGAATAATTTTCCCGTCCTGCACAATCAGGGTGATACTTCCAAATTTCATATTATCAAGGAGTTTTTCAAGCATTTCCAAACGAGAAACCTGCTTTTTTTCAGTTGTTTCGTCCATTTTGCACTCACCCCATTCAAAAAAGCGCTGTCAATTGTTACTGAAAAGAGGAGTTGACAAATATCTGTCGCCTGAATCAGGCAGAAGAACAACAATTGTTTTACCCTTGTTTTCGGGTCTTTCAGCAAGAATTTTTGCTGCTTTGAGTGCTGCACCTGAAGAAATTCCGACAAGTATTCCCTCACTTACCGCAAAAGCCTTGCCTTCTGCAAATGCGTCATCGTTTTCAATTGCAAGCACTTCATCATAAACTTTCGTGTTGAGAGTTTCGGGAACAAATCCTGCGCCAATTCCCTGAATTTTATGCGCACCTGCTTTACCCTGCGAAAGTACGGGAGATGTAGCAGGTTCAACTGCAACGACCTTTACATCAGGATTCTGCTCTTTCAAGTATTCGCCGACACCTGTAATTGTTCCGCCTGTTCCGACACCTGCAACAAAAATATCAACTTTTCCGTCAGTCTGCGCCCAGATTTCAGGACCTGTTGTTGCCTTGTGAATTGCAGGATTAGCAGGGTTGACAAACTGTCCGAGAATTACAGAACCCTCTATCTGCTGATTGAGTTCCTCAGCCTTTGCAATTGCGCCTTTCATGCCCTTTGCGCCCTCTGTAAGCACGAGTTCCGCACCGTAAGCCTTGAGGAGATTACGCCTTTCAACACTCATAGTATCGGGAAGTGTGAGTATTGCCTTGTATCCTTTTGCCGCCGCAACTGCCGCAAGTCCGATTCCCGTGTTGCCTGAAGTCGGTTCGATAATAGTCGCACCCGGTTTCAGAATTCCCTTTTTTTCGGCATCTTCAATCATTGCAAGGGCAATTCTGTCCTTGACCGAGCCTGCCGGATTGAGGTACTCCAACTTTGCGAGAACTGTCACATTTTCAATGCCTGCTTTCTTTTCGTAGCGGTTGAGCCTGAGAATCGGTGTACCGCCGATAAGCTCCAATGCACTTTGTTTAATATCACTCATAATAATTACCTCCGTAAAATAATTTTTGTTAATCCTATTTTTTGTATAGGTTTTATCGGGTATGTATTTAGTATACACCATAATTTCCATTTTGTCAAGAGTTTTCTGAAAAAAATTGTTATATGCAAATTCTATTGCAAGTTATAGACTGACTCAATAGCTGCACCAAAATTATAGCACATTTTTTATACGCTCCAGAGCCTCTTTCAGGATACTTTGCGGACAAGCAACGTTTATCCGCTGGAAACCCTCTCCGCATTTTCCGAAAATTTTCCCGCTGTCAAGCCATAATTTCGCCTTGTGAATTATAATTGCATCAAGTTCATCAGCTGACAACCCTGTTCCACGGAAATCAAGCCATACAAGATATGTTCCTTCTGTTTCAATCATTTTGACTTTCGGGAGATTATTTTCCACGAAATTTCGCACAAAATCAATATTCCCCCTGATATATTCAATCATTTTACAATACCATTCTTCGCCCTTGCTGTAGGCTATTTCAGTCGCAACAAGTCCCAGAACATTCAATTGACTCATGCCTGAAGCATCGACTTCTTTGCGGAATTTTCGCCTTAACTGCGTATTGGGAATGAAAATATTTGAAATCAGCATACTTGCAAGGTTAAAAGTTTTACTTGGCGAAGTGCAAATTATGCAATTCTGCTGATATTTTTCGCCAAGATTCGCAAAAACTGTATGTTTTCCACGGAAAACAAAATCTTGATGAATTTCGTCACTCACAACAATAACGTTGTGTTTCAGGCAAATATCGCCTATTTTTCGGAGTTCTTCAACCGTCCAAACACGCCCGGCAGGATTATGCGGACTGCAAAACAAAAATAATTTTATATTATTTTTAACTATCTTGTTTTCAAAGTCCTCAAAATCGATATGATAACTATTATTTTCAAGAATAAGGTCGTTGCTGACAACTTTTCTGCCGTTGTCCTCAATCACTTCCGAAAACGGGTAGTAGACGGGTTGTTGAATCAGAACGCTGTCGCCCGCTTCCGTGTACGCCCTGACCGCCATTGCGAGTGCAAACACAACTCCGGGAGTTTTGATAAGCCATTTTTCCTCCGGAATCCAGTTATGATGAATTTTCATCCAGTTGCGGACAATTTCAAAATACGGTGTCTGCACCTCGCTATAGCCGAAAATTCCGTGGTTTACACGTTCGATTAAAGCGTCCTGAATATATGATGATGTTTCAAAATCCATGTCAGCGACCCACAAAGGCAATACATCTTCAGGCATTCCACGGCGTTTTGCGAAGTCATATTTCAGACTTCGTGTGTTGCGTCTGTCAATAATTTTATCAAAATCAAGATTCCTCTCCGCCATTCAGTTCACGCTCCGTTTCACGAAAAACTTTTTCAAGTTCATAAATTAAATCATCTGAATTTTCAATTCCGACAGAAAGCCTTAATATACTATCTGTAATACCGTTCTTTTCACGGATTTCCTGCGGAACATCGGCATGAGTCTGCGTTGTGGGGTACGTGATTAACGTTTCCACTCCGCCTAAACTCTCCGCAAATTTAATCATGCGGACTTTTTCCAGAATTGAAAACGCAAAAGCCTTATTTTTCACGCTGAATGTCAGCATTGCGCCAAATCCACGAGCCTGTTTTTTCATGATTTCATGCCCCGAATGTTCGAGAAGTCCCGGGTAAATCACGCTTGTGACTGATTTCTGCAATTTAAGCCATTCCGCAATTTTCAGTGCATTTTCCTGCGATTTTTCCATACGGATTCCGAGAGTTTTTATTCCTCTGAGTATAAGCCAGCTGTCAAACGGTGCAAGACCTGCTCCTGTAGTTTTTATCAAGAACCGCAATTTTTCGGCAATTTCAGGATTTTTCGTCACAAGAAATCCCGCAAGCGTATCATTGTGACCGCCTAAAAATTTCGTTCCGCTATGTACCACAATATCAGCACCCAAATCAAGCGGATTCTGAAAATACGGTGACATAAACGTATTATCAACTATAAGTATAATTCCGCTATTTTTCGTGATTTCAGCTACTTTTGCAATGTCCGTGACGTGCATCATCGGGTTCGTGGGAGTCTCGATATAGACCGCTTTTGTTTCAGGCGTTATGAAATTTTCTATATTTTCCCTATAACAGTCTATATTTGAAAACCTAATGCCGTTTTTCTCCGAAATATTGCGGAAAAGCCGTATACTTCCACCGTACAGGTCAGAATCCGCAATAATATGGTCGCCCGGCTTGAAAAGCTCCATAAGCAGTGAAATTGCCGCCATTCCCGAAGAGAATGCAAAACCGTCCGTGCCGTTTTCAAGCGATGCAACGACTTTTTCCAAATGCTCTCTTGTCGGATTTTGCAGACGTGAATAGTCGTAACCCGTGCTTTTTCCGACACCCTCATGTGCATAAGTTGCCGTCTGATAAATCGGGTAGCTGATTGCTCCGTAATTTGCTGTACTGCCCTCTGTTTCCTCTAAATGCAGACACTTTGTTTCAATTGACCTTTCCATGTTAATACCTCAAATCGTATAGTCCAGTTTTCTTTCATCAATAATTCGCTTGGATTTATGTTCCGAACGTGTATCAAGTCCGCCGTCAGGGTGTACAACGACTTCATAAGGCTTTACGCCGATTCTTGCCTTTAATGCTGCTGAAACTTTTTCCGCAACAGAATCATCAGATGCAGGATTATCAGCATTTTTCTCAATCTCAACAGAATATTTGCAAGTGAAATCTTTTTCAAATACACGAATAAGATATTCGCCTGTCACGCCGTCAAATTCCCTGATAACCGCCTCAATATCGCTCGGAAAAACATTGACTGCCGAAACTATAAACATATCGTCTTTTCTGCCGTTGATGTGGATTCTGCCGTGAGTACGTCCGCATTTGCAAGGCGTGTTGTCTATGTAACCTATATCACCTGTCTTGAAACGAATCAGCGGTCTTGCGTGCTTACGGAGCGTCGTGAACACGAGTTCACCAACTTCACCGGGCGGTAAAATTTCACCTGTATGAATGTCAACTGTTTCCACAAGAATATGATTTTCTGCAATGTGCAGACCATCATGGTACTCGCATTGTGCGGCACAAGCGCCGAAAATGTCAGAAAGTCCATAAAAATCGTAAACTTCAGCACCCCATAAATCTTCAATTGCTTTTCGTGTTGAATCAATAGAACCGCCAAGCTCACCCGCAACAATAATTTTCTTGATAGACAAATCTTTTTTCGGGTCAATACCTGCTTTTTTAGCCTTTTCGCCTAACTGCCATGCGTAAGACGGACTTGTCCAGATAATTGTCGGCTGATAGGTTTTCAGAATAAACAACAGTCTCTCACTGGGAAGTGTACCGCCCCAGATACACAACGCTCCGAGATTTTGCGCTCCTATAACGTCAGGACCGCCGACATACAGGGAGAAATTCAGGGCGTGAACATATCTATCATTTGGTCTCATGCCGATTTGCCAGAACCAACGGCTTTCCGTGTCCTGAAATTCGTCAAAATCCTGTTTGGTAAACGGACTCATTGTAGGCACTCCTGTTGAACCTGACGACGTTGAAATAAACACAACATCTTCTTCGGGAACGGCACACAATTCACCGAGGAACGAGCCTACGCCTTGTGTGTCACGCTGAGTTGTCTTGTTGATGAATGGAAACTTCTGAATATCAGCGAGTGTGTGAATATCCTCCGGTTTTACGCCTGCCTCATCAAACGAACGCTTATAATATGGAGCATTGTCATAGGCAAACTTCACGATTTCTTTCAAATCCTCAAGCTGTTTTTTTTCAAGTTCCTCACGTGGCATTGTTTCAAGTTTCTCGTCCCAGAATTTATTGTTAATATCTCTTGTACTCATTTTACATTACCTCCAATTTTTTTACAGGATTTCCTGTTCTGTTATTATTATATACCTACTTTTCCTATTTGTCAAATATGTATTATCTATAACAAGCTATAGATTGAATCTATAACTAAAACAGGTGAGCATATTGCTCACCCGATTTTCAGACTTTCAGATATTCTTTCAGTTTTTGAATATATACATTCCCGACTTCGCTTAAAATTGCATTTTTTCTCGTGATATAGCCGATTTCCATAATGCTGTCATCGTCAACCGGCACGGCGGTATAGTCGTCACCATTAAGACTTCCGCAGATAATTCCGGAGCAGAATGTGTAGCCGTTCAAGCCTTTCATCAGGTTAAGCATTGTGGAACGGTCTGAAGCCTTTATCACTCTTGCATAATCCGACGTGCTGTAAATTTCTTCCGTAAGATAAAATGAACTTCTATTTCCCTGTTCAAATGTCAGACAAGGATAGTTTTCAAGCTCCTCAAAAGTTATTTTTTTATTGTTCGCAAGAGGATGCTCTTTCCACAAGTAGACATAAACTCCGCAGTCAATAAGATGATGAAATTCAAGATGATTTGTTTGCAGAATTTTGGTGATTACCTGCCTGTTGAAATCACTCAGATACAGCAGACCGATTTCACTTTTCATCGTAGATACGTCATTTATCACTTCAGCCGTTTTTGTTTCATAGACTGCAAATTCATATTCAAATGTGTCAAATTCCTTGACGGTGTTCACAAACGCCTTGACCGCAAAAGAGTAGTGTTGAGTGGAAACGCTGAACTTTTTCTTGACTTTTCCGCCTAAATATTTTTCCTGCAATGTTTCATACTGCTGATAGAGCTGTCTTGCGTAAGTTAAAAATTCCGCACCGTCAGCGGTCAGAGATACACCCTTTCCACTGCGGTAAAAAATTGTAATTCCGATTTCCTTTTCAATTTCATGCACTGCACTGGTCAGGGACGGCTGTGAAATAAAAAGCTGTTCTGATGCTTTATTCATAGAACCCGTGTCCGAAATTGTAATAATATAATTCAATTGCTGTAAAGTCATAATTTTATCCTCGTGGTTTTATCTTTTTTCTCATATCCGCAAGACGATTCAAAGCCTCATTCAAAGTGTCATTTTTCTTTGCAAAATGCAGGCGGATATAGCGGTTTTCAGATTCTTTGAAAAAACTTGACCCCGGCACTGCTCCGACACCGACTTTTTCCGCAAGTTCTTCGCAGAATACAAGGTCACTGTCGTACTTAAACTCCGAAATATCGAGTAAAACATAATATGCACCCTCCGGTGTAGTGTGCGGAATTTTAAGGCTGTCCAGACCGTTCAGAAGCAGATTTTTCTTTTCGGTGTATTTCATTTGCAAATCATTATAGTAATCATCACCGAATTTCAGCCCTGTAACTGCCGCCTCTTGTAACGGTGCAGGTGCGCCGACTGTCAAAAAATCGTGTACTTTTTTCACCGTGTCGATGATGTGCGGAGATGCTATTACATATCCCAAACGCCAGCCCGTGATTGAATATGTTTTTGAAAGTGAACCGCATGAAATTGTTCTGTCTTTCATGTTGGGCAATGTTGCAAAATACGTGTGTCTGTGCGGTGCGTAAACGATATGTTCATAGACTTCGTCCGTAATTACGAAAGTATCATATTTTTCGGCAAGGTCTGCAATAATTTTCAATTCGTCATATGTGAAAACTTTTCCGCAAGGGTTAGACGGATTGCACAAAATCAATGCTTTCGGCTTTTGTCTGAACGCATTTTCCAGAACGTCCGTATCAAAATTAAATTCAGGCGGATTCAATGGCACATATATAGGTTCAGCTCCCGAAAGTATCGTATCAGCACCGTAATTCTCATAAAATGGCGAAAATACAATAACTTTGTCGCCGGGATTTGTGACACTCATCATCGCCGACATCATAGCCTCTGTACTTCCGCAAGTCACGACAATTTCGCTGTTCGGGTCAATTTTCATACCCGTGAAATGTTCTTGTTTTTTGGCGAGTGCCTCACGGAAATTCTGCGCACCCCATGTAATTGAATACTGGTGGAAATCTTCACTCGCTACTTCCGCAAGTCTTTGCAGAATTTCTTCAGGCGGTTCAAAATCAGGAAATCCCTGCGATAAATTTACTGCTCCGTATTTGTTGGAAATCCGTGTCATTCTGCGGATAACGGAATCCGTAAAATTTGCTGTTCTGTTTGATAATTCGGGCATATTACCTCCTCCAATCTCTGCGGATTTTCTCCCATTTTGCATCACGTGACTGAATAATTATCTGAATATCATCGTCTGTCAGATGTCTGAAACGGCTCTGTTTTTTTAGGTATTCCACAACGCCTGTAAATTCTTTCGGGTCATGATTCAATGTAAATTCACCGTTTTCGTACTCCGCAAGATACCACAATCCGCAGTCAACAATTTCACGGGCAATTTCAACCGTATTGCTTACAGGAATACCCCAGCCTGTCGGACAAGGTGCAATGACGTGAATATATTTTGTTCCTCTGATTTCGCAAGCCTTTTTGACTTTGTTCAGGAAATCCTCCATATATCCTATGCTTGCGGTTGCCGAATAAGCTATATCGTGTGCGGAGACAATTTCAAACATATTCTTTTTCGGACGGATATTTCCGTGAATATTTTTTCCTGACGGAGTAGTCGTTGTCTTTGCACCAAACGGTGTTAGACCGCTTTTCTGTATACCCGTATTCATGTAGGCTTCGTTGTCATAACAGATATAAAGAATATTGTCGTTACGGTCAATAGCTCCCGAAAGTGCCTGTATACCGATGTCTGCTGTACCTCCGTCGCCTGCAAATCCGACTGCTGTAAAATCAGTAGCACCTTTTGCACGAAGTCCTGCCTCTATTCCCGTGAGCATTGATGCTGTTCCTGCAAATGTGGAAATTATGGCATTATTCGCAAAACATAGCTGCGGGAAATTGAATCCGACTGCCGACATACAGCCTGCCGGCAAAACTGCAAACGCATTTTTTCCAATTACTTTAAGGGCATTTCGCACGGCAAGACTTCCTCCGCACCCTGCACAAGCCTTGTGTCCATAGAAAAATTCATCTTTTGATAAATCTTTTGCTGTCATTTTCAATCACCGCCTTCAATTCCGATAAAATTCACACGTTCCGCACCGTTTTCAATCAAATCAAATATATTTTCAATATCTTCGTGCGAAATATTTTTACCGCCAAGTCCGCCGATAAAATTGTAGGACGGAATGACAGTTTTGGCTTGAAACAGCGCAGAATTGACATTTGTAAAAACAGTTCCCTCGTTGCCGAAAGAAATATCTTTTTCAAGAACACCAACAGCTTTTGCATTTTTAACAGCCGTAACAAGTTCTTCTGTCGGAAACGGTCTTAAATAACGCAATCTCACAACGCCTGTTTTTTTGCCTTTTGCCCTCAAATTATCGGCTATTTCACGGCAAAGTCCAGCAATACTTCCGAGTGTTATCAGTATGTAATCGGAATCTTCTGTACGATAAGTTTCAAGCAGTCCTGTATATTTCCTGCCGAATATATCCGCAAAACGTTTTTCAGCCTCTGTAATGATTTTTTTTGCATTCAATAAAGCCTGATGTTCTTTATATTTGAAAATAAAATTATGTTCCGGACCTGCTGAAAATGCCATATTTTTGGGATTTTCAATATCAAGCCTGTTATCTGTTTCATATGGCGGAAGAAATTTATCAGCGAGTTCCTGCGTGGGAATATCTACAGTTTCATATGTGTGTGTCAGGACAAATCCGTCAAGATTCACCATAAACGGCGTTGAAACGTCTTTATGTTCCGCAATATAGTAACTCATCAGCGCAAAATCAAGCCCTTCCTGCGCATTTTCAGCATATGCCTGTATCCAGCCACTGTCAAGCTGTGAAATGCTGTCACGCTGGTCACCGTAAATATTCCACGGCAATGCAGTAGAACGGTTAGCATTCATCATCACAATCGGGAAACGTCCGCCTGAAGCATACGGCAAACATTCCGCCATGTAAAGGAGTCCCTGCGATGAAGTCGCTGTAAATGCTCTTGCACCAACAGCACTCGCACCAATTGCACAGGATAAAGCCGAATGTTCCGATTCAACGTGTATAAATTCGGATTTCAGACTGCCATTTTCGACCATTTCTGAAAGCCGTTCAACAACAATTGTCTGCGGTGTAATAGGATAAGCTGATATTACCTGCGGTCTTGCAAGTTTTACGCCCTCTGCAAATGCTTCATCACCCGATAAAAATTTTTTTGCCACTATCGCTCCGCCTCCATTTCAATTGCATTCAGTTTGCAGATTTTTTGACAAATTCCGCACCCCTTACAGAAATCATAATCAATTACAGCTTTTTTATTTTCAATAGAAATCGCACCATCAGGGCAGTATAAATAACACTGCATACAGCCGATGCATTTTTCCATATTCACAACAGGTTTGATACTCCGCCAACCACTGTTGACTGATACAAGATAACCAGCCTCAAATGACGTACTTCCGGGAATGTCACTAAATCCGAAATTTTTCTTTTCCCTGAGATAAGGTTTCATCTGCACACCTCTTTCAACGCATTGTCTACCGCCTGTTTATTTTTCGTTTGTATTTTTTCAGGCATATATAGTTCAATTGCTTTGTGTAAATCATCAGCATAAACAATTTCCGACAATGCCGAAATTGCACCTAACATTACCGTGTTGACTGTCGGCAAATTGAGTTTTTCCGAAATTGAATTTCCGTCAAAAATATAAGAATTACCGCCTATTTCACGCTTTGAATTTACTATTATCTTTCCGTCGGATTTAAGCAGATTTTTCAGTGAATCATTGTAAAGCGTATCGTCAAGAATTATAATATAATCTGCTTTTTCAGTTTCGCTTCTGTCCGCAATCAGCTTTATATCGAGTTTCGTGAAAGCTCTGACAGGTGCACCACGGCGTTCAGGTCCGAATGACGGAAACGCAAGCGAATAAAAATTATCTCCTTTTAAGGCATAAGCCGCTCCCAAAAGTTTTGCCGCTGTAAATGCACCTTGTCCGCCTCTGCCGAGCCATATTATTTCTGTCATATAATTACACCTCTGTTTATAAAAATTTTAAGAAACACTGCACACGCCCATCTGACAGCATATTTGCTTGAATCTTTTCGCCATTTTGTACAAAATCATTTGTTGAGTGTCAGTTAAGATATACTATTTTTATACAATTTGACGAAAAATTTTATTTCACATCTGCATTGCCAATTTTGTGCGGTGTTGCCTTAAATACAATAGTTTCCGGCAATAACTATTTCTTCTTCCCAGTCTATCAAATCCGCAAGAGTGATGTTCTCTAATGTATCACGTATTGCCGTATCAAGCTGTTTCCATATTCGATTTATCACGCATTGTCCCTGATTTTCACATGGGTTTACACAATTCTCTACACATTCTGCAGGCGAAAGACTGCCCTCTGTAGCAGTCAGAATCTGAAACATGGTGTAACATTTTGGAGGATATTTCAGAAGATAACCGCCCTGATTTCCTTTCACACTTTGGAGCAGTGATGCTCTTTGCAGAAGGATTGCGATTTGCTCCAGATATTTGACTGAAACGTTCTGCCGGGCAGCAATATCTTTTAACCTTACAGGTGTACCGTCATTATGATTTGCTAAATCAAGCAGCATTTTAACTGCATTTTCACCTCTTGTTGAAATCTTCATATTACACCTCCCGGATAATGCTATATTTATATTATATCATACATATAGGAAAAGTCAAGTATATTTTTTCTATAACTTGTTATAAATTCAAGTTATAGCAAGAAGAGAAAATCTGATTCGTTTCAAGTTATGGGCAAAACTTTTAATCAACCTTACACTATGCGATGATAAACTATTCATACAAGCTGTTATACTAATTTAATTCTAAAAAACGTGCAAGATTTGCGGATAGACTGTGCCTGTTACAAGGAAAAGTGGCGAAGCCATACTAACGTATGTCGAGTCACTTTGACGCAGTAACAGATGCAGGATATTCGCAAAGATTGTCGGGTTTTTAGAATGAAATTAGTATTATACTACCTCTCATTATGTAATCGCAGTCAGGTTAAATCTCTGAAAATTATTGATTTTTACGAGATTAGCGCAATTGAGATATCCCAAAACTGCATATTTAATTGTATTTGCCATGATTCTGTCGGTTTCAGCTATTTTCATGAAAATGCTTTGCACCATGTATATATCTACTTTCAGCATTTGTGAACAGATTACACTTTTTGAAAATGACTGCTTTAATAGACATATTTTATAAAAATCCCCACGGAAATCAATTTTCAAAAAACATCTGATTTGTAAGAGCATTTTATAGCATTTTGGAGAGTAATCTCATTCGAAATCACTTGAAAATGATTCTAATTCTAACA
>CANQJV010000029.1 GCA_947624295.1 uncultured Ruminococcus sp. | reverse complement strand
ACTAATTTGTAGAAAGTCTTGAATAAATTTCGAGTACTGCGCTTGCATCGCCTGCATCGACCATATTATTTAAGTCAACATCGCCCAATATAGTTTGTTTTTTAGTGAAAGCGGGCGAATTGCCTGTTGATATTCTTGAGTATTCCTCAAGAATACTGCTTGCATCGGAGGCATCAACAAATCCGTCGTTATTGACATCGCCAGCATTGTAGTTATTCATATCAATAAAATCTATGTTATTATTTACGGAATAAGTTTCCGCATAACTGCCTGTAACGCCTTTTACGAGGAAACCGTAAACGTTTATATTTTCGTTTGTATGGGGGTCAGTATTCACGCCGAAAGCGTTTTCGCCTATTGAAGTTACATTTTGCGGAATATACAAATCGAGCATATCGCAGCCGAAAAACGTTTCATTGCCGATTGAATTGAGAGTTTCGGGGAGTGAAACAGTTTCGAGAGCAGGGCAGGCGAAAAAGCAGTCATCGGGCAGCGAGTGTATCCTTGAACCGACAACGACTTCTTTCAGGGAGGTGCAGCTCATAAACGCTGAATCGCCGATATATGTGACAGTATCGGGGATAGTTACTTTTTCGGCAGAAACCTGACCTGCAAATGAGTAGCTTTCTATTCCGTAGACATTATTGCCGTCAATAGTATCGGGGATATTGACTTCAGTTATACTTTGGGGGACATCGGCTGAAGTTATAATAACCGCACCATTCATAAGCTGTTCATAGGTGTAGGAAATTCCCGAAAGTATCACATTAACGAACAGCAAAGAAAAAGAAACAATATTCATATATTTCTCCTTATAATTTCACCGTCAATCATTACGAGAACGGGTTCAGAGAGTATATCGAGAGGGTCATCGCCGTTCCTGTAGAGTTGTATATCTGCATCTTTCCCGACAGCGAGACTGCCTGTTTTATCGTCTATACCGAGTATTTCAGCAGGTTTTATTGTAATAAGTTCAAATATTGAATAAAAGCCTATACCGCCTTTAAGGCAAGCCTTTGCGGAAACGGGGAGATATTGTATAGGCACGACAGTATGGTCAGTACATATAGCAACTTTAACGCCTTCTTTCCAAAGGACAGCGGGATTATTTATATCAAGCCCTTTCATTTCGGGTTTACACCTGTCGCAAATAACGGGACCGCAAATAACGGGGATTTCCTCATCAGCGATAATATCAGAGATTTTGTAGCCTTCCGTGCCGTGAATTATAACGAGGTCAAGGGAAAATTCATTTGCCAGTCTGATAGCGGTGCATATATCGTCAGCACGGTGGCAGTGGAAGAAGGCTTTTTGTTTGCGTTCGAGCAGAGGCATAAGAGCCTCACATTTGATATCGTACTCAGGCGGAGAAGCATTTTCGCTGTCGGAATAGTAACTGTCCATATCGTGAGCATAACGGCGAGATTTATAGAGACCGTCACGAATAATAGCGGCTGTTGCCATACGAGTTACGGGAGATTCGTCCTTATCGTTGTAAACTCTTTTAGGATTTTCGCCGAGAGCGAATTTTATACCGCAAGATTTTATGAGCATATCGTCCACACGTCTGCCGACTGTTTTAATTGCGCATATTTCGCCACCGCAAGCGTTTGCGCTGCCGGGAGAGGAGGCAACAGCAGTAATCCCACGCATACGAGCCTCTTCAAAGCATCTGTCAAACGGGTTTATGCCGTCAATAGCACGCATTTCGGGGGTAAACGGGTCAGTTGACTCATTGCAGTCATCGCCCTCGAAGTCAAGACCGTCCTCAATGATACCGAGATGAGTGTGAGCGTCAATAAAGCCGGGTAGGAGAATACCGCCGTCAGCGTCAATGCTGTCATCGGGGATATTTGCAGGCGAACCTGCACCGAGAGCTTTTATTTTAGAGCCGTCTGTTTCGAGCCAGCCGACGGGTATTTCGTAATCATCGGTCATAGTTAAAATTCTTGCATTATATATCAGCATAGACTTCTCCTGATTTCCTCAACTGTTTCGACGGGGCTGCCGCAGGCATTTACTTGTACTGTTGAATTTTTGAGATAGATTTTGTGGCGTTCGTCGAAAATAGCTTTAAGTTGTTCTTTGGTGTTATTGACGACGATAGGGCGGTTGGAGTCGCAGCTTATACGTTCATAGCAGGTATCGAAATCGACATCAAGAAAAATGATTTTATCGCCTGTACTTTTCACATATTCAGCGGTAGCGGAGTTAATCATAGCACCTCCGCCGCAAGAAATCACGGCTGATTTTCCGCACATTGATTTAACAATATCCGCCTCAACCTGTCTGAAATAAGGTTCACCTTTCTGAGCGAATATTTCAGGGATAGACATACCCTGATTTTCTACGATAAGTTCATCCGTATCAAAAAAAGCGCAGCCGAATTTTTTAGCGGTCAGTTTGCCGATTGTAGTTTTACCGCAGCCCATAAATCCGCATAAAAATATAGTCATAGAAACCTCCTTTTTACTTATTACTGTTGTTTACTTCGTCGTCAACAGCCCTGATGATTTCGGCTATATCTTCGGGCTTAAAAGTACCGCCGTACCATATTTCGTGAGCCTTTACAGCCTGATATACGAGCATAGCGGAACCGCCGACAGCTTTTTTCCCCATAGCACGGGCTTTTTTCATGAGGAGCGTTTCAACGGGGTTGTATATAACATCAAAAACACTTCCGCAATTCTGAATAATTTTATCGGAAACAGCGCAAGCGTTGCAATTGGGGAACATTCCTACGGGAGTAGCGTTCACGAGGAGGTCAAAATAGCCGTCAATTTCGGATATGAGGCAAATTTTCACGTTAGCGTTATCGCATTTATTGAGGATTTCCGCCATAGCGAGTTCAGCCGTTTTAACATCCTGCGGAATAACAGCGATAGTGAGTTCAGCACCGTGTAGAGCCGATTCAATAGCAATCATTCTGCCTACTCCGCCGCAGCCTAAGAGGAGTACTTTTTTATCGAGCGGAAGATTTTCGTTTTCAGCGGAGAGTACGAAACCGAAACAATCCGTATTATAGCCTGTCAGCACGCCGTTATTATTTGAAATACAGTTGACGGAGTTATATCTCATAGCACTTTCGGCGAGATTATCGGTCATAGGGATAATAGCGGTTTTGTGAGGGATTGTTATATTAAAGCCCTTTAATTCTTTTAACATATTTTCGTTTGCCTTAAGATTTTCGGGAGATATGTCAATAAGTTCGTAGCTGTAATCGGTGATACCGCTTAAAGCGAAAAGTTTTTTGTGGATAAGAGGAGACATAGAGTGACCGAGCGGGTGACCGATAAGACCGTAATTATTCATATATATCAGCTCCTTCCAGAGAATCGAGGTTTTCTATGCTTATAGCTGTAACATCTTTGAGAGTTTTCTTTACAAGACCTGTAAGAGTTTTACCTGCTCCAAATTCAACGAATTTATCGGCACCATCTTTTTGCATTGCATAGAGTTCCGAAGTAAAGAGTACGGGAGAGACGATATGTTTAGCGAGGAGAGCAGCCATATCGCTGAAATCGGTCAGTTCACCGCCTGTAACATTGGAGTAATATTTAACTTGAGGAGATTTGAAGTCAATAGTTTTAGCGGTTTCGTAGAATTTCTCAGCAGCTGACTGCATAAGTTTCGAGTGGAATGCGCCTGCGACGTTAAGGGGAACGACTCTTGCTTTAAGTCCAGCGAATTTCGGAGTTACTTCAGCTATACCGTCAGGAGTACCTGCGATAACGGTCTGCTGAGGCGAATTGTAGTTGACGGGAACGACGTAATTTTCAGCTTTTCCGCATACTTCCTGAACTATTTCGGGAGAGACTTTCATAACAGCAGCCATAGAGCCTTTAACTTGTTGAGTAGCGTCCTCCATAGCTTCAGAACGAGCTTTTATGAGGCGGAAGCCGTCCTGAAGTGAGACCATACCTGATATAACGAGAGCGGCATATTCGCCGAGGGAGTGACCTGCCACGCCGTTGAACGAGAACCCTTTTTCGATAGCGGAGGATATACCGACGAGTGAAGTAAGCATAATAGCGGGCTGAGCGTTAATAGTTCTTGAGAGTTCCTCCTGAGAGCTTTCGAAACAGATTTTTCTCATATCACGGTTGAGGACATCGGAGGCAATGTCATAGAGTTCAGTGGTTTTGGGAAATGCTTCTGCAAAATCCCTGCCCATACCGGGGATTTGCGAACCTTGTCCGGAAAACAGTGAAATTGTCATAATAAAAAACTTCCTTTCAAATATAGTTTACAAATCATACCTATTTTTTTGTTAATGAGTTAATATTTTTTGTTTAACATTAACGAAATTTAGTTACAGATGTAACAAATAATTAAAATTTCATTGCAAAAAAACGGGAAATGATTTACAATATATATGTATGGCATATTGTATTTTTGCAGAAAACGATATACAATATACATTTGGACTTTCTGAAAACAGATATGTGAGAAATTTGTTATTCAAGTAAGTCTAATAATAATATAACATAAATTTCAATTTTTTACAACAGTTTTTTTGCTTTTTATTTTTTATACAGACAAAATAAAGTTATATCTCAAAGAGAAGGAGCAGTTTTATATGGGTATAAATATTATAAGCATGGGCAGTTATCTTCCTGAGCAGGTACTGACGAATGAAGATTTCAAGAAGTTTGTTGATACAAACGATGAATGGATAAGGACACGTACAGGAATATGTTCAAGACACATGGCAGGCTGGGAGCCGACGTGGTACATGGGTAAGCAATCCGCCCTGAAAGCGATTGAGAGAGCGGGCATAGACCCTAAAGAGATAGGGCTTGTCATAGTGAGTACGATTACTTCAGATTTCCTCACACCGAGTATAGCGAGTGTTATACAATACGAAGTAGGGGCGGAAAATGCGTATGCTTTTGACATAAATGCAGCCTGTTCAGGGTTTGTATATGCGGTTGATACAGCGGAGCGTTTTTTGCGTACGGACGAGAACCTGAAATATGTGCTTGTAGTTGCGACGGAAGCGTTATCACGTTTCACTGATTTTGAGGACAGAGGAACCTGTATACTTTTCGGAGACGGTTCAGCGGCGGCGGTAATTGAGAGAAGTGATAAAATGTACTCATCATTTCTTGCGTCGGACGGCAGCGGAGCGAGGAAATTATTTGCAAGGAATGTGCAGATAGCATCGCAAGTGAAAGTCGAATCCGATTTTGATGACGGTTTCCCTGAAAAGCCAATGCATCAGCTTTATCAGGACGGCAAGGAAGTATATAAATTTGCTGTAAAGGCGCTCCCGACGGCATTCAGGTCAGCGGCTGAAAAAATCGGTATTACGAGTGAAGAAATAGACCGGTTTGTACCACATCAAGCGAATATAAGGATAATAGAGACAGCGGCAAAGAATTTAGGGATAGGCACTGAAAAATTTATTGTAACGGTTGACCATCACGGCAACACATCGAGTGCATCTATACCGCTTGCGCTATGTGAAGCGATTGAAAAAGGCGATATAAAGCGAGGACAGAAGTTAGCACTTGTAGGATTTGGAGCAGGGCTCACATACGGAAGTATAATTCTGGAATATTGAAACACAAGAGGGTGATACCATGATTTTCATACAGCATATAAATATTCGTTATGACAAGAATATGCGATATGCGAATTATGCGAATATCCGCCGTAGCATAAAATTCTGTCCGCTTAAGCATAATGGGGATATAGAAGGAGAAATACTTTATAACAGAGTCATCATTGACCAATGGTCACATACACAAGGGAACAGCATACATCATACTTTCAACAAGACATATTTCAGTAACAATTTCAGCTGTTCAGGATGGGCAATGACTTCAGATACATATGGAAGAACTAATGTTGTCAAAGCTGAAAACGCCGTATATGACATATATTATAATTATAATCATGTTCCGTACGTAAGCAAAATATTTACACTTAAAAGCGGTGAATATGGCAGACTGATATACAATGAAAGATGTGTTGATATTGAGGGAACATGGTGGTATGAGTTTCATACATTGAACTTTGTGAATGCGCCGTCATCTGCTTTCAAAGAAAAAATATTTTACAGAAAAAATCCCGATTATATAATCGAGGACATGAAAACTCTGCGTTATTACAGCAATGCATAAGTTTCATGATTGCATCAAATTAAGGGTACTTTGAAAAACTTTGATTTTCCCTGATTTACGCCGATAAAATCAAAAAGCGCATATCAGTTGAAAATCCGAAAAATTTTTTGTGCAAAATACTGAGAATTACAATAAACTGTCAGGAAAGGAAGAAATTACAATGAAAACAAGAATAACAGAACTTTTAGGGTGTGAGTACCCGATTATTCAGGGAGGAATGGCATGGGTTGCGGAGCATACGCTTGCGTCGGCGGTATCGAATGCAGGCGGAGTAGGGCTTATAGCCGGAGGTTCTGCGCCTATAGACTATCTCCGAGACCAGATACGCAAATGCAAAGAGGAGACGAGCAAGCCGTTCGGAGTAAACATAATGATGATGAGTCCCAATGCTGATGATTTAGCGCAGCTTTGTATTGACGAGAAAGTAGCGGTAGTTACGACGGGCGCAGGAAATCCTGCCAAATACATACCTGCGTGGAAAGAGGCAGGAATCAAAGTAATCCCAGTAATTCCGTCAGTTGCGCTTGCGAAGAGAATGGAGCGTGCGGGAGCAGATGCTGTAGTAGCCGAGGGCACGGAATCGGGGGGACATATTGGGGAGAACACGACAATGTGTCTTGTACCGCAAGTAGCAGATGCGCTTGAAATCCCTGTAATTGCGGCAGGAGGAATAGCAGACGGCAGAGGAATAGCGGCATCGTTCATGTTAGGAGCGGAGGGCGTACAAATCGGCACACGTTTTCTTGCGTCGGAGGAATGTCAGATACACCCGACATTCAAGGAGCTTATACTCAAGGCGAAAGACACGGACAGTGTTGTAACAGGCAGATACACGGGGCATCCGTGCAGGAACATCAAGACGAAATTTTCGAAGAAACTTGCGAGCGGAGAGAAAGACGGTTCACTTACGCCTGACGAATTTGAAGAATTGACATTAGGTTCACTCCGTAAAGCTGTTCAGGACGGCAATCTTGACGAAGGTTCATTTCTTTGCGGAGCGATTGCGGGCATGATAAGCGATATAAAGCCATGTGAGACCATAGTGAGAGAGCTTATGGAGCAGGCAGAGAAACTGCTCAGCAAGTAAGCGGAAAATTTTTTTTTTTTGGGAGGTATAAGAAAAATGGCTACAGCAATAATAACAGGAGCATCGCAGGGAATAGGAGCGTGCATAGCGAAAAGGCTTGCAAAGGACGGATTTGACGTTGTGATAAACCATTATCCGAGCGACAGCGACAGAGAAAAAGCTATAGCGGTTGCGGAGGAGTGCAGAGCGTACGGAGTGAAAGCGGAATGTTATTCAGCGGACGTTTCTGACTATGGGCAATGTGAAACGATGGTAAAGCAAGTCAAAGCTGATTTTGGGAGTATTGATGCGCTTGTAAACAATGCAGGAATCACGAAAGACGGATTGCTTGCCCGAATGAAAGAGGGAGATTATGACGCAGTAATTGCGGTGAATCAGAAAAGCGTGTATAATATGATGAAACACGTATGTTCAGTGATGATGAAGCAGAGGCACGGCAGAATTGTGAATGTTTCGTCGGTAGCGGGGCTTTACGGGAATCCGGGACAGGTGAACTATTCTGCTTCGAAAGCTGCAATTATCGGAATGACTAAGACGGTTGCGAAGGAATACGGTTCACGCAATATAACTTGTAATGCGGTTGCGCCGGGGTTCATACACACGCCGATGACGGACGTACTTTCGGAGGAACTCAAGAGCAAGATGCTTGAGCAAGTAGCGTTAAGGAGGTACGGAGAGCCGGAGGAGATAGCTGGAGTAGTATCGTTTCTTGTTTCGGACGATTCGTCGTATATTACGGGGCAGGTAATTGAAATTTCGGGAGGACTTTCAATGTAAGCGTCACTGTCGGATTGTACAGAAATTGAGGTATATTTTGAGTTTATTTTTGTGCAGTGCAATAAAATTTTGCGGATAGTTTGGGAAATCCAAAATAATGCTGTAATTTTGGCGGACTGTATATAAATTGAGGTATATTTTGAGTGATTTTTGTGCAGTACAGCTAAAATATTTTGTTAAAAGTTAAAAAATGCGAGAAAGGAAATATAAATTTATGGGCAGACGAGTTGTTATTACCGGTATGGGAGCGGTTACTCCTTTAGGAACTGGGGTTGACAAATTCTGGTCAGGGATAAAGGCGAACAAAATCGGATTTTCATTTATTGACAAATTTGACACATCGAGAACTGGTGTAAAGATAGCGGGAATAGTGCGTGATTTTGACGAAACTGCGTATTATGGCGTAGAGGGTTGTTTTGACAAAAAAGAGGCAAAGCGTATGGATATGTTTACGAAATATGCTGTAATTTCGGCGCATGAGGCTATGGAAGATGCAGGCACAGATTTTTCAGATATAGACCGTTTCCGAAAGGGCGTAATTGTAGGTTCAGGGATAGGCGGTATAGACCTGACATTATCCGAATATTCGAAATATCTTGAAAAAGGACCGGGACGAGTATCGCCGTTTTACATACCGATGATGATAAGCAATATGGCAGCGGGGACTATTTCGATGAAAACGCATTTTATGGGTGCGAATTACGATGTTTCTACAGCTTGTGCGACTGCTACACATTCTATCGGGGAGGCTTTCCGTAAAATAAAAGACGGCTATTTAGACGTATGTCTTGCCGGAGGAACTGAAAGCACGAATGTTGAGTTTACATTTGCAGGCTTTGCGAATATGAAAGCGTTGACGAAAAGTGAAAATCTTGAAAGGGCATCTATACCGTTTGACAAAGAGCGCAATGGTTTTGTACTTGGCGAGGGCAGTGGTATACTTGTACTTGAGGAATACGAACACGCAAAAGCAAGAGGAGCAAAGATATATGCGGAAGTTGCGGGATATGGGGCAACTTGTGACGGGTATCATATGACATCGCCTATGCCTACAGGTGAAGCGGCAGGTATGGGAATGATACTTGCGATGCAGGAGGCAGGCTTGAAACCGTCTGAAATCGACTATATCAATGCGCACGGCACATCAACGGGACTCAACGACAAATACGAAACAGCAGCAATAAAGCTTGCATTTGGCGATGATGCGAAGAATGTGAAAATAAGTTCAACAAAATCAATGACAGGTCATCTTCTCGGGGCAGCAGGTGCAATTGAGGCAATTGTATGTGCGAAATCGATTGAAGAAAACATCATTCATGCGACTGTAGGCTACAAAGTACCCGATGAGGAATGTGACCTTGATTATTGCGTAAACGGCAATATAGAACAGGAAGTAAATGCTGTACTGTCCAATTCACTGGGATTCGGCGGTCATAATGCAACACTTTGCTTTAAGAAAGTCACGGAATAAGGAGGAATAAAATGGAAAATAAGATTTTCAATTCCATTGAAACAGAAACAATTGAAAAACTCGCCGAAATCGTTGCAAAAAACGAACTTTCGGAGATTACAATAAATTCAGGCGATTGCGGTATCTCAATAAAAGGCAAAAAATATCAGCCTGTACCGCCTGTAATGCCTATACAGACAGGTTCACCCGTACAGACTGCGCCTGCACAAACTACTGAGGAAAATGTTCCACGTGAAACAGAGGGCAATGTCGTGAAATCGCCTATAGTCGGTACGTTCTATCAGGCTCCCTCTCCGGATAAACCGCCTTTTGTGAAAGTCGGCGACAAGGTGAAAAAAGGCGATGTTATTATGATTATCGAGTCTATGAAACTTATGAATGAGGTGCAGTCGGATTTTGACGGCGTTGTTACTAAAATACTCGTCAGTGACGGTCAGCCCGTTGAATTTGAACAGCCTATTATGATTATAAAATAAGTTCACTTTTATCACTATATTTTATGCAAAGTGACAAAAATTATATGTTAGGCAAGCTAAAAAAAGTCATAAGTTTTAACGAATTCGGCACGTTCTATAAAAACTCGTTTTCCCGATAAACCGCTTTTTCTGAAAGTCGCAACAAGGTGAAAAAATGATTGCCAATTATTACTCTGTTTTGTGCAAAGTGACAAAAATATATGTTAAGCAAGCTAAAGACGTCATAAGTTTTAACAATTTGGCACGCTCTATAAAGCGCATTTCCCCGATAAACCGCCTTTTGCAAAAGTCGGCGACAAGTTGAAAAATGATGTCAATTATTTCTCCGTTTTGTGTAAATCAGCAAAAAATATCAAAAATTTTAACGAATTTGCCACGCTCTATAAAGCGCATTTCCCCGATAAAACGCTTTTTCTGAAAGTCAGCAACAAGTTAAAAAAATGATGTTAATTATCGCTCTGTTTTGTGCAAATCAGCTAAAAAATATCAAAAATTTTAATGAATTTGCTATGCTCTATAAAGCGCATTTCCCCAATAAACCGCTTTTTGCGAAAGTCGGCGACAAGGTAAAAAGTGATGCCAATTATCGCTCTGTTTTGTGCAAATCAGCTAAAAAAATTATATTTGGAGGACAAAAATGTCAGAAGTTTTAATGAATAAAGAACAGATTATGGAAATTATTCCGCACCGTGACCCGTTTCTCCTCATCGATGAGGTCCTCGAAATGGAAGTCGGCGTGAAAATAAAAGCAAGAAAATATATCAGTAAGGACTCTTTCTGGTTTAAGGGGCATTTCCCCGATTACCCCGTAACTCCCGGCGTGCTTATGATTGAAATGCTCGCTCAGGCAGGCGCAGTATGTATGCTCTCCAAACCTGAATATAAGGGCAAAATCGGGCTTTTCGGCGGTATCGATAAGGCTAAGTTCCGCAGACAAGTCGTCCCCGATGACGTTCTTGACCTCGAAGTGGAAATAATCAGGCAAAGAGGTCCCGTCGCAACTTGCAAGGCTCTCGCTTCTGTTGACGGCGAAAAAGCCGTCTCCTGCGAAATAACTTGCGTTGTCGCTGATAAGTAATGAGGTGAACAAATGTTCAGAAAAATATTGATCGCTAACAGAGGTGAAATCGCTGTCCGCATTATAAGGGCTTGCCGTGAACTCGGTGTACGTTGTGTTGCCGTGTACTCAACCGCAGATAAATCGTCGCTTCACGCTCAAATCGCTGATGAGGCTGTTTGCATCGGTCCGCCCGCTACTAAAGACAGCTACCTCAATATGAACGCTATTATTCAGGCTGCTCTGAATACAGGGGCGGAGGCTGTTCACCCCGGTTTCGGCTTTTTATCCGAAAATGCGGATTTCGCTCGCCTTTGCGAAAAATCGGGTCTCGTTTTCATAGGACCGTCTTACAAATCTATCGAAATGCTCGGCGATAAGGCCTCCGCAAAGGAAACTATGAAAAATGCAGGCGTGCCTGTTATCCCCGGCTCTGACGGTGCTGTCAGAAATATCGATGAGGCTAAAATTATCGCACAAAATTGCGGTTATCCCGTCCTCGTTAAAGCATCAGCAGGCGGTGGAGGACGTGGTATCAGGCGGATTGATTCCCCTGATGAACTCGAAAATCAGATTATTACCGCTCAGCAAGAGGCAAAAAATTTCTTCGGCGATGATACGGTCTATATCGAAAAATTCCTCGTAAACCCTCACCACGTCGAAATACAGATTATCGCCGATAAATACGGTAATACCGTCTATCTGGGCGAACGTGACTGCTCAATGCAAAGACGTAATCAGAAAATACTCGAGGAATGCCCCAGCCCTATCGTAACTCCCGAATTACGCAAAAAAATGGGTGAGGCTGCCGTGACCGCCGCTAAACAATGCGGTTACTATAACGCAGGTACTATTGAATTTCTCGTTGACGAAAATAAAGACTTCTATTTCATGGAAATGAATACAAGAATACAGGTTGAACACCCTATCACTGAAGAAGTTACAGGCTTTGACCTCGTAAAGGCGCAAATCGAAATCGCTGCGGGTATGGAACTCAATATAAAACAACAGGATGTAGTATTACGTGGTCATGCTATCGAATGCCGTATAAATGCCGAAAATCCTGAACAGAATTTCCGCCCCTCTCCCGGTACTATAAACGCTCTCTACGTCCCCGGAGGTCCCGGTATAAGAATCGATGGCGCAGTATATCAGGGCTACACAATTACCCCTTACTACGACTCCATGATAAGCAAATTGATTGCTCACGGCTCAGACCGTGAAGAGGCTATCAGAAAAATGCGCTGGGCTCTGTCAGAATTTATCGTCAGCGGTGTCGATACTAATATCGATTTCCAACTCGAAATTATTAAACAACCTGAATTTATCAGCGGAAACTATGATAACGGTTTCCTCACCCGATATATGCAGAATCGTAAGAATAAGAAATAAGGCGGTGTAATTATGTTTGACGATTTTTTTAATGTTGTAAAACTCCGTTTCAACGGAAATCAGGACGAAACTGTACCGTCTTTCAAATGCCCTCGCTGTCAAAGTACTGTCCCTCTCGAACGCTATGAGGAATTACACCGTGTCTGCCCTAACTGCAATTACCACGGCAGACTTTCAGCCCCAGACCGTATCGCTATGACCGCTGATAAGGATAGTTTCATTGAATTTGATGCGGATATGATTAGCTGTGACCCTATAGATTTCCCCGATTACCCTCGCAAACAACAGGAACTCCGTGACTCAACAGGTCTTAAAGATGCCGTCATAACAGGCACTGCAAATATACGTGGCATTAAAACGGTCTTAGGTGTTATGGATTCACGCTATATGATGGCTTCAATGGGCTCTGTAGTCGGCGAAAAAATTACAAGGGCTTTCGAATACGCTACTGAACACAATCTCCCCGTAATCATGTTCACCGCCTCGGGAGGCGCAAGAATGCAGGAAGGTATAGTTTCCCTCATGCAAATGGCTAAGACTTCCGGCGCAGTAAAACTTCATAGCGATTCGGGCGGTCTCTATATTACAGTACTCACTGACCCTACAACAGGCGGTGTTACAGCAAGTTTTGCGTCACTCGGCGATATTATCATCGCTGAACCTAAAATCCTCATCGGTTTCGCAGGCAGACGTGTCATCGAAAGTACTATGAAACAACGCCTCCCCGAAGATTTCCAACTCGCTGAATTTATGCAGGATAAGGGCTTCGTTGATATGATTGTGGAACGCAAAAAATTAAGAAGTACTCTCGCTAACCTGCTATCTATGCACGGCTACGGAAAGGAGATGTGAACTTTGGATAACAATAAAACTGCTTGGGAACGCCTCGCCATTGTCCACACTAAAGGCAGACCTACTATAAAAGACTATATTCCGCTGATTTTTACGGATTTCTACGAAATGCACGGCGACAGATATTTCGGTGATGACCACGCTATTATAGGCGGTATCGCTCGTCTGAACGATACCCCCGTTACCGTCATCGCTCAGGTAAAAGGCAGAAATATAAACGAAAATAAAGACTGCAATTTCGCTATGCCTCTGCCTGAAGGTTACAGGAAAGCTCTCCGGCTCGCTAAACAAGCTGAAAAATTCCATAGACCTGTTATCTGCTTTATCGATACTCCCGGTGCATACGCAGGTATGCCCGCTGAAGAACGTGGTCAGGGTGAGGCTATCGCTAAAAATATCGCTGAATTTATGACCCTCCGTACCCCTATTATTTCAATCGTCCTCGGTGAGGGCGGCAGCGGCGGTGCTTTGGCTCTCGGTGTCTGCGATGAACTCGCTATGCTCGAAAATGCACAATATTCAGTTGTGTCACCCCGTGGTTTCGCAAGTATCCTCTGGAAAGACTCAAGCCGTGAACAGGAGGCTTGCAATATTATGCAGGTTACTGCCGAAGATATGGTGCGTCTTGGGGTCGCTGAAACTATCATTGAAGAACCTCTCGGTGGGGCACATAACGATTTAGACAAAATTTCTGAAAATATTAAAGAATATTTGTCACTTAAAATTTCAGAAAAATGTCAAAAAGGTCTTGACGAATTACTAAAAGAACGCTATACTAAGTTTAGGAAAATCGGTGAGTTCATAGAATGACAACCGGTTTGTATATTATAAATAAATTTATGGAGGAAATTATTATGGTTTTTGACAAAATCAAAGAAATTGTTATCGAACAGCTGGGTATCGAGGAGGATGTCGTTACTCCCGAAGCTAACATTCAGGACGACCTCGGTGCAGATTCACTTGACATCGTTGACCTTATTCAGACAATCGAAGATGAGTACGACCTCTCAATCCCTGATGAGGCTGTCGAAAACATCAAAACTGTAGGCGATATCGTCGCTTACGTTGAGAAAAACGCTTCTGTTGATGAGGACTGATTTAATTGCAACCGCTAAAAAATCCCTGATTTAGTTCAGGGGTTTTTTCTTTTAGAAAATAAAAATAAAATACTTGACAAATCGGCATTTTATGTGTATAATTCAATTACAGAAAAATTTTCATATGAAAAGTGAGGTGAATCCGTATGTATATCAGCAGACCTTTACCGCCACGCAAAAAACCGCTCCCGAAACGCAAATTCCCCTATATTCCGCAAAAGCAACAGGTCACAATAACGCTCGACAGCAAAACTATTGAATTTTTCAAAAGAATGTCGGCAAAAAAAGGTATACCGTTCCAAACCCTGATAAGCCTCTATTTGTCCGATTGCGCCGAAAATAACAGCAAACCTGACATCCCCAGAAGATAACAAAAATCCCCTGATTCAGTCAGGGTATTTGTTTTTATTTTTGTTAGTATGGTCTAATAAAAACTTGCATTTGTATGCTGTAAGTGTTATAATAAGAATAAGGCGGTTTTGTGCCGTCACTTCTTTTCAAGAGGTTATGTGTTATGAAAAAAATTACCGTCGTTACAGGTCACTACGGCAGCGGGAAAACTAATCTCTCCGTGAATCTCGCTGTTGACGCAAATAATAAAGGCAAAAATGTCGCTGTCGTTGACCTCGATTTAGTAAACCCATATTTCAGAACAGCTGATTTCAAGGACTATTTCGAAAATATCGGCGTGAAACTTATTGCACCCGATTTCGCTAACAGTAATCTTGATGTGCCGTCTATACAGTTCGATATAGAACAACTCGCTATGAATGAGGATTGCCTTATAATCGATGTAGGCGGTGATGATGCAGGAGCTTTCGCTCTCGGTCGTTTTGCGGACGCTTTATCACTTTACAGCAGTGAACTCGATATGCTCTATGTAATCAATCAAAGACGTTATCTCACTGAAAACGCCTCCGATGCCGTCAGTCTTATGTACGAAATAGAAAACGCCTCCCGTATGAAACATACGGCTATTGTCAATAATACAAATCTCGGTCCCGAAACAACAGCGGAAATTATTACAAAATCAGCTGAATTTGCAAGGAAAGTTTCTCAGATAACAGGTCTTCCGCTTGCTTTCACAACTTGTCCGCAGGAAATATGCGAACTTATTGATATGCCTGATATTTTTCCCGTGAATGTCTTTGTTAAGGCTCTATGGGATTTATAACAAATTGCACAAAAAATCATCTTGCTTTTTGTAAATTGTCAACAATGCAATCTCATTTCCGAAACAACAGCGGAAATTATTACAAAATCAGCTGAATTTGCAAGGAAAGTTTCTAAGGCAATACCGCACAAAACTTGCAATAAAAATGCACAATCATATTTTTCGCAAAATTGTATAAAAATAGTATATCTTAATTGACCTAAACAAATAGTTTTCGTGCAAAATGACGAAAAATTTAATTAGGATATGCTGTAAAATAGGCTTTGTGCGTTGTTTTCCTAAAATAATAGGGCTTCCGCTTGCTTTCACAACTTGTCCGCAGGAAATATGCGAACTTATTGATATGCCTGATATTTTTCCCGTGAACGTCTTTGTCAAGGCTCTATGGGATTTATAACAAACTGCACAAAAAATTATCTTGCTTTTTGTGCAGTGTAACTTACCGGAAAGGTGGTGTTGAAAATGGCTAAGATGACTGTTATAACTGAACGCTGTAAAGGCTGCGGTCTTTGTACTACCGCCTGCCCTAAAAAAATAGTTGAATTACAGAAAACAAAACGTAACAAGAAAGGATATTTCTACGCCGTATGCACTGATGAAAATTCCTGCATAAGCTGTGCTATGTGCGCTACTATGTGTCCCGATTGTGCGATAATTATTGAAAAATAACCCGAAAGGAGCTGTAAAATTTTGGAAAGAAATCTTATGAAAGGCAATGAGGCACTTGCTGAAGCCGCTATCCGTGCAGGCTGTAAGTGTTTCTTCGGCTATCCTATCACACCGCAAACTGAACTCGCCGCATATATGGCTAAACGTATGCACAAGGCTGGCGGTGTATTTTTACAGGCGGAATCTGAAATCGCCGCTATAAATATGGTACTCGGTGCGGCATCTACCGGTGTACGTGCTATGACTTCTTCATCTTCCCCCGGACTTTCGCTGAAAAGTGAAGGTGTATCTTATCTTGCCGGTTCAGACGTACCTGCTGTTATAATCAACGTGCAAAGAGGTGGTCCGGGACTTGGCGGTATACAACCCTCACAAGCTGATTACTGGCAGGCTACAAGGGCTCTCGGTCACGGAGATTTCCATATTCTCGTATTCGCTCCTGCATCTGTTCAGGAAATGGTTGATATGGTTGTAAAAGCTTTCGACAAGGCTGATGAGTACAGAGTCCCCGCAATGATTCTTGCTGACGGTTTGCTCGGTCAGATGATGGAACCTGTATCTTTCCCCGAAATAAACCCGAATGCTCACGATAAAAGCAATTGGGCTGCTAACGGTCACGGCGGAAAACGTCAGCATCATATTATAAATTCACTCTACCTCAAGCCCGATGAACTCGAAAATTCAGTTACGGAACGTTTCAAGAGGTACGAAACTATCAAGGCTAACGAAACTGATGCTGAACTCTATCTCACCGAAGACTGCGATATACTCCTCTGCGCTTTCGGTGCAACCGCAAGAGTTGTAAAGTCAGCTGTAAATTCCGCAAGAGAAATCGGTATAAAAGCAGGTCTTTTCCGCCCGAAAACTCTCTTCCCGTTCCCTGTTAAGGAAATTAACACGGCATCCGCTAACGCAAAAAAACTCCTTAGCGTTGAAATGTCTATGGGTCAGATGATTGACGATATAAGGCTCGCTATCAACTGCTCAAAACCTGTTGAGTTCTACGGCCGTACAGGCGGTGTTATCCCCACTCCTGCCGAAGTGCTTGAACAGATTAAGAAAATCGGAGGTGCTTTATAATGGCTGTTGTTTTTGAAAGACCAAAGTCCCTGCTTGATGTGCCGATGCATTACTGCCCCGGCTGTACTCACGGTATCGTCCACAGGCTTATTTGCGAAGTCCTTGATGAAATGGGCATAGAAGGCGAT
>CANQJV010000028.1 GCA_947624295.1 uncultured Ruminococcus sp. | reverse complement strand
TTGTTTCTTGTAAAAATGTGGAATCAATAGTAATTACTGACGGCATTACGAGTATCGGTGATTTGGCGTTTTGTGACTGCGAAAGCCTGAAATCCGTAACAATTCCTGACAGCGTTACAAATATCGGCGATAGTGCGTTTCAGGGCTGTAAAAACCTGACATCAATAGTAGTTCCTGACAGCGTTACGAATATCGGAAAATCCGCATTTCATGAATGTACAAGCCTGAAATCAATAATAATTCCAAATAGTGTTACAAGTATCGGCGATAATGCGTTTTATGATTGCGAAAGTCTTGAATCAGTGACAATCCCTGACGGCGTTACGAGTATCGGCGATAGTGCGTTTGATTCTTGTACAAGTCTGGAAACTGTAACAATTCCGAAAAGCGTTACAAGTATAGGCGATAGTGCGTTTGAGTGCTGTAAAAAGCTGACCTCTATAGTAATCCCTGACAGCGTTACAATTATCGACGAATATGCATTTGAAAGTTGTGAAAGTCTGAAATCGATAACAATTCTGAATCCGAATTGCGAAATTTTTGATTCAGATGAAACAATCTCAAATTTACATGGTTATGATAATGATAAATTTGTTTATAATGGCGTAATATGCGGATATAAGAACTCAACCGCACAAGAATATGCTGAAAAATATAACAGAAAATTTGTTTCTCTAAACTGAACGCAAATAATAATACCATAGTAACTGAATACTATGGTGTTATTTTGTTATTCATCAAAAAGCGGTGTTGAAAAATATCTTTCGGCGGTATCGGGCAATATAGTGACAACAGTTTTTCCCTCGCCTAATTTTTCGGCAAGTTTAAGTGCTGCCGCAACGTTTGTACCGCTTGAAATACCGCACATTATGCCTTCTTTGCGTGCTAAATCACGAGCAGTCTGTATTGCCTCCTCATCGGTGACTATATAAATATCATCGTATATATTCTGATTGAGAATATCGGGGATTATGCCGTCGCCTATACCCATCTGCAAATGTGTACCTATGTTTCCGCCTGCTAAAATAGCCGCATTTTCAGGTTCAACAGCCCAAATAATCATATCGGGATACTGGGATTTCAATGTTTCGCCTATTCCTGTAATTGTTCCGCCCGTACCTATTCCCGAACAGAAACCGTCTATTCTGCCTGCTGTCTGCTCAAGTATTTCAAGAGCCGTATGGTATTTATGAGCGTATATGTTATTGACGTTAGCAAACTGTTGCGGTACAAATACATTTTCATCTTCTTCAGCCATTTTCAATGCTGTATCAAGGCATTCCTGAATACATCTGCCTATATCGCCGTCATCGTGGATAAGTATAACTTCCGCACCGTAATGGCGGACGAGTTTTCTGCGTTCTTCGCTTACGGAATCGGGCATAATAATTATAGTTCTGTAACCTCTTACTGCCCCGACGAGAGCAAGCCCTATACCCTGATTTCCGCTTGTAGGCTCAACGATTACAGTATTTTTGTTGATTTTTCCTTCAGTTTCAGCGTGACGAATCATATTGAAAGCGGTTCTTGTTTTAATTGAACCGCCGACATTAAGTCCCTCGAATTTAACAAGAATTTCCGCACTGCCGGGCTTTACGAGCTTATTAAGCCGAATCATAGGCGTATGACCCATTGCATCCAAAATATTGTTGTATACCATAGAAAAATTCTCCTCATAGAAAGATTTTATCTATATAATTATATTACAAAATACAACAAAATGCAAGTGTTTTATAAATCAATTTTGTTAGTTAATTTTTTATGCTATTCTGAAGATTGATTTTCGGATTTTATTAAATCTTTTACAACTTCACCCGCAATAATAAGTCCTGCAACAGATGGCACAAAAGCAGTTGATGCAAGGCATTTCCCTGTAGTCTGAGTATGTGGTGTGATTGCCTTTTCCGTGGAATACACGACTTTCAGTGAATCAATTCCTCTGTTTTTCAGTTCATGGCGCATTACTTTCGCAAGCGGACAGACTGACGTGCTATATATATCGGCAACTTCAAATTTAGTCGGGTCGAGTTTATTTGCTGCACCCATTGAACTGATTACAGGGATATTATTTTTTTTCGCCCGCATAATAATCTCGATTTTACCTGTAATAGTGTCTATTGCATCAACAACATAATCATATTGCGTGAAATCAATCTGATTTGCCGTATCAGGCATAAAAAACAGCTTGTGTACTGTAACTTTGCAATCGGGATTTATATCAGCTATACGTAATTTCATAACATCTGTTTTGTACTGCCCTATAGTGCTATGAAGTGCTATAATCTGGCGATTTATGTTAGTTTCATTTACTTTGTCGTTGTCAATCAGGTCAACAGCACCTATCCCTGACCGCACAAGGGCTTCAGTAACGAATCCGCCGACTCCTCCTATACCGAATATAGCTACTCTTGATTCTGATAATTTTTTTATTGCATTTTTCCCAAACATAAGTTCTACTCTTGAAAATATTCCCGACATTCTAACCTCCCAAAAATACTTGAATTTTATATATTATATCATATTATACTGAAAATGTCAATGATATTATATGAAAACTTATTTTTTCTGTTTCAATAAATGCTGTAATTAAGGGAAGTATCAGCATTTTTGGTAGATAAATATATTGTTGAAAAGCGTTTTTTATCTACCAACTTTTCTACTTTATTTCAAGTGTTTTGTATAATTTAAATATGCGAATTAACTTATTGAGATAAGCTGTCTCTGGTCATATCATATTTTTTGTTAAATTGCAATAAATTATCCAAAAATAATATAAATTTCTGTTTATAGTCAATCGATTTGAAAACAATTATATTATTTTTATAAAATAACAAAGTTACGCTTTTATTTTGCATAAATATGGTTTAAGGCAACACCGCACAAAGTCCGCTTGACAGCATTCCCACTTGTATTTTTCGTTATTTTACACTAAAATTCCTTGCTAAATGTCAGCTGAGATGTACTGTTTTTATACAATTTGACGAAAAATTTGTTTATGTATCTGCATTTTCAGTTCTATGTGGTATTGCCTTAATAGTGAAAAAATGCTGTAAGTTATAATGCTTACAGTTTTTTATTTTTGTACTTTTCTTCAAATTCGTAGATAATTCCCATAAGTTTTATACGTTCCTTGTATGGAAGATTTTCAAATATATTTATTAATTCCTGAGTTATTTCAGAAAGTTCATTTTTTTCAACATTGTTATATGTATTTTCATTTTTTATGCTGTTTACTTCTACATTGCTGCTGTTGTTTATCATATTATTGAAAACACTCTGTTCATCTGTTCCTTTAAGAAGAAAATCAGTTGTAACATCAAGAAGTTCTGATAGACGGATTATTACATCTCCATTCGGAATAGTGCCATTTTTCCAGTTGGTAACATTGCTTTTGCTTATGTTAAGCTGCAATGTTACTGCTGTTACAGAAGTATTTCTCATATTACAAGCTTTTTTTAATTGTTCAAAAAACATAAAAACCTCCTGATAAAATTAAATATAATCGCTAAAGTTCTACAAAATGTACTTTTTGCTTGACAAGTTCTAAATAATGTACTATAATATTATTTAAAGTTTGAAGATATAATATTTTATATATATTGTATCATAAGGAAGTTTAAAAGTAAAGAGAAATTAACAGAAATTTGTAAAAATAACTTGTTTTATTAAACAATAGTAAATTTTATCTGTTGATTTGAACGAAAGGAAAAAATTATGGAAAATAAAAAAATAATTGAAGCATTATATAATTTACAGCGTATTCTTGAAAATTACCCGAAAGAAACCGGTATAAGATTTCTGCAAAGAATCATAAGTGAACTTAAGAAAAAAAATTAAAAAATCAGGCGTTTTTGAAGATTTACTTGCAAGAAAGCCTTATCTAAAAGAATTTCTGGATATGAAAAAATAAAATTATTTTAAAAAACTGTTGCAAATTTCATATATATATGTTATAATATGAAAAGTAGTATATTTTTAAATAAGTAAAATTTTTTTAATCAATTGCAGGCTTATGAAATTGCATCTGTTTTTATTAAAATATTCAGAATTGTACATTTTTTCAGGTCTGTTTTCGGATTTTCCGGCAAAAGATGATACATTACTTCAATCGGGGTGTGGATATGGAAAATAAACTTAAACTTTACGGTTTCAATAATTTAACTAAATCACTCAGCTTTAATATATATGATGTCTGCTACGCAAGAACGCCTAAGGCACAAACTGACTATATCGCATACGTTGACGAGGTGTATAATTCCGAACGCATCACTGATATTATGACACATCTTACTGAAATGATTGGTGCAAAAGTCCTCAGTATTTCGAGGCAGGATTATGACCCTCAAGGTGCATCTGCTACATTTCTTATTGCTGATGATACAATGATTCCCGTAGGCAAGGAAACTGTCGCACATCTTGATAAAAGTCATGTTACCGTACATACTTACCCCGAATATCACCCTGATACAAATATAGCTACTTTCAGAGTTGATATTGACGTTGCTACTTGCGGGAAAATCACACCTCTTACAGCTCTTGACTATCTTATAGGCAGTTTTGATTCAGATATTATTACTATGGACTACAGAGTGCGTGGTTTTACGAGAAATCTCAGCGGTGAAAAACTATTCATAGACCACGATATTACGTCGATACAGGATTATATTGACGATGCTGTTCTTGAAAAATATGATGCTGTTGATATAAATGTCTATCAGGCGAATATGTTCCATACAAAAATGCTCATCAAGGAAATAGAATTACAGAATTATCTTTTCAATACAGATGTCCGTGAACTTTCACCACAAAGCAGACTTGATATAACAAATGCCCTCAGACGTGAAATGATTGAAATTTTCAGCGGAAGGAATGTGTACAATAATGGCTCTTTCACAAGTTAATGCACCGATATACGAGGCTCTCAGGAAATTCAGGCGAATGAGGATTGTTCCGTTTGATGTTCCGGGTCATAAGCGTGGACGTGGAAATATGGAACTCACTGAATTTCTTGGTGAGGACTGTATGAATGTTGATGTAAATTCAATGAAACCGCTTGACAATTTATGTCACCCTGTTTCAGTAATAAAAGATGCGGAAATGCTTGCGGCGGAGGCGTTCAAGGCTGAAAATGCATTTTTCATGGTAGGCGGTACTACTTCAGCAGTGCAAAGTATGATTATGTACGCCTGCAAAAGCAATGACAAGATAATTATGCCCCGTAACGTCCATAGAAGTGCTATAAATGCCCTTATTCTTACTGGAGCAGTCCCCGTATACGTTGACCCTGATGTCAATAATCAGCTTGGTATTTCGCTTGGAATGTCTGTTGAGCAAGTCGAAAAGGCTATAAGAGAAAATCCGCAGGCGAAGGCAATTATGGTGAATAATCCCACATATTACGGTATTTGTTCGGACTTGAAAAAAATTGTTGAACTTGCCCATGCACACGGAATGCTTGTTATTGTTGACGAGGCACACGGTACGCATTTTTATTTCGGTGAAAATTTCCCTGTATCTGCTATGGAGGCAGGTGCGGATATTTCGTCAGTCAGTATGCATAAATCAGGCGGAAGTCTTACACAAAGTTCATTTCTGCTTATGGGTAAAAATATTAACGCTGATTATATGAGGCAAGTTGTAAATCTCACACAAACAACAAGTGCATCTTATCTGCTTTTGTCAAGCCTTGATATTTCAAGGAAAAGGCTTGCTTTAAGCGGACGGGAAATATTTGCGCAGACTGTTGAAATGGCAGAATATGCCCGTTCGGAAATAAATTCAATCGGCGGATATTATGCGTACTCAAAAGAATTGATAAACGGCGACAGCGTATATGATTTTGATTTATCGAAACTTGTTATATACACATTACCTATAGGACTTGCGGGTATTGAAGTATATGACTTGCTCCGTGATGAGTACGATATTCAGATTGAATTTGGTGATTTAGGTAATATACTTGCTTATCTTTCGGTAGGCGACAGGAAACGTGATATTGAGCGTCTTATAAGTGCAATGGCTGAAATAAAACGGCGTTTCGGGAAAACGGGTACAAATATGCTTTCGCAGGAATATATATCGCCGATTGTTGCGGAACCTCCCCGCAGAGCTTTCTATGCGGATAAAATTTCGCTTCCTCTTGAGGAATCGGTAGGCAGGGTATGTACTGAATTTGTAATGTGCTATCCTCCGGGAATACCTATTCTTGCTCCGGGAGAACTCATTACAGAAGATATCGTTAAATATATCAGATACGCAAAGGAAAAAGGCTGTCAGATGACCGGCACTGAAGATATAAATATTGAACGGCTGAATGTTCTTATATAAAAAGGGGAATTTTTATGGAATTATGGTTTACTGAACGTCATACACCAAATGTAAAATTTTCAATCAAAGTCGACCGTCAGCTTTATACGGCACAAAGTGAATTTCAACGGATTGATGTTTTTGACTCCAAAGAATTCGGCAGATTTCTCACACTTGACGGTTATATGATGCTTACTGAAAAAGATGAGTTTATTTATCACGAAATGATTACCCATGTACCGATGGCAGTACACCCTAATCCGAAAAATATACTTGTAATCGGAGCAGGTGACGGCGGTGTAATACGGGAACTTACAAGATACTCGAATGTTGAAAGCATTGATTTAGTTGAAATTGATGAGCTTGTTATCGAAGTCAGCAGGAAATATCTGCCCTCTACAGCCTGTTGTCTTGGCGACGAAAGAGTACATATTTTTTGTGAGGACGGTGTTAAATTCATACGCCGGTGCGATAATAAGTACGATGTTATTATAGTTGATTCAACAGACCCGTTCGGACCCGGAGAAAGTCTTTTTACAAAAGAGTTTTACGGCAGCTGTAACAAGGCACTGCGAGATGACGGTATAATGGTAAATCAGCACGAAAGCCCGTTTTACGATGAAGATGCGCTTGCAATGCAGAGGGCGCATAGGAAAATTGTTGAAAGTTTCCCGATAAGCAGGGTATATCAGGCACATATCCCGACTTACCCGTCAGGTCATTGGCTGTTTGGATTTGCCTCTAAAAAATACCACCCTGTACACGATTTCAATTCAGTAAAATGGAATATGCTTGGTTTGAAAACAAAATACTACAATACAAAACTCCACGCAGGAGCATTTGCACTCCCTAACTATGTTGAGGAAATGCTCCGTGAAGTGGAATAACAGGAGGATTTTATGCTTGAAAAAAATGTACAGACGTTTATTGCGTGCGATGCGGAATATGAAGATTCAGGGATAGTCCTTTTCGGAGCAGGTTACGACAGCACAACAAGTTTCCGTCCGGGAACACGTTTTGCGCCGTCAGCTATACGTTCGGAGAGTTTCGGGATTGAAACGTACAGCCCGTATCAGGATAAGGATATGACGGATTACAGCTATTTTGACAGCGGTGACCTTGATTTGCCGTTCGGAAGTGTAAGACGTGCAATAGCTGATATTGCAATGCGGTCTGATATAATCCTGAAAGACGGCAAAATTCCGTTTATGATTGGCGGAGAACATCTTGTTACATTAGGCTCGGTAATGGCGGTCAAGGAAAAATATGATGACTTGTATATTATCCATTTCGATGCTCATGCTGATTTGCGTGACGACTACCTCGGACAACCTCTATCCCATGCGTGCGTGATAAGGCGGTGTTATGAACTTGTCGGGGACGGTCATATATTCCAGTTTGGTATAAGGAGCGGTGACAGGGAGGAATTTGTTTTTGCAAAAGAGCATACCGAAATGCACAAATTTAATTTTGACGGGCTTGCTGAAACTGTTGAAAAGCTGAAAGGTAAAAATGTTTACTTTACACTTGACCTTGATGTTCTTGACCCGTCAGTATTCTGCGGAACAGGTACGCCTGAAGCGGAAGGTGTTACTTTCGGAGAACTCCGAAAAGCATTGACGCTTGTTTGCAGTGAACTGAATATAGTCGGTTGTGATGTGAATGAACTTAGTCCGCATTACGACCAGAGCGGAGCCTCAACGGCTGCTGCGTGTAAAATCATAAGAGAAATGTTGCTTGCTATGTCCTGAAAGGAGTTGAAAATGGCTTTATATTTTAACAATAAATCTGCTCTCATTGAAGAAATACGCAAAGCTACAGGTTGTGAATGCAGTGATATTCCTGATAATATAACATCTGAACAACTTACGGAAATATATGTGAATGAACTTGAAAACGGCAAGAAATCGGGATATATTCCGATTCTGTTCGGATATGAAGATAGACTTTGTGATATTCTGACCGGCAGAATTGAATTGATGGAACAATCAAAAAATCATCGTGATGAAATGCTGAAAGCCGATGTTTCGAAAGGCAAGGAGTTTTTAACTAAACGTTCTGAAGAACTGTATTATCTTTATGATGAAATACCTGAACATATGAAATGTAAATATAATTCATTAAATTCATTTATTTCAAGAGAAGATGAAAAATATATACTGATAAAAATCAAATCTGCAAATCCGTGGGAAGTATTTGCGTGGATTCCGTTCGGAGGCTGGAATGACTGTCCTGATGATGAAGATATAATGTCCGTGTGCAAATATTGGTATGACGAATACAGGGCAATTCCCGCAATAATTACCCATGATATATTGCAGATGTATGTTGAAAAGCCTGCAAAGAATGATAATTCACGCAAACTTGCGGACGAACAATATGCATTCTGTTATGATATAGTAGCGCAGGGTGTTGGTTCTATAAATGCTTTGGAACTCACACTTATAGATTCAAAAGTATGGTATTTCTGGTGGGATTGAAAGGAGAAAATGAAAATGGGAAAATGTATGATTATAGGCTGCGGAGGCGTTGCATCGGTTGCAATTCACAAATGCTGTCAGAACAGCGAAGTTTTCGAGGGAATTATGATTGCAAGCCGTACAAAATCGAAGTGTGATGCGCTTAAAGAGAAACTTCAGCCTGTAACTAAGACTGTTATTGAAACTGCACAAGTGAATGCTGATAATGTTGACGAGTTAATTGAGTTAATCAACAGTTATAAGCCTGACGTTGTGCTTAATCTTGCATTGCCGTATCAGGATTTGACTATTATGGACGCTTGCCTTGCAACGAAAACTCACTATGTTGATACAGCTAACTATGAACCGCTTGATACTGCGAAATTTGAATACAAGTGGCAATGGGCTTACCGTGAGAAATTTGAAAAGGCAGGTATTACAGCACTTCTCGGGAGCGGATTTGACCCCGGTGTTACGGGAGTATTTTCTGCTTACGCAATGAAACATCAGTTTGATGAAATAAATTACATTGATATTCTTGACTGTAACGGCGGTGACCACGGTTATCCGTTTGCAACGAATTTCAATCCGGAAATAAATATACGTGAAGTTTCCGCAAAGGGAAGTTACATCGAAAACGGCAAATGGGTTGAAACTGAACCTATGGAAATCAAGCGTGTATATAATTTCAAAGGAGTCGGTGAAAAAGATATGTATCTTCTCCACCACGAGGAACTTGAATCGCTTGCACTCAATATAAAGGGGATAAAGCGTATCAGATTTTTTATGACATTCGGACAGAGTTACCTTACTCACCTGAAATGCCTTGAAAATGTCGGTATGACTTCGATTGAGCCGATTATGTACGAGGGCAGGGAAATTGTGCCATTGCAATTCCTGAAAGCAGTTCTCCCTGACCCTGCAACACTTGGCGCACGTACTGTAGGCAAAACAAACATCGGTTGTATTTTCCGTGGCAAAAAGGACGGTAAAGATAAAAATTATTATCTTTACAATATATGTGACCATCAGGAATGCTATAAAGAAGTCGGTTCGCAGGCTGTTTCGTATACAACGGGTGTTCCTGCAATGATTGGTGCAATGATGATTATGACAGGTACGTGGAATAAGGCAGGCGTTTACAACATCGAGGAATTTGACCCTGACCCGTTTATGGACGCACTTAATAAATGGGGCTTGCCGTGGGAGGAAGATTTCAACCCTGTTCTTGTTGACTGATAAATATTATCTGTAGTTGATTTCAATAAAAATGCAGATTAAAGGAGGATTTTTTATGTATAATTTTAATGATGATATGAGTATGGAAGTGGAACTCAACAAATATGTTGGTAAGAAAATCACTGTCTGCCTTAACGTAATGGAAGTCAATGACAATGGCTACGGTTACGGCGAGAGTATCAGGGGCGACCTTGAGAAAGTCGGCAAAGGTTGGATATTGCTGAGTGAAGGCACATACAAAAGAATTATCAACCTTACGAACGTCACACATATCAAGCTGTAATCTTGCGGAAAATGGGTAAAATCAAGACACCTGCCTATATAGTGGACGAGGCAGGGCTGATACGGAATCTTGAGATACTGCACGGAGTAGAAGAACGTACCGGCGCAAAGATACTTCTTGCACAAAAGGCTTTTTCCTGTTGGCACGTTTATCCGCTAATCAGGCAGTATATTTCGGGGACAGCGTGCAGCGGATTATATGAGGCGAGACTTGGTGCGGAAGAAATGGGCGGAGGAAATCATATTTTTTCCGCCTCATACCGTGAAAGTGAAATTTATGAGATTATCTCGTATTGTGACCATATTATTTTTAATTCTTTTAATCAACTCAACAGATACCGTAACAAAGTTCTGAATGCAGGGAAAAAAATCGGCTTACGGATTAACCCTGAATTTTCAACGCAGGAGGGACACGAAATTTATGACCCGTGTTCCCCGAAATCACGTCTTGGCATTATAAATAAAAATTTTGACAGAAATAATCTGTACGGAGTTTCGGGAATACATTTCCATACTCTTTGCGAACAAAATTCAGATGACCTTGAAAAAACTCTGGACGCTGTTGAGGAGAAATTCGGCGATGTGCTTACGAAAATGGAATGGATAAATTTCGGCGGAGGTCATCATATTACACGCTCAGACTACGATATTCCACGCCTTGAAAAATGCATAAAGCGAATGCAGGAAAAGTACGGTCTTGAGGTATTTCTCGAACCGGGTGAGGCTGTAGCTCTCAATGCAGGGTATCTTGCTACTGAAGTCCTTGACATAATTTCAAATGATATGCCTATTGCGATTCTCGATACGTCAGCAGCCTGTCATATGCCTGATGTGCTTGAAATGCCCTATCGTCCGCCGCTTTTAGGTTCAGGCGATGCAGGTGAAAAAGCGTATACTTACAGGCTCGGCTCACAAACTTGTCTTGCAGGCGATACGATAGGGGAGTACTCTTTCGATGAACCGCTTGAAATAGGCGATATACTTGTTTTTGGTGATATGGCGATTTATTCTATGGTTAAAAATAATACTTTTAACGGTATGCCGTTGCCTGATATTCTTTTGCGGAAATGCAACGGTGATATTGTCACTCTCAGGAAATTCGGCTATGAGGATTTCAAGTCAAGACTGTAATTAGTATAATATATTTTAATTAAAAAGAAGGTTATATTTTTTTATGAATTACGAAATAATTGATGCACACGCACATATTTTCCCGGAAAAAATAGCCGAAAATGCAACAGAAAATACAGGAAAATTCTACAATTTGCACATGGACAGCATAGGCGTTTCAGAAAAACTTATAGAAGGCGGTAATGTTATCGGTGTTTCACGTTATCTTGTCTGCTCAACGGCTACTGTTCCGCATCAGACGGACTCAATCAACAGGTTCATTGCGGAGGAATGCCGGAAATATCCGTGTTTTTTCGGCTTTGGTACTACTCACCCGCTTTCTGAAAATATCGAGGCTGATATTGAACAAATAAAATCGCTTGGTCTGCACGGCGTGAAACTTCACCCCGATTTTCAGCTGTTTGAGGCTGATTCCCCTGAAGCGTTCAGAATATACGAAATTATGGAGAGCAAAGAAATTCCGTTGCTGATTCATTGCGGTGACCCTCGTTATAATTACTCGGCTCCTGCTAAAATCCGCCGTATATGTGAGAATTTCCCACGCCTGCAAATTCAGGCGGCTCATATCGGAGGGTATTGCCGTTGGGACGAGGCTGAAGAACTGCTGACAGGTTTCGGGAACGTCTGCGTTGATATAAGCAGTTCTCTTGCGTTTATGGACAGAAGTGACGCTGTACGCCGTATAAAGAAATTCGGTGTTGAAAAGTGCTTTTTCGGTTGTGATTTCCCGATGTGGAATCACAAGGAAGAACTCGAAAGATTCCTGAATCTTGGGCTTTCTGAGGAGGAAAACAAACTCATTCTTGCAGAAAATTTCAAAAATTTTTATAAAATTTCAAAAAACACTTGACAATCACGCATATATGTGTTATAATATTATGCGTAGGTTGATTGCCGAAGTGGCGGAATGGCAGACGCAGTGGACTCAAAATCCACCGGTGGCGACATCGTACGGGTTCAAGTCCCGTCTTCGGCACTAAAATTTAATAGCAAAAAAGAAAATACGGTTTGAAAAGTTGTTGACTGAGTAGATTAAAAAGGGAATCCGGTTCAAATCCGGAACAACCGCCATTACTGTGTTTGATGAGAGAAAAACTTTAGCCATTGGAATCCGCTGATTTTCGGCGGAAATCTGAGAAGGCGTTTTTCGTGCGGTATTTTTTTTACCGCTGTATCATCAGTCAGGAGACCTGCCGTTTTTTCGAGGTTTATCACGGGCTTGGGCGAGAAGAGTGCAACCGTTTTATCAGGGATTTTCCTTATATTTCGGCTCTTTTCGTTTTTTATTTTGTCGTGATAAGGCTTTATTTGCTGTACTCTGATATTCTGTTGTGCGTTCTCGTGTTAAACGGGAACGCTTTTTTGTGCTATTTAAGGAGGGATATATGTTTACAGAAAATATGGCGATTGCAATGCTGAAAGAAAAATCCGCTGAATTGGGCAGATTACCTAAAAAAAGCGATTTCAGCGGTGCAGATGTTGCGAGAATAAAAAGCAGGCTTGGTCCGTGGAATCGGGCACTTGAAAAAGCAGGATTAAAAGAGAAAAGGAGTAAATCTGAATGAAAAAGAAATTGTTAAGTCTTATAACTTGCACTGTAATGGCAGTAAATGCTGTACCTTACGCCGTTTTTGCGGTTGAGGAACACGAAAATCAAATACACGTTGTTGTTGAAAATACAACTTTCACGCCCGATTCAGACGATTGGAGCGACAGTTTCTGGTATGGTACTCTTGTTGATACGTGGGTGACGCTTGACGATGATTCTACGATGATGACTTGTATTGTTGATGCGCTGGAAAATGACGGGCATACGGTTGAGGGTGCCGAAAACAACTATATTACTACAATTGACGGTATGGGTGAATTTGACGGCGGTTTTATGTCAGGCTGGATGGGCACTCTCAACGACTGGTTTGTGAAAGAGGGCTTTGACAATTTCACTTTTGCGGAAGGCGAAATTGAAACGGGTGACGAAATACGTGTAATGTATACGTGCAGTTATGGCGATGATATAGGCGGAAGTTGGAATAATAGTGATTCAACAGTAAAGGATATTTCTTTTAACAAAGGTACTTTGTCGCCTGTTTTCGATAAGGATACGCACGAATACACACTCACTGTTGCGGAAGATACAGACAGTATTCTTGTTACTCCGACAGCAAGCAACAAGAATTATCAGGTACGCACGAGGGTAGGCGATACAGCTTATAAGCGCACAAAGGAAATACCTGTAAATGACGGCACTGAAATTATTGTTGAGTGCAATTATGAGGGTGCACTTAGCATGAATGAGAGTGCTGGCAGCAATACATATACTATCACGGTACAGAAAGAAGTTTCAGTTCCTGCTGAATCTCAGGACGTTTCGCTTGTTGTCAATGAGGCAATGAAACAGTTGTCTGAAGATATAAGCGCACCTGTTTTCGGGACAACAGGCGGTGAGTGGAGTGTAATTTGTCTTGCAAGAGGAGGCTATTTTGACAAAAATGACAAATATTTCACGGATTACTATGACCGCATTGTGGAAACTGTAAACAGTACAGCTTCATCTGTCAATATGAACGGCGCATTACACAAAGTAAAGTCTACTGAAAATTCCCGTCTTATTGTAGCATTGTCCGCTATCGGCAAAGATTCCGAAAATGTAGGTGACTGGAATCTGATTGCGCCGTTTGAGGATTTCAACTGGATAACAAAGCAGGGTATAAACGGACCTATATGGGCGTTGATTGCGCTTGATACGAATAATTACCAGACAAAAGATAAAACTATCAGACAGCAATGTATTGACTGTATTCTGAAAAAACAGACTTCAGACGGAGGTTGGGCGTTATCAGGCGATAAAGCTGACCCTGATATGACTGCTATGGCGATTCAGGCACTTTCACGGTACACGAGTGACAGCAAAGTACAAAAAGCTGTTGATGACGGTATAAATGCACTTTCGGCACTTCAGAATGAAAACGGCGGATATTCCTCATGGGGAACGGAAAATTCAGAGAGTATCGCACAAGTTATAGTTGCGTGTACTGCACTCGGCATAAATCCTGATACAGATAAAAGATTTATCAAAAACGGCAAATCTGTTATTGATGCATTGCTTACATTTTACGACAGCGAATCAAAAACTTTCAGGCATACTGCTGATACGGAGGCTAATGCAATGGCTACAGACCAAGCGTTATATGGTCTTATAGCGTATAACAGGTACATAAATAATCAAAAAGCTCTTTATGATATGTCGGACGTTGAATTTACAGCATCAAAAGCTGAAACTCTCACTGCAACTATCGGATTACCGCAGGAAATCAGCAATAAAAAGGGTACAGCGTTCAATGCGGTAGTGAATATTGATGGTTGGGATAACAATGCAGGCTATAAACTCATGGATTGTATTGTTGATGTACCTGATTGCCTTACAGTGACGGCAGTTGAACCGGGCGAACGTGTTACAGGCGGACAAATGAGTTGGTATTTAGAGGAATCTACGGGCAAATTGCGTATTGTTTATTTTGACCCCGAAAAAAATCAGAATATCAACATAAGCGGAGATAATTTCCCTGCTGAATTTTTCACGATAAAATTCGAAACAAAAGAGCGAATCACTGAAAAATCGCTTGATATTGCGGTTACGGGAATGTCAATGAAATACAATTCCGATTCCGCAAGTGATGTTGCGATTGACATTGTTGACACTGCAAAGGCAATAGGGACTGTAAATATTGTGGATACTGTTTCGTTCAGTGCCTGCGTACTCTATCAGGGTGACGGTATTGACATTATACCTGCTGATAAAATGGCAGTATGTGTGTCTTTAGCAAATCTTGATACAAATTCAGCACTTACTTATTCAGACGGCGCAAAAACTTATGAGTTTATGTACAGCGATGAAATTACAGAGAAAACAGGCGTTATGAGTTACATTGCGCTTGTTGACAGTACTGTTGAAATCGAGAATTTTGTTAATAAAGATAACTTTACAATCGGCGAAAAATCAGGCGATGAACTTGTGTTCGGTGACGCAAACGGTGACGGTGTTATAAATGCACAAGATGCCCTTAATTCGGTGAACGTATGGCTCAGGAAAACTGATGTACCGACAGATACGGAAATTCTCCGCCTTAATGTCAACGCTGATTCGAGAATAAATACATTTGATGCACTTGGTATTGTTGAATATTTCGTACACGGTTCGGAGTACATCATAGTAAACAAGGCGATAACAGCGTATAATACAGCGGAATGAGTACAAATATAAATACAAGTACCGAAAATCAGGAGCAGAAAAATTCCACACGCAAATCAAAATGGAAGATAATCATTGCAATTGTTGTGATTATGTTAATTATATTGCTTGTTATTCTGCTTTTGCCGAACAAAATAAAAAAAATCGGTAAACCTGTACTTACAGTTGAAACTCCTCAAAAGCAAAGTATATCTGCTGATGAGGAGTTCAGCGTTGATATTACGTTGTCTGATATGGGCGATGAAATTTACCCTGCATCAAGTATGTGCATATCGTTTGACCCTGCATACCTTGAATTTAAGGGAATAAGCGAGGGTAATATAATGATTTCGGGCGACAGTGCTACAGGCGGATTGCCTGAATGGAGCGTTGATGTTGAGCGTTCCAACAAAACAGGGCAAATCAATATTATGTATCTTGATATGACAGGCGGAAAATATGCGTTCAGTAAGAAATATATGGGCGATAAACATATTTTGATAAGGCTTGATTTCAGGCTTCGTGGGAGTGCTGAATCAGGGGATATTTATAATCTCGAAATAACAGATGCAGTTTTTGCGTGTACTGACGAGGAAAATAGCCTTGCAAGTATCAATGATACTCTGATTACTGAAAACGGAAAGGTTGTGGTGACGGAATGAAAGTTAAAATATTTCCCTTGATATGTGCAATTTCTTTGCTTTGTAGTTGTAATTTACAGCAGGAGAAAAATTATCAGGGCAATATGAAAATTTCAGATAATGGGATTATTGAACAGGCTGTATTCAGGCAAATTAAAGATGATAATGCTGTCGTTACGTTTTCAGGCGAATCGAATGGCTGTAAATATGAGTGGACTGTTTTCGGGAATGATATTGCAAACCCTGATAATATGAATCTTGCTGTTGAAATAACAGAGAATTTTGAACAAGTTGACATTGCTTTCAAATCAGATGTTGATTTTGAATTTTCGCCTGTTTTGTCGATATATCTTAATTCCGTATGGGATTGCGACAATGCTGTTGTGTACGATACGGAAAATAGGGCTTTATGCGGTGTATCTGTTACGGGAAGCGAAAATACAATTCTTAACTTTACTGTTCCCGAAACAACGGGCGAATTTCACATAGAACCTGATAAAGCGGATTTGCAGGAGATAGTCGTTGTTGAATCAGACGAACTCCCAACAGAAAACAGTGAAATTTCTGTACAAAATAAACAAGACAATTATCTTACTCCGGCAGGGCATATTTCAGGAAATGCGGTTTCAGGGGAAGTCTTCAGCGGTAACGGCAGGGCGATTTCAGACGGTTCTCAGACAGAGCAAGACAAATATCTTACTGACCCTGTCCCTGAAGGCAAACCTTTGCCTGTTGACCCCGAAAACGTTGAAATTAACGAGCAAAATGAGTATACCTGTACTTTTTCGATAGAATGTTCCACAATACTTAATAATATTGACGAACTCAACCCCGAAAAAATAGATGTTCTCCCAACAGACGGCATTGTTTTCCCTGCAACGGAAGTCACATTTTATGACGGTGAATCGGTTTACGATGTTTTACAGCGTATTTGCCGTGAAAATAATATTCATATGGAATCTTCGTGGACACCTATGTATAACAGCGCATACGTTGAGGGAATCAGCAACCTCTATGAATTTGACTGCGGTAATTTGTCGGGCTGGATGTACCGTGTGAACGGCTGGTATCCTAATTACGGCTGTAGCCGTTATCAGCTGAAAGAAAATGAAGTCGTGGAATGGCGGTATACTTGCGATTTAGGGAACGATATCGGCGGTGGTTATGCTGTAGGCGGTGAATAATGAGAGATACTTTTTCGCATTGTCACCCTGTAATAAATTTCCTGTTTTTCGGGCTTGTAACAGTATTTTCGATGTTCGTAATGCACCCTGTTGTACTTGTGATTTCGTTTGTATCGGCTTTATCATATGACGTGTACCTCAACGGCAGGAAAACATTTGTATTTATATTTAATACTATTTATTAAAAAATGGGTAGACAAAAGAGAAAAAAAGTGATATAATGAAAATGATGATGAAAAATAATGA
>CANQJV010000027.1 GCA_947624295.1 uncultured Ruminococcus sp. | reverse complement strand
TAACTTAAGCGATTTTGATTTCCAGACTGATTTTTCATCAATTGCTCTTAACTGCTGTGTGGAAAAACGTAAATCATATATCAGAATGCAAATCCCTAATTTTAATTTAAGTTAGTGCATATGGACGACCGCCCCGCAATGGTTCCATCACCCAAACGGGAATGTTGTATTTTTTCAAAAGTTCAACCTTTGCTTTTGCGTCCTGAAAACTCCAGTCAAGGTAATTCAGCTGAATCTGACAAAATTCCATACGCTTTCTGTATTTTTCAAGGAAACGTTCCATCACATCATAGCTTCCATGGGCAGAAAATCCGAGATGACGAATCCTTCCGTTTGCTTTTTGTTTCATCAGGTAGTCATATATCCCGTACTTTTCATCCAGATACGCATCAATGTTCATCTCGCAGACATTGTGGAACAAATAGAAGTCAAAGTATTCCACTTGACATTTTTCCAGTTGTTTCTCAAAAATTTCTTCCACCTTTGTCATGTTGGACAAATCATATCCTGGAAATTTGGTTGCCAGATAGAAACAATCTCTCGGATACTCTTTTAAGGCTCTACCCATCACTAATTCGGAATTGCCGTCATGGTAGCCCCAAGCGGTGTCATAATAATTTACACCTTGTTCCATAGCGTAGGCGACCATTTCTTTCGTGGCTGTTTCATCTATTCTTGAATCATCTCCGTCCAATACCGGGAGACGCATAGCACCCATTCCCAAAGCGGATAATTTCAAATCCTGAAAGTTTTTATAAATCATAAGTTCACCTCCTTTTCAATCCATATAAGTCTGATAGTTATTTTTTGAATGAAATTCAACAGCCTCACGCAAAGTAGTCGTCACGTCAAACGCTCCACCGATTTTCTCGGTCTGTGACGTGTAGTCACCTGTCTCAAAGGCACAGTCATAAACACTGCGGAAACTCCTGTAATAGTTCAGTTCCGCACTGAAGTAAGGGTCAGGCTGAATCAACATACTGTTGTACGCCCTGATTATGCCGGATATAGGTACACCATAGGCATTATCGTCCAAAGCAGACCAGTCGCTACAACGGTACTTCCAAGTCTCCTGATATTTTTCTTTCATTTCACTCAGAGCCTGTTTTTCACCATCGGTGAGGGGCTTGAAGTCCTGCATATAACTTGTATCGTTCTTCACCTGAGCGAGATCACTCATTCCTGAGAGTACGACCAGTACACCTTCCTGCGAGGCTGAAAAGCGGATCGCAAAGCTTGCCGGGGAGGCGTTTGAATCAATATTCTGAAAGATGTGTTCTGCACCGTTCGGGACTTTTGCCAGTGTACCACCCTTTACAGGCTCCATGACAATAACTTGCTTGCCGTGTTTGCGTATGACCTCGTAACACTTTTTCGATTGGATAAACGGTTCTTCCCAGTCGTAGTAGTTCAGAACGATCTGAACAGCGTCTACCTCCGGGTGTTAGGTCAAAATCTGGTCTAAATGGACAGCATCATCATGGTAAGAGAATGCAATATGGCGGATTTTACCCTGTTCCTTCCACTGTTTCATGTGGTCAAACAGATGTGCGTTCCGGACTTCCGTGGCATAGATGTAACGGTTCAGATTGTGGAGCAGGTAATAGTCAAAATATTCAACTCCGCATTTGTCCAGTTGCTCACGGAAAATAGTTTCCACCTTGTCTTCGGCAGGCATCTGGAAAGTGGGAAATTTTGACACAAGCAAAAAGCTATCTCTTGGATGGCGTTTTACAAGGGCTTCCCGGATTGCGGTTTCGGAAGCACCATCGTGATACACATAGGAGGTGTCAAAGTAGGTAAATCCACGCTCCAGAAAAAGGTCTACCATCTGTTTGAACTGCTCGATGTCGATGTCTGCTGCATTGTCGCTTTTCTGGGAAAGGCGCATCAGTCCAAATCCCAGTTTCTTAATTTTATTCATTGTTGGTTCCTCCTGTTTTTTGTTTTTTGCTGATATAAGGTTGTATCATAACTAGTAAAAACAGATTGCAAAATTCTTTTGTGCGTTTCTCAAAGCTGTATGCACCGCCAGACATATCCCAACAGAGCATTTCACCGTAGATTATATCTACAAGTGCGTTGGCGAGCGCATTCACAGGTGTATCGTCCACCAGTTCGCCCTGTTTAATTCCCTTTTCGATTATGCCCTTCATGGAATCAATATCCATATGGAGTTTGTTTTTGTTATACGGAGTCTCCACGAGGTCGGGGTCTACAGTGTTGTGTTCCGCACCCATTCCTGACAGAGTTTCAGCCCATCACGTTCAATGTGTCCGGAAAAATTTACCATATAAAATATCAGACGTTCCATAAAGGAACCGTCATGTGCCTGTGCTTCTTCATAAATTCCCTGATACATCTCCCGGCTTAATTCAAAGACTACATCTTCCTTGCGTTTGAAATAGGTATAGAATGTGCCGTTCGATACACCGCAGGCTGTTGTTATCTCCTCGATTGATGTGTTTATCAACCCTTTTTCGCATATTATGTTTTTTGCTGCTTCAAGAAGTTTCCTTTTGGTTTCCATAGCGGCAAGCTGTCTGTTAGTCACATGATCACCTCCTATCCTGCAATTTCATTATATCACATTCATTGAATATAAGTCAATGACTTTTAAGCATTTTTGTAAATATGGACATATTTTGTCACTAATAATTATTAAAAACCAACAAAAGCAGACAGCAAGAACATATGTTTTGCAAACTCATAAACAGAAAAAATGAAAAGTGCCATCTCGTCAGAAAACAAGATAGCACTACTGTTTAATTATTTATCGAAATATGGCTGCTTGATGATAACCTGTATCCATTAAATGTGGTTTCCGAGTATGTTATAGCTGTATACTTAACTGTACCTCCGTCCTTATACCAAGTAGGAACAGGAATGAGAAGTATTACACAAAATAGAATTATAAGAATACCCTTTATCCGTTTCATTATACCATACCTCGCCAGAAAAAGCAATCATATTACACATTGAATCTGAAAAGTACAATATCACCGTCATTCATAACGTAATCTTTGCCCTCAAGCCGTACAAGACCTTTTTCTTTAGCAGCTGCCATTGTACCGCATTCCATTAAATCGTTAAATGATACAACTTCCGCACGGATAAAGCCTTTTTCGAAATCAGTGTGGATTTTTCCTGCTGCCTGCGGAGCTTTTGTGCCTTTTTTTATAGTCCATGCACGTACTTCAGATTTACCGGCAGTGAGGAACGATATAAGTCCAAGCAATGCATAACCCTCTTTTATGATTCTGTTCAGCCCTGATACTTCAAGACCGAGTTCAGCAAGAAACATTGCTTTGTCATCATCGTCCATTTCAGCAATTTCAGCTTCAGTTTGCGCACATATAGGCAATACTGCTGAATGTTCTTCCTCCGCAAGCTGACGGACTTTGCAGTAATTCTCATTATTTTCGATATTGCTTGTAAAATCATTTTCGCTTAAATTTGCGGCGTAAATAACAGGTTTAGCAGACAGCAGGGGAGTGGACTTGATAATTTCACGCTCATCGTCTGTGAAGTCAAAAGCTCTTGCAGATTTTCCTGATTCAAGGTGTTCTTTGAGGCGTTCAAGGAAATCCACTTCCGCAAGATATTTCTTATCACCTTTTGATGCTTTTTTCGCACGGTCAATACGTCGCTCAATCATTTCAATATCAGAGAAAATCAACTCAAGATTTATTGTTTCTATGTCACGCAGAGGGTTTATACTTCCGTCAACGTGGACTATATTTGCATCTTCGAAACAGCGCACAACGTGTACAATCGCATCAACTTCACGTATATCGGCAAGGAATTTATTTCCCAATCCCTCGCCCTTTGATGCACCTTTCACAAGTCCCGCAATATCAACAAATTCAAGCGTTGCCGGAGTGAATTTATCAGGCTGATACATTTCAGCAAGTTTGTCAAGCCTTTCATCAGGGACGGAAACTATACCGACATTTTTTTCGATAGTGCAGAAAGGATAGTTTGCAGATTCCGCACCGGCATTTGTGAGTGCGTTAAAGAGTGTACTTTTGCCGACATTTGGCAGTCCGACCATACCAAGTTTCATATTTTTTACCTTACTTTCTTAATTGATTTTATGTTCAATCCGCTTGTTGTTGACAAGTGAATTTATTTCTGAATTTTGAATCTGAACAGTTCCTCTGTCTGAAATTATATCGTGAGGATTACCACAAAGCATATTTATATCAAGTGATGAATCCATAATAAATATATTTCCGCTTCCCTGAGAATCGCCGATACCTGTAGCAAAATCGCCTTCGGAATCTATCACAACTTTAGCATTCATAATTTTAGTGTTGACACTTCCGTTGATTGAACCTATACACGATTGTTTAGCAGAACGCATTTTTATATTGATTTTGCCTCCGCTTACGAGAACACTGCCCTCACCGTCCTCAAGAACGCCTATTCCGACAGCTTGTGCGCCTGTACACGACATTGTAACGTCAGCACACGTTGATATTGTGGAAATACCTTTGCAACTGCCGATACCTGTTACTTTTATTCCCGAAACAGCTACATCAAGTTTACAGTCCCTGCCGATTTCGATATTAGAATCACCGTTGAAACTTCCGACAGCAAGACCGTTGTGACTGTACATAAATACCTTGATTTTCCCCGAAAGCAGTTTGATTTCGGAATCATCGTCATTATATCCTCCGCCTATGCAGACTGTTTCAACGCTGTTGCATATGATTTCGAGAGAACCTTGCATATCTACGGTAATATCACCGAATCCGTGTTCGTAGTCGTTACCGATACCGACGCTGTTAGAGGCGTAGCAGTCTATAGCAAGCGAACCTTTACCGTGAAGTTCAAATTGCGAGCCCATAGGAACATATATTCCTGCGTAGCCGAGTTTGTTTGTTTTGGACACGTTCAGCACAAGCCTTGCATATTCTCCTACTGAAATAGTCGGCTTACTGTTTCCGCTCACCATATTGACATTACGCAGCGTGAGTTCACAACTATGATTATCCATAATTGATATATTCATTTTGATTGTCTTGTCAGGGTCGCCTACAATCGTCAATTTGCTCTGGTATACGTGAATATCAGTGTATTTTTCAAGCGCAAGCCGGAGCAGGTCTATTTCAGTATCATTTTGTGCAGTGTAAATTTTTTTGCTTCCGCTCGGACGTATTTCAAGATTTGTCTTGATAATCTCATCTCTTACATCTTTTGAGATACTGTCAAGAAACAGCGGTTTCGGCTTAGAAGTATAGTACCCTTGAATATAGTCAACGCCTAATCTTATAACTGTTTTCATTTCCTGCGAAGTTTCAACGCCTTCCGCAATAGACTGTAGTTGATTATCTTTACAAAAATCGATGATTTGCGTAACAAGCTGTTGTTTTTTGAGGTCATTGTGAATATCAGAAATAAGTGCGTGGTCTATTTTGACGTAATCAGGGCGGTATTTCAGCAGATTCGAACTGTTTGAGTAACCCGTGCCGTAGTCGTCAATTGCAAGTTGTGCGTGCGAAAAACTAAGCCTTTTCTTGATAGTTTCGAGAGCCTCAATTGTCGCATCGTTGTCCTCTACTATTTCAATAACAGTTTTCTCAAGAAGTTCACCGTATGTGAGATACAATTCGTTGAAATCCTCCTCAGTCAGTAAATAGTCAGACATCGAATTGATAAACAGCTTTTTATTTTCAAATACCTGCTGATTTTCGCTAAGCATTTTCATTGTATTGAAGAACGTAAGTTTTTCAATAGCATATAGATTACTTTGGCTTGCGGCAATTGAAAGAATCTGTTTTGGTTCCATTTTAACATCGCCTACACTTCTCATAAGTGCCTCATATGCGACGATATTGCCTGTAGTAGCCTCAACAATCGGCTGTACATAGTAAGTAATCTGATTTTCCATAATCATTCTGTTGAAAATTTGTGCATTTTTATACGAATCCTTTTCACGCACATAATTTTCCTCAGAGAACCAGTTTATAACATAACGCCTGTCATTTCTTGCCTCATAAAGCGCAAATTCCGAGTAATTGACAAGCATATTGAAATCAGATGCTTCATTCGGATACGACGAACAGCCTATTGAAAGGCTTAACTTGCTTTTGTCCGATATATCGATGATTTCACCGAAATCATCTGTAATTATGCAATTCTGTACTGCGTCGTCCATACTGTTCAGCGTATTGTATATGAACATTCTGTCGCAGTCAATAAAGCAGGCGAAAAGTTCATAATTTGATTTATAGCCGATTATTACTTTTTCACTTGCGTAACTGTTGATGACTTCCGCAACAGACGATATACAGCAGTTTGTGCTGTCCATTGTCAGGAAAGAGCCAAGTTTTTCGATACCGTTTATGTAGAGTGTAGCAAGACAGCAATTTTCAGTATCAGGGAGGACTTTTTTAATTTTTTTAGCAAACGATGAGTAAGACGGCAAATGAGTTACGGCATCGTATTCAATGAAATTCTTCTCCTGAAAATCAGCAATCCGACGAGTGAAATCCTGCACGAAACCAAGCCATTCGTCACTTGATTCGTAAATATTCATCTTGATATATTTAGAAATGTTGTTGTTAGTGAATTTGTATATATGTTTCTGTCCCTCAACAGGTGATTTTGAAATCTTTTCGAGGAGATTGAAAAATTCAAATTCATTCAGTTTTGTGCCCGTGCAGGCAAGCATATTACGTGCTGTTTCATCAAGGTAAGCTGTTTTTTCTTTTGCAATATAGGTAAAAGCTCCGATATTGCCTACAAACTGCTGGAATACTTTCCAATCGTGACTTAATTCCGGCGGTTTTTTTGATAAGTCAAAAATACTCATAAATGCTCCTATAACTGTATAAATTTTTATGCAGACTGTTTTTTTTACGGCGAACAGTACACCGTTGTTACTATAATTATACAACATATGCTTGAAAATGTCAATAATATCTGTATTTTTTTATCAAAAAAGCTCTCTCCGCATAGACGGAGAAAGCTCTATGTAGTACCGAATCATTCAAGGAAATCTTTTACCTTTTTGCTTCGGCTGGGGTGACGGAGTTTACGGAGTGCTTTGGCTTCAATCTGGCGTATACGTTCCCGTGTGACATCGAAACGCTGTCCGACTTCCTCGAGAGTACGGGCTTTACCGTCCTCAAGCCCGAAACGGAGTTTGAGAACTTTAGCTTCTCTGTCCGTGAGTGTTGCAAGGACTTCGTTAAGCTGTTCCTTGAGAAGTGTATGTGATGCCGCTTCAGCAGGTGCAGGTGCATCGTCGTCCGGAATAAAGTCGCCGAGGTGACTGTCTTCTTCTTCGCCGATAGGAGTTTCAAGCGATACGGGGTCTTGTGCAACTCTCATAATTTCACGTATTTTTTCAACAGGCATATTAAGTCTTTCTGCAATTTCTTCGGGACTGGGGTCGTGACCGTTTTCGTGGAGGAGCTGGCTTGAAATTTTCTTTACTTTGGTGATAGTTTCAACCATATGAACAGGGATACGGATAGTTCTCGCCTGGTCTGCAATTGCACGTGTAATCGCCTGACGAATCCACCATGTAGCGTATGTTGAGAATTTATAGCCTTTTGTATAGTCAAATTTTTCAACAGCCTTGATAAGACCGAGATTTCCCTCCTGAATCAGGTCAAGGAACTGCATACCTCTGCCGACATATTTTTTCGCAATGCTTACAACAAGGCGGAGGTTTGCTTCAGAAAGACGTTTTTTAGCGTATCTGTCGCCTTTCGCCATACGTTGTGCAAGTTCAATTTCTTCTTCTGTTGAAAGGAGCGGAACCAATCCTATTTCCTTGAGGTAAATTTTAACAGGGTCATCAATAGCAATTCCATCGGTAGAGAGTGCGATTTCAAGGTCATCTGTTGTGTTTGAGTCGAAACTGATTTTGAGGTCATCGTCAACTGTCATATTCTCAACGATTTTGATATTAAGATGCTCACATTTGTCGTAGAAATTATTGATTTGTTCGGGGTCAAAGTCGAGTTCATCAAGAACATCAGTGATTTCTTTGGTAGTGAGTTTACCTCTTGACTTTCCCTGTTCGATAAGAGCATCAATAGTATTCTTTTTTGAATCCATTTTTCATTCCTCCTGTTAATTCTTTTTTGCATTGTACATATTCCGCAAATCATCGTCGGAAATACTATCATCATTCCCCGTATGATTTTTCAGAACAGCTGTACATTCTGCAAATACTTCGTGGTTTATGCTTAATTCTCTGTTTCGGGCTGTCATTCCAATTATTTTTCCCATTTCATCAGTAGAAAATACACTGTTTAATATGGAAACAGAAAAATTTTCATTGGATTTGATAGCGTCGATAAGAGAAATATAAACTTTTTTATTGAACTGCGTAACAAAAATATCGGGCGGAGCTTCAGCAGTAACGGTCTGTAATTCTTCAGGCTGCTGAATGAGGTAGCATATTATAACTTCCTCCGCTTGTGATTCTTTCCGGAATTTTACAGATTCGGGGTTTATATCGTCCTTTGCTGAAACAGTCTGTAATTTGACGGCATTCCAGTTTTTCTTTCTTTCAGTATAAGTATTTTTACGGACGAGATTTTCAATATGAGTTTTGAGAACGTCAGCAGGAAAATCATATTTTTTCGCAGTCCGTGAAATATATACTTCACGTTCAATAGGCGATTTCATTCCGGAAATAAATTTTGCAACTCTGTTGAGAAATTCGATTTTTCCTGCCTCCGTTGAAATGTCAAGCCCGTTTTCGCATTTGTCAAGCATAAAATTATTGGCATTGTCTGAACTGTCAATCAACTTCCTGAAACGGTCTTTGCCGAATTTTTTTATATATTCGTCAGGGTCTTTAGCGTTCTCCATACGGAGAATACGTGTCTGCACGCCTACATCTGTAAAATGACGTATAGCTTTTTGAGTAGCATTTTGCCCTGCATCATCGCTGTCGTACGCTATAATCACCTCTTCAGCGTAATGGCTCATAATACGTGCTTGTGCAGGAGTTATAGCAGTCCCGAGAGTTGCAACTACATTTTCGAAACCAGCCTGATTGACTGCGATAACGTCCATATATCCCTCACAAAGAATAAGTTTCTTGTTGTCGGAATTTTTAGCGAAATTCAGCGAAAACAGGTTAGAACCTTTATCGAATACGGGTGTAGCACTTGTATTGAGGTATTTCGGCTTTGAATCGTCAAGAACTCTTCCGCCGAAACCGATTATATTTCCACGCAAATCAATTATCGGGAACATTACTCTTTTACGGAACATGTCAAATATTTTACCTGTTTTCTGAGAACGTCCGCCAAGCCACGCCTCAACTATTTCGTTTTCGGAATACCCTTTTGAAGTTAAAAGATTTGTCAATTCATTCCACGAATCAGGCGAGTATCCTAACCCGTATTTTTTTATTGTTTGCGGTGAAAGTTTCCTGTCATAGAAGTATTTAAGCCCTGATTTATCTGCACCGTGTACCATGTTATTATAGAAAAAATTTGCAGCGATACGGTTCATTTCGTATATTCTGTTACGTTTTTGCTTGCTGTCACTGTTTTTCCTGTTGTATTCGGGAATTTCAATATTGCTTTTTTCGGCAAGAAATTTTACTGCTTCCCAGAAATCGAGATTTTCCGACTTCATAACGAAAGTAATAACATCACCTCCCGAACCACATCCGAAACAATAAAAACTCTGTGTATCAGGGAACACTGTAAAAGATGGTGTGCGCTCCGAGTGGAATGGGCAGTTACAAACGTAAACTCTGCCACGGCGTTTAAGTGAAACATACGAATCTATCAGGATTTCAATAGGATTTGCATTTCTGATACTCACAAGAAGTTCGTCATAATTCGCCATATCAGCCTCACTTCCAGAATTTAGGCACGAAAAGTTCAGTATAGAGGTCTACTGCATAACCGTCACTCATTCCTGCAATGTAGTCGCATACAGCACGGTCAGTATCTGTTATTTCAGCAATTTTCCTGTATTGTTCGGGGAGTTTCTCGACATTTTCCTTGAAATATTTGTATAATTTTTTTATAAGCAGTTCAGCTTTTATATCTTCCTGTTTGGCATCGGGATTTGTGTACACTTTTTTGAACATAAACGCTCTTAATTCGTCGTGTGCCTTGCGGATTTCGGGCTCAAAATCAATTTCATATACTCCGTGCGCCAGAACAGAAGCAATAAGAGTAGTTATTCGCTGGGATTTTGTATTGCCGAGGATTTTCACACAATCAGCAGGGAGGTCTGCAATACTAAGAACACCTGCACGGATTGAATCCTCTATATCGTGGTTTATGTAGGCGATAGTATCGGCAAGACGGACAACACAACCTTCCCTTGTATCAGCAGTCATATTTGTATGGCATTCGATGCCGTTCAGGACAGCTTTCGTGAGGTTCAGTCCTGTACCATTATTTTCGAGAGTTTCAGCAACACGTACACTTTGCAGATAGTGCTTGAATCCATACGGACAAATTTCGTTCAGGACGGCTTCACCGCAATGTCCAAAAGGGGAGTGCCCTAAATCGTGACCAAGCGCAATAGCTTCAGTTAAATCCTCGTTCAGTTTCAGGCAACGGGAAATAGTCCTTGCAATTTGCGATACTTCGAGAGTATGCGTAAGCCGTGTACGGTAGTGGTCGCCAATCGGTGACAGGAATACCTGAGTTTTCCTCTTTAATCGGCGGAAAGAATTACAATGAAGAATGCGGTCACGGTCACGCTGGAAATCTGTTCTGTACGGGCATTTTTCTTCAGGGACTGCACGCCTTGTCATATCCTCGTTCATACTTGTGCAGGCGTACTTGCTTAGAATCGTTGATTCTGTTATCTCGTACTGTTCACGCAATGTCATAAAATCACCTCGTTTTACAAAAATCAAAATGGATATATATACTTATACTTACGGAATCTGAAAATTCCTTGTATTTTTTGGGAGAATTTTTTTATTTTTTAATAATTGACGAAAAATCCTCATAAAGTTCACCACAATCTGTTACTTTCGCCGAACCATTTGTAATTTCATTTAACTCTTTCAGGAGTGCAGGAAGTTTCTCACTCATAACAAGAATTTCAAGTTCAACATTGCCCGTGAAATCCGAATTTGTTGTGATTACATCGAAATTCGGCAGAATATAGCTGATTTTACCGTACATATTGTAATCAGCGGCGATTTTCAGCTTATGGCACAATCTCATATCCATTATATTTGCGGCATCACATACAAGCGATGCTGTATGCGAATACGCACGCACAAGTCCTCCTCCGCCGAGAAGTATTCCGCCGAAATACCGTGTAACAACAACGCATACGTCAGTAAGACCACGTTTTTGCAGGACGTCAAGAACAGGGATACCTGCTGTCCCTTGAGGTTCGCCGTCGTCCGAATAGCGAGTAATGTTGTCATTCCGCAAAATATAGGCGTATACATTATGGCGAGCTTTGCGGTGTATCGATTTTATTTTGTTAATAAATTCAACAGCCTCGTCATTTGTTTTAACAGGAGCAATGTAGCCTATGAACTCCGATTTTTTTTCGGTAAATGAATCGCTGGCGGTTTGTGAAACAGTAAAATAATTCATATAAAAAGTCCTTTTTTATGTAGGAAAAAGCCGCCCATAACGGAGCGGCTTATAAAATTTACTTGTCTTATTTGCCCATATTGAAACGTTTCTTGAATCTTTCAACACGTCCGCCGGTATCAACCAGCTTTTGTTTACCGGTGTAGAAAGGATGGCATTTTGAGCAAATTTCAACCTTGATGTTTTCTTTTGTAGACATAGTTTCGATTACGTTACCGCAGTGGCAAGTAATAGTAGTCTTGACAAAATTCGGATGGATATCTTTTTTCACGATTTTCACCTCTTTAATTTATAATTTCATGTAAATCGTGCAGCCCATCAGTTCCCTTAGACAGTAGTGCAATCATACATCAGATATATATTATAACATACTTTTCCGGAAATGTCAAGGGGGTTACAAATATTTTTTTATTTTAACTTATCTCTCAATTCATTTGCAAGTTTATTTGTCATAAAAGCAGGACGTTCGTAAATGACTACAACCTGGTCAATTGTGGCATTTGTACCGGAAGTATATCCTCCAACAGTTACAGATGTTGAATTTTTTCCGCATTCATTAGTGAAAACGGTCTTTACTTTCCAACCATTTTGACTATGGCTATTAATAGAATTTATCAAAGTATCAAAATCTGTACCGCCTGTTTTTTTATCTATAATAACATCTATAGTGTAGTCCATCAAATTCATCATATTGTTTTGTGTTTCAATTTTCAAAAGTAGTTCCATCATTTTTAAGGTAAGATAAGTATCAATATTTTCATCGCTGATATTATCAAAATCGCTATGGACAATTGTCTTTATGTTTTTACGAATGAATGAATTGCCCTTTATTTGAAACGTTTTTGCGGCAAGGTCAACAGAATCTTGTGTTAAAGAATAACCATTTTCGTTAAGGTAGTTTAAGACACTGCTTTTAACATATTTTGTACCGTCAGAAGCAGTGCCAATATCATTTTCGTCAATCCGCTCTCCTTCAACTTCTATTTCTTCTGTAAAAGTTTCTTGAGTTAATTTAGTAATTCCAAGTTCATTTAATTTGTCTGAAATTACCTTTCTGAAATTTTCATCCATTTTTATTCTCCATTACTCGAAATGCTTCGAAAAATCATCGTGCAGTTTCTTTTCAAGGATTTCCGCCTCAGCTTTAGTAGGCTGTTTTGACGTGAGATAAGTCTTAATTTTCGGCTCAGTACCTGACGGACGCACAATGACTTTAGAACCGCCCTCAAGGAAAAATGCAAGTACATTTGATTTCGGGAGCGTGATTTCGGTAATCTCACCGCTTGCGATATTCTTTGAAGTGCTTGCTTTGTAGTCATCGAATTTCACAACGGGTATTCCTGCAATTTCAGCCGGCGGATTTTCACGGAGTTCAGTCATGATAGAATCCATTTTCTTCATACCGCTTTCGCCCTCAAAGGTAAAACTGTACAAAGTCTGATAGAACATTCCGTATTTTTTGTACATATTTTCACGAGCCTGTATAAGAGAAATTCCCTTTGTACGGTAATATGCAGCCATTTCGCAGATGAGCATTGACGCATTTACAGCATCTTTGTCACGGACGTAACTTCCCGACAAATAGCCGTAACTTTCCTCAAAGCCGAAAATATAGCGGTTTTCCTCACCTTTTTTCTCAAGAAATCCAATCTGTTCGCCGATGAATTTGAATCCTGTAAGAACGTCGATTATTTCAACACCGTACTCCTTACCGATTGAATTCACTATATCAGTTGTAACGATTGTTTTTACAGCAATCGGATTTTCGGGCATTGTGCCCTTTTCGATACGCTGACTTGCTATGTATTCAAGGAGCATTGCGCCGACTTCATTTCCGCTGAAAAGCGCATAGCCGTCACCGTCAGGGACTGCAATTCCGACACGGTCGCAGTCAGGGTCTGTAGCAAGGAGCAAATCAGGCTTTACCTCGTTGCAGTATCTCAAGCCAACTTCCAGAGCCTCACGGATTTCAGGGTTCGGATAAGGGCAAGTTGTGAAGTTGCCGTCGGGATTTTCCTGCTCCTTTACAACAGTAACGTCTGTAATGCCGATACGTTTCAGGATTTCACGGACGGGCTTATTTCCGGTACCGTTGAGAGGTGTGTACACAACTTTCAGACCGCTTGTCGCACAAAGTTCCGTATTGATTCCCTCAGCGAGAACATTCTCATAAAACTCCTCTATAACGTCATCACCAATATAACTGATGTTGCCTTTTGCGACTTCCTCGTCAAAATCAGCAGATTTAACATCGTTGAATATGTCAAGTGAATTGATTTTGTTGATAATTATTTCCGCACCACGCAGTGTAATCTGACAACCGTCATCGCCGTACACTTTGTAACCGTTGTATTTTGCGGGATTGTGGCTTGCTGTAACCATTATACCGCCCTGACATTTCAGGTAGCGTACAGCAAAAGAAAGGCAAGGTGTAGGCATAAGTTCTTTATAGATGTGTACTTTTATGCCGTTTGCCGCAAGTACTTCAGCAGCAGCTTTTGAAAATACATCGCTTTTTATTCTGCTGTCAAATGAAACTGCTACGGACGGATTTTCGTATTCCTGATTGAGGTAGTCGGCGAATCCTTGTGTAGCACGTTTTACCGTGTAAACGTTCATTCTGTTAGTTCCTGCGCCGATAACTCCACGAAGTCCGCCTGTACCAAATTCCAAATCCCTGTAAAATCTATCGCTGATAGCATCATCATCATTTTTAATGCTTTCAAGTTCCGTCAATAAATCGGGGTCTGCTTTTGCATTTTCGCACCAAAGGCTGTAAAGTTCTTTTTCTTTCATTGAAAAAACCTCCTGCAAAGAAATTATATATATTATTATAACATATTTTTCCTTATTTGAAAAGAGATTTTATATATTTTTTTATTTTAACCAATTACTCGCCCGTATTTGCAAGGACAGTTTCAACAGCTTTATCATATTGTGAGTCAACTCCCTCTGTATCGTTTTCAACCTGCACATCGGGAGTAAGTCCGATACCGTCGTAGCATTCCGAAAAAGCTGTCCTGTATTTTGCTATCGTGAGAACAATCGCACCGCCGTTATCAAGTTCTGTTGTTGACTGCATTACGCCTTTGCCGTAAGTTTTACTTCCGACAATTTCAGCTTTGTTGAAATCGTGCAGAGATGCCGCAAAAAGTTCAGCTGCACTTGCCGTGTTTTCGTTTACGAGTACAGCCATAGGCAGTGTGAGTTCAGAGGAATCCGAATAAATAAGCGTTTCTGAACTGCCGTCTTTGTATTCCGCAACAGCAACAATTCCCTCCGGTAACAACGGGTCAAGGCATTCCCCAAGTGCTGATACAAGTCCTCCGCTGTTGTCACGTACATCGAATACTAACGCAACTGCGCCATTAGCGGTAAGCCCTTCAAGCGCATCAATAAATTGTTCGGGTGTATTTTCTTTGAATCCCGTGATTTTTATATAGCCGATAAATCCACTCATCATTTGCGCTTCAACTGTACGCATTTCAATTGCACGCCGTGTGAATTTATATTCCATATCTTTGCCGTCACGCCTTATAACAAGGGCAACTTCAGAACCCTCTGCGCCTTTCATAGCGTCAGCAGCTCCCGAAAATCCGATTTCTTTCACGTCCATTCCGTCAACTGATATAATTATATCGCCTTCTGTAATTCCCGAATCAAATGCAGGGGAATTATTTATAATACTGTCAATCCTGATATAACCGCTTTCGTCTTCGGCGAGTGTAATCCCCAGACCTACGAGATTTCCGGAATTATCACTTACTTCATTGTGATATTCCTCAGCCGTGAGGTAGCGTGAATATTTGTCGTCAATTCCGGCAACGTAACCTTTCAGTATGCCGTCACTAAGCAATTCTTCATTGATTTCGCCAAAATAATTCTCACGCACATAGTTGTCAAGCGACTGCAATGCTGTATATTTTTTAGCCTTTTCGTTTACGTCAACAACTTTTTCATTGAAACTCTGCAACGAAAAGAACGATGTGAGAATAAATGTCACGGCAATTGAAACGGCAATAAGGCTGATTGCAAGTCCGAGGCTGATTTTTTTGTTCATAAATTATCATCGCTTTCTTAAAAAAATCAGGCAGATTTTGAATAATCTGCCCCTTATGTATTTACGGACTGACATAATTTGTCGGATTCTGTTTTTCGCCGTTTTTCCATACTTCAAAATGAAGATGTGCGCCTGTTGAGAATCCCGTAGAGCCAATATAGCCAATAACATCGCCTTGCTGTACGTAGTCACCGACAGAAACTGCCGCACTTGTAAGATGACCGTAGAGCGTTGAATAAGTACCGTCATGCGATATTACAACATAGTTACCGTATCCTCCGCCACATCCGCAGCTTGAACTTTTAGCATAATTATGTGTACAGCTATTGTTTACTGTTACAACAAGTCCTGCTTGCGATGCAACAGCTGCACCGCCCATTATATTACCGTCGCCAATGTCAATTCCTTTGTGAGTACTTCCCCAGCGGTAGCCGAAATAGCTCGTAATATAGCTGAATCCCGGTGCAGGCCATGCAAATCCGCTGTCTGAAACTGTCGGTGTTGCAACAGGTGTGGTAGTTGTCGGCTTTACAGGTTCAGTCTTAGGCGGTTCAGTCTGCGGAGGGTCTGTTTTAGGAGGTTCAGTTTGCGGAATCTCCTCTTGCGGAGCGTTAGTAGGCGGAATTGCTGTAGTTTGTGTAGTTGTGACGGTCGTTGTTGTGGTGGTTGTAGTCGTACTTCTGCGGAGAGCCTCCTCAGCAGCTTTTCTTTCAGCTTCTTCTCTTTTCTTACGCTGATTTTCTTCCCAGAGACGCTGTGCTTCTTCTTGTTTGCGTTTTATTTCAGCAAGAATAACTGCCTCTTCATTTTCAAGCTCCTTATTCTGCTGTTCGAGAGTATCCTTGTCAAGTTCAAGCATATCCTGTTCCATTGCAAGCCTGTCAAGTTCATATTGTGACGACTGCATTTTTTCGTTCAGGAGTACAAGCTCATCATCTTTTTCCTGTTTACGCTTGTTCTGCTCTTCAAGTTTCATCTGAAGATTGAGTTTTTCCGCCTCAAGGTCTTTTTTGGATTGCTCAAGGCTCTGTATTTCTGTAAGAATCTCGTTAATAAGATTGTCGTCATGTTCAGCAATTCTGTTAATCATCTGCACTCTTGACATCATGTCATAGAAACTTGTTGACCCAAGTACTACAGATGCAGCTGATTCATTTCCGGTCATATACATTGCACAAAGACGCTCTTTGAAAAGTTCAATATTTTCATCAACAGCAGCTTGCTGATTAACAATATCATTGTCAAGGCTCTGTATATTTATTTCAGTTGTCTGAATATCATTGTTCAGGCTTTCGAGTTCAGCGTTCAGGTAAGTTATATTCTCCTGAATATAGCCTATCTGTTCGGAAAGATATTCCTGTTGCTGTTGTTCAGCAGCCTGATTGCCCTGTAAACCTTCTATCTGATTTTCAAGTTCAGCGATTTTCTCTGTATTCGCCTTACGCTGTTCCTGTATTTCTGCAATTGTTTTTGCTTCGGCATTACTGCCCGTATTATCTGTGAATGAAGGATATAATGCAACAAATCCTGTTGATAAAACTGCACAAACAAGAAATGACAGGATTTTTTTTGCAAATTTTAACTTATCCATTGGAATTATTTTTCTCCTTTCGGAATTAAACGTCAAGATGATGACGTGTACTTATTGTACTGCCTGCCGCTCCGACTAATGAACCTATCAGAAGATAAGCGACAGCAGTTATAATCTGTATTTTGTTGAACGGGATAAGACTTCCTATACCGAATGCGCTCATAAGCATACCTTGTGACATAAGAATGTCATATACTGATTTATATACAGCCCATGTTATGAAAAATGCGCCTGCACCGGCGAAAAAGCCTGTAACCATTCCCTCAACAAAAAACGGTGTTCGTATAAATGAATTTGTCGCACCTACATATTTCATAATCTGAATTTCCTCACGCCGTGAATAAACGCTTTGTTTCGTGGTATTTGAAATCATAATCATAGATACAACGGCGAGTGCAATTATGACTGCACCTGCGATAAGTGTGACAACACGCCTCAATTCACGGAGAAATTCTGCAACTTGCAGTGATGATTGTGCCGTTTCGACATTTTCTATTCTCGCAATAAGTTCCGTCGTTTCCCCAATTTTGTCATTATTCGCAACAGTAACGCTGAAACCGTCCGGCATAAATTCAGAATCATCGATATATCGGAGAATTTCCTGACCCTGTTGAGTAATCTGATGCTGCATTCGCTTATAAGCCTCTTCTTTCGGGATAAAAACAACGCTGTCAACGTTATCAAGCTGTTGAATCTGAGAATCAACTTGTTCAACGTATTCCTGCGGAGTTGACGGGAAAAGGCAGACGAATATTTCGTTCTGATTCCCGAGCCCCAGAATCATGGAATTCATATTGATGTAGAAAAGCCCGGCGCAGCCTACGAGTAACAGGGATATAAGCAGTACACAAAATGTTGCGAACGCCATCATTTTATTTTTCCAGATATTTTCGATACCCTGATTTGTAAGGTATTTCAATCCGCTTAATTTCAATCACCCTCACCTCCGTCTGTATTTTCCTTGTTGTGGGACGATGTATCGATAATAGCGGAAATTATGTCATCAATATACTGTTCGTTATATGCAGGTTCAATGTCCTGCGGAGGAGGTTCATACTGCGGAGTTTCGCTGTATTCGTCCTCTATGGGAAGAAGTTCGTTGCCTGAACCCATGATGACTTCATCGTAAACGACTTCACCGCCTGTTATATTTATGATTCTTCCGCCGAAATGACGTACTAAATCGTGTTCGTGGGTAACCATAAGGATAGTCGTACCCTGGTCATTTATGAGTTTCAGCAGCTCAACTATTTCATAAGAAAGTTCAGGGTCTATATTTCCCGTAGGTTCGTCGGCAATGATAAGCTGAGGGTCATTTACAAGTGCCCTTGCAATTGCAACACGCTGTTTTTCACCGCCCGAAAGCTCGTCCGGATATGAATCCGTTTTCGACTGAAGTCCCACAAGGTCTATGACGTATGGAACTCTTTTTCTTATATATTTCGGCGGTGCATCGATTACACGGAGTACAAATGCAATATTTTCGTAGACTGTCATTGTCGGAATAAGTCTGAAATCCTGAAAGACAAAGCCTAATGTACGGCGGAACTCAGGGATTTTGCGTTTTTTGAGTCTGCTCAGATTATAGCCGTTTACTTTGACAACTCCGCTTGTTGCGTCGATTTCCTTGAGGAGAAGTTTAATCATTGTACTTTTTCCCGCACCGGACGAACCGACAACAAAAGCAAAGTCGCCGTCATTTATTTTAAGGCTTACGTTATTAAGGGCATCAACACCGCTTGAATAAGTTACAGACACATTCTGAAGTTCAACCAATTATCAACACCTTCCTTTCATTCTGACTAAGGCAGGTATTTGCCTGCCTGATACTGATTTCATTCTGAAAACCTGACAATCTTTGCAAATATTCTGCACCTGTTACTGCGTCAAAGTGACTTGACATACGTTAGTACGGCTTCGCCCCTTTTCCTTGTAAAAGGCGCAGTCTATCCGCAAATCTTGCACATTTTTTAGAATTAAATCAGTATCGAATCAGAACTTGACAGGATTAGCGGACAGGTATTTCTTTACCATGAGTGCGATTTTGAAAATAATAGCGTGGTCAA
>CANQJV010000026.1 GCA_947624295.1 uncultured Ruminococcus sp. | reverse complement strand
CTCATCCGGGTCGCTTATGCGGATTTAGCTCATCAGGTAGAGCGCCACCTTGCCAAGGTGGAGGTAGCGAGTTCGAGCCTCGTAATCCGCTCCAGTATGGCGCTATAGCCAAGTGGTAAGGCGTGGGTCTGCAACACCTTGATCCCCGGTTCAAATCCGGGTGGCGCCTCTATGCAAAGTTAAAGTCCGATTGCGGTCGGACTTTTTTTCTACAATTCACATACTGGGACGTAGCCAAGCGGTAAGGCAACAGACTTTGACTCTGTCATTGCGTGGGTTCAAATCCCGCCGTCCCAACCAAAAAACTGCTGTACTTCGATGAAATACAGCAGTTTTATTTTACAGAAATTTTATTTTACAGGCACATTTCGTAAATCTTTTCAACATCATCAGGAGCAAGATTTTTCAAGCCCGTAATAATTCCGTCTTTGCAGGAATGTTCCGCCATAGCTCTGAAATGAGTTCTGTCTATGCCGAGTTCCGTAAGCGTGGGTTTAAGTCCGAGCGTCTTGAAACAAAAGTCCGAAACAGCTTGTATTGCGTCTTTCGCACCTGCCATAGAATCGGGATTTTCAGCAAGTCCGAATACTTTTACGCCGAATCTCGCAATTGCAGGAGCTGTTGATTCGTCAAGAATGTACTCGAGCCAGCGTGGTGTGAGGATTGCAAGTCCGTGACCGTGTGTAATGTCGTAATATGCCGATAATTCGTGTTCCATAGCGTGGCACGCACAACCATGGACTGTTCCCGCATCAAGAATTGTGTTGAGAGCCATGGACGATGCCCACATGAGATTTGCTCTTGCCTCGTAATTTTCGGGTTCAGCCATAGCAACAGGAGTCCATTTCACAACAGTTCTCATAACAGCTTCTTGCATTTCGAGAACCATATCGAAAGTTGCATCACCGGCGAGATAGTAGTTATCAAGTACGTGGTTGAAAATATCAAACGCACCGCAAACAGTATGGTAAACCGGCAAAGTATAGCTGTATTCGGGATTTTCGAAAGCTACTTTCGGAATGAGTGCAGAACCGCCAAGACCAATTTTTTCGTTGGTGTCCATATTGGAAATGACTGCCCAGCCGTCCATTTCAGAACCCGTAGCAGCGTTCGTGAGTACGGCAACAACAGGGAGCGCATTTGTTACCCATGTTCCCGTGCTGACTAAGTCCCACACATCGCCTGATTCGATAACAGCGGCAGCAGCTGCACCTTTTGCGCAGTCGATTGTAGAGCCTCCTCCGACAGCAAGCACAACGTCAATGCCCTCTTTTTTGCAGATTTCAGCACCCTTGTTGGCAGTAGTGTGGCGTGGATTCGGTTCAACTCCGCTGAGTTCGTAAAGTTCAATACCCTTTTCGGAACAAAGTTTCTTTACGAGGTCATAAAGACCGTTTTTCTTGATAGAGCCGCCGCCGTACACTAAAAGAGCTTTTTTGCCGAATTTAAGCAGTTCGTCGGGGAGATTCTTCATAATATCCCTGCCGAAATACACTTTATCGGGGTTGTGGAAAATAAAGTCGTTCATTGGTTATTACCTCCTGAAATATAAATTCAGACCGCAGTCTGTTTTGTGCTGTAATCCGATATTGCATAAGTTTAGTATATATACAAATAAAACCGCTGTATACTGTCATAAAAGCAATATACATCGGTTTTCTGAAATTGGCGCGGATTGAGAGATTTGAACTCTCGCACCGGTTTCCCGACCTACTCCCTTAGCAGGGGAGCCCCTTCACCACTTGGGTAAATCCGCAAAATATGGCGGAGAGGGTGGGATTCGAACCCACGTGCCTTTTGGGCAAACGGTTTTCAAGACCGCCTCGTTATGACCGCTTCGATACCTCTCCGTATTTTAGTTATTGACTGTATCATGCACTTGTGTGTCACTCAACAATAATTATTATATCACGGATTTTATGAAATGTCAAGCATTTTTTACCAAAATAATCACCAATATTTTGAGTTGAAAATTGTGCATAGTCACTAAAACTATAAAAAAAAATTAAATTTCAAAAATTCACTTTACATATTTGAAAATTTAGTGTAAAATATATATAGTAATATTTTTCAAGAGGTGTGTTTTATGGAACCAAAATACAAAAGAATTTTATTGAAATTAAGCGGTGAGGCTCTTGCCGGAGATATGAAACAGGGTCTTAACTACGATGTTATGAATGAAATTTGCAAAAGTATCAAGAAAGTTACTGATGCAGGCGTTCAGGTTGCTATTGTAGTTGGCGGAGGTAATTTCTGGAGAGGCCGTTCAAGCGGTGCAATGGACAGAACTCGTGCTGACCATATCGGTATGCTTGCTACTGCTATGAACGCTCTTGCTCTTGCTGATGTCCTCGAATCGCTTGGTTGTGATGTGCGTGTACAGACTGCCATAACAATGCAGAAAGTCGCTGAACCGTATATCCGCAACAGGGCTGTCCGTCACCTTGAAAAAGGCAGGATTGTTATTTTCGGGTGTGGTACGGGTAATCCGTTCTTCTCAACAGATACGGCTGCATCTCTCCGTGCTGTTGAAATTGAAGCTGATATTTATTTCAAAGCTACTCTTGTTGACGGTGTTTACGACAAAGACCCTCACAAATATGAAGATGCTGTAAAATTTGATTCTCTTACGTTCGCAAAAGTAATAAACGAGAATCTCGGTGTTATGGATAGTACCGCTGCCACGATGTGCCGTGATAACAAGATGAAAATGCTTGTGTTTGACCTAAGCCGTCCTGATAATATTTATGACGCTGTTATGGGCAAAAATATCGGTACTGTTGTTTACGAAGAATAATATTTAACTAAAGAAAGGATTTTTTACTATGAAAGCTACTATTGACAATGCAAAGGAAAAAATGAACAAAAGTCTGAAAGCTCTTGACAAAGAGTTTGCAGCAATCCGTGCAGGACGTGCAAATCCTGCTGTACTCGATAAGGTACAGGCTGAATACTGGGGAACTCTTACGCCTATAAATCAAATGGCATCTGTTTCAGTGTCGGAGGCGAGAATACTCGTGATACAGCCTTACGATAAATCTGCCCTGAAATCGATTGAAAAGGCTATTCAGGCATCTGATATTGGTATAAATCCCACAAATGACGGCACTGTTATCCGTCTGACATTCCCGCAGCTCACTGAGGAAAGACGTAAGGATTTATGCAAGAATATCAAGAAAATAGGTGAGGATTCCAAAGTCGCAATCCGCTCTATCCGCCGTGATACGATGGATAAGCTCAAGGCTATGAAGAAAAACTCTGAAATTACAGAAGATGACCTCAAAGATTGCGAAAAGAAAGTTCAGGATTTAACAGACAAATACTGCGCAGAAGCTGATAAAGCTGTTGCTGCTAAGGAAAAAGAAATAATGACGGTGTAATATGGCTATATTTGGTAAAAAAGAAGAAACTATCGCTCTCCCTGAAAAATTACCCGAACACGTCGGCTTTATTATGGACGGCAACGGAAGATGGGCTAAAAAACGTGGTCTGCCTCGTCCGTTCGGTCATAGGGAAGGTGCTAAGAATTTCAAGAAAATCGTCCGCTATTGCAAGGATATAGGACTGAAAAATATATCTTTCTATGCGTTCTCAACGGAAAACTGGCAAAGACCTGATGACGAAATACATACGATTATGGACTTGTTCCGTGAATATATCGTTGATGTACGTAATTTTCTCAGTGAAAATACAAGAATGATTTTCCTCGGCGATAAATCGGCATTCGACAGCGATTTACAGGAGAAAATGGTTAAACTTGAGGAAGATACTGCACATTATACTGAAATGAATCTGATGATGGCGGTTAATTACGGCGGACGTGACGAACTCGCTCACGCCGCACGTATCCTCGCACAAAAGGCTGTAAACGGCGAAATCCGTCCCGAAGACATCACGGAAAAATCAATTGCAGATGAACTTTATACAAAAGGTCTGCCTGATGTTGATTTAGTAATACGTCCGTCAGGTGAATACAGATTGTCAAATTATTTAATTTGGCAATGCGCTTATGCGGAATATTATTTTACAGACGTTCTATGGCCTGATTTTTCGCCCGATGACCTGAATAAAGCTCTTATTGAATTCGATAAACGCAACCGCCGTTTCGGAGGTGTGTGATGCTTAAACGTATTATATCGGCATTTGTCGGGATTGCTGTCGCAATAACAATACTTTTCCTGCATAATACGTTTGCTTTGCCTGTTGCAATTGCTGTTGTTGTTGCGGTAATGATGTTCGAACTCATAAGGACTGTAAAACTTGAAAAATGTCTGCCTATACTCATACCGGCTGAAATATTTTCAGTTTTAACAGTTATGAAATCAACTGTTGCTGAATTAGTTGATTATTTTGTACTTTATACCACAATTGCAAGTATTTTATGTATATTTGTGATATTTGCTGTATGGCTGAAAAAACATAAGGAAATACAGTATACACAAGTATTTTTTGTGATTGCAACTATGTTTATGATACCGCAGTCAATGTCAATTATAATAACATTTAACGAAATGTTCCCGTCTGACGGCATATTCCTTATTGTAATGGGTCTTTGCGGTGCGTGGATTGCTGACAGTGGTGCGTATTTCACGGGAGTTGCATTCGGGAAACATAAACTTTGCCCCGAAATCAGCCCGAAAAAAACTATTGAGGGCTTTATTGGCGGAATAGTTTTCAATGCCGTATTTTTCGTGATTGCACTTTTCGTGTATAATAAGCTGATTGCCGATATTCCGTTGGGAGTGAATTATATCCTGTTCGGATTTACAGGCGCATTTTGTGCAGTAGTCGGAACTTTAGGCGATTTGACGGCATCTATGGTGAAAAGACAGACGGGTATCAAGGATTACGGTAAAATTATGCCGGGTCACGGCGGATTTATGGACAGATTCGACAGCGTTCTGTTTGTGTTGCCGGTATTCTATATGATGCTTGAGTTACACTTGAGTTTTGCAAAATAAACAAAAGAAAGGTGACAATTATACTCTCCGCTGTTGCAAAATGTCCAAAGAATGCTGAACAGAAAATTCGTATGTCAAGGAAGAGGACGAAAGCATACTGTCGTATGGTGAGGACGATGACGCAGACAGACGGATTTTATGTCAGTATTACTGGATATTTTGTAACAGTGGAGAGTATGGTGTTGCCTTTCGTATTATATATACTGTTATATACACTATACATAATTATTCCGATAAGGAGATATAATATTATGAAAAAGGTTTCAATTTTAGGCTCAACAGGTTCAATCGGCACGCAATCCCTCGAAGTATGCGAAAAACACGGTTTCGAAATAGTTGCGCTCGCCGTGAATAACAGTGTTGATATGCTTGAAAATCAGGCAAGGAAATTCAAGCCGAAATATGTCGGGATTTTCAATGAAGATAAATTCACTGAACTAAAAAACCGCCTTGCTGATACAAATATAAAAATTCTTTGCGGTATGGACGGACTTTGCGAAATAGCCTCGCTTGAGGAAAATGACATTGTTCTTAATTCAGTTGTCGGTATGGTGGGACTTCTCCCTACACTTGTCGCTATAAATTCAGGGAAAGATGTTGCCCTCGCAAATAAGGAAACTCTTGTTGCAGGCGGTGAACTTGTTATGTCGCTCGCAAAGAAAAAAAATGTTAAAATTTATCCCGTTGACAGCGAACATTCAGCTATATTCCAGTGTTTGCAGGGAAATAAGCGTGAACAGCTGAATAAGATTATCCTTACAGCATCAGGTGGACCATTTTACGGGTACACCTACGAACAGTTAAAAAATGTGACAAAAGCTGATGCGCTTCACCACCCTAACTGGACTATGGGGAATAAAATTACTATTGATTCCGCAACGCTTATGAATAAAGGTCTTGAGTTCATCGAGGCAAAATGGTTATTTGATTTAACTCCCGAACAGATTGAAATTGTCGTACATCGGCAAAGTGTCGTACACTCCGCTGTTGAATACAAAGATTACGCTGTTATAGCGCAAATGGGCGTGCCTGATATGAAAATCCCGATACAATACGCACTTCTTTACCCAGACAGGCTGGATTGCCCTACAAAACAACTCTCACTTACGGATTACGGTACGCTTACTTTCGAAAAGCCCGATTATACGACTTTCAAGTGCCTTTCTTCAGCAATAAATGCTATTTCCCGAGGCGGAGCTTACCCGTGTCTTGTAAATTCCGCAAATGAGGAGGCTGTAAAGGCTTTCCTCAATGACGAGATAAAGTTTATACAAATAGGAGAAATTGTGTCGTCTGTACTCGATAAGTTCAAATTTTCAACTATATCAGGCTACGACGATGTTATGAAAGCTGACAGAGATGCAAGAGAATATGTGAGAAATATTATAGCTTGAGAAAGGATTTACTATGGGTATTATTATAGCATTGCTTATATTCGGTCTTATTGTCACGGTTCACGAGTTCGGACATTTTATTTGTGCGAAGTTAAGCGGAATAAAAGTTCTGGAATTTTCTGTCGGTATGGGTTTCAAGATTTGTCAGAAACAAATCGGCGAAACTATGTACTCCCTCAGACTTCTCCCTGTAGGCGGTTACTGTTCAATGGAAGGCGAGGACGAATCAGGCGATAGTCCACGGAGTTTCCGTAACGCTAAACTCTGGAAAAGAATGATTGTTCTTGTTGCGGGTGCAGTGATGAATTTCATTTTAGGCTTTGTTATGCTGACAATTATGACCTGTATGTTTGAGACTATCCCTACAACGCAGATAAAAGGATTCAGCGGTGTTGTGAATGATGACGGTTCAAAGACTTACTATTCCGAAAGTTACAAAACAGGTCTGCGCCACGATGATATTATTGTTAAAATGGACGGCACATCAATTTACAGCATACTTGACCTTAACTATATTTTCGCCTCAACTAAAAAAGATACTCACGAACTTGTTGTGAAACGTGACGGCAAAAAAGTTATATTAAGTGACGTTGTATTTCACGACAGCGCATCAGGCAGTACAATTGATTTCGGACTTGTCACCAAAGATAAAACTTTCCTCAGTGTAATAGATTGTTCAGGTGATATTTTCAAGTCAATGAGCCATATTGTAGGAATGTCACTTCGGCAACTCGTAACGGGTAAAGCGAAAAAAGAGGAAATTTCCGGACCTATAGGCGTTGTTACAGCTATAAACGAATCAACACAACAGGCTGAAAATACGGGAGATGCAGTGTTCAATATCTTCTATATGACGGCACTTATCACTATAAACCTCGGTATATTCAATCTTTTGCCAATCCCCGGACTTGACGGAGGAAGGCTTGTTTTCTGCTTTATTGAACTTATCCGCCGTAAACCTGTCAAGCCTGAACATGAGGGTTATGTTAATCTCGCAGGTATGGTGCTTTTGTTCGGGATAATGATTTTTGCGACTTTCAACGATATAATGCGACTTATAAAATAAAAGGAATGATATTATGAGAAATGTAAAATCTGTAAAAGTCGGGGATTGTGTCCTTGACGGAAAACACATATATATACAATCTATGCTGAACGTACGTTCTGACGATATAGACGGTAGTGTTAAACAAGCTGTTGAACTCGAAAAGGCAGGCTGTGAAATTATACGTGCAGCTATTCCCGATATGGACGCTGTTAGACTTATTCCCGCAATCAAACAGGCTGTGAAAATACCGCTTGTTGCTGATATTCATTTCGATTACCGCCTTGCTGTTGAATCAGTTTCGGCAGGAGTTGACAAAATCCGCATAAATCCGGGCAATATAGGCGGAATGGATAGAGTTAAAGCTGTTGTTGATGCTTGCCGTTCGAAAAATATCCCCATAAGAATCGGCGTAAATTCAGGCTCACTTGAAAAAGAACTGCTTGCGAAATACGGTTCTCCTACTCCCGAGGCACTCGTCGAAAGTGCTATGAATCACGCAAAACTTCTGGAGCAATTTGATTTTGATGATATTGTTATTTCAATTAAATCGTCTGATGTCAATAAAATGATAGCATCTTACAGGCTCGCTGCTGAAAAGTGCAGTTATCCGCTGCATTTAGGAGTTACAGAGGCAGGCACTGAAAGAATGGGGCTTATAAAGTCAGCTGTCGGAATAGGTTCGCTTTTGTGCGACGGTATAGGCGAAACTATTCGTGTATCGCTTACTGATGACCCTGTAAAAGAAATTGAGGCTGCTAAGGATATACTGAAATGTATCGGCAAACGAAAAGGCGTTAAAATAGTAGCCTGCCCTACTTGCGGAAGAACAAGGATTGACCTCATCGGTACAGCAAAAAAAGTCGAACAAGCTCTTGCTGAGTCCGATAAGGATATTACTGTTGCTGTAATGGGCTGTATTGTCAATGGTCCCGGTGAGGCAAGAGAAGCTGATGTAGGTATCGCAGGCGGTGACGGTTGTGCAGTGATTTTCAGGAAGGACGGCTCTCAACGCAAAATCAGGGAGGAAGATATTGTAACAGAACTTCTTGCGGAGGTTGAAAAATTATGACAGATGTGACAATATCCGGCTTTTTAAGCGAGTATTGTGCTGATATTCCCGAATCAGTAAAAAAAGGTAATATTTTTAAGATTACATATTCTGAAAATATGCAAAATATTAAATTTTTTGCTGAATTTGATAATATATTGCCCACAAAAGATATTTTTCTGTTTGAGTCAACTTTGTCAAAAGCTATAAATGTTGAAAGTATCAGGCTGAATCCACGCTATAAAAGCGAACTTTTTACGGTTGACTGTTTCCCCGAAATTATAGAACTGCTTAAAAGAGATGTTTCTGTTGTGAACGGTTTCCTGAATGACGCAAATGTACTGATTGACGGTGAAAAACTTGATATTGAACTTATGCACGGCGGTAGGGATATGCTGGAAAAATGCAGTTTTTCGGCGAAATTATCACAACTTATATATAATTGGTTCGGCGTTAAGTTTGAAGTAAATCTTATCGGCGGTGAAACTGTCAGTGATGAGGATTATGAAAAACTTGCCAATAAAATCAATGAGGAAATGCCTGATTACAGCAGTCAGTTTGTTTCGCAGAAATCGCAGGAAGAATTGAAACAGGAGGCAATAAAAGCAGTTACTCCTACAAAACCACTCGATATAGCAAGCCTTGATAAAGAATTTGATGCTGAATCGGCTGAAATCGTCAAGGGGAATGCTATTCACGAAAATCCTGTTGCAATTTCGGAGGCTATCGAAAAACTCGGCAAAACTGTAACTGTTGTAGGCGATATTTTCGCTACGGAATCAAAAGAACTCAAAAATGATAAGACGGTTATAACTTACAGTATCACTGATTACAGCGGTTCTGTTATTGTAAAAACATTTGTCAAAACGTCTGATGAGGATGAAATAAAAAAACTCACCTTGAAAAAGGGTACTGCTATCCTCGTATCAGGTAAAATTGAATACGACAGCTATGCACACGATTTCGCTATAAATTTTGCCGATATAATCAAAGTAAAAAGAATACCTCGTATGGACAATTACCCCGAAAAACGTGTTGAATTGCATTGCCATACCAATATGTCAGCTATGGATGCTGTAACAGACCCCGTAACTCTCATAAAACGTGCAGCCTCATGGGGTCATCAGGCTATGGCGATAACAGACCACGGTTGTGTACAGGCTTTCCCTGACTGTATGTACAATATGCCTGATAATTTCAAAGTAATCTATGGGTGTGAGGCTTATATAGTAAATGACATTGACCGCAGTAAAATCCTCAAAAAGCCTGATTCAAGGGATTTGAACGGTGAAGTGATTGTTTTTGACGTTGAAACAACCGGTCTTAGTTATTCGTGCGACAGGCTCACAAGTATAGGTGCAGTGAAAATCCGTAATTTGCAGATTGTTGATAAATTTTTCATCTATGTTAATCCTGAAAAACATATCCCCGAAAAAATTACTAAACTTACAGGAATAACAGATGAAGAAGTCGCATCAGCTCCGAAAGAGGCGGAGGCATTACAGCAATTTATGGAGTTTTGCGGTGATAATCCTGTGTTAATCGCTCATAATGCTGATTTTGATACTACTATGCTGAACGAGGTTCGCCGTAGAAATAATATTGATTTTAATTTTAACTATATTGATACTCTTATTCTATGTCAGGCTATGCTCCCCGAAATCGCACGGTATAAGCTCGATTATGTCGCAAAAGTACTGAAATTAGGTACTTTTGAACATCACCGTGCTGATGAAGATGCACATATTCTTGCTAAAATATATATCGAACTCATAAGCAGACTCAAATCACAAAGAAATTACACTCATCTTGAGCAAATCAACGAACTTGTCAACGAAGTCGAAATAAAAAAGCTGAAATCATATCACCAGATTATTCTTGTGCGGAATCAGGCAGGTCTTAAGAATCTCTACAGGCTCGTTTCAATCAGTAACCTTGATTATTTCTACAAAAAACCGCTTATTCCTAAATCTGTACTTGAAAAATATCGTGAGGGACTTATTTTCGGGAGTGCTTGCGAAGCAGGTGAACTTTTTCAGGCGATAATTGCTAAAAAATCAGACGAAAAAATTGAGGAACTCGCAAAATTCTACGATTACCTCGAAATTCAGCCGATTTGCAATAATGAATTTATGGTGCGTGACGGTACAGCGGAAAATATTGAGGAATTACAGGAATACAACCGCCATATTATTGAACTTGGCGAAAAACTGAATATCCCCGTATGTGCTACTTGCGATGTCCATTTCATTGACCCGAAAGACGCTGTTTACCGTAAAATAATACTTGCGGGTATGGGATTCAAGGACTCTGAAAATCAAGCTCCTCTGTATTTCAGGACTACTGAAGAAATGCTTGCGGAATTTGCGTACCTCGGCGAAGATAAGGCGAAAGAAATTGTTATAACAAATACAAATATGATTGCCGATATGATTGAAGTAGTCCGCCCTATTCCGAAAGGTACTTTTACTCCGAAAATTGAGGGTTCAGAAGAAGAACTTACTAAAATCACTCACGATAAAGCATATGAAATATATGGCAATCCTCTCCCTGAACTCGTCGAAAAACGCCTTGAACGTGAATTATCTTCAATTATAAAGCACGGATTTTCAGTATTGTACATTATTGCACAAAAACTTGTGTGGAATTCTGTTGAAAATGGCTATCTTGTCGGCTCACGTGGTTCAGTAGGCTCGTCATTTGTCGCATCAATGGCAGGAATATCAGAAGTAAACCCTTTACCTCCGCACTATATTTGTCCTAATTGCAAACATAGTGAATTTATAACAGACGGCTCTTATGGTTCGGGATTCGATTTGCCTGCAAAAAAATGCCCTGAATGTAATATGGATATGATTCGTGAAGGTCACGATATTCCGTTTGAAACTTTCCTCGGATTTGATGGCGACAAAGAACCTGATATTGACTTGAATTTCTCCGGAGAATATCAGGCTCAGGCACATAGGTATACTGAACAGCTTTTCGGTAAATCAAACGTATTCAAGGCTGGAACTATTTCGGCTGTAGCTGAAAAAACTGCATACGGTTATGTTAAAAATTATTGCGAGGAAAACGGTATAACTCTTAACAATTGCGAAATGTCACGTCTTGCGGCAGGCTGTACGGGGATAAAGCGTACTACAGGTCAGCACCCCGGCGGAATGGTTGTTGTACCGTCCGATTACGATGTGTACGATTTCACGCCGATTCAGCACCCCGCTGATTCAACCGACTCCGAAGTAATTACAACACACTTTGATTTTAATTCACTCCACGATACTATTCTCAAACTCGATGAACTCGGGCACGTCGTCCCCACACTGTACAAACATCTTGAGGATTTAACAGGCAGAAAAATAAAAGATATACCGACTACTGACCCTGATGTAATAAAAATGTGTACAGATTGCTCCGTACTGGGCGTTACTGCTGAAGATATTTTCTGCAAAACCGGAAGCCTTGGTCTCCCTGAAATGGGTACAAATTTCACAATCGGTATGCTCCTCGATGCAAAACCTACTAAATTCAGCGACTTTTTGCAGATTTCAGGGCTTTCACACGGTACTGACGTATGGCTCGGCAACGCAAAAGACCTCATTGAACAGGAAATATGTACGATTTCGGACGTTATCGGAACTCGTGACAGTATTATGACTTACCTGCTTTACAAGGGCGTTGAACCTAAAATGGCTTTTCAAATTATGGAATGGACACGAAAAGGTAAAGCTCCTAAACAATTCTCTCCCGAAATTATAGAAATGCTGAAATCACATAATGTCCCCGACTGGTATATTCAGAGTTGTCTGAAAATCAAATATATGTTCCCTAAGGCTCATGCTGCTGCTTACGTAATTGCAGCTATAAAACTCGGCTGGTTTAAGTTACATGAACCGCTTGCCTATTATTCTACATATTTCTCTGTACGTGGCGAAGATTTTGATGCTGAACTCGCTGTTAAAGGCATAGAGGCTGTACGTGCGAAAATAAATCAATTACGGGAACTTGGTAACGGACGTTCCAAAAAAGAAAGCGATTTGTACGATACTCTGCTTATTGTCAACGAAATGCTTTCCCGTGGATTCGAGTTTCTGCCGATTGAACTTTTCAAGTCGCATGCTACAGATTATCTCATAGAGGACGGCAAACTTAGAATACCATTTTCAGCAATGCCCGGTGTTGGTGCGACTGCCGCAAAAGGTATCTATGATGCAGTACAGGCTGGCGGATTTATTTCAATTGAGGAATTTCGTGAGCAAAGCGGTGTATCAAAAACAACAATAGATATGTTGAAAACTATAGGTGCTTTTGGTAATTTACCCGAATCTTCGCAAATGTCATTCTTTTAACTTGACTTTGTTGCGTTAATATGGTATCATATTACCATATTAGCACGCTAAAGCGAAACAGCTATTTTAATTAAGGAGGCTTTTATGAAAAATTATGATTTAATCACTCCCGAAGGTACTAAGGATTTACTTTTCGGCGAATGTATTGTAAGACGTAATATAGAAAATACTTTGCTTGAACTTTTCAGGAGCAGGGGTTACAGCGAAATAATTACTCCGGGACTTGAATTTTTTGATGTTTTTAACCAGAAATCACGCTATTTCCCACAAGAAACTTTGTATAAAATGACCGACAGTAAAGGCAGACTTCTCGTTATGCGCCCCGATTCAACTATGCCTATCGCAAGAGTTGTTGCTACTCGCCTGCACGATGCCGTATTACCTCTGAAATTGTGCTATAATCAGACTGTTTACCGCAATGAATCGGTTTTGAAAGGAAGAAGCGATGAAACTGTACAGGCAGGTATTGAACTCATCGGCTCTCAAATGAAAATCGCTGATTTGGAAGTAATTTCAACTGCTGTTGATTCCCTGAAAGCTTTTGGTATGGAATTTTCCCTTGAAATCGGTCATATAGGTGTATTCAAAATGCTTGTTGATAAACTTGAGACTGACGAAAAAGATAAGGAATATATCCGCAATCTGATTGAAAATAAAAATTTCCCTGCACTCAACGATTTTCTTGATACGTTTGGTAATAATCATATCACTTCCGCACTTAAAAAACTCCCTGCACTTTTTGGCGGTGAGGAAGTTTTCGAGAAGGCTGAGGAACTTATTCCCGATGAAAATGTAAAGCATATCCTTGATGAACTCCGTGATATTTACGTTTCCGTTGCTGAACTTTGCGGAAATGACGGTAATATTACTGTTGATTTGGGTCTTGTCAATAAAACTGACTATTACACCGGACTTATCATAAAAGGCTATTTGCAAGGTCACGGCGAGGAAGTTATATCAGGCGGAAGATACGACAGACTTATTTCTGAATTCGGCTATGATATTCCCGCTGTAGGCTTCGCTGTAAATGTCAATGCTATTTCGAAAGTTATCGAGAAAAACGGCATACTTCCTGCTGTAAAAGGTGCTGATGCAATCGTTTTTGCTGAGGAGGGCTGCGAAGTCGCCGCTATAAAAGCCGCAAATGAACTCCGTGAACAGGGTCTTGTTGTTGAAAACGCTCTTTTCAGCGATATTGAGTCAGTCCGTGAGTACGCTAAAGAAAAGAAAATCGCAAGAGTTGTTGTTGTTGACAGCGATAATCAGGAGGAGGATTGGGAAAATGAATAAACCAATAAGAATTGCACTCACAAAGGGCAGACTTGAAAAAGATACAGTCGGACTTTTCGAGAAACTCGGATTTGACTGCACCGCAATCCACGAAAAAGGCAGGAAACTTATTTTGCCTGTACCTGATGCTAACGCTGAAGTTGTCCTCGCAAAAGCAAATGATGTTATTACTTACGTCGAACACGGCGTTTGTGATATGGGCGTTGTCGGAAAAGATACTATTATGGAGATGCAGGGGAAATTCTTTGAACTCGTTGATTTGGGTTTCGGTCGCTGTAAATTCGCTCTTGCAACAAAAAAAGGCTATGATTTTTACAGGGGTTACGGCGTGAAAACTATCGCTACAAAATACCCCAATGTCGCAAGGAATTTCTTTGAGAAAAAAGGTATGGATACCGAAATTATCAAGATAGAGGGTTCTGTTGAACTCGCCCCATTACTCGGACTTGCGGACGGTATTGTTGATATTGTCGAAACAGGTACAACACTCAAAGAAAACGGTCTCGAAGTTATTGAGGACGTTGCACCTATTTCCGCAAGACTTATTGTTAATACAGTAAGCCTGAAAATGCGTCAGGCTGAAATTGAGAAACTTATTAAACTTATAGAGGTGAATTTGTAATGAGAAAAATTTTTGCAAACGGTACAGATGAAGTCGCTTTCCTTGAGGAACTCAATAAAAGAGCTGGCGAAACCAACAAAAAAGTTACTGAAACAGTTTCAGCTATTATTGAAGATGTACGTGAAAACGGCGACGATGCAATTAAAAACTATACTCTGAAATTCGACGGCAATCTTCCGCAATATTACGAGGTTCCACGGGAAGTAATAAATGATGCTCTCACTGAGGCTGACCAGAATTTTGTTGATGCGCTCCTCAATGCTCAGGAAAATATCGCTGATTTCCACAACAGACAAGTTGAACAGGGTTTCATCAATCCTAAGCCGAATGGCGTTATTTTAGGACAGAGAGTACGTGGCTTGAATCGTGTCGGCTTATACGTCCCCGGAGGTACTGCCGCTTACCCGTCAAGCGTCCTCATGAACGCTATCCCCGCTAAAATTGCAGGCGTAAAGGAAATTATTATGGTAACTCCTCCTCTTAAAGACGGTACGCCTAATAAAGATATACTTGTTGCAGCTGCTATATGCGGTGTTGACAGGATTTTCCTCGCAGGAGGTGCGCAGGCTATAGCAGGGCTCGCTTACGGTACAAAGGAAATCCCGAAATGCGATAAAATAGTAGGTCCGGGGAATATTTACGTTGCTACAGCTAAAAAACTCCTCTATGGCGTTGTTGATATTGATATGATTGCAGGTCCAAGCGAAATACTTGTAATTGCAGACGAAACTGCTAAACCTGAATTTGCTGCCGCTGACCTTATGTCACAAGCTGAACACGATGTGCTTGCTTCAGCTATTATGGTGACAACAAGCGAAAAACTTGCTGACGAAACTATTGCCGAAATAAACAGACAAAAAGAATACCTTTCAAGAAAAGAAATTATTGAAAAATCACTTAACGATTACGGTGCTGTTATTATCGCTGACAGCCGTGAAAAATGCGTTGAACTTGCAAATAAAATTGCTCCCGAACACCTTGAGGTACTTATGGAGAATCCTATGGAACTTTTAGGCAGTCTTGACAATGCAGGCTCTATATTCTTAGGTAATTACGCCTCTGAACCTCTCGGCGACTACTTTGCAGGTCCTAACCACGTACTTCCTACAAGCGGTACAGCAAGATTTTTCTCACCTCTCGGCGTTGCAAGTTTCACAAAACGCACAAGCTATACATATTACACGAAAGATGCTCTCGAACTCGCAAAAGATGATATTGTCCTCATCGCTGAAAGAGAAGGACTGACAGCTCACGCTAACGCTATTAAGGTGAGATTTGAATAAGGAGTTGATTTTTCAATGACTGAAAATAAATGGGAAAGTTACGTCCGCAAAGTTGTGCCTTATACTCCCGGCGAACAGCCTAAAAATAACAATGTTGTCAAGCTGAATACAAATGAAAATCCCTATCCGCCCTGCCCGTCAGTCCGTGAATTGCTTGATAAGTTTGATGTTTCACAAATGCGCCTCTATCCTGCTCCCGATTCTGAAATTCTCGTCAACGCAATCGCTGAAAGATACGGGCTGAAATCATCGCAGATTTTTGTCGGAGTAGGTTCAGATGACGTTATTTCAATGGCTTTTATGACGTTTTTCGGCTCCGATAAACCTGTACTTTTCCCCGATATTACGTATTCTTTCTATGATGTATGGGCTGACGTGTACCGCATACCGTATAAAACTTGCCCTCTGAATCAGGATTTCACTATAAATCCTGATGACTACAAAACAGAAAACGGCGGTATTATTTTCCCTAATCCGAACGCTCCTACAGGCGTACTTGAATCAGTTGAAATGATTGAGGATATAGTAAAATCAAATCCCGACAGCGTTGTGATTATTGATGAGGCTTATATAGATTTCGCAGGCGACGGAACAAGTTGTCTGCCTTTGATTCAGAAATATAACAATCTCCTCGTAGTACAGACTTACTCAAAATCTCGTTCAATGGCAGGTATGCGTATCGGTTTCGCTATGGGAAATGAAAAGTTGATTAAATATATGAACGATGTCAAATTTTCTGTAAATTCCTACACAATGAACACTGTCACTCAATTATGCGGTGCGGAATCAATGAAAAATGAAAAATATTTTACTGAAACTGTCAATAAAATTATAAAAACACGTGAACGCTCAAAATTACGCCTTGCTGAACTTGGTTTCAGATTTACAGACTCTAAAAGTAATTTTATTTTCGCAAGCCCGTCAAAAAAATCTGCACAATATATTTTCAGTGAACTCAAAAAACGTGGTATTTTCGTCCGCTACTGGGATAAATTTGTAATTTGCGACTATTTGCGCATATCAATCGGTACGGACAACGAAATGGACAGGCTTTTCAATGCACTGGAGGAAATTCTGAATGGATGAAATTAAAAAAGTAAGAACGGCTGAAATAATCCGCAAAACTCTTGAAACTGATATTTTTATTAAAGTTACCCTCGACGGCAAAGGTACTTCTGATATAGATACGGGCATAGGCTTTTTCAATCATATGCTTACGGCACTCTCAAAACATAGCGGTATCAGTATGACTATTAAAGTCAAGGGCGATTTGGACGTTGACTGCCACCATACTATTGAAGATACGGGGATAGCACTCGGACAGGCTCTTAATCAGGCTTTAGGCGCAAAATCGGGCATTGTCCGCTACGGTACAGCGTATATCCCTATGGACGAATCACTCGCTATGTGCAGTCTTGACATAAGCAACAGACCTTTCCTTGTGTTTAACTGCGATTTTGTGAATCAGTCCTGCGGTGACTATGATTTGTGTATGACAGAAGAATTTTTCCGTGCATTCGCCTTTAATTCGGGGATAACTCTGCACATAAATCTGCTTTACGGTTCAAACGACCACCACAAAGCTGAAGCAATTTACAAGGCAGTTGCTCACGCATTGAAAACAGCTGCCGCTTATAATTCAGACGGCTCAACGCTGTCAACGAAAGGAGTGCTGTAAAAAAATGATTGCTATTGTTGACTACGGTGCAGGAAATATTTTCAGCGTGAAAAATGCTCTCGATTACCTTGGTTTAGAAAATGAACTCGTTTCAGAGGCTGAAAAAATAAAATCGGCTGATGCAGTGATACTTCCCGGAGTAGGTGCATTCCCGTCAGCTATGGATATGCTTGAGAAAAGCGGTCTTGTTAATATAATTAAACAGGAGTCCGCTAAAAAACCGTTCCTCGGTATATGCCTCGGTATGCAGTTGATTTTCGAAAAAGGCTATGAATTTGAGGAATGTGACGGTCTGGGACTTATAGAGGGTTCAGTGCGTAAAATGGAGGAAAAAGATTTAATTATACCGCATATGGGCTGGAATAAACTCGAAAAACTCAATGACTGCCCTCTGCTTGAAAACGTCGGCGATGATGAATATGTGTACTTTGTACACTCCTATAAGGCGCATTGCAATGACAGGAATATTTCAGCGTACTGCGAGTACGGCGGACGAGTTCCCGCACTCGTATATGACGGAAAATACGTCTACGGGGCACAATTTCACCCCGAAAAAAGCGGTGAGACAGGATTGAAAATACTTAGAAATTTCGGAGGTCTTATATGATAATTTTACCTGCTATTGATATTAAAGACGGCAATTGTGTGCGTCTTTTCAGGGGCGATTTCTCAACAGTCGAAAAAGTCGCAGGCGATTACCTTGAAACTGCTGAAAGTTTCGAAAAAGCGGGAGCTAAATGGATTCATATGGTTGATTTGGACGGTGCAAAAGAAGGCAGACCTGTAAATACAAAGATTTATACTGATGTTGCCGAAAAAACTAACCTTAAAGTGGAACTCGGCGGAGGTATCAGAAATCTTGAAACTATTCAGGAATACCTGAATATGGGCATTACAAGGGTGATTCTCGGCTCCGTTGCACTTAAAAATCCGAAACTCGTAAGCGATGCAGTGGAAAAATTCGGCAGTGAAAAAATTGTTGTCGGTATTGATGCGGTCAACGGTATGGTTGCAACTGAGGGCTGGCTTGAATCTTCCGATGTGAACTATATCGAACTTGCTGACAAGATGATTTCCGTAGGCGTTAAATATTTTATCTTTACCGATATTTCAAAAGACGGTACGCTTTCGGGCGTGAATACGGAACAGTTAAAGGCACTTGCGGACGCTACAAAAGGGCGTGCTGATATAGTCGCAAGCGGTGGAGTGCATACAATGGCGGACATCATTGCCTGCAAAGAAATGGGCTTGTACGGTACTATATGCGGTAAGTCTATTTACAAAGGCACTCTTGATTTGCGTGAGGCTATTGAATACGCTGTAAAGTGATTTAATATAATAGGATAAATAGGGATTTTGGGTAGGAGAAAAAATGAATATATACTATTTATTGATTGAAGCAAGACCTTGTATAAATAACGACGAATCTAAAGAGTTTGGAGGTGCATATGTAAATTGTTGGGTAAATGCTAAAAATCAACAATCTGCAATAAAAACTGCTGAACATTATATAGATTCTGAAGGTTGGGAAACTGTCAATGTCGAAGAAGTCTATTTATCCGACAGGAATTATTATGAGGATAAACCCGATTTACAATCTTGTTTTGATTCAGCCTGTAAGTACGGAATAGGTGCTATTTTCAATACTTGGGCTATTGAAGAAGATACATAATCACTATAAATCCTGATTTATAGAGGAGCGAAAATATATGAACAGCACAATTTTAGAGCATATTAACGAATTGTTCGATTCATATGATTTGTTTGGGAAAGGCAGAGAAAAGATACTCACTTCAATTATAGAAAAATTTCCTGATTTATCAAAAGAAGAAATTAAAGAAACAGAAGATTATTTTGATTCACTTTATGAATATTGCGTGAAATATGCAGATTTATTAGCTGATAAATATAAAACACCATTTTTACCTAAAGGAGAAGAGGCTCAAAACGAAATATCAGAATATGTGATTGAATGTCAAAAACAATATCCTGAAATTGATACGAAACATATTGTAGATATTTTTTCTA
>CANQJV010000025.1 GCA_947624295.1 uncultured Ruminococcus sp. | reverse complement strand
CTGTTCTGTTTCATAGCCCGCTGTATAAGTCTTTACATAATAGTTGTTGAAAAACTTCTATATAAGTACCGAACTAATTGCAGGGGATTTTGTTTTAAGGCAACACCGCACAAAGATTATGTTTCAGATAAAGCTGTCAGGTGTGATTTGTGTGAAGTTGCCTTAATCAAATAATGCAGGATATTTTTCTCTGTTTATTTTTGCCTGTGCATATTGTTCGGCTGCTTGTACTAAAAAGTACATACAATCTATGGAATACCATTTTCCTTTGTATTTTACACTTAAAAAAGAACTGGTCATTTTTTCTTTTTCGCCGTCATCATCTTTTAGTGACAGAGAAAATGTTGTCATACGGAAATTTTTTAAATCATCAGTATCCCATAACTCATCAATTTCAGAAAGTATAGTTTTAGTTCTTTGAATACCTTCCGAATCTTTATTTTTCTCCATTACTTTAGGCGTTATCTTTTTTTTATCAATCACTTTCATTTTCGTAATTTTTGCTTTTCTTACCTCATTGAATATTGTAAGCATATTTGCACTTTCAATAGCATCATTGATTTCGCTTTTACTCAAGCTATAACACTCCATAATTTCATCTACGAGGTCATCCGGAACACAGGAAAGCAATTTTTTCGGTTCCTGAGCCTGAAGTGCTTTTACAGCCTTTTTATTCACGGAATAACCACCACCAAAAACCGCACCTATCAGATTAAAAATAATAACAAGAACGATGACAGCAACAACAGCTATCGGGAGTAAGATTTTCCATTTTGACTTTATTTGTACCAGTACCCTTTCTAACGTTTCATTAAAATTGTTGTTTGACATATTTAATTCCTCCATATGTAATTTTTGTTTACAGATTTTGTCTGTAATTATATTATACTCATAATGGAGGACATACGTATGTCTGTTCAAAAAAAATTTACAAAATAATATACTTGTAAAAATCAACAAATTGATATCAAAAAACTAATTCAAATTTGTTATAAATACCGAATTTTGTGTATTTCATATAGGTAATACCGCATAAAGCACGTCTTATTGCTTTATGCGGTATTGTTTTATTATTTATCATCAGTATGCACAGCTGAAATGACTTCCGCAAGAAGATTAGCAGGTAACTGTTCATAGCGCAGGAAATCGTATGTGAAACTGCCCATACCTCTTGTAACCTGTCGCAGATACATCGCAAAATCGTGCATTTCTCTTTCGGGGACCTCAGCGGTAATAGCGGTAGTACCATGAGTTACGGGCTCCATTCCGAGAACTCTGCCACGGCGTTTATTGAGTTCGCCCATGACATCGCCTGTATTTTCGTCGGGAACAATTGCTTTAAGTTCACCTATCGGTTCAAGCATAACAGGGTCTGCCTGACGTAAACCCTCTTTATACGCAATTGAAGCGGCTGTTTTGAATGCCATTTCGGAAGAATCAACAGGGTGATATGAACCGTCAACGAGAATTGCTTTCAAGCCGACAACAGGACAACCTGCAAGCACACCTTTTTTGACTGAATCCTCAAGACCTTTCTGAACGGCAGGGAAGTAATTTTTGGGGACAGCTCCGCCGAACACACGTTCTTCGAATATAAGCGTATCGCTCACACACGGTTCAAACTCAATCCACACGTGACCGTACTGACCGTGACCGCCTGACTGTTTCTTGTGTTTGCCCTCAACTTTTACTTTTTTGCGGATTGTTTCTTTATAGGCGATTTTAGGCACTGTCAACTTTATATCAGCACCGAATTTTGTTTTTGCCTTAGATGCGGCAACTTCAAGATGTTGTTCGCCAAGACCGCTTAAAATCTGTTCTTTTGTATTTTCGTCCTGAACATATGATAAAGTTAAATCTTCTTCAATAAGTCTTTGCATAGCAGCTGAAACTTTTGCCTCATCGCCCTGAGATTTAGGCTTAACTGCCATAGAATAGCATGGATGTGGAAATTCCATAGGCGGAAGTACTGCGATACGGGACGAATTACAAAGCGTATCGCCCGTATTTGCGGAAATTTTCGATGCAACTACAATATCGCCTGCACAGCCTTGTGAAATTTCAGTCTGTTTTTTTCCGCACATTGTGTACAATTTACCGATTTTCTCAACGTTACCCGTTGTTGAATTTATTGTATCGCTGTTAGCGGACAATTTACCCGAAATAACCCTTATATACGATAGTCTGCCTACAAACGGGTCTGCGACAGTTTTGAACACATATGCTGAAAGCGGTTCATCTTCACTGCACTTGATTTCAACAACGTTTTCCGATTTGTCAAATGCCTCTGTATCGCCCTTTTCGCAAGGATTCGGCAACAGGAGTTCAATTTCCTTGAAAAGCATATCGATTCCGGTCATTTCTGTTGCGGAAGTGCATACTACGGGAGTAATTATACCTCTGTTCATACCGTCGTGTATTCCGTCAACAAGTTCATCGTGCGTAAAAGGTTCGCCCTCAAAGAATTTCTCCATAAGTTCATCGGAAGTTTCAGCTACAGCCTCTGATACAGCCGCAACAAGTCCGTCGATACGATACTCGAATTTCTCTGAAATTTCGGCATCGGGCATATCAGTTTCAACAGCATTGCCTTTGCTGTCGTATTTATACGCTTTCATTTCGATTAAATTAACATAAGAAACAATTTTACCTCCGCTTATAACAGGTACGACAACGGGGCATACAGTAGGACCGAAAACTGTTTTTAATTCCGTGAGGACGTTAAAAAAGTTAGCATCTTTGTCATCAGTTTTAGTCACAACAAACATTGTTGATTTACCTTGTTTTACTGCTTCGGCATACGCTTTTTTAGTACCGACTTTAACGCCTGATTTTGCGGAAACTGTAATCATAACAGTATCGGCGGCACGTATGCCCTCAATCATTTCAGCGGCAAAATCAAAAAGACCGGGTGTATCAAGAATATTTATTCTTAAATCATCATACTTGAAAGATGCAAGCGATGTATTTATAGAAACCGTTCTTTTTATTTCCTCAGCATCGTAGTCGCATACAGTAGTTCCGTCAACTGTTTTGCCGAGCCTGTCAGATGCACCTGCTTTGTAAATCAAAGCCTCAGCGAGAGATGTCTTTCCTGAACCGTTATGTCCGGCAAGGGCTATATTTCGAATTTTTTCTGCATTGAAACTGCTCATTTGTTTTTCCTCCGACAAATATTTTGATAAATTATGTAATTAAGCCACACTTAATATTATCGTAATTATATAACAAAATCAATAAAAATGCAATAGTTTTATGCAAAAAAGCAAATATTTTCTCTATTATGCACTGCATTTCAGCCTGATTTTTGTCTGATTTGCACAATTTTCTCTTTACCAATCCACGAAAGCGCAGGGAAATCACGAACGGTTGTTCCCGTGTACTTGATGACTTTCACAAGGCGTGCTGTATTACCGAAAATATTACTTGCATAGTATGAGAGGATTATTCCCGAAAAGCCTATTTTATACACAAAAATCAAAACTATTGAGATTCTTATGACGTATTCCGCAAGATAATTCATAGACGAAAACCCTTGTAAACCAAGACCTTTTATAATTGCCTCAAGGACGATTTCGAGGTAAATGAACGGCACCACAGGAGCGATTGCGGAAATGAGTTTCCCAGCCGTTTCGCCTCCGCCAAGAAATTCGCCTATCTGATTCCCGAAAACAAAAAGCAATATCCCTGAAATTGCGGAATACAGGAGTGTGTACTGAATAAGCATTGCTGTCATACGGCGGATTTTGTCGGTATTTCCGGAAGCTGATGCACGTGCGGTTTCTGTCACGACTATCCCCGAAAGTGAACACGGTATCACGGACGGGAAAAATATTGCAGGTATTACAATTGCCTCAAATACGCCGAAAAATGCGAATGCTTGTTCTTGTGAATCGCCTGCCTGCCGTAAGCAAATCGGTACAAGAGCATCGTTTGCACTGCTCAGGACTGCTGTAAGTAGTCCGCCGAACATTATCGGAAATGCAAGCTGTAGATACTGCCTGAAATTCAATGTTCCCCTGCCCTGATTGCGTTGCGGATTGCAGTCACGTTCCTTTGCAAAAAGAAACATCATAAACAAAAGCGAAACAATATTTCCTGAAATTATGGAAACAATCATAATTTGACAAGCGGACTGATTCCCCGAAAGAGCCATAAAAATTATAACAGCTGATTTCACGATAAATTCCAGTATATCGCCGATTCCTGCTGTTGACGCTTTACGGCTTGCATTGAAATACCCTTTGAAGCAGGCACTCAGCGAGCCTGAAACAAGTGCAACCGGCATAAGGCGTATTGCAGAAATCACGGAGTCAGCCGTTTCCGCACCGAAAAATCGTACTGCAATGATTTTAGAAAAAGATATAACTAAAATTGACGTGGATACGCTTAAAATCACACATAACTTTATTCCGTGGAGTAAAACTCTGTTTATATTGCCGTTTTTCCTGCCTGATTCCTCAGCAATCAGACGGCTTGTGCATAGGAACGCATTACCGCTTGCAAGAATGCCTGCAAGTCCGAGGAATGACCCCATAAGCGAGAAAATCCCGACAGCTGCCGCACCTAATTTGCGTGTAATGAAACTGTTCAGTAAAATCGCCGAAAAATCAAGGAAAATCTGCATAATTGCAAGTAAAACAGTATCCTTTATTATTTTATTTTTTATTTTTAACATAAATCCTCCTCCTGCTCAATTATATGAACAGAAAGAGGATTTTATTACTCAAGAGGCATATCATTTAGCCGAATATTCATATCAACATCGCCCGAAATTCCGTTGATTCTGCCGTATGCACTCGCCTGCCATATCGAAAACGCTCCCGTGTAGTCTGTTTCATCGACGTAATGTGCAAGCCATACAGGACGATTTATTTTGTTTTCCCAGAAATTGACAAGGAAATTCTTACTGCTGTAAAGCATACCCGAATAGCCCGATTTTTCGAGTTCATCGCAAAATGCATAGAAAATCTCATTCAAATCGTGTATATTCATACCATATTTTTGGAAACTCCCCCATTCTTCCCAGTCAAAAGCAACAGGGAAATCAAGTTTTCTGCCGTCAAGCTGTTTTACAATCCATTGTGCCTGTTCACGGGCTTTTTCCTCTGTATTTGCGGTACTGTAAAAATACACGCCTATATCAATCCCCGCATTATCGGCATTTTCGATATTTGTGTAATAGTAGTCATCCATTTGTATTTCATCATAACAATACCCCATACGGATAAGAGCAAATTCCACGCCTTCAGCTTTTACCGCCTCATAGTCAACATTCGTCTGCCACGCTGAAACGTCAATCCCATAGCTTACGTTCTCGTAATTATAGTACTCTTTGAAGTCCGCAAAATCAACACGAGGGTTATTATCTTCAGGCGCAGGGATTTCATTCACAACGAAAACAGTCATATCCCACGATGTACTATTTCCCGAATTATCGGCAACTGTTACTGTTACGGGGTAAGCTCCGACTGTTGACGTATCAACATCGCCCGTATATGTTACAGTCGGATTGCGGTCGTAGTTATCAGCAAAACCAACGATTGAATTTATATCAAACGGTTCGCCGACTCTTGTGTAGGGATTCCAGCCAGAATTGAGAACAAGCGGTTCAGTCGTATCAGCAACATTATAGTTAATATTTTTGATATAAGTTTCGCCCTCATATTCAAATTCAAGTTCTGCCTTTTTTACGCCTGTTTCTGACGTATCAACTATATTTTCACCGTTGAGGATTTCGGTGTTGGTGTCAGTAATAATGTCTGCTATTGTAACATCACTGTACACTTCAACTGTATCTGCAATTGTAATAATCGCTGAATCAGGCGGATTTTTGTTGATTTTTTTTGTAGTTTTCGCCGTAGTAGTTGTTACTGTTGTTTTCGTTGACGTAACAGAAGTTGAAACAGATGTTTCAGTTGATACGGGTGCTGTCGCAACAGAAATATCGCTGTCTGCGCCTACAGTCTGTCCGCAAGAAGTAAGTGATGCCATAATAATAGCTGATGATATAATTAAATATTTTTTCATTTGCCTTTTCCTTTGTTCTGATTTAATTTATATATTTATATATTTATTTATTTGTGAGCCTGTCAACCATAACTTGCCTGCATTTTTTTTCAAGCGAATCGTCAAGCGGTGTCAGTTTAATATTTTCCCCTGCCTTTGTGCTAAGGCAATAGGAAATAATATAGTCCGATATTTCGGGATTTTTCGCAAGACAAGGTCCGTGCATATACGTTGCAATGACATTTTTCTCAAAATATCCCTCGTGTGTGCTTTTAGTGCAGTTCCCGTGACCGCATATAACGCTCCCAAGCGGATTTTTCACATTTTTTGTCTGTCCGCCGTGATTCTCAAAGCCGACAATATCAACAGTTTTCCCTGTAAACTCCGTGCGGACTATTATATTCCCAATACAACGCTTTCGCCTGTCAGGTTCAGCAACTGTGTAGTAGTCGAACAGACCAAGTCCGTCCATTTTATTGCCGTCCGCATCTTTGTAGTATTTCCCGAAAAGCTGATAGCCTCCGCAAATCAGGAAAAGAAACACTCCACGCTTATACGCTTTAGCAATCCCCTGCCTGCATTTGTGTAAATCCTCCGCAATATGCTGTTGTTCCAAGTCAGCACCTCCGCCGAGGTAAATCAGGTCAAAAGACGTGAAATCGGGCATTGCTGAATTTATCGAATATTTCCCGATTTCGCACTCAATCCCACGCATTTTACAGCGATATTTCAGGATTTCCATATTACCGCTGTCGCCGTAGAGGTCAAGCATATCAGAATACATATGAAGAATTTTTAACTTATTCATGATTACCGCCCTTTCTCGAAATATACCGTTTCAATGCGCTCCTTGTCGGCTGGACTGCCGTGTAGTTAGCTATCACAAACTTTCTTCCTTCTGTCCGTGCAAGTTCGGCAACAGCTTTGTCGAGTTCAGGTAAAACGACGATATTTTCAGGATTATAGCCCGAACACTTTATTCTTACAGCTATATCATATGCTCTTGTTCCCGAAGTTATAACTCTTGTGACACGTTCGAAAATGCTGAAATTTATATCCCATATCCACGACACGTCAAGACCGTCCGCAATATTGTCATTCAGAACAAATAAAAGTTCTTTTTCGCCCTGCATTTCGTTCATAACACGCAAAGTCATATTTGCACCAACGGGATTTTTAGCGAGATTCAGAGTAGTTTTCCTGTCGCCAAGCATAAAATTCTCCATACGTCCGTTTTTGACGGTATACCCCGAAATAACTCTGTCAGTTATCTCTTGTTTTATGCCGTACAATTTTGCAGCACCTGCAACTGCTGTCATGTTATATATATTATAAATGCTGTTGAGTTTAGGCGAGTATCTATGTCCGTCTGCTGTAAATACAGGCTTTTCGAGGTCAATATTACTTGCGGTGATATACGGCTTATAGTTACCGAATCCGCATTTACTGCAAACAAATTTCCCTATATGCGAATACTGATAGTATTCATATTCAAGCGTATTTTTACAGAACGGGCAAAAGCGTCCCTCAGAAGCCTCAAATATGCTGTCTGTTGCGAATTTATAGCGTTCAGCGTGGAAATACTTCACATTTTTATTATGCGGATTTGCCAGCCCTAAACGTGCAGTATTAGGGTCATCGCCGTTAAGAATCAAGTTCCCGTTAAAAGTTTTACAAAATCCGTTTATCTTTTGGATAAGCGTTTCCATTTCACCATTTCTGTCGAGTTGGTCACGGAAAAAATTCAGCACAACAAGAGTTTCAAGTTTAAGTTGCGAGTAGACTACAGGAACGTGGCTTTCATCAGTTTCGAGAATAAGGTAATCAGCATTGACTTTTCCTGAAATATCGCAGTATTTCAGGAGCATAGAACAAATTCCCGTATCGAGATTATTCCCCTCTTTGTTGATGATTATATTTTTACCGCTTTTCTCAAAAAGCTGAGCAATGCAATTTGTGACGGAAGTCTTGCCGTTTGTACCTGTTACAGCGATAATCGGGCAGTCAACCTTAAACATTTTACAGCATTTGCCTCTTGTAAGATGCCATAGGATTATCCCCGGAAGATTCCCTGCATTCCTCTTGAAAAGCTGAAGAATACGGACAATCAGTTTCCCGAATATTATAAGAAGTGTATTCAAAAAAACGTCCTCCTTTTTATTGTAATACAATAATAATTCTATCACTTTTTAATATATTTGTCAAACACAACCGGCGATTTGCATAACTAAGCAGATGATTTTCAAGAAATATCTGTGCAACAAGACAAAATTTTCCAAAACACTTGACAAATCAGAATGGACGGTGTATAATAAATACATAATGTTAATTACGTGCAGTTATTAACATTATGCTAATTAAATATTTTTTTGAAAGGTTGTTTTATTATGAAAAACACAAACACAAAAATCAAAAGAATCGTACCCGCTGCTGTTGCCCTTTGCCTGTTGTCTTCTCCTGTAATCAACAGCACTGCTCAGAGCTTCCTGCCTTCTTCCGCTCCTTCCTCTATCGTTATGACATTGGATGCTGATGCAGCTTCTAATAAAAAGATGAGCGGAAAGAGCACCGCATACGTCTCGAACCTAATCAATCCAAGTATGACATTCTGTATCAACAGTGAGTCTTTATATAATGAAATGTGTAATTGGCTCGATGATATGGTTCTTGCAACCTCAGGTTGTAAATATTCCAAAAATATTGTTAAGTATAGTAATGATATTCTTTTTGGAGCATGGAGACCTTTTTACAAAGGAAGTAAAACCCTCAACACCTTTGAAAAAATTTTCAAAAAGTGTGATAATTTTGGTAATAAGTGTAAAGCAGCTAAGAAATCCCTTGTAAGCTTACACAAGAAAAAACCTAAAAAAGGTCTCAAAGTTACAATAAAATTATTAGGCAAGTTCAAGGTTGAATATCAGTAATGTAATTTTTTAACTTTAATCCTCCTGATTTTCAGTTGACAAATATCATATTTTTGTGATAAAATATATATATTAAAAAAATCAGGAGGTATAAAGTATTATGAAAGGATTTGATAAATTTGAAACACCCAAACTTACAGTTGACGGTATAGTATTTGGTATTGAAGACTATAAAACCAATACTATGGAGGAAAAGAAGCTCAAACTCTTGCTTATCCGACGTGGAATCCCACCTTTCGAAGGACAATTTGCTCTCCCGGGAGGTTTCCTCAGAAGCGGCGAAACTGTTGAAAACGCTATAGCCCGTGAATTGGAAGAAGAAACCGGAATAACAAATTTAACAAAGCTCATTCCATTGAAAGTCTACAGTAAAATCGGGCGTGACCCAAGAGGTTGGACAGCAACAGCTGCCTTTATCGCTCTCACAAATACGGTTAAACTTTCCTACGATAAGTCCGGTGATGCAAAAGACCCTATATGGCTCGATTTGACGTATGATTCAAAAGAAGACAAAATCCATATAGGCGATGATATTATAATTTCAGCGGACGGTTTTGTTTTAGGGAATCAGATTGCATTTGACCACGGTCAAATTATATATGACGCATTCAAGAAATTACAGGACGAAGTAAGATACCACGATATTATATTTGACCTTATGCCTGAACTTTTCACAATATCGGATTTGCATAACCCTTACAAGACGATTCTTGATAAAACTGAAACTATTCAGGCGTTCCGTAAAAGAATAATGCCTAAACTTGAGGAAACTGATTTGTACGAAAATACAACATCAGCACATAGGAAATCAAAATTATACAGGCGAAAGCCAAAGGAGGAAAATAATGGATATGTTTAACGGTATGTTCGGTAAAATTGCGCCGGGTATGTGCAGACTGTCTATGAATGGCGAAATTGCGGTGAAAACGTCAACAGGTTACAAGACTTACAACGTCAGCAACAACAGGCTTACTAATTGCAGTAACTTTGTTTTTGATATAGGTGAGGATTTCTTTTTCCTGTTACCTGCAAAAAAAGTTTCAGCCGGTGATATAATTCTCGTCGGCGGAAAACCGAAATGTGTCATCAAAAAAGAAAATGATGTCATCACGGCTATAAACTTTGAGGACTCCACCATTGAAAATATTATCCCTGAAAGGCATATTTTTATGGGGAATACCTACTTTTTCGGGAAAATCGTGTCAATTTTCGGCAAAAGCAAAAGCAAAAAAGGTATGGGCAAAATTATGAAATACATGATGATTTCTGAAATGTTCAAAAACAAGGGCAATTCAAATATGAATCCTATGATGTTAATGGCAATGTCGGGCGGAATGGGTAATATATTTGACGATATGCTCGAATACGATGAAGATGATGATGATGACGATATCACGGAAGGAGAAGATTGATTATGGGAAGCGGAGCTTGGAGAAGAGATACATTCGTAGAATACAGCAGGAGTGTCGGAAGAAGTGTTTCGGCAGATGGCACGATAAACGGCAACTATTCAGCGCAGGAAATGTTCAAATCAAGAGCAATTGACCCTGTACTTAACCCGTATAAAGTGGTCAGGGAATGTTGCGACAGCGAGGAACACTCTGAAACTGTACCTGTTATACTGGCACTTGATGTCACCGGAAGTATGGGCTGTACATCTGTTGAAATTGCCAAAAAACTCAACACTGTTATGACGAAGTTATATCAGACAACAAAAGATGTTGAATTTATGATTATGGGAATAGGCGACCTTGCTTACGACCGTGCCCCTATACAAGCATCACAATTTGAATCTGATATAAGAATTGCCGAACAGCTTGATAAAATCTACTTCGAAGCAGGTGGCGGCGGTAACGGTTTTGAATCGTATACAGCTGCATGGTATTTCGCCCTGAATCACACTAAACTCGATTGTCACAAACGTGGCAAAAAAGGGCTTATAATCACGATAGGCGACGAACCTCTCAACCCGTATCTGCCGAAAACTGAATTAACAAATTCAGTCGGTGATAATATCGAAACTGATGTTGAAACGAGTACGCTTTACAACGAAACTGTTGAAAAATTTGACATATATCACCTTGCTGTCATTGACAAACGTTCATGCGGTGAAAGATACAAAGACAGAATCAATGAAAGTTTTGGCAAATATCTTGGTAAGCATCTGATTTATGTTGACCTCAAAACTATTATAGACGCAATCATAGATATTGTTACGAATTTCGCAAAAAATGACAGCGTTGCATTTATTGGGAACGATGATACTGGTGCTGAAACTGATACTGAAAAGAAAGGCTTTTTCAAAAATCTGATTTCTTGGTAAAATATTAAACAAAGGTGTGGAATATATGTGCAGGGAAATTAAAGTTGTAATTGGTTCCTCTTACGGTGACGAGGGCAAAGGGCTTATGACGGATTATTTTTGCGGGAAAGCCGATAACTTGTGCATTACTGTACTCCATAACGGCGGTTCACAACGTGGGCATACCGTTATCAGCAAAGACGGTTTCCGCCATGTATTCCACCACTTTAGTTCAGGTACTTTCGCAGGCTCTGATACTTATTTCGCCGGCAGTTTTATAATAAATCCGCTTGTATTCGCTGAAGAACACAAGGAATTGTCACCGGATACAAAAATATATTGCTCCGGCGGTTGTATGTGGTCTACTCCTTTTGATATGATGATGAATCAGATTATCGAGGACAGCCGTGGCGATAATCGTCATGGAAGTTGTGGTTACGGTATATGGGAAACTATTGTTCGCTATAAAAATTCCGAAACAATTGGTTTTCCTGAGTTCATACGTATGGACAGACAGAATCAAGTCAAATATCTTGAAAATATCAGGGATTGCTATATGACGGAAAGACTGCATAATATCGGCATAAATAAAATTCCTGCTGATTGGGAAGAAATTGTGCATAACGACGGAATAATACAGCATTTCCTCGATGACTGCAATTATTTCAGTAAAATTGTTGACATAAAGAATTCATCGTATGCCGATATACTTAACAAATATAACAATATCGTCTTTGAGGGCGGACAAGGTCTGCTGTTGAATCAGGATGAACAAAATCCCCATACTACGCCAAGTTTTACAGGTGCAGATAATCCTGTCAGGCTTATAAGGAATATCAGCGGTGAAAAAAATATCGAAGTCTGCTATGTCACACGCTCCTATCTCACTCGCCATGGCGCAGGTGATTTCCCTGCTGAATGCGCTAAGTCGGAAATAAATCCCGATATGGTTGACAGAACAAACGTTCCTAATGATTATCAGGGTACATTGAGATATGGCAAAATAAATATTGATGAACTCAAACAGCGTATTTCAGATGATTTTAGTAAATTTGACGAGTTTGAAAATACGGAACTTTCTCTTGCTGTTACTCACCTCAACGAAACAAACGGGAAACTATTCACAGACAAAGGTCTTGAAAATCCCGAACGCATTGGAATTGATAAAATATATTACTCATACAACGAAAAAATGCCGTTGGAATACTAATACTAATTTCATTCTAAAACCCGACAATCTTTGTGAATATCCTGCACCTGTTACTGCGTCAAAGTGACTCGACATACGTTAGTATGGCTTCGTCACTTTTCCTGTAACAGGCACAGTCTATTCGCAAATTTTGCACGTTTTTTTAGAACGAAATTAGTATAAATCCAACGGTTTTTTGTTTTTCTTGCCGATTTAATCAGAAATCAGTCTTTCCGGAACTTTTCAGACAAAATACTCTTTCTGCCCAAAAATTGCACATATTTTCAAAATTGACTGTTTAAGAATCCCGAACATCGTGATAAAATATAGTATATAATATAAAGAAGGAGGATTTTTATGATACATGATGAATCGCAAAGTTTTGTAAAGAGACACTTCAGCTCTTTCGCAAAAGCCGGAATCCTTTTCATTCCGGCTATTTACACCACTTTCTTTCTCGGCTCAATGTGGGACCCTTACGGGAATATCAACTCTCTCCCTGTAGCAGTTGTAAACTCCGATGTCCCTGCTGAAAACGGCGGAAAAGAAATTTCTGTAGGGGCTGAACTTGTGGAAAAACTCCGTGAAAACAAATCCCTTGACTTTAGTTTCGTAAACAGCGACGAGGCTGAAAAAGGTCTTGCTGACGGAACGTATTACATGGTGATTTCCATACCGGAGGACTTTTCCACAAATGCAACTACACTTCTGGATAAGAATCCGAAGAAAATGCAGTTGAGTTACTCAACAAACCCCGGTACAAATTACATTGCATCAAAAATGAGCGAATCTGCTCTTGCAAAGATTGAAAAAGAGGTTTCCGCAAGCGTAACACAAAGTTATGCAGAAACTATTTTCGAACAACTTGGAACTGTTGGAAATGGTTTCGGTGATGCGGCTGACGGTGCGGAACAATTATCAAACGGCTGTGGAGAACTTCAGGACGGTAATACACAAATAACTGATAATCTGAAACTTCTCGCCGACAGCACCCTCATTTTCGAAAATGGTGCAGATTCACTTGTTCAGGGCATAAAAGATTACACGGCAGGTGCTGAAAAAATAGGAAATGGTGCAAAACAATTGAACAGTGGTATTGCTGAATTATCAGCCGCCACAAAATCAGGTGTTGCTGAATTTTCAACAGGTGCATTTTCTCTTAATTCAGGTATCACTCAATACTGCGCAGGCGTTGGGGAAGCAGCAGACGGTTCTGCACTTCTCAGACAAAACGGTCAGCCTTTAATAGATGGTGTCAACACTTATACAGCAGGCGTAACAGAGGCTTTTCAAGGTGCTAATCTTTTGACTGAAAATCAGCCTGCACTTATAAAAGGTATTTTTGATTACACAAATGGCGTTTCACAAGTTGCTCAGGGTACACAACTCCTTACAGGAAATATGCCTTTTTTGATGACCGGAATCAATCAGTACACTGACGGCGTGAAACAAATTACAGCAGGCGCAGGGACTGTTTCAGCAGGTATGGAGAACTTCTCAACAGGTCTTTCGTCATATACTGCCGGAGCAGAACAACTTGAAAAAGGTGCAGAACAACTTGTATCACAAAATGCAACTCTCATCAGCGGTGCAAATCAGGTGACTGACGGTATTCAACAACTTTCAGTTGCTGAAAATCAAATACTCAATGGTCTTGATACGATGTCCGATAAACTTGCAAACGGTTTGTCCGAAGAAAAACTGAATCAGCTTGACGAATTGAAAAACGGTCTTAATCAGCTGAATACAGGCATAGACAATATAAATACAGCAGTTGCCGATGTGGATACTGGAAAAATAGAATCAACTCTCCTCACTGTAGGAAATTCCGCAAACGATATAGGTCAACAGGCTAAGGCAATACAAGGGAATCTTGAAAAAGCTGGTACGGATATTGCAGTCCTTCTCCAAAAATACCCTGAACTTGCTAAAGAAAATGAATTTGTTGCTCTTTCGGGTATTGTTTCGGAATGCGGGGAAAATCTTACATCAATAGGAAATGACCTCACGGAAATACAATCAGCCGGAAATAATATCTCTCAATTTTCGGAATCATTTACAAACCTCAAAGACGGTACAGAATCCCTTAAAAAAGGTGCTGATACAGTTATACCAGCGGCAACAAATACAATTTCACAACTACAGGGAAGCCTTACAGATGTGGAAAATGCTCTTTCAAAAACAGGTTCTTCTCCTGAAACTATGGGTATTATTCAGGCTGTAAATGCCATCGGAATTGGTACAAAAAATCTTTCGGACGGTTTTCAGCAACTCTCTGACGGCGTAACTGCTTATACATCAGGTGCGGAGGAACTTAAAAACGGTCTTGACCAACTTGTTTCGCAAAATGATACACTTGCCAACGGTGCGGAACAATTAAAACAAGGTACGGCTGCACTTACAGACGGTACTGCTGAACTTGACGGAAATTCCAATAATCTCATAAACGGCGCCGTGGAACTCGGAAACGGTATCTCTGAACTTAACAACGGCTTACAGGCTATAGACACTAATACAACTTCTCTTACTGATGGTGTAAATTCATATTTTGCAGGCGCAGATGCCCTCGGAAAAGGTCTGTCTTTACTCAATTCAAACAGTAATTCTGTTGCAGAAGGCGTAAAAGCCTACGTTGATGGTGCAAATGAACTTGACAACGGTATGCAAATACTTAAATCAAATTCAAATACACTTCTGAAAGGTTCGTCTGATATAAGCAATGGTGCAGGTACTCTCTCGTCAGCTCTTACAGGCGGTATAGATAAACTCAAAAGCGGTTCTGAAGAACTTGTAAACGGTGTTGATGAACTTAACTCAAATAACAGTACCCTTACAGACGGTGCAAAACAACTTTCAGACGGTTCAGTTAAAATAAATGACGGCGTTTCACAACTTAAAAAAGGCTCTGAATCACTCGGAAACGGTATAGTTGAATTGAAAAACGGTTCTGATGAACTCAAAAATGCACTTTCAGACGGATATAACAAAATAAATGAAGTAAACGCTGATACGGCAAATCTTGAAATGTTCGCATCTCCTGTAGAATCAGAAGAAACATTTATGACAGCTGTTCCCACAAACGGTAACGCAATGGCTACTTATATGATGGCTGTAGGTCTATGGGTCGCTGGACTTGCATTCTGCATAATACTTGACCCTCACAAGAAAAAAGTTGAAATGCACCCTGTTGTTAATTGGTCTAAACAAGTCGCTGAACTTTGCATTCTCGCTGTAATTCAATCTTTTGTGATGGTTGGGGCACTTGTTCTTTTCAACGGATTTTCTCCGGAATATATCGGAAAAGTCCTCTGGATAGCGTGCATATCATCAATCGCATTCCTTATGATTGAGTATACTGTAAACTATTTCCTCGGTGTAATAGGCGACTTTGTTCTTCTTGTTGCAATGGTTATTCAGCTTAGCGGATGTGCAGGAACTTACCCAAAAGAACTTTCACCAAAATTTTTCCAGATAATCAACCCTTATCTCCCATTCAGCTACACTGTACACGGATTCAGAAGCGGAATTGCTTCCGGACAAAGCATAACTGCTGATACAGTTTTTCTCCTCGTTCTCAGCATAATTTTTGCAGGGCTTCTTCTTTTGGGATTTACAGCAAGATGCAGGCACTCAAAACATTATGAAAATTTCATGAGAAATTCAATGATAGCAGAAAATCAGGCATAAAACTTTTGATAAATATTATAATTCTTCTTTAAGGCAACACCGCACAAAGAACGCCTGACAGCTTTGCACATCATCTGCTTGCATATTTTCCGTCATCTTGCACATAAACCCCTAATCGGGGCGGGCACCCTCTGTCACTGCGTGACATCTCCCTACACTACATCTCCCTACACTGTAGGAAGTCACCTTGCCATACGTCAGTATGCCTGCGTCATTTCTATACAATCTGACGAAAAATCTGACGGCGCATCTGCTACACAATCTTTGTGCGGTGTTGCTTTAAGAAAGTCTCCTGTAGTTTCCGAAATTAGTTACTATTCATACTCCAATCTAAGATAAAAAACGGAAAAAATTGTAAAAAATCAAGAGCCTCAAACTTCGTAATATCGGAGATTTGGGGCTCTATTATACTCACGGCAATAGCATTTACTTTTCCAGATATAAAAGAACAGTTTCTCAGTGTTTTGTAAAGGAAAAATTAGTTTCCAAGGAAGTCTAATTTCGAAAAGTCTATTGACTTTTTAAGAGTTTTATGATATTATATAGTAGAATTTTACAGAAAGCAGGTACTTTTTATCATGATGGGAAAAACACACATATTTATCGGAACAGCAACGGCTCTTGCATTAACTTCTGCAGATACCCCTGTCGAAATCCTTACAGCTCTCGCAGGCGGTGCATTGGGTGGTATGATGCCCGATACTGACCTCGATTCACTTAAAAATATAAGTGATATAAATACAAAGGCTATTGCAGGAACTATTACAGCTGTCTGCTTTGCAATTGATTTCTTCTTCAAATGCGGTATGATTCAGTCGATAAGGGATTCAAACCATACAATTGTTTTGACCGGACTTGTCGCATTCATTATCTTGTATTTCATAGGTGCAGCCGCTGACCATAGAAGTTTCACACACTCACTCCTCGCAACAGTTATTTACAGTGTAGTTATCGGTATGATGTGCAGACCTCTCGCAATACCGTTCGCAATAGGATTTCTGGCACATATTATCCTCGATTGCACTAATAAAAAAGGTGTGCGGATTTTTTTTCCATCAAAAAGAAAAGTACGCCTCAAATGGTTCTACGCCTCTAAAAAAGCAAATATCGCTTTCTATTACATAGGTATCGCCCTTACAGTTGTTTTCACGGCAATCTCAATAATCAGGTGGCTTTTCTTGTGATTTTGTACATATCGCACAAAATTTCACGGAAAATATATTATTTCCGATACGGATTTTTGAAGTTGCAAATAAGTTTACAAGAGAAAATCAAAGAAAATTAACAATAGTATACCTCTAAAAATCTCCGATTTTTACAAAAAATAAGCACTGCTCTCCCCTATTTTACGTTGGCAAAAATTAAAAAAATTTTATAGGAAATATGTTATTTCCGATACGGATTTTTAGAATTGCAAATAATATAGGTTAAAAATTTCACGGAAAATAGTTGACTGTTTTGTTGCTTTGTGCATATTACATAAAATTTCACTAAAAATATGCACAATTTTCGACGCTGATTTTTGGAACAGTAAACGAGTTTACAAGAGAAAATGAGAAAATTAAAGAGAATCAAAGAGAAATAACGATATAGATTAAAAAAAATTCGGAAAAATAGTTGACTTTTCCTGAAAATGTGATATAATAGTTTATGTTGCTAAAATAATATTAAAAAAATGGAGGAATTTTCTATGTCAACTACAATGGTAAAACCCGCAGAAGTTAAACGTACATGGTATATCCTCGATGCAGAGGGTCAGCCTCTCGGACGTGTTGCCGCTAAAGCCGCTCATATCCTCAGAGGTAAACACAAGCCCGACTACACTCCCCATGTAGACTGCGGAGACCATGTTATCATTATTAACTGCGATAAGGCTATTCTCACCGGCAGAAAGCTCGAACAGAAAAAGTATTACTGGCACACCGGCTGGATTGGCGGTCTTAAATCAAAGTCCTATAAGGATATGATGGCTAATGAATCCGATAAGGCTATGATGATCGCTGTAAACGGTATGCTCCCGAATAATACTCTCGGCAGGGCTCAACTCAAAAGACTCAGGACTTACAAAGGTGCAGAACACAAAAATGCCGCTCAGAAACCTGTGGCTTATACACTTTAATCAGGAGGTGCTTTGAATGTACGAATCAAAAGTTAAATATTACTACGGAACTGGCAGAAGAAAGCACTCCGTAGCAAGAGTAAGAATTTACCCCGGTTCGGGTAACGTCACTATCAACGGCAGAGGTATCGATGATTACTTCGGCCTCGAAACTCTTAAGTTAATCGCTCGTCAGCCTCTCTCAATTACTGATACTCTCGATAAATTCGATGTCGTTTGTACCGTTAAAGGCGGCGGCGTTACAGGTCAGGCAGGTGCTATCCGTCACGGTCTTACCCGTGCTCTCCTCAGATACGATGAGGAACTCCGCCCTGTCCTCAAAAAGGCAGGCTTCATTACTCGTGACCCGAGAATGAAGGAAAGAAAGAAATACGGTCTCAAGGCTGCACGTCGCGCTCCGCAGTTCTCGAAGAGATAAGAAATCGCTTGTCTGCTTTGGTGGAAACTACGTGTTTTCGGTGCTTTTATTGTTTTGGATTTCTCTGAAATTGGGTGAAATTTGGACGGTAACTAACACGTAACTAACGGGTAACTAACAAGATTTTAAGGCATTTGCCCTTGCGGTGAATGCCTTGTTTAACAATATAATTATTCTGCTTTTAATTTGATTTTGCATAATCAGACTAAAACGGCATATAATTATAATATAACTCAATGGAACGTATTGACACTTTCAAAAGTATATCGCAAAATATAATAGCAGAAATCGACTGTGATGAATGGAGTAAAGTTTATGATTTTTAAGATTAAAAATTTCGGAAAAATTGCCGAGGCTAACATCAAACTTGACGGCATCACTGTCATATGTGGTGATAACAACACCGGTAAAAGTACAGTTGGCAAAGCACTGTTTTCGTTTTTTAACGGTTTAAATGATTACAAGAGTAAAATAGATGCACAAAAGAATAGTAAATTAAGAGCTACAATAAGAAATTATGCTTCTAACCCTATGGATTTACCTTTTGTGAAAACTTTCTATTCTGAAAACTCCATAGATTTCATTTCTGAACACAACAATCATTTTTCTATAGGGGAAGTCAAAGAGTTTTTAGAGTCATCTTATGGAGTAAAACTCCCAAAAGAACAGCTTGTTTCTCTTGTTGAATATCTGAATACTCCTGAGATTGATATTCTTAACGAGTATGTATATCGTTATATCATCAGTGTAATGAATGGGCAAGTTAAAAATGCTTATTCCTCAAGTAATAGCCTTTGTTCAATTTCCGGTGAATTCAAAGATTTCACAAGTACAATAAAAATCAGAAAACAGTATTGCAATTGTGAACTGGACAAACCTATTGAACATTCAGCCTATTATATAAACACTCCTTTTAGCTTAGATAGTCTGAACGAACATAGAATGGGTGTATTCGGAAGCAATCCTATGAGTCGGAATATCGTAGATGCAATACTACAAGCACAAGCGGAGATTAACGAAGACTCTATGACGAATATACTGGACACTGTTTTAAACAAGAGAGAACTTGATGATGTAAGAAGTATAATAAAAAAAGCTTATAGTGGCGACACCATAATAGACCATGGAAGGTACTTTTATATAGAAAATGGCATTTCTTTTGATTTCAGAAATATTTCAGCCGGTCTGAAATCTTTCGCTTTAATTGAAAGAATGCTCGAGACAGGCGTACTAAAAAAGAAGGACGTTCTTATTCTTGACGAACCTGAAATACACCTTCATTCTGAATGGCAGATTATATATGCTGAACTTATAGTTGTCCTTCAAAAAGCATTTGACTTGACCATTCTTTTGGTAACACATAGCTTTCAGTTCCTTGAATCTTTGGATTTCTTTATGAAGAAGTATGGTACGTCAACTAAAGGAAGTTATTATATTCCTCAGGAAATAAATAATGGTATTATAATTCAATCATATGGGAATGATGCAGTTGAATTAAAAAAAGTTCTTTCAACTGGTTCAACTACCCTATCAAATTTAAAATTTGATTATGAAATGGAGAATTATTGTGAAGAAGATAACTAATTACCATTTTCATAATTTTAAGGAAGCTGTTAATAATTGTTGCGGAAGAGCATCAGGGGATGATATTTTTTTATCTGACATGTCAACAGCTTCTTATAGCAACGCCGAAAAGAATTCTTTTTATTCTGAGAAATTCTTAAAGCCTTTTATAAACATGGAAACAATTAAACTTGATGATATTAGCAAATATCGCAAACAAATGTTAGGATTGCCTGAAAAATCATGTTTTAACGAATTTCCGGCTGTTGATGCGGTATGCATAGACAGAAATAATGAGTGGTTTTTTATAGAATTCAAAAATGCAAAGGTTGAAAATCAGATTTCATCAATAAAGCAAAAAATGCTCAATAGTTTATGGTTTTGTTTTTATATGCTTTCTAAAAGTGGTAAGGACGATGAAGTGTTGAACAGTGATGCAATAAAATTTTCAAGAGAGCATATAACCTACATTGTCGTAATAAAACGTGATAAAAACATAGATGATGCTAAAGAGATTGAAGAAAAAGAATGTGTTAATAAACATTATACTCACCGAAAACTTATAGAAGTAATAGGTTATTATTTCAAAGATGTTTATATGCTTACTGAATATGAATTCAGAGATTTTATTTTGAATTTCAAATCTTGATTGTACATAACAACCGCTGAGAGATTACTTGCCTCAGCGGTTATTTTTATGCCTATATTCTGTTGATAGTTTCTAATAGTTCCTGCACATTAACGTGAGTATAGACCTTCTCGGTCAGTGACATTGCACCAGAATGACCGATAATCTTCTTTATCAGTGTAGGCGATACCGCTTTCTCTGTCATCATCGAGATACAAGTATGACGGGTATCATGTGGGTTATGTGAGCAACCTATCAGTTCCATAACAGGTGTCCAGTAGGAATCATAGTAGTTACGGTAAACAAAATGCTTGCCATCAGGAGTATGGAGTAGATATTCATACCCATCTTCATACCATTTTTTGAAGAACGGATAAGTCCTGTCGTGTATCGGCACAACACGGATACCGT
>CANQJV010000024.1 GCA_947624295.1 uncultured Ruminococcus sp. | reverse complement strand
ATTACAACTCTCCCTAAATCGTCAATTCTTCTGACAATACCTGTTGCTTTCATAAATAATACCTCCGCAAATTTTTTCCTTTGCACCCATATTATCTGCTTTTTTTCTGAAAATATACAAAAAATTCTGAAAATATATAACAGCAACTTCAAAAAATGGCGTGTAGGCGTGTATTTCCCTGTAATACGTCAAATAAGGCGTGTACAGCGGTGTATACTGAACGTGTGGCGTGTACAGCATTGCATAATCCGCAGAGGTATCTACATCTCTAAACAAACTACAGTGCGAAATTGCGTGCGCAGGCTCTGCGCCGTATACCCGTGTAAATGGCTGTATTTCAGGATTTTCAGCGTGTAACAATGGCGTGTAAAATACACGTGTTTTTTGAAGTTACACCTGAAATGCACGCTCTAAATCACGTATTACAGGCAAATGCACGCCTGCACACGCAGTTTCGAGCTATAACTCGTCTTGTGAGGGAGATAATTCCGCACATTATACATCAAGTGCAAAAAATGTGCGGAGAGAATAGTTTGAGGCAACACCGCACAAAGATTGTGTGGCAGATGCGCCGTCAGATTGTATAGAAACGACGCAGGCATACTGACGTATGGAAAGAAGTTTATGTGCAAGATGACGGAAAATATGCAAGCAGATGATGTGCAAAGCCGTCAGGCGTTCTTTGTGAGGTGTTGCCTTGAATACTCTTTCATCAATAAATCTTCAATTTGTACAAAATAAGTATAATTTTTTATGTGGAAATAGTTTGAATTTTGTATTATATAAACAATTTTATTCTTTTTTTTACCAGAAATCCAAAAAAACTATTGACATTTTAGAGAAAAAATTCTATAATATAGTCAGAATGTTAAAAAGCAAAGGTGCTTCGGATTTATTCCGCAAGCACCTTTTTATGTTTGCATTACTTTTCAGAAAAGGTGTGATTAAAATGAAGAATCAGCAAATATTATCAATTACAAACGCAGATGAAATAAATCATCTTCTCCGCAGATACGGAGTTAAATTTGGTGTGTACAAAAATGGACAGTTCAAAGAACAATTTTTCCCGTTTGACCCTATTCCACGAATAATTGAGGCGGAAAAATTCAAGATTATTGAAAATGGACTTGTTCAGAGGGTAAACGCACTGAATAAGTTCCTTTTTGATATTTACCACGAAAAAAATATTATCCGTGACGGTGTTGTTCCTGAGGATTTTGTTTATATTTCAAGCGGTTATCTTCCGCAATGCGAGGGAATTACTCCTCCGGAAAATATTTACAGTCATATTTCCGGTATTGACCTTGTTGAAGGCAAAGACGGAGAATGGTATATACTTGAGGATAACCTTCGTATTCCGTCAGGTGCATCTTACCCTCTTATCGCAAGAGAACTCACACGTGCCGCATCACCCGATGTCTTTTCGGAAAATGATATTGTTGACAACCGCAATTATGCAAAATTACTGAAAGATACAATGGATTTTGTAAACCGTGGCGGTATAAATGCAATTCTTACTCCGGGACGGTATAATGCCGCATATTTTGAACACTCGTATCTTGCTGAACTTACAGGAGCGTCACTTGTTCAGAACGATGAACTTTTTGTTGAGGATAATATGTTGTGGCAGAAAACTTATTCAGGCGGAAAAACAAGAATAGGTACTTTATACCGCCGTATTTCAGACGAGTATCTCGACCCGCTGACTTTTAATCCGCAATCGCTTATTGGTATCCCGAATCTTATGGAGGCTTACCGCAGCGGTAACGTTGCGATTATAAATTCACTGGGTAATGGTGTAGCTGATGATAAGGGAATATATTACTTTGTACCGAAAATGATAGAGTATTACTTCGGTGAAAAGGCTATCCTCAAAAATGCACCGACATATCTGCCATTTTACGAGGAGGACAAGGACTATGTAATCAAAAATATTGACAAACTCGTAATAAAAGATGTCGCAGAGGCAGGCGGTTACGGAGTAGTGTTCGGGAGCGATTTGTCTGAAGAAAAACTTGAAAGTTTCAGGCAGACTATTATTAACGAACCTCGCCGTTTCATTGCTCAGGAAGTAATCGATTTCACAGATTTACCTATTCTTGAAAACGGCAGTCAGGTAATGCGTAAGGCTGACCTGAGAGCATTTGTGTTGTCAGGAGAGACAACACGTGTATGGGCATCGGGATTGACAAGATTTTCCCGCAATCCTGATTCATTTGTAGTAAATTCATCACAGGGCGGAGGTTTCAAAGACACATGGGTAATGTTATGATTAAAAACTGCACAAACAGTATTTCAACTGAACACAGCAGTCGTATTTATTGGCTCGGACGCTATACCGAAAGAGCGTTGACAACACTTAAATCACTTGAAAGACTTTATGATAAAGTCATTGACCGTGACCCTGAACATTACAAAAAATATCTTGAATGTTTTGGGCTGAACGATACTTATGGCGACTACAGGACTTTTTTCCACAGCTTTATTTTTGATAAGAATAACAGTTGTTCAGCAGCGTACAGCCTTGAGCGTGCGTACGATAACGGAATTGAATTGCGTGAGGAAATTTCAACTGATGCACTTGCTTATTTACAGCTTGCAAAAGATAAACTTGAATTGGCTGAAACTACTCCGCAGGGGCTTGTTGTTGCACTTATGCCGTTGGAAGATATTCTGTATGGATTTTATGGTTGTTTTACTGACCGTGTATATAACGAGGAAATACGTGATATTTTCCTTTGTGCAAAATCTGTTGAACGTCTGGAACTTTACATAAGACTTAAGTACCGCAATGAAAAAGTCGTTTCTGAATCGGAAAGAATGTGTGAATTTCTGAAAAGAATCCCTGAAAATACACCTTACAGGTACAATGAAGATACTCTCGTGAAACTTATGGAAATGATTCAATCAGGAGCTTACATAGGTCACGAATTTGATGCAATATCGCTGGTCAACAGTATTTTTGACGGAGGTGCTGTATGAAAAAACTGAACTTTTCTTTTGCCACAAAACTTACTTTTGATAACTACGTCCATGACCACTCTTTTGCACTCCGTTGCTCGCCTGTTGAAAGCAATTCACAGCATATCGTAAATTGTACGATGAATATTTCCCCGTTTGTGCCGACTGAAAACACAGTTGATGCGTTTGGGAATAACGTCACGGCAGGTTACATAAGCACAGAACACAGATTTCTTGACTTCGAAATAAACGGCTATGCTGAAATTGATTTAACAAAACCAAAGACAGACTTTATGCCCTGTTACCTGTACCCGTCAGAATACACAAAACCTGATAAAAAGCTCAATGATTTCTATAACGAAATATCTGCAAAATGCAGTGCTGTAAATCCATATGAAAGAGCTATTTTTTTCTCAGATATACTTTCTGAACTTATTAAATACGAAAAGGGCGTTACTGACACAAAAACCACAGCTGTACGGGCTTTTGAACTAAAAAAAGGCGTATGTCAGGATTTTTCACATATTCAGGGCAACAGCATTTACTTTTTAATTCTAAAAATATTGGTAAATAGGCATTTTTCAAAATGCAGATAAATGAAAAATTCAAAAAAAACGCATTTCATCTTATTTTGTTTGTTAATTTTTAACTCCATTTTTATTTGAAAATTGTCACTTTTCAACAAATTTTACATATATTTTATTTTGAAATTATCGTAAATATAAAAAAGTAAATGCTGTTGCCCTGTTCACATATTATGCTTGCACTTCTCAGGCTTGATAAAATCCCTTGTCGATATATTGCGGGTCTTGCTGTATGCGACGGTGAAACTCACAGCTGGATTGAAGTCTGGGACGGCGATAAATGGCTTGGCATTGACCCTGCAAACAATTGTCCTGTAAATGAAGATTATCTTATTTTATCGCAGGGACGTGATTTTGGTGACTGCTCAATTGACAGAGGTGTGATGTTCGGAGCATATACAAAACAGTTACAGCTTATTACTTCGAATCTCAGAATGGCATATTAAGGAGGTTACACCAATGATAAACACAGTATCACAAGCAAGTCTTGCGGTCAATGAGAAATTGAAAATCCGTAAAAACAGTATCAGGAACGGCAATTCCCAAAAGCGTGTATGTATTGTCACGGGTACTCACGGCGATGAACTTGAGGGGCAATATATCTGCTATGCGCTTGGCGAGTATCTCTCCGGAAACATAGGGAAACTCAATGGGACTGTTGACATTTACCCTGCACTAAATCCTCTTGGAATCGACAGTATAATGCGTGGTATTCCGGGGTATGACCTCGATATGAACAGGACTTTCCCCGGTATTGAATCAGGTACAATGCCTGAAATGATAGCCCATGAAATTCTTGAGGATATAAAGGGCGCAGATATATGTATTGACATTCATGCAAGCAATATTTTCCTGCGTGAAATCCCACAAATACGTATAAGTGTACCTACTTCGGAAATGCTTTTGCCTTATGCTAAAATGCTTAATGTTGATTTTGTATGGGTACACGCTTCGGCGACGGTACTTGAATCGACTCTTGCGCACTCACTTAATTCAACAGGCACTAAAACACTTGTTGTTGAAATGGGCGTTGGTATGAGGATTACAAGGGAGTACTGCTTACAGCTTATGGACGGTATTCTTAATCTGCTTGTAAATCTGGGAATGCTTACGGACGTTGAACCGCCTGAAATACGTGAGCCGATTGTATCACTTGATGGTGATGTCGGATTTATAAATTCACCTGCGGCAGGAATTTTTGTACCTGAAACTGCTTTCGGCAGTACTGTAGAAAAGGGTGATATTATTGGTAAAATTGTTAATCCGCTGACAGGTTCTGTAGCAGAAAATGCAGTTTCTCCTTGTTCGGGACTGCTGTTTACTTTGCGTGAATATCCGGTAGTTTATGGTGGTTCACTTATTGCAAGAATTTTGCGTCAGGAGGATAACAGTAATGACTGAGAAAACAATTTTTGTTCTTGAATCGGTTTACAGAGAACCGCTTGAAATAAAAGCATTTTGTTTCGGTGATACAAGCCGTAAAACTATATGTATCATGGGTGCAATGCGTGGCAATGAAATCCAACAGATGTACGTCTGCGCAAGACTTGTCCGGGAATTGAAAAAACTTGAAATTAACGGGCAGATTCTCAAAAATATGGGGATTATGGTTATCCCGTGTGCAAATTACCACTCAATGAATATCGGCAAAAGATTCTGGGCAATGGATAATACGGATATAAACAGAATGTTTCCGGGGTATAATCTCGGCGAGACAACACAACGTATTGCAGACGGTATTTTCACTGAAATACAAGGATTTGAGTACGGTATACAGCTTGCAAGTTTCTATCAGTCAGGACGTTTCCTTACTCATATCAAACAAATGGTTACTGAATTTACAGACGATGACGGACTTGTGGACTTCGGACTTCCGTACGCTCTGAAACGTACTCCTAAACCGTACGATACAACAACACTGAATTATAACTGGCAGTTATGGAACACAAAAGCATACTCACTTTTCACGCACTCAACCGATGATATGAAAGAAGATTCCGCTGATAATGCAGTAAACGCAATATTACGTTTTATGAAAAACCGTGGAATTATAAATTACTCTATTCATTCAGGATACGTGACATCTGTTATAAATGAGTCCGATATGCTGCAAGTTCATTCGCCTTGCGGAGGTATTTGCAGGATAAAAACTAAAATCGGTGATATTGTTGAACGTGGTCAGGTGATTGCGGAAATCCTTAATCCATTGACTTGTGAGTTGCTTGCCAAAATCAAATCTCCTGAAAAATCAACAGTATTTTTTCATTTTGCATCACCTCTTATTGTTGAGGGAACCGTAATTTTCAAGCTGATAAAAGATGAGGTTATCTGCTGACAATCTTGCACTATAGATATTATCAGCCAAAACATAACTCCGCACATTATACAATTACAGAACATATATATTTATAGAAACTCCAAAAAATGGCGTCTTTGCGTATTTTCCTCTATATTTCGGGGAAAATGGCGTATCACTTGTATAATGTGCGAATTATGCTGTTGTCAACAAAATCTACAGTGCAAAACTGTGTGCAGATTTATTTTTTCAGATAAGTTTTATATTTTTTCTTTTCCAGCAGACACAATAAACAAAAGCAAATTATAGAAAATTTTTGTTTTGCTTGACATATAATCAAAAATGCTGTATAATTATATAAACGGCTAAACCGTATAAAATTATGGAGGACAAAAATTATGAAAAAATTTATCTCTGCTGTTTTATCAGCTTCCCTTGCTGTTTCTTCAATGGGATTGCTTTCTGCTTCAGCTGTTGAGACTTACGGCGGAAATTCCGATATTGTCATTTTCGGCGACAGCATTGCAGAAGGTTACGACCTGAATCAGAATGAATCAAATTACGGACAGATTATTGCTGATTACATCGGCGGTACTGTAAGCAATTACGCAAAAGCAGGCGATGAAACTGCTGATACTCTCAGTAAGATTTCGTCAGCCGATGCCCTGCCTGATGCAGAAGTTGTTATAATTTCGTCAGGCGCAAATGATATGATACACTACTCCACAGAATATATGCTTGATTTCTTTTCGAAAAACAACCTGCTTAAAGCTGATATTCCCGAAAATCCGACATTTGACCAGATGATGAGTATCATAGACACTGATGCACTCAAGGAATATGTATCAAATATTTCAAATCAGGCTATCCTTAACTATAATATTGAAAAACTCAAAGCAAATCTTACAATGGTTGAGGGCGACAGTGGCTATCAGAAATACGACCGTGTCATTGAAACTCAGATTATCCCGAATATCAGGCAAATGGTAAGCGATATAAAAGCTGTCAATCCAAATGCACGTATTATCGTACAGACTTTATACAATCCCACACAGCTTGAGGAATCATATCTCAACGAAAAAGTCCCCTCCTCTTACCAGCAGTTCATTCAGTTGCTTATGCCTGTATTCAAAAATGTTATCGAATCATATAACAAACAGGTGAGTGCTGTTGAGGGCGTTGAAATTGCCGATATTTATTCAGCTTTCGATGCAGGCAGCCAGAGTACGTGGTATTTCACGGGATTCGAGGACGCTGACGTAAGGGAGTTCAAAATTCACCCGAACAGTGCAGGTCATCTTGCTATTGCGGTAAATATCCTCAATCTTCTCGGTGAAAAAAGCGATGACGGCGGACTGCTGAACCTCACATATGAACGCCTTGAGAAAAAAGACAGTTATCCGTCTGCGGCACTTGAGGAGTACAATAAAGTCGCAGGAACATATGTTTTAGGCGATGTCAACAGTGATACTCTGATTGACTCCAACGATGCGACAGCTATACTTGTGGAATACTCTGCGCTTTCAACAAACGGAAATTCCACACTTACGGACAGCGCAAAGAAATCTGCTGATGTCAACGGTGACAACATCACTGATGCAAGCGATGCTTCAGTTGTGCTTGCGTACTACTCATACGTTTCAACAGGCGGAACAGGTTCACTGAAAAATTTCCTTGCCAATCAATAATATAATTAACAAAATTCAGCCCTGAAATTCCCCGAAAAACCAAATAAACTTACTACCGGTAATACGAAAGACCCTCAGCATAAAGCGGAGGGTCGTTTTATTTTGCAGGAGCGGATTTCCACTGAAAAAGCGTTCTGCCGTTATATTCACGGGATTCGAGTTCAGGGCTGACGATTCTGTCGCCGTAAGCAGTTGAAATTTTAACTTTTTCGCCGTTGACGAGGGATTTTATATCATTGTCAGTGAGTTTCGTTCTATATATTGAGAACTGCATACCGCATTGGCAAAAATAGTGGTCTTTCGGTACAGTCCGACTGCAATTCGGGCATATACAGCGGGTATTGTCGGGAGCTTTCACGGGTTCTGAAAATTTGACGGATTGCCATTGATAAAAAGTTTTGCCATTGTGTTCATGGGATTCAATTTCAGGGAAAACGATTCTGTCACCGTAATCAGTTGAAATTCTAATCTTGTTGCCGTTGAGGAGGGATTTTATATTGCCGTCAGTGAGTTTCGTTCTGTATATTGAAAACTGCATACCGCACTTACAAAAATATTGTTCTTTGGGTACAGGCTGACTGCAATTCGGGCATATACAGCGGATATTGCTGGTAACTTTTGCGGTTTCGGGAACGGTATATTTTGTGGTATAGTCAACGGGATTATCTTTATTTTGTGCAAGAAAAAATTCAGCATATTCTTTCATTTTCCTGTCGGACAATTCAAAGCGGTTACTTTTTTTAATCAAAACCGTGATGAAATTCACGAGGTTATCCGCACGAGTAATGTGACTTTTTATATTATCGGGAGCGTTACGGCAATCGAGTATACTTTTTTCATTTGCAAAGACGGTCACGGGGTAGCATATCCTACTTATTTCAGGGGAAATTTTTTTAATTATCTCCATATGTATTCTGTTTTGTTCGACGGGATTCTTCATACTTTGTGTTGTATTATCTTTTTGCGAAATAATGAATTGACCTGTACTGTCAACTATAATTTTAGTACTGTAACTGTAATTTTTGCATTCTATGACGAAAACATATTTTCTTGTAATCACGATGAAATCGATTTGAGCCCTGTACTCGCTGTTATATTCAAGGTAAACATCGTGCAGTATATACATCGGAATACCGCTGTTTTTGAGGTAATAGCCGACATTATTCTCACCGTTCAGCCCCGACTGCAATTTCAGCAAATCCGCCTTAATTTGTTCACTGTAAGCGGAATATTTCTTCTGATTAAGCATTCCCTCAAGCTGAGTAATTTGCTTAATACAGCTTGTATCTTCTTTCAGAATAACAGGCTTATCGAGTTTATTTCTGTTGAAAAAAAGTCCCATAAAATCACCTGCTTACTGTAGAAATTTGATTGTATTCAGCATAAGCTCCATATCATCGGAATAAGTGCTGTATTGCGGCGACTCAAAGAAATTATCTGTAGCGACGTACTTATTATCGAACACATAGAATCTCCATATACTATTCAGGCTATATTTTTTAGCAGGATAGCCGTTGACCTCAACAGTCTGTCTGTCGAAACTGCCTGTTATAGTTGTGGAGGAGTTCCAAGTTATATCGATACTGCCTGATTCGCCGTCGGGAGTGAACCTGATACCCCAGTCAGTGAAATCGCCTTCCTGAGGATATTCGATGACCCTGTTGCTCCAGCCTTCGGGTACGAGCATAGAAAAGCCTACGCCGTTATACTCGAAACTCTGCCGTTCGCAATTTTTTTCAGTTTTCTTTGTAACCTCGATAGAGTACGCATTATATGCACTATCGATTTCGCCCTCATTTATGAGACCATTGTAAGTAATTTCGACAGTATCGCCCACATTAACGCCGTCAACCATAGAGTTATCAGCGAAAGTCACCTGCATATCATCGAAATCGGTTTCATTTATAATAATATACTTGTCGTGGATTTCGTAGACGATACCGTCAAGATAATAGACTTGAGTTGTTTTTTCAGCAGTAACTTCAGTAGATTTTTCGGGACTGCCTATAGCTGTTGTTTTTGTAACGTTATCCGCCTGAGTGCCTGCAACCTGCTCCTGTTCGCCTGTAACTGCCGTATCATCGGGTGATTCTGCTGTTGACGCTGTAACCGTACTGTTGACCTGAGAGCCTGCTGCTGCGGAAGTCACAATTTTAGTAGCCTCTTCTGTTCCGGGAGCTTCAGCCGTATCAATAGGTACAGTTTCACGCCGTTTAGGTTTATCAGTGTTGTTATTTTCGGTAGTACGCACGGGTCTTGTGCCTATGCCGACTTCCTCATCAAGCAGGACATTCTGCTGACCGCACCCTGTAAGGAGCAGAGCGGTGACTGCAAAAGTAAAAACAAATTTCTTCACAAATTATCACTCCGTAAAAAATAATAATTTTATGGAGCATAAGACCTTAATCAAGATTTAACCAAAATATACCTCATCTTTTACAGTGATAGTATCAATATCAGCCGAAACGAATTTACCGCCTGAAACAAGATAAACATAGTCACCTATATAGAGAGTTCTGTCGTAATACGTGCCGTCACTTATTTCACCTTTCTGTATAAATTCGCCGTTATTATACTCAAAGAAAAGTTGTTTTTCAGAGTAGCCGTAATCATCATATCCGTAAACGCTTACGGGTACAGCGATAAGATTTTTTTCAGGCGCAATAAGCAGAGCTTTTCTTTCGTAGACAGCAGGCGAATATATATGGCGAGTATCATCACTGCTGATAGCGTACAGACCTACTTCTTTGAGGTCATACGGGTCGGAATTATCGAACATAGCGAGTTTGACACCATTTTCTATACCGTTTTCATCAGCGTCAACACCGAATCCGAGAAGTAAGCCGTCCGTCCAGTTCTGCATATACGTGCTGTAGCCGAGTATTTTGAACTCATCAGTAATAAACGGTTCAGCGGGATTTGACAAATCGATTGCAAAAAGCGGGTCAGTCTGTTCATAAGTGACAACATAGCCCATATTTCCGCTGAAACTAACAGATTTTATCGTTTCATTTTCCCCGAAACCGCTTACTCTGCCGACTTCATTCAAATCCATATCGAAAACATACACTCTGTTATCCTGAATACGTTCAACAGAAGTATCTATATCGAGAAAATCAGTGATGAAATTGCTGTTATCTTCCCATCTGTCGACTGTTGCGGCAACACGGAAATAGCCGTCATATTCGCTCATAGAGAACTGGTCTTTTACGTATCCCTCAACCGTACAAGAGGCGGACGGCGTAATATTTCCTGCGGAAACGGATACTCTTGTTATGTCAGTTTCCTCCCAACCCGCAGCCGTATAGATATTATCAGCTGATGAGTAGACAGTACCCGTATATCCTGCGAGTGCCTTTGAATCTACAGGCGAGAACTGTCCCTGCACTGTAAGGTCAATGCTTCCAATAATAGTATAACCCAAACTTGAAGTATTGTCAAGATTATTTTTCGGTAAAAGTATATCTTCGGGCGGTAAGCACTGAGTATTATTATCAACACCGCATTCGGGGATATATTTTTCTATATTATCGCAGGAGCCTATATAGCTGAAATCGATTGAATTGTAAGTTGAAATGAGGTACATATAGCCATCGGGAGAAATTCTCACGTCATTGAAATTTCCGTCCTGCCAGTAAGTGCCGACAAGTTCAGCGTTCTGATTATAGAACGATACAAAGCACTGCATATCTGATTCGAAATATGTGGGGTAGTCGTAACCGTCCTCATAGCCCTCATAGTAAGCATCTACAGTGCCTATGACTGCAATCAAATCATTATAGAGGTACATATCGCTTACGCTTATGAACTCCTCCCAGCCGTCCTCCGTGTAAGTTTCGGGAGCGACATTGACCTGCGTGCTATCGAGGAACTCGCCGTCTTTAACAGTAGCTATATTGAGTACAGGTACCTGATAGTAGCCTTCGTTATATTCAGGTGAAGCCGTATTAGTCAGGTAGTAAATTTTTTTGCCGTCAGTTTTGACTATATCCGCCTCTAAAACGCCTGCCTCTTGATTATAAGTATCGGAGTATTCTTCGGATTCTTCGGATTCCTCGTCAGATTCAGTAGTTTCTTCAGTAGCAGATTCAGTTGATTCCTCTGTCGTGGGTTCAGTAGTTTCTTCTGTCACGGGTTCGGTTGATTCCTCTGTCACGGGTTCATCTGAAAATTCTTCTGTCGGTGATTCTGTCATGGGTTCATCCGAAAATTCATCAGCAGGAACAACTACAGGAGTTTCAGGGATTTCATTATTTCCGCCTGTTCCCGTTTCCATGTCATTAGCCTCAATGCTGTTTTCAGCTGTTGCGTAGTCCTCTGAATTTTCCGGTACTGCGCCGTCAGCGTAATCGTCCATATAAAAGCCCTTACTATATCTATATGATTTTTTGTATTCTTTGTCAGCCTTTTCGAGCATATTGTAAATCTGTTCATAGCTTTCAGCACTATTCATATAAGCTGAATTTGCCTGTTCAACAGTAACTTCAGCCGTTTCAGGTTCGTCAGCCTGTCCGCCAGCTGAACTTCCTGCCACTGAACTTCCCGAAACTGAACTGTCAGCAATTTTGTTATCAGAATTGCGGAGCAGGTGAACAGAGCCTGCTGTTGCGCCTACTATTACAGCGCACGCTGCTGCTGTAGCAGTTATACGTCCTGCTATGGAAATTTTCCTGCGTTTTTTAGACGAGGCTTTTTCATCGAGCATACGTTTTATATTTTCGGGGCTTAATTCTTCGGGGACTTCTTCCGATTCGAGTATTTCCCTTATATCCTTTTCATTATTCATATTGCAAACTCCTTTCAAGTCAAGAAAGCTCAAGTCTTAGCCGTTGTTTTATGCGTGCAAGCCTTGAACGCACTGTATTTGCGTTTATATTGCAGATTTTTGAAATTTCATCACTTGTATAGCCCTCAAGCACTGCCATTGACAATATAATTCTGTCCTGCGGTTCAAGATTTTCGACAGCCTGCCGGAGTTCCACGCTATCGAAAGCAAATTCATTTTCGGGCTGATTTTCTTCTGCAAGTTCTGTAAGCGGTGTTGTATTGCTGAAATACTCCCGTTGTTTCTGTTTGATTTTCGCTGAAAGTATCCGCATAATCCAGATTCTGAACGCATTTTCGTTTTTCAGTTTACCGATTGAACCAAAAGCGTCAAGAACAGTATCGCTTACCACGTCACACGCATCGTGAGTATTCCTGAGGTTATACAATGCTATGTGGTACAAATCCTTGTATACAAGTGAATAAAGCCTTGAGAATGCCTCTGTATTGCCGGTCATAGCGAGCTTTACATCTGCGGAGAAATCATTCACTGCAAATCCCTCCTTTTCTGTTTTCTGAATCGATTCAGACACCGTATCTATGCGGTATCACTTAAATAGTGTCGGGAAATAATCATTTTGTTGCAATATGGTAAAAAAAACGGCTGTATGCACAAATTCCGACACAAATAATTGTACTAATTGCACATACAGCACAAGATTTATTATATTATGTATATTTTTTTACGAATTAGCTTTACCCAAGAAAGCAGCACCTATAATACCCGCATCGTTGCCGAGTTTAGCGATAACAATTTCGGTATTCTTCTCTGAATTTCTTGTATAGATTTCTTTTTTAACAAGTTCCTTCATCGGGAGAAGGAGCGGGTCGCCCTCATTGCAGACACCTCCGCCGATACAAAGAACATCGGGCTGGAAAACGTTGATAGTGTTAGTGATACCTGCTGCGAGATATTTTATGTACTTATCAACAACAGCTTTTGCGTATTTATCGCCTGCCCTCATGCTATCGAAAGAAGTACGTGCTGTAACTTTACCGTTTTCAACAGCAATTTTCGCCATTGTGCAGTCAGGGTGTTCAGTAATAGCTTCTTTTGTCATGCGGATAAGACCCGTTGCTGAGGAATACGCCTCAAAACAGCCTTTACGTCCGCAGGAACACTGTACGCCGTCAACTTCAATAACAGTGTGACCGATTTCAGCACCGGCGAAATTTGAACCTGCATAAATTTTACCATCGATGATGATACCACCGCCAACGCCTGTACCGAGAGTAATACAAACAGCATTTTTTGCGCCTTTAGCTGCACCTGCGAGATATTCGCCGTAAGCTGCTGCATTTGCGTCATTTTCGATAAATACGGGTTTGTCAATAGTTTCCTGAATGTACTTAACCATAGGAGTATTCTTGAATCCGAGGTTATTAGAGTACTCAATAATGCCGTTTGAACTGTTAGCGATACCGGGCGTACCTACACCAATCCATTCAATGTCGTCAATTTTAAGACCTGCCTCTTCAACAGCCTGCAAAGCCATTTTCGCCATATCGTCAGCTATTTCCTTTTCAGGTCTCGGACGGTTTGTTTTAGTCTTAGCTTTTGAGATGATGTTGTAATCCTCATCAACAACGCCTGCAACAATGTTAGTACCGCCTAAATCAATTCCTACATAGTATTTCATAAGAAATTCCTCCGTTTATTTATATTACAGTATAAATGATACTGCATTTGCCGATTATTTTCCACTCTGAGCCTGCTCCGATGAAAAAACTATCGCCTTTGCGGAAAGATTTGTTTTCCGTGACTAAGCCCTCACTGCCTGAGATTTCCCCGTTACCATCAAGTATAAGCACGTGTGTAAAAGATTCAGTATTTTTGTGCGGAATGCTGTAATCTGATATATCTTCCCTGTACACGCTGAAATACTCACATTTTGCAAGCAGGTTACTGTTATGATTCTGCCGAGGTACAGGCGTGGGAGTGCAGTCCGTTACATCGAGAGCGTTCTCAATATGGAGTTTCCTGCCTCTGCCGTAATCATAAACTCTGTACGTTACGTTTGAACTCTGTTGAATTTCCGCAATAAGACAGCCTTTGCCGATAGCGTGGAGAGTACCTGCTTTAATCATAAAAACATCGCCTTTGCGGACGGGTACTGTATTGACCTTATCGAGGAGTGTATTATTTTCGATTGCCTGCCTGAAGTCACTGCGGGTGATTTTATTTTTGAATCCGTAGATAATAGACGAATCCGGTTCGCAGTCGATAATATACCACATTTCAGTTTTACCGTGGTCGCCCTCGTGTTTCTGAGCGTATTTCTCATCAGGGTGTACTTGTATTGACAGATTATCTTTAGCGTCAATAAGTTTAATCAGTACGGGAAAATCGTCAAATTTTTTACAGTTACCGCCGAGATATTCAGGGTGTTTTGCAAGGTATTCCACAAGCGGGATATTGAGTTTATCTATAATACTCAAGCCGTCGTGATGACAGCTTAACTCCCAGCTTTCCGCAAGTCTGTCACCGCCTGATTTACCGTACTCATCACGCAATTTTGTACCGCCCCATATATAGTCCTTGACGGGTGCTTTTAACTTAAATAGCATAGTATTCTTCAAATTCCTCCGCTGTTCCGCTGAAAACGTTATAATCAATGCAAGGTTCGTGACCGTTATAGCCGTCTAAAGTACCCTTATCGCTGTACTGCCAGAAATCCCAGTCAAATAAATCGGGGGCGAATTGAGTACATCGAATCCACAAGGGATAATCGCTGTAATTTTCACGGACGTACCTGAAATACACGGGGAGAGTTGTATAGATTATAGGTTTCACGCCGTAATAATCCTCCAGTTTTTCGAGGAGCGGTGTAAGAATTTTGCCTGTATCCTCACTTGTCGGCTTATTGAGCGATTTATCGCCGTAGTACTCAATATCAACTACAGGAGGCATATCTATTTCTTCTTTGCCCACTGTATTTATGAAATTTTCCGCCTGAGTTTCGCCTGCGCTGTCAAAGCTGAAGAAGTGATAGCACGATTTACGGATATTGGTGAGAGCGATATTTTCGAGATTATTTCTCACGGATTCATCAACGTGTCCGCTGCCTTCAGTAGCTTTTATGAAAGCGAATTTCACGCCTTGTTTTTCGATAGTCTGCCAATCTATATCGCCCTGATAATTAGAAACGTCCACACCGAAAACGGGATATTTTGATTTACTGGGCGAGGCAGTTGAAAAGACAGCACTGAAAAAGACTGTTACAGCTGTAAGGAGCGTACCTACAGCAGAGAAAGCAATTTGTTTTTTCATTTTTTTTTAATTTAATTCTCCTTAACTTGTTCATACACTTATTATAATACTCTATTTTTTGAAATAAGTCAATATTTTTTTAGCAAAATTATTTTTTTTGGCAATTTATATCATTAAAGACTGCAATTTTCTTAAAAATATTATATTTTATATATAATTCCTCAAAATACCCGAAATTATTACAAGTTTATGCGCATATAAAAAATTTACAAAAAACTCTTGCAATATGAGTGAAAATATGTTATAATAGTAATAATCTGTTTATCAGGTTAATTTATTAAGATTGGAGCGATTTTCATGTCAAAAAAACCCTTTTACATCACTACACCGATTTATTATCCCTCCGGCAATCCGCATATAGGTCATTGTTACACGACAGTAGCCTGCGACTCTATTGCCCGTTTTAAGCGAATGCAGGGTTATGACGTAATGTTCCTTACAGGCACTGACGAACACGGTCTTAAAATTGAGCAGAAAGCTGCTGAAAAAGGTGTTACGCCAAAGGAATTTGTTGATGAAGTCGTTGAGAAATTCAAAAAGTTGTGGAAATATATGAATATAAGCTACGACCGCTATATCAGGACTACAGACAGTTATCACATAGAAACAGTACAGAAGATTTTCAAACAGCTGTACGACAAAGGCTATATATACAAGGGCGAATATTCAGGCAAATACTGCACACCGTGCGAAAGTTTCTGGACTGATTCACAGCTTGATGAGAACGGTTGTTGCCCTGAATGCCATAGACCTGTTACTTTCGCTAAAGAGGAGGCTTATTTTTTCAAAATGTCGCCTTTTGCGGAGCGTATAGAAAAACTTTTAACTGAAACGGATTACCTCCGCCCTAAAACTCGTGCGACTGAACTCGTAAATAACTTCATCAAGCCGGGACTTGAGGATTTATGTGTATCAAGGACTACTTTCAAATGGGGTATACCTGTCACTTTCGACGAAGGTCACGTTGTTTATGTGTGGATTGACGCTCTTTCCAACTATATTTCGGCACTCGGATTCATGAACGGCGAATACGACGATTTCGGGAAATTCTGGCCTGCTGACGTTCATATGGTTGCTAAAGATATTATGCGTTTCCACGCAATCATATGGCCTGCAATACTAATGGCACTTGACGTACCGCTCCCGAAACACCTTGCTGTACACGGCTGGATTACTTTCAACGGCGAAAAAATGAGCAAATCCCTCGGTAACGTCGTTGACCCGTTTGTTCTCGGCGAAAGATACGGCTGCGACGCAATAAGATACCATATATTGCGTGAAATGGCTCTTGGTGCGGACAGTTCTTTTTCCAACGAAATAATGATTAACAGAATCAACTCCGACCTTGCTAACGGCTTAGGAAATCTTGTTTCGAGGACAGTCGCAATGGCTGATAAATATTTCGGCGGCACACTGCCTGCGGAACGTGAAACCGAACCTGTTGACGATGATTTCAAGGGCGTTATAATCAACACTTTCACGGAAGTCGAGAAATATATTGACGAAACAAAAATCAAACAGGCACTTGAGGAGATTTTCAAAGCTGTTGACCGTGCGAATAAATATATTGACGAAACTGAACCGTGGAAATTGGGCAAAGACGAGTCCAAAAAAACAAGGCTTGCAACTGTATTATACAATCTCCTTGACGCTATAAGGATAATATCAACACTCCTCAGCCCGTTCATGCCCGAAACTATGCCGAAAGTATGGGAGCAGATTGGTGCGGAAAAAGCTGATACGGAATACAGCAAATTGTCAGTATTCGGAATATTGCCTGCAAACGTCACTGTACACAAAGGCGAGATACTTTTCCCGAGAATTGACGTTGACAAGGAAATAGAAGAACTCAACTCAATAATCAAGAAAAATATGGAAGACGCGCAGTCCGGACTTTCAGCGGAAGAAAAAGGCGAAGCTGTACAGGAAAATATCGAACTTTCGCCCGAAATCACAATAGACGACTTCGCAAAAGTAGAGATACGTGTCGCAAAAGTAACGGCTTGCGAGAAAGTTAAAAAATCAAAGAAACTTCTCTGCTTACAGCTTGACGACGGTATGGGCGGAAGGCAGGTTGTTTCAGGGATTGCGCAGTACTATAAACCTGAAGATTTAATCGGCAGAAAAGTACAGCTTATTGCTAATCTCAAGCCCGCAAAACTTTGCGGAATCGAGAGCAACGGTATGATTTGCGCAGGAGAACTTGCGGACGGCAGCTGTAAAGTTATTTTTGTTGACGACAGTATACCTGTTGGTGCGAAAATAAGATAATATTAAGATAATATTAAATATATTGACAGACGGCGGAATTTCTGCCGTCTTTGTTTACCTAAGATAACAAAAATTATATAAACAAAGACTTGACAAATTGTGAAAATTATGGTATAATATTACTATTGTCTGCGATTATTTATTTGAGGAGGTGATTTCAATGAGAAAATGCGTAAGATGCGGTGCTGAAATGGAAGAGGATTTCTCTTTGTCAGGCGGTTACGGTAACGTTATCCGCAAAAAAGGCACAACAAAAGCTGTTTACCCGAAAGCAGCCGTTTGCCCTGAATGCGGTGAAATTTCCCTTTACGCTGACGTGGAAAACTTGGAAAATTAACAAAATAATCCGCACTCACGGGAAGCGGTTTCCGTGAAAAAAATATGCATTAAGATATTGACTTATTCCGTCAATAATAGTATAATATAAGTGTATGGCTTATGCTGAACAATTTATATATTTTATGGAGGTTTTTACAATGAGCAGAGTTTACAATTTCAGTGCAGGTCCTGCTGTTCTCCCTGAAGAAGTCCTCAGAGAAGCCGCAGAAGAAATGCTTGATTACAAAGGTTGCGGTATGTCCGTTATGGAAATGTCCCACCGCTCAAAAGTTTACGATAACATCATAAAAGAGGCTGAACAGGATTTGCGTGACCTTATGAATATCCCCGATAATTACAAGGTGCTTTTCCTTCAGGGCGGTGCATCTCAGCAGTTTGCAGCTGTTCCTATGAATCTTATGAAAAATAAGAAAGCTGCCTACATAATTACAGGACAATGGGCTAAGAAAGCATATCAGGAAGCGCAGATTTACGGCGAAGCTGTTGCTGTTGCATCTTCAGCTGACAAGACTTTCTCATATATTCCGGATTGCTCCGACCTTGATATTCCTGACGATGCCGACTATGTATATATCTGCGAAAACAATACGATTTACGGCACAAAATTCTGGAATTTACCTAACACAAAGGGCAAAGACCTTGTTGCTGACGTTTCATCGTGTTTCCTCTCAGAACCCGTTGACGTTACGAAATATGGCGTAATATACGGCGGTGTTCAGAAGAATATCGGTCCTGCCGGCGTTGTGATTGCAATTATCCGTGAAGATTTAATCCGTGACGACGTTCTGCCCGGCACTCCTACAATGCTTAAATGGAAAACTCAGGCTGATAACGATTCACTTTACAATACTCCGCCTTGCTACGGTATCTATATCTGCGGTAAAGTATTCAAGTGGCTCAAGAAAATGGGCGGTCTTGAGGCTATGAAGGCTCTCAACGAGAAAAAAGCTAAAATTCTTTACGATTTCCTTGACGAAAGCAAAATGTTCAAAGGTACTGTTGAAAAGAAAGACCGTTCTCTTATGAATGTTCCGTTTGTTACAGGCGATGACGAACTCGACAAGAAATTCATTGCTGAATCAAAAGCAGCAGGTTTCGAAAACCTCAAAGGTCATAGAACTGTAGGCGGTATGCGTGCATCTATCTACAATGCTATGCCGATTGAGGGCGTTGAAAAACTCGTTGAATTTATGAAGAAATTTGAGGAAGAAAATTCCTGATTAAATAATTTATAATTTTAAGAAAGAGGGCTGACTGAAATGTTTAACGTTCAGACACTTAACAAAATATCTGCTGTTGGTACGGATATTTTCGATACAAATAAATATGCCGTTGCTGATGACTGCGCAAATCCTGACGCTATTATGGTGAGAAGCGCAAAAATGCACGATATGACTTTCGGCGATAAACTCCTTTGTATCGCAAGAGCAGGCGCAGGCGTAAACAATATTCCTGTTGACAGATGTGCTCAGGAAGGCATATGCGTATTCAATACACCCGGTGCAAATTCAAACGCTGTAAAAGAACTTGCTATATGTGCATTGCTTCTCTCGTCAAGAAAAATCACGGAGGCTGCTGCATGGGCTGCGTCACTCAAAGGTACAGAGGACGCTCCTAAAACTGTTGAGGGCGGTAAGTCAAAATTTGCGGGTCCTGAAATTGCAGGCAAAACTCTCGGTATCATCGGACTTGGCGCAATCGGCGGTAAAATTGCAAATGCAGCTTATGCACTCGGTATGAAAGTAATCGGCTATGACCCGTATCTTTCAGTCGGTGCGGCACTTCACCTCGAACCGTCTGTAAAAGTCGTTGCTGATATAAACGAAATCTACAAGAACAGCGACTATATTTCGATACATATGCCGTACACTCCGCAAACTAAAAACACTATCGATAAAGAACAAATCGATATGATGAAAGACGGCGTGCGCCTTATCAACCTTGCACGTGGCGAACTCATCAACAGTGAGGCTGTAGTTTCAGCTATCAAGGCAGGCAAAATTGCTAAATATGTTACTGATTTCGCTGATGATATTGTTCTCGGCGAGGAAAATGTCATTGTTCTCCCACATCTTGGCGCATCTACTCCCGAAAGTGAAGATAACTGCGCAGTTATGGCTGCTGAAGAAATTATCGACTACATCGAGAACGGTAATATCAGAAACAGTGTCAATTACCCCAATCTTTCGATGAATGCTGTCGGCACAAAGATTTGTGTAATCCACAAGAACGTACCTACAACGATTGCATCAATTACTACAGCTGTCGGAAACGAGGGTATCAACATCGAAAATATGGCGAACGCAAGCAAGGGTGATTTTGCTTACACAATGCTTGACGTTACAGGCGAAGTACCTGCATCAGTTGAGGGCAAAATCAATTCTGTTGACGGCGTTATCCGTGTGAGAGTTATAAACAAGTAATTTCAGTGCAAAATGACGAAAATACAAGCAAATTTTGTGTAATATTGCATTAACTAAAAATACTGTCGGTGAATTTTGCCGGCAGTATTTTTTCTGTAACATAATTTCCTGAATTGTAAAAAAATTGTAATAATATATAAGTTGCTTTTTATGCAGATTCATGTTAAAATACCAATATAACATAAATCCAACAGAAAAGGACGTATTACTATGAAAAAATCAACATTTGCACTTGCGATTTTATGCACATTTATGCTTACAGCCTGCGGTGATAACGCTGACACATCTAAAACAGCTGATTATGTTCAGAACTCCGCCGAATTTGCAGACGAGGTCACTGTTCAGGACAATGATTATTCAGAGGAATATCAGGAAAATTCTGATTCAGAGTCAGTTTCAGATTCAGATTCTGAAGACGGCGTTACAAAGTTATCTGAAAAAACAAATAACACTTCAGACGAAATCATCAGAAAAGAAATGCTTGTCTACTCGTGTAATATGACGGTTGATGTCCTTGAATTTGATAACTACATAGACCAACTGAAAGATAACATCGATAAGTATTCCGCTTTCCTCGAAAACGAAAACTACAATGACGGCGGTACAAATGGCAGATGGTACAATTCCGACAGAGAAAAATGGCAGTCATATTCCGCAACAATACGTGTTCCAAGCGATAAATATGAGGAATTTTGTGATAACATCGCTGAGCAAGGCGATTTACGGAGCAAAACATCGTCCGTTGAAAATATGAGCCGTGAATATTACGATTTATCGTCCGACCTCGAAATATATGAGGAAAAAGAAAAACGCTATATGGAACGGCTTTCAACTATCAAAGATGAGGAATATGCTTTACAGGTTGAGAACGAACTCACCAATATTCAGCTGGAAATTTCCCGTATAAAGACACGTATGAACGATATTAAGACGGACGTTGCTTATTCGTATGTTAATTTAACAGTAAACGAAGTGCGGGAGTACGTGGAAGAACCTGAAGAACCCATGAAAACTGACACATTCGGACAGCGGTTCAAGGCGACAGTCACAAAAGCGTCATCGGGATTCCTCACATTTATGGAGAAACTTTTATTCCTGATTATATACATTTTGCCGTACGCATTAACAATAGGGCTTGTTACTTTCGTCATCGTGAAAATAGGTCTTTTTGTTGAGAAACTCCGTAAAAAGCGCACTCAGACAACACTCCCCGAAAGCCCCGAAAATCTCGAAAATCCCGATATAAATGACTAAAATAAAAAAAGTGCAGGTCAACTGCACTTTTTTAATTATATAGCAGGGTTAACATATTTTGCAGTCCACACCTCGTCATATACAGGATTTTTCCCCAAATTCTGGCTCGAAGTGTACAAATCATCAGCAAGTTCCGTGATAATGTCGTACATTTCAAGATTTGCCCTGAATTTATCAGGTATGCCGTCAATACCGAGGTACGCACCCATAATATTACCCGTGACCGCACCTGTGGAATCGCTGTCGCCGTTGTGATTTACAGCAGTAACAACAGCTTTTTCGAAGTCGTCCGAGTATTTCATTGAGCAGTACAGGGCGATTGCAAGAGTTTCCTCCGCAACCCAGCCTTCACCGAGTTCGTGAATTGCCGTGAGGTCATCAGTATCGGAGCCTGCAAGGTGTATAGCTTTCGAGATAAGCTCGTTCAGCATTCTGGAATTTTCCGCATCACCGAAAATTTTCTCACACAGAACAGGCAATTCAAAAACCGCCTTGTATATAGTCGTATCGCAATAAGTTAGCTGATAAATCAGGTAGGAGAGCAGTGCTGACGGTATATAGCCGAGTTCGTGACCGTGAGTTATAGCTGAAACTTCAGCGGCACAAATTGCGCATTCGTTCGGAGAATCCTTGAAATAAAGCCCTATAGGAGCAATACGCATAATACCTCCGCACCCTTTACTGCGATTTATCGGCTTGTCAAGATTACCTTTCTTGCCTGATGTAAGGGCAGAAATACAAGTATTACCGGGGGCACGTCTTGCATGAAGTTCAGGGACTTTCATAATCCACGAGATATAATTTCCGCTTTCACATTGCGAAGATTGAGTTGCAAGCCAGTCTTTGTAGGCGGAATAGATATAGTCAGGGATTTCGTTGAATGATTTACTTATATTCTGTTGCGTTATCCCGTAAATAAGACCGTTAGCCGTGAACATTGTCATTTGAGTATCATCAGATACAATAGCTTTCCCGTCAGTAAGATTATATTCAGTTATGCCGGATTTTCCGTACTTATTAAAAATTTCAGACTCTTTCATAAATTCCACAGGGTAGCCTAAAGCATCACCGACAGCACCGCCGATAAGACAGCCACGGAATTTATTATTTATTTTATCCATAAAATATCAGCCTCCCATATTATTTATTGTAACATATTCTTGAAAAATTGTCAATAATTTTATTCAGAAAATCATGTATATTTTTATGTATTTATGAAATAATGTAATAAAAGGAGTTGGTAATATGAATATAACACCACAGGCATACAGTGAAATGAGTAAAAAAGCAGAGCCTAAATCGAATGTTATAGTGAATACACTGACGGCATTTGCAGTCGGCGGAGGAATATGTGTGATAGGTCAGCTTATCCGCAATGCCTTTGAAACAGCAGGTTTTGACATGGAACAGGCTTCAATGTGGACTTCAGTTATACTTGTAAGTCTTAGTGCATTTTTCACGGGACTTGGCTGGTATGAGAGACTTGGCAAGCATGCCGGTGCAGGAACACTTGTTCCAATAACGGGCTTTTCAAATTCAATAAGTTCATCGGCGATTGAGGCACAATCAGAAGGACTTGTACTCGGTGTAGGCACGAAAATTTTCACTATAGCAGGACCTGTTATACTGTACGGCTGTACAGCAGCATTTATTTACGGGATTATCTACTATATTTTCTCGAAATTCTAAACAGACCTGCTTATAGTAAGCCTACTTGAAAATCAAACAAGTTCAATGATAAAAATTTCCCATAGCTGCGTTGTCGTCGTCACCGGGCGACAGCACGCTTTCCTCCTCAGTCTTGCTATGAAAAATTTTTATTCAATTCCTTTTGTCCGATTTCCAAGTAGGCTTACTATATTACAGCAGGTTTTTTTGTTAAAATAAAAAAAGAAGTCCGAAACATAATTCGGACTTCAAATGAGAAAAAATTAAAAAAATGTGTAGAACAAAAGAAAGGAGACAACAAAACGAGTGATAAATAATTCAAATATTATTTAACACTGTAGTTATTATATCACTTTTTTGTAAAACAGTCAAGGAAATTTCATAAAAAACTCCGGATTTTGTCATTTTTAACAATTATAAATACTCTTATTACAGCATAATATACAGTTATTTTGCTGTTTTTGTAACTTGTTTGATAATCATTTAACAAATATCACTCCACAGGACAATTATTTTCAGATATTTTCAGCCTATAATGTTTGTATATTCTAACTTAAAATTACTAAAATCTCACAAAAAATTATTTACAAATCTGATATTTTATGTTATAATAGTATACGAAGTTATATGAGTGTCAGAAAAAACGCTCATAACCACTCGTAAAAAAAATTTTTTAATGGAGGTCATTACCAATGGCAATCAAAAGAAAAATGAAAACCATGGACGGTAATAACGCTGCTGCATGGGTTTCGTATCCATTCACTGACGTAGCCGCTATTTACCCAATCACTCCCTCATCTGTTATGGCTGAGGTTACTGACAGCTGGTCCGCTAAAAACAAAAAGAACCTTTTCGGTCAGCCTGTTACTGTCGCTGAAATGCAGTCCGAAGCAGGTGCCGCAGGTACTGTTCACGGCTCACTTTCCGCAGGCGCACTCACAACTACATACACTGCTTCACAAGGTCTTCTCCTTATGATTCCTAATATGTACAAAATCGCAGGCGAACTTCTCCCGAATGTTATTCACGTTTCTGCACGTTGTGTATCTTCTCACGCACTCAATATCTTCGGCGACCATTCAGACGTTTATGCTTGCCGTCAGACAGGTTATGCTATGCTCTGTTCCTCAAACGCTCAGGAAGTTATGGATTTAGGTGCTGTTGCTCACCTCTCCACTATCAAAGGCAGAGTTCCTTTCCTGCATTTCTTTGACGGTTTCCGTACTTCACACGAAATCCAGAAAATCGAAACATGGGACGACGAAACACTTTACGAACTCCTTGACAAAGATGCTGCACAGAGATTCAGAGACGGCGCACTTCACCCTGAAACACCTGTTCTCCGTGGTTCAGCTCAGAACCCTGATATATTCTTCCAAGCTCGTGAGGCTTGCAACAAGTACTATGATGCACTTCCTGCAATCGTTGAAGATTATATGAATAAAGTAAATGAACTCATCGGTACAGACTATAAACTTTTCAACTACTACGGCGCACCCGATGCTGAACATATTATCGTTGCTATGGGTTCAGTAAACGACACTATTGAGGAAACTATTGACTACCTCAATGCTAACGGCGGTAAATACGGTCTCGTTAAAGTACGTCTCTACAGACCTTTCGTTGCTGAAAAACTCGTTGAAGTTATCCCTGACAGCGTAAAGAGAATTTCTGTTCTCGACAGAACCAAAGAACCCGGCTCACTCGGCGAACCTCTTTATCTTGACGTTGTTGCTGCCCTCAAAGGCACAAAATTCAACGATGTTCCGATTTTCACCGGACGTTACGGACTTGGCTCAAAAGATACAGTTCCTGCTCAAATCGTTGCTGTATTCAAGAACACTGAAAAACCACGTTTCACTATCGGTATCGAGGACGATGTTACAAATCTCTCACTTCCTCTTGAGGAAAATCCTGATTCAGCTCCGGCAGGCACAACTGCTTGTAAATTCTGGGGTCTTGGTTCAGACGGTACTGTTGGCGCAAACAAGAACTCTATCAAGATTATCGGCGACCATACTGACCTCTATGCACAGGCTTACTTTGCATACGACTCAAAGAAATCAGGCGGTGTAACTATTTCACATCTCCGTTTCGGTAAAACTCCTATCAAGTCAACTTACCTTATCAATAAGGCTGATTTCGTTGCTTGCCACAATCAGAGCTATATCGATAAATATGATATGGTTTCCGACATCAAACCCGGCGGTACATTCCTCCTCAACACAATCTGGGATATGGACGGTCTTGAGGCTAACCTCCCCGGACAGGTAAAAAGATATATCGCTCAGAACAATATCAATTTCTACACAATCAACGGCGTAAAACTCGGCGAAGAAACAGGTATGGGCACAAGAATCAACACAATTCTCCAGTCCGCATTCTTCAAACTCGCTGATATTATTCCTTTCGAGGACGCTCTCAAATATATGAAAGCTGCTGCTGAAGCATCTTACAGCAAAAAAGGTCAGGACGTTGTTGAAAAGAACTGGAATGCTATCGATGCAGGTCATCAGAACATAGTTAAAATTGACGTTCCTGATTCATGGAAAAATGCTCCCGATACTCAAATGGGTATGGCTGCTGTTTCCTGCGCTGACAAGAAACTTGCTGACTATGTAAACAATATCCAGATTCCTTGCAACGCTCAGAAGGGTGATACTCTCCCTGTATCAAAATTCGTTGATATGGCTGACGGTACATTCCCACAAGGTTCTGCCGCATTCGAAAAACGTGGTATCGCTGTTAAAGTACCTGCATGGATTCCTGAAAACTGTATCCAGTGTAATCAGTGTGCTTACGTTTGTCCGCACGCTGTAATCAGACCTGTTGCAATGACACCTGCTGAAGTTTCAGCTGCTCCTGCTGCTACTAAGACTCTCGATTTCAAGCCGGCTATTGGCGACCTCAAGTTCACAATGACCGTTTCAACTCTCGATTGTACAGGTTGTGGTGTCTGCGCAAACGTTTGTCCTGCTAAGAATAAAGCTCTCGTTATGGAGCCTATCGCTTCTCAGATGGAACAGCAGGAAGTATTCGACTACGGTGTTACAATTGACGAAAAACCTGAAGTTGCTGAAAAATTCAAGGCTGATACAGTCAAGGGTTCACAGTTCAGACAGCCTCTCCTCGAATTCTCAGGTGCTTGTGCAGGTTGTGGTGAAACTCCTTACGCTAAACTTGTTACACAGCTCTTCGGCGACAGAATGATGATTGCTAACGCTACAGGCTGTTCATCAATCTGGGGCGGTTCTGCACCGTCTACACCTTACACTGTAAACAAACAGGGCAGAGGTCCTGCATGGAGCAACTCACTCTTTGAGGATAACGCTGAATTTGGTTACGGTATGTATCTTGCTCAGGAAACACTCCGCAAGAGAGTTACAGATAAAGTGCTTGCTCTTAAAGAAAAAGCTCAGAAACAGGAAGTAAAGGACGCTATTGCTGAATACCTCGACACATACAACGACGGCGCAAAGAATGCTGTTGCTACAGATAAACTCGTTGCTGTACTCGAATCATGTGACTGCGATGATGCAAAGGCTATCCTTGCTGAAAAGCTCTATCTCTCAAAGAAATCACAATGGATATTCGGCGGTGACGGCTGGGCTTACGATATTGGTTTCGGCGGTCTTGACCACGTTATCGCATCAGGCAAAAATGTAAATATCCTTGTATTTGATACAGAAGTTTACTCAAATACAGGCGGACAGGCTTCAAAATCAACTCCTACAGGTGCTATTGCACAATTCGCTGCTGCCGGTAAAGTAATGAAGAAGAAAGACCTCGCAGGTATCGCTATGAGTTACGGCTATGTTTACGTTGCTCATGTTGCTATGGGTGCTAATATGAACCAGTGTATCAAGG
>CANQJV010000023.1 GCA_947624295.1 uncultured Ruminococcus sp. | reverse complement strand
TGCTCTCCCGCACTTCTCAAATACTGCTCTTAATCTTTGCAAAAACACTCTCTCCCTACTTTTTTATTTACTCCGCAGCCTGAACACTTCTCACGGCAATTCGGTGTTGTTTTATTTTCGTGAGCCGTTTTGTTTTCACGGATAAGGAAATCTTTTGTTACGAGGTAGTCAAGATGTTCCCACGGTGAAATTTCATCGTATTCCGAACGCCTGTTCGCATAAAATGCAGGGTCTGCACCGCATTCACTGAACGCCTCAAGCCACTTGTCAAAATTGAAGTACTCGCTCCAACTGTCGAATTTACAGCCTTTTTTCCACGCTGTATATATCACATTGCAAAGCCGTCTATCGCCTTTAGCGAGAACAGCCTCCAACAAGCTCACATTGGAATCGTGATAGCTGACCTTGATTTTCTTTGATTTCACCGTGTCAAGCAATAACTTCTGTTTGCGTTCAATTTCCTCTTTTGTGGCTTGCGGTTCAAATTCAAACGGTGTGAACGGTTTCGGGACAAATGTTGCACAACTTATCGAAATCTGTACGCTTTTGCCTTTGGGACGGTTCTCCGTACTGTAGTACAAATCAAGTATTCTCTGAGCAAGTCCGGCAATCCCCTTTATATCGTCATCAGTTTCAGTCGGCAATCCAAGCATAAAATAAAGTTTCACACTGCTGTAACCGCCCTCAAATGCTATTCTGCACGTGTTCATAATTTCTTCTTCAGTGACGTTCTTGTTAATCACATCTCTTAACCGTTGTGTACCGCCTTCGGGAGCAAATGTCAGACCGCTTTTGCGTACTTTTTTTACTTTTTCAAGGAGCGATTCCGAAAAACTGTCTATTCTCAGGGATGGCAGTGACAAGTTTATTTTTTCTTCAGCCGTGTAATCAATCAGTTTTTCAAGCATTTCGTCTATCTGCGAATGGTCACTCGTGCTGAGAGAGGCAAGCGATACTTCATCATAGCCCGTATTCTCACATAGAACTTTTGTTTCGCTGAAAACAGTATCAGGTGACTTTTCACGGAAAGGTCTGTATATAAAGCCTGCCTGACAAAATCTGCACCCACGTATACAGCCTCGTAAAACTTCAACTGAAGCACGGTCGTGTACTATTTCAGTGAACGGCACAACAAAATTATCAGGATAATAGACTTTATCAAAATCTTTGATTATACGCTTTTTTACTTTTTCGGGAGCATTACCCTCAACGCTCATATTTGCAACAGTACCGTCCGCATTATAGGCGAATTTATAGAATTTCGGCACATATATCCCCTCAATTTTCACCGCTTCTTTCAGGAAATCGGTTTTATTTGCGCCTTGTTTCTTCATTTTGTTATATAAATCAAGCAATTCAAGATTGACTTCTTCGCCCTCACCTATAACGAACATATCAAAGAAATCTGCTAACGGTTCAGGGTTACAGACGCACGGACCGCCTGCCACAACTATATTTGTGAGGGTTTCACCTCTGTCCCGTGCAAATACAGGTATACCTGCCAAATCAAGCATATTCAGGACGTTTGTATATGACAACTCATATTGCATTGTAAAGCCTATGAAATCAAACTCATCAAGGGAATCAAGCGATTCAAGGGCATAAAGCGGTATATTTTCACGGCGCATTATTTCCTCGAAATCGGCTGACGGCGCAAAACATCTCTCACACCAGTAATTTTCCTGCTGATTTATCAGGGAATAGAGTATTTTCATACCGATATGGGACATACCTATATCATATGTATCAGGGAAACAAAACGCAAAGCGAACATCTGTTTTAGTTTTATCTTTGGTGATACTGCCGATTTCACCGCCGATATACCGTGCTGGTTTCTGTACATCGGGCAAATATCTTTCAATTTTATCTTTCAGGTTCAATTTACACTCTCCTAAATCAAATTATATTTCTATTTTGCAAACATACTGTAACCGGGCAGCACCCAGGGGCAATTTTATTCTATTTTAGTATAATTGTCAATTATGTTATCTTGCTATTTATTAAACATACTGTCATTAAATGCATATGGCAGGAAATCAGATAACCTATGTGCGCCGTCTGCGAGTATTATAGGGAATCCCCTGCCACAAAAACGGTTCAGCACTTGCAGGCACGCTCCGCAAGGGTAGCACGGTGCGGAAAAATCATCATCTTTACTGCCTGCTATTGCTATTGCTGAAAAAGATGTCACTCCCTCTGATACTGCCTTGAATACAGCTACACGTTCGGCGCAAATCGTGAGGGAATAGGAATCGTTTTCTATATTACAGCCCGTGAAAATACGTCCGTCTGTACACAAAAGGGCTGAACCTACACGGAATCCCGAATAGATACAGTAGGCATTTTCAGCTGATTTTATTGCTGTTTCAAGCAAATCGTCATATTTTTTCATTGTATTCACCGCCTATTTTTCAACGAAACGGATATTTTCAAGCTGTGCTTTCAGGTTACCCGTGACAGCTTTTCTGTATTCGTTTCTTAATTCAGTCTGTTCAGCCTTTTCGGATTCCGTAAGACCGACAGTCTTTGATTTTCTTGCAAGTTCATTGATTCTGTTTATTTTTTCCTGTAACATATATACAGCTCCTTTCAAAATTTCACAAGCAGAGTAGCATAAGGTTGTATATATCAGCAACCCTGCACTTGAAACTTATTAACAATATATTCATATTTATCTGCCATAGCATACTGATATAATTATACCACACTTCTGATTATATTGCAAGCAAAAATTTACTTTCAGCTACAGATAATAGTAGAGTGTGAATATTACCATACACAAAATTAAAATGGGCGTACAAAAATATTCCAAAGCACATAGTATCATATATATATACCCTTAGAGAACCTGTTTGTATCAATAATTATCTTTATTTGACAAATCTGTAATACTATGTTATAATAAGAATATATTTTTTTGAAATGAGGTTGTTTTTATGGCTGACAGCAAAATAAGAAACTTCTGTATAGTTGCTCATATAGACCACGGCAAGTCTACACTTGCTGACCGTATACTCGAAAAAACTGAAACTGTTGCCGTGCGTGATATGCAGGACCAGCTCCTTGACAATATGGACATCGAAAAAGAACGTGGCATTACTATAAAAGCACGTGCAGTCCGTCTGAAATACACGGCTCAGGACGGTGAAGATTATATTTTTAACTTAATCGATACTCCCGGTCACGTCGATTTCAACTATGAAGTCTCACGTTCACTTATGGCTTGCGAAGGTGCAATACTTATTGTTGACGCATCACAAGGCATAGAAGCGCAGACTTTAGCGAACACGTACCTTGCAATTGAACATGATTTGGAAGTAGTCCCCGTTATCAACAAAATTGATTTGCCTTCCTCTGACCCTGAACGTGTATGCAATGAAATTGAGAGCGTTATAGGCATTCCTGCTATGGATTCCCCGAGAATTTCAGCGAAAACAGGCGTTAATATTGAACAGGTGCTTGAAAGAATAGTCACTGATATACCTGCTCCGCAGGGCGATGAGAATAAACCACTGAAAGCACTTATTTTCGACAGCTACTATGATTCCTACAAAGGCGTTGTCATTTACGTCCGCATTAAAGACGGTACTGTTAAAACAGGCGACAATATTCTCCTTATGGCGACAGGTGCTGTATTTACAGTTGTTGAGGCAGGATTTATGACTGCTGATTCGCTTGTAAACAACGGTTCACTGAAAGCAGGCGAAGTAGGCTATATATCCGCCTCTATCAAGAGTATCGGTGATACACGTGTAGGCGATACTGTTACAAACGCTGATAATCCGTGTGATGAGGCTTTGCCGGGTTACAGAAAAGTAAATCCTATGGTTTTCTCAGGAGTTTACCCTGCTGACGGTGCAAAATATGGTGATTTGCGTGATGCTCTCGAAAAATTACAGCTGAATGATGCCTCACTTTCTTTTGAACCCGAAACTTCCATTGCATTGGGATTCGGATTCAGGTGTGGTTTTTTGGGATTGCTCCATATGGAGATAATTCAGGAACGGCTTGAAAGAGAATACAACCTTGACCTTATTGCAACAGCTCCATCTGTTATCTATAAAGTAACGCTTACTAACGGTGAAGTAAAATATATTGACAATCCTACAAATTACCCTGACCCTGCGCTTATCCAGACTGCTGAAGAACCTTTTGTCAAGGCGAGTATACTCTCACCGTCCGAATATGTTGGCAATATTATGGAACTTTGTCAGGACAGGCGTGGAGTTTTCCGAGATATGAAATACCTTGACGATACAAGAGTAGAATTGCACTATGAACTCCCACTGAACGAAATTGTATATGACTTTTTTGACGTACTCAAGTCACGCACAAAGGGATATGCAAGTTTTGACTATGAAATTATGGGCTATGTACCGTCAAAACTCGTCAAGCTCGATATTCTCCTCAACGGTGATGTCATTGATGCATTGTCGTTTATTATCCATACTGATAAGGCTTACGCAAGAGCAAGGAGAATTGCGGAGAAACTCAAGGAAAATATTCCACGGCAACTCTTTGAAGTACCGATTCAGGCAGCTATCGGCGGTAAAATCATCGCTCGTGAAACTGTTAAAGCTATGCGGAAAGATGTCCTTGCTAAATGCTACGGCGGTGATATTACCCGTAAGAAAAAGCTCCTTGAAAAGCAGAAAGAAGGCAAAAAACGTATGCGCCAGCTTGGTACTGTAGAAGTACCGCAAGAAGCTTTTATGAGCGTACTGAAACTTGACAGCTGAGGTGTTGCAGATGATATTTTCCAAAAAAGCAAAGAAATTACATCGCCTGAAAATATTTATGCCGTGCGACAAATTACCGAGATTACGCCGTACACGGCTTATGAAAAACAGGCTCAAGCATAAAAAGAAAGGTGTATCAGAATGAACAGTATATATAACTGCCCTCACTGCGGTAAAAAGTCTTTCAATCCCTTAACTAAAGCAATGGCAGGGCAACTCAACTCCAAAGGAAAAGTCTGTATGGAATGCGGTCGGCGTTGTGTTAACGGTAAAGGTGCTACTATTTTCAACGCTGTTTTCTCTGTAATCGCATTTGCATGCATAATCATCTTGTATCTCAATTCCCCTAAAACTTACGGTACGGAATACGAATGGCTGTATATATACGAAATACCCATTGATATAGGCATAATCGCCCTCAAACTCATTGTGCCCCGTCTTGTGAATGCGTTTTTCTTCAAAATGTCGCCTGCAATCAGAATAGAGCCTGTTAAGTAAAATAAAATGAATACAGGGATATATATACACATACCGTTCTGCGCTAAAAAATGCCGGTATTGCGACTTTTTTTCAGTGCAGTACACACGCAGTCAGGCTGAACTGTACTGCAATGCTGTTATCCGTAATATACAGCATTACGCTGATATGGACACAACTGTTGATACGGTTTATTTTGGCGGAGGTACTCCCACAATGATACCGCCTGAAAATTACAAGGTGTTTATAGATACGATACGGGACAATTTCACGCTTGCGGACAATGCTGAAATAACGATTGAGGCGAACCCTTGCACGCTGACGTCTGAAAGATTGCAGAAATTGCGTGAATCAGGAATAAATCGGCTTTCAATCGGTGTGCAGTCGATGAACAATACGGAACTTGCATTTTTAGGGCGGAATCATTCGGCGGAACGTGCTGAAAAAGCGGTACTTGATGCGAACAGGGCAGGATTTGGCAATATTTCCTGCGACCTGATGATTGCATTGCCTAATCAGACAGCTGAAACTTTAACAGATACGATAAATATGTTGACTAATCTGCCCATACAGCATATATCGGCTTATATCTTGAAAATCGAGGAAAATACGCCGTTTGACTGCGATGAAATACGGAGTATAATGCCTGACGATGACCGCACTGCTGATTTGTACCTGCAAACTGCCGAAATACTCAACAGCAAGGGATTCAGGCAATACGAGGTATCAAATTTTGCTTTAGAGGGCTTTGAGAGCCGTCACAACTGCCGTTACTGGAAATGCCTTGACTATATCGGGATAGGCTGTTCAGCTCATTCCTGCCATAACGGGAAACGTTTTGCCGTAGTATCTGATTTACAGGAATTTATAAATTCACCTGTACAGCCAGTTGAAATTACAGACGATTCCCCTTGTGGTTATGAGGAGTTCGCAATGCTGAGATTAAGGCTTGCTGAAGGGCTTAATATCAGCGATGTACAGGAGCATAAAGACGATTTGCTTAAAAAAATACCCTTGCTCCTGAAAGCAGGGTATATAAATTACGACGGCGAAAATATATCTCTCACGCCTGAAGGGTTTGTCGTATCAAATTCAGTGATAGAATATTTAATTTTTTAACGCAACATCGCACAAAGTTTGTGTGCATTTTCAATTCTATTCTATGTGATATTGCCTTAACAAAGTTCTTTGCGCATTTGTGCAAGGAGCTTTTTTTCACGCCTTGACACCTGTACTTGCGTTAAACCCATTATTTCAGCTGTTTTTGACTGCGTGAGATTCCTGAAATAACGCAGTTCAATCAATATGCGGTCATTTTCAGGCAAGTCAAGCAAAATCTGTCTTAGCGCAAGCAGGTCAATAATATTTTCATCAGGCGATTCTACAGGTATATCAATTTCACTGTTATCGTCACCTGAACCTGATGACGTAAGTGACAACAGCGGTTGAGCTGAACACAACGCCTCTGATATATCTGATTCGGATTCGCCTGTTATTTCAGCAAGTTCACTGATTGCAGGTTCTCTGCCGTGGCACTGTACAAATTCAGAACATATTTTCTGTAATTTCATTGACAAATCTTTCAGACTTCTGCTGACGTGTACACTGCCGTTCTCACGGAAAAGGCGTTTTATTTCCCCGAGAATAACGGGGACGGCGTAAGTTGAAAACTTGACTCCTCTGCCCGTATCGAACGCATTTACGGCTTTCAGCAGACCAAGACAGCCGGCTGAATACAGTTCCTCGTAATCAATCCCTCTGTTCCTGAATTTATTCGCACAAAGGTGAACAAGTCCGAGATTTTCCTCCGCAAGCGGTTTGTCAATAGCCATGTGTACTCAACTTCTTTCGCATTGTTACAGTCGTACCCTTGCCGACTTTGCTTTTGACCGTAAGCTTGTCCATAAATGATTCCATTACTGAGAAACCTAACCCTGAACGTTCTTCTTCGGGAGCTGTAGTGAAAAGTGGCTGCATAGCCTGCTGTATATCTGCGATTCCGCAGCCGTTGTCTTTAATTCTTATGTAAATTTCCCGTTCAGGCAAAAGGCGTACTGTTATATCGATTACTCCGCTTGTATTCCTGTAACCGTGTACAATACAGTTAGTAACAGCTTCCGATACTGCTGTACGTATGTCGGAAAGTTCCTCTACAGTCGGGTCAGCCTGCACTATAAACGATGATACAACTGCTCTCGCCGTACTTTCGTTCACCGACAATGACGGCACTGTAAATCTGATTTCATTAAGTATCTGCATAAATTCACCTCATATTATTTTTACAATTCTCTCAATGCCTGATATTTTCAGCATTCTCCTGATATACGGCTGCGGACTGCGTATCTCGAGCCGTCCTCCACATTCCTTGATGAGCTTGTACCGCCCTATGATAAGCCCTATACCTGAACTGTCCATAAATGTGATTCCGCTTAAATCAATTGCAAGAATATCGGGTTGCATAGTAATCACAAACTTATCAAGTTCAGCACGGAGCATTTTAGCAGTATGGTGGTCAATTTCACCGCTGAGAACCGCTATCGCCGTACCGTTTTCGGATTTTATATTTACCTTCATTTTTTCTGCCTCCGTCCTTCTGGATAGACACATTATATCATTATATACCCAAAAAATATGTCATAATCTGTCTGAATTTTTTTACAGTTTTCTGTTGAATTTCTCCGCAATAAGTGGTATAATATGAGTATATGAGTAATTAAGGAGAATTTATATGCCAAAACAATTCTGGAAAGGAAGTTCATTACTTGCGCCTGTTCCTGCTACACTCGTGACTTGCGGTACAGTGGAAAAGCCAAATGTATTAACAATTGCGTGGACAGGTATAGTCTGTACTCGTCCGCCTATGACGTATATATCAGTACGCCCTGAAAGATTTTCATATGATATTATCAAAACTTCAGGCGAATTTGCAATAAATTTAACAACTTCAGCAATGGTGAAACAAGTTGACTACTGCGGAGTGAAAAGCGGTAAAGATACTGATAAAATCGCTGTATGCGGATTCCACGTAAGTCCCTCACAAAAAATATCAGCTCCTGTTATAGACGAATGCCCTGTATCGCTTGAATGCCGTGTCACTGATTACAGACCTTTAGGAAGTCATACGATGTTTTTAGCTGAAATTGTCGGGATTGACGTTGATGAGAAATACATAGACAGCAAGGGCAAACTGAATTTACAGCAATGCGGTCTTACTGCCTACGCTCACGGTGAATATTTTACATTGGGACGGAAAACAGGTGATTTTGGATTTTCTGTTAAAAAAAATAAGAAAAAGCATAGATAATCATGTTGCTATATCCTCGATAAACTGCTGTAATTCCTTATCTGATTCAATCACTATCCCTTCAGTAAGCTGTTCACGGTCGTATTCTGATAAAAGCGAAAAATCATAGTCAATAATCCTGTACGGCTTGGCACTTTCCCCCTTGAAAACACCTATTCTGCCGTTGTATTCCCTCACTACGCACTCAACAGCCGGAAGTTCGGGCGGATTCTCGGATATTTTCATCGCAAGCCTTTGCCGGTGGAGTGACTGCCCGAAAGTACAGATAACAATAAACCCCGATATTGTTATCGCAACCATAAGAATAAGGTAAATTCTCTTGTCAAGTTTTGTCATAATTATTGCTCCTTTACTGAATTTATTATACTTATTGTTGACTGTTTTCACGTGTTTATGCGGATTTAAGTCAATTTGCAGATTTATTTTATAAAACTCTTGTAAATTTATGAATAATATGTTATAATGTTATTATGTATATCAACCGAAAGGAGATTTTCAAGACAAATGGCTGATTCAAATTACAAAAGTAATGAAATTGACAAAAAGAAAAAACATAAGAAGAAAAAAAGTAAATTTCTTGTATTTCTTCAGAAACTTTTTTCTGTAATCATTACAACGCTCCTGTCACTGTCGCTTGTTATCATCATAACAGGTACTATCGTCGCAACGGCTCTGACAGTATATGTCCTCAGTTTCATGGAAGAATCAACAAGTATCAACCTCACGGAACTTGAATCCGGCAGTGATACGTATTTTTACGGTACGGAAATCAATGACGACGGTGAGGAAGAACTTGTCGTCCTCCAGCGTATGAAAACAGACGTTCAGCGTATACCCGTGTCTATTGACCGCATACCTCAGCACACCCGTAACGCTTTCACCTGCACGGAAGATGAACGTTTCTACCTTCACGACGGCGTTGACTACAAACGTACGTTCTCCGCATTCCTTAACTTGTTCCTGCACTTCTATGATACGGAACAGGGCGGTTCTACAATCACCCAACAGCTTATAAAAAATTTAACAGGTGCGGCGAACGACAGAAGCCCTCAACAGAAAATACGTGAAATCTTTGCGGCTATGCAGCTGGAAAAGACGTATTCAAAAGACGAGATACTTGAGGAATACCTTAATTTCATAGGATTCGGCGGTCCTATAAACGGTATACAGCTTGCTGCTACACGATATTTCGGTAAAGATGTCGAAGACCTCACAATAGCAGAATCTGCTGTACTTGCGGCGATACCTCAGAACCCCAACTATTATTACCCGTTCGCAGACCAGACTGACTACGCCTATGACAGTGACGGTAATCTTATTGTTGATGGTAAAGCCAATAACAGATTACGTCAAGAACACGTTTTATGGCAAATGTACAAAAATGGTGCTATCACTTACGACGAATATCACGAGGCTCTCGATGAGAAAATTGTGTTTACCGATTCCGACGAATACAGGAAATTACACCCTGAAGTAGACCTTGAACAGATAGAACAGGAACAGAAGGCTTACACTTGGGAAGTCGATGCAATGATGTGGGAAGCCGCAAGTTACCTTATGGAATTGTACAATATCGAGGAAGATGACGCTATTGAACGTATCAACAAGGGCGGTTACAGAATTTACTCAACTATTGACAGGCAAATGCAGGATTATGTTGAAAATCAATTCCTTGATATAAATAATTTCCTTGATTCAAACTGGGTAAAACGCTGGGTTGACCTTGACGGTGACGGCGAAACTGAAGAAGTCCTCCCGCACGTTGCTTTCACGGCAATGAGATATGACGGTTCAGTTATGGCGACTGTAGGTCAATGGGGCGAGAAAAAACATTCACTCGTCACAAACTACGCTGTACGTGACAAACGTCAGATAGGTTCTACAATCAAGCCCATTTCAACTTACGGTCTCGCCCTCGAAAGTGACCATATTCACTGGGGCAGTATATACAGGGACTTGCCTTTACCCGATGTCAAGGACGACAATGGCGACCCGTGGCCTACTAACTACGGACGTGTTGCCGGTTCAGGCGCATCACACCCGATTTATTACTTCTTACAGCAATCGTTCAATACAGTCCCCGCACAATTATGTAATGAATTGACTCCTGAAGCTGTATTTGAGTTTTCAACTCAACAGTTAGGTCTTGACCTGTACGGCGAGGGAAGTGAATTTAATGACCGTAACCTTTCACCGCTTTCAATCGGTGCATTGACATACGGCGTAACTTTACAGAATCTTGTAAATGCATATATTCCTTACGGTAACGGCGGAACTTATTACAAGGCTCATATTATTTCAAAGATAGAGGACGCTAACCATAATGTTCTCGTTGATAATTCCGATACAGGGCAGTACGCTGTATCAGATGAAACTGCATGGGTTATGAACAGGCTTATGAAAAATGTTGTTGACAACGGTACTGCTACTACGGCTCGACTTGGCTACAAAGTCCTTGTTGGTAAAACGGGTACTACTGAAAACTGGAGCGACTCGGCTTTTGTCGGACTTACACGTGACTTCGCAAGCGGTATTACTATCGGTTACGAACAGTACCGTAATGACCTTTCACTCCCGTCATCACTCCACGCTTGTACAATCTGGAAAAATATCATCGGTAACTACGCTGATACGATGTTTATGGATACTCCCGTTGACTTTGACCCTTGTGAAACTGTTGTTGCTGAAGCAATGTGTTCAGTTACAGGTCAGCGTGCAGGCGCATATTGTCCACGAGGCATAACAGGTTACTGGAAATCAACAAATGCTCCTATATGTACAGGTAATCACTACGGTGTGCCGACAGTTTCCGACGGTAATCAGTCATCAGGAAACAATAACTCATCGTGGAATAACAATTCCGGTGGTAACTCGTCTTGGAACAACAATACAGGCGATACAGGTACAGGCGGTGGTGATACAGGCGAACAGAACACAAATACAGGCGGTGGAGATACCGGTTGGACTGACCCGAATGCAGGCGGAGGCGATACAGGTGCGGGTTGGGTTGACCCGAACGCAGGCGGTGGTGATACAGGTGCAGTCGGTGGCGATACAGGCGCAGGCGATGCAGGTACAGGCGGCGACGCAGGTGCAGGTGACGTAGGTACGTGGTAAACTGAATACACTGAAAACCTGTCCTTACTTACGGGTATGGGCAGGTTTTAATATAAAAATGAGGTGATTTTTTGAGTAGTAAATTAAGGCTTTGCTGTCCGTGCCATTTCGGGCTTGAAAGCGTTCTGAAATACGAGATAAACAAAATCGGCGGTACTGATTTGAAAGTGAGTGACGGCAAAATCAGTTTCACCGGTGACGAAAATATAATGGCGAGAGCTAATATCTGCCTTTCCACGGCTGAACGTGTCTTGATTGAATTGATTGAGTTCAGGGCAACTACTTTTGAGGATTTGTTTCAAGGTGTGCGCTCAATCGAGCTCGAACGGTTCATAGGTGTTGACAACGCTGTCCCTGTCAAAGGATACTCGCTTGATTCAACTTTGCATAGCGTTCCCGATTGTCAGTCAATTGTGAAAAAGGCTATCGTTGAACGCCTTAAATCAAAATATGGCGTGAATTGGCTTAGCGAATCAGCATCGCCTGTACAGGTGCAGTTCAGTATAATGAAAAATATCGTTACAATTTACCTCGATACAAGCGGTGCAGGGCTTCATAAACGTGGCTACAGGCGTAATTCAAATGCTGCTCCCATAAAGGAAACTCTTGCGGCAGGTATTGTTGATTTAGCAAGAGTTCGCCCTGAATCAATCGTTTGTGACCCGTTTTGCGGCAGTGGTACAATTCTTATTGAGGCGGCTATGAAGGCTCTGAAAATCCCCGTAGGTATAAACAGACGTTTTTCCGCTGAAAATTGGCAGTCGATTGATTCAAAAGTATGGCAGGAAGAACGCAGAAACGCTATCGAAAATGTTGACCGTTCCGCTGTATTTCAGGGGATAGGATTCGATATTGATGATTCTGCTGTTGCTCTTGCTCTCGATAACGCTCACAAAGCCGGTATAAAATCCCGGCTGAAAATTGAACAGGCTGATATTACCAAATTTCACCAACCTGATGATTCTATCGTCATATGTAATCCGCCTTACGGTGAAAGACTTCTCGAATTGCGTGAGGCTGAAAATATTTACAGGCAAATGGGACGTGTTTTAGGTCACGGCGGTAACAAACAAAGTTATATTATTTCTCCTCACGAACAATTTGAAAAGTTTTTCGGTGAGGAAGCTAAACGCCGCCGTAAACTTTACAACGGTATGATTAAATGTCAGCTCTATATGTATTTCTAAGGCATATTACAGCACTCATTTACCCTGTACGCTGTCCCGTCTGTAATAAAATTATCGGTGCTACGGATACTTTTTGTGACAAATGCCAAAGTGAATTAGTTAAATATGATTCGTATTTCACTATACCTCAAGTCAAAAAATCTGTAGCACCATATGTGTACAATGATAAAATTTCCCCTGCTATATTCCTCATGAAAGACGGCATAGGCGGTAATGCTCCGTACGCATTCGGGAAAGCTCTCGCAGAAACCATAAAATCAGCCGATATTCAAGTTGATTTTATTGTGCCTGTACCTATATACTCTCAAGACCAATGCAGACGAGGATACAATCAGGCTGAACTCATCGCTAAAGAAACAGGGCGTATACTCAAAATTAAAGTCCGCAGTGATATTGTTTACAAAAACCGCAAAACTCGTCCGCAAAAAGAATTAACAAAATCTCAGCGGAAAATCAATCTCAAAGGTGCGTTTTCGGTTAATAATAAGTCGGAAGTCGCAGATAAACGTATTCTTATTATAGACGACATATGTACTACAGGCTCTACTGTTGCGGAAATCGCTGATATTTTAACAAAATGCGGTGCGGATAGTATTTTTTGTGCCTGCGCCTGCAAAACTGTTTTCGAAAGGAAAAACCTGTAATGAAAAAACTTATGAACATTATTATAAAATTTGTAATTTTTCCGATTCTGATTGTACTGTCAATTTTTATTGTACGATACATCGCTATTCCGATAAGCCGTCCGTTTGGTTCTGTTCACAATTATGTGCTGAAAAAAATACCTGTTGGTACATCATGGGAGGATTGTCAGCAAATTGCAAATGACAAAGACTGGGAGATAAGACAAACCAGCGATTTTGGATTAAATGTGTGTTACGAAGATGGTGAAGGACACTTTGCAACTGAAGATGATATTCGTAATGGTGTGAAATTCCCATACAGACAAATTCTTGGCGATAAATCAATGCTTATTTATCTTGGTAATTACCATAATCCGCTTGATACAGCTGTTTTTGCATACCTTGCTTTTGATGAAAACGGTGAATTGATAGACACATTTATCCGGAAAGATATTGACGGAATTTAATAAATCACGATATTCCGGCGATTGTAATATTTCCTGAAAAGAGGTGAAACAATATGAATCACGCTGAAAAGGCTTGCCGGTTATTCGCTGAAGGTCGGAATTGTTCGCAGGCAGTTTTTACAGCTTTCTGCGATGTCACGGGCTTAGATGAGGAATTTGCACTCCGTCTGTCATCGTCTTTCGGAGGAGGTATGGGGCGTATGCGTGAAGTGTGCGGTACGTGTTCGGCTATGTTCATGATTGCGGGGATACTGTACGGCTATATTTCGAAAAACGACATCGATGAAAAAGCTGAACATTACCGCCGTATACAGTATCTTGCGCAGGAGTTCAAAAACAAGCATGATACAATAAATTGCCTTGAATTGCTGAAAAATCTGAATGTCGACAAAAATCCCGTTCCTGAAAAGCGTACCGAACAGTATTACAAAGTCCGTCCGTGTATTAAATTTGTACGGACTGCCGCAGAAATACTTGACAAATATATTGACGAACACCCGATTCCGCAAAAATAACGCAGAATTTTTAACTGAAATATATTACAGGCAACTTCTTAGTTAGTCAACATAACTAACACTAATAAAAAGTTGCTTTTTTGCGTTCCTGTAAAAAAATACTTGACAAATGATTTCATATGTGATATAATCTAAAAATGAAAATGATTATCAATTTTATAATGGAGTGTATTATATTGAAAAGATTTATTCCGTTTTTACTCATCGCAACAACTCTGCTTACAGCCTGTACCCCTCAAAAACCTCAAGATGACGGCAAAATAGATATTGTCTGCACCGTTTTCCCCGTTTACGACTGGACAAGGCAAATCATCGGCGACAGCAATAATACAAATCTCACGTACTTACTCGCAAACGGCTCTGATTTGCATAATTTCCAGCCTACAGCCGACGATATAATAAAAATTTCGTCTTGCGATGTATTCGTATACGTCGGCGGTGAATCTGATGCGTGGATTGACGATATTCTCGCAAACGCCCAAAATAAAAGCATGAAAGTGATAAATCTGCTTGACGTACTCGCCAATGATGTAGTTGAGGAAGAAGTAAAAGAGGGTATGCATTCAGAAAATAACAGCAATGAATCCGAATACGATGAACATATCTGGCTTTCCCTCGAAAACGCTGAAAAATGTGTGAGTGCAATTTATAATAATATTTGTTCGGTTAACAGCGAAAACTATGCACTATATACAACAAATACAGAAACTTATATTGATAATCTCGCCAAACTTGACGAACAATTCCACGAACTTTTTGATGATAATACACAAACACTTATTTTCGGCGACCGTTTCCCGTTCAGGTATTTCGTTGACGACTATAATCTCAACTACTACGCTGCATTTACAGGCTGTTCCGCTGATACGGATGCAAGTTTTGATACTATCACTTTTCTTGCGGAAAAAGTTGACGAACTTAATGCCGATACCGTTTTTGCAATTGAAAATTCTGACTGCACTATTGCCGACTCCGTTATCGAAAACACAAAGTCCAAATCCCAGAATATCGCTGTACTTGACTCCGCACAATCAGTCACAAGCCAACAGATAGCTGACGGATTAACATATTTGTCAATTATGCAGAAAAATTATAACATTTTACAAGAGGTGTTCCAATGAGTAAACAGATTATCTGCAATAACCTCACTCTCGGCTACGAGGACGGCGTTGTCACCGAAAATCTGAATTTCTCCGTGAGTACAGGCGATTATCTTTGTATTCTCGGCGAAAACGGCTCCGGGAAAAGTACCCTGATTAAAGCTCTCCTCGGTCTTAAACCTCAGTTAAGCGGTGAAATAAAATGGTGTGACGGATTTTCCGCAAGAGATATAGGCTACCTCCCTCAACAAACTCCTGTTCAAAGGGATTTCCCTGCTTCTGTCCGTGAAATTGTATTGTCAGGCTGTCTTTCTAAAAAAGGTTTCCACCCGTTTTACAATTCAGCTGAAAAAAAATTGGCTGACGACAAAATAAAGCAACTCGGTATTGATTCCCTCGCACGGAAATGTTACAGGGAACTTTCAGGCGGTCAGCAACAGCGTGTACTCCTTGCAAGAGCCTTGTGCGCTACAAGTAAAATGCTCCTGCTTGATGAGCCTGCAACTGCTTTAGACCCTCATGCACAACTTGAATTATATGAACTTATCGCAAATCTCAACAGGCAGAGAATTTCAATCATTATGGTTTCGCACGATATTACAGCTTCCCTGAAATACGCAACTCATATACTCCATATATCAAAAAAACAACTTTTTTTCGGCACGAAATCCGATTATATAAACAGCAATACCGGACGTGCTTTTATTGAAAAGGGGGAAATATGATTTGCTGGCAACACTCGAATACTACTTCTCATTTCCATTTGTCCGCTATGCTTTTGTAGTCGTGATACTAATCGCACTCTGCTCGTCACTCCTCGGCGTACCGCTTGTATTAAAACGGTTTTCGTTCATAGGGGACGGTCTTTCGCACGTTGCGTTCGGAGCAATGGCTGTTGCGGCTGTCACCGGAATCACTAACAGGACTGTCATTATTTTGCCTGTCACCGTTATTTCAGCCGTACTTATTCTCCGTACAGGGCAAAACACAAAAATACGTGGTGATGCTTCAATCGCTATGATTTCAGTCGGAGCGTTGGCTACAGGCTATATACTTATGAATCTGTTCCCGTCCTCATCGAATATTTCCGCCGACGTATGTGGTTCACTTTTCGGGTCAAATTCAATCCTCACGCTGAAAGAATCCGATGTATGGCTGTGTACGATAATGGCAGTAATAGTTCTGACTGTATTTGTTTTGTTTTATAACAAAATATTCAGCGTGACTTTTGATGAGAATTTCTCAAAAGCTACGGGGATAAATTCAGACGGCTACAACCTCGTGATTGCAATTATCACAGCTATTATCATTGTCCTTGCTATGAATCTTGTCGGTTCTCTGCTGATTTCAGCACTGATTATCTTCCCCGCACTTTCAGCTATGCGTATTTTCAAGAGTTTCAGGAGCGTCATCATATGTTCGGCAGTGATTTCCGTAATATGTGCATCTTCAGGCATTATCCTGTCGCTTTTATTTTCAACTCCTGTCGGTGCTACAATTGTTGTTTCTGACCTTGCTGTATTCCTCGTATTTTCAGCCGTTTCAGTTTTCGCCAAAAAATAGCAAAAAATAAAGTCCTTGAAAATCAAGGACTTTTTCAGCGTGCCTGGAGGGATTCGAACCCCCGACCTACTGGTTCGTAGCCAGTCACTCTATCCAGCTGAGCTACAAGCACATCAACAATATATATTATACATCGTTTGTGCGGAAAAGTCAAGTAATTTTTGCATTTTCGTATATTTGCCTGTTTTTATACACAATTTTATATATTTTTTGTAAATATTACCGTTTTCTGCAAAAACTATTGACAAATCAAAAAATATGTGCTATAATAATTATTGTTGTGTGAGACATTAGCTCAGCCGGTAGAGCATACGCCTTTTAAGCGTAGGGTCGAGGGTTCAAATCCCTCATGTCTCACCACTTTTATATTAAATATTTCAATATGAGACATTAGCTCAGCCGGTAGAGCATACGCCTTTTAAGCGTAGGGTCGAGGGTTCAAATCCCTCATGTCTCATCTTTTTTATATCTTTATATCTACAAACAAAAACGGAGCCGATTAAACAGCTCCGATTTTTTATTCCCTGATGAGTTCCTCGAAAACTTCAATATATTTTTCAGCAGGAATATCCCAACTATAATCGCAGTTCATAGCACGCAATACAAGCGCATTCCAGCGTTCCTTATCGTCAAAATCACGCTTTGCACGTTTCACGGCATCAAGCATATCGCCTGCATCGTACATTTTGAACGTGAAACCATTACCGTCAGTTCCGCCGTTATCACGCACGGAATCACGCAAACCGCCTGTTTCACGGACAATAGGAGGGGTACCGTACCGCATTGCTATCATCTGCGCAAGTCCACACGGTTCATTTTGCGACGGCATGAGAATCATATCCGCACCTGCATATATAATCCTTGCGAGTTCAGGGACGTAGCCTGTAGTAACTGACACTCTGTCAGGATAACGCCTTGCCATTTCAAAGAAAAATTCCTCGTAAACTTGTTCACCGCTTCCAAGAACCGCAAATCTGAATCCGAGTTTAAGCATTTCCTCGAAAACACACCGTATCAAATCAAAGCCTTTATGCTGAACAAGGCGTGAAACTATACCTATTATCGGCTCATCGTCAACATCAAGCCCCATTTCGGCAATCATTTCACTTCTGCACTGCGCTTTGCCCGAAAGATTGTCTTTAGAATAATGCCACGCTATACACTGGTCTTTTTCGGGATTATAGTCATCTGTATCAATGCCGTTGAGTATACCTTTTAACTTATGCTGTTTTGTGACGAGTATCCTGTCAAGACCGTAAGAATACCACGGGTCAAGTATTTCCTTAGCGTAGGACGGCGAAACAGTCGTAATCACATCAGCCGTTTCAAGTGCGCCCTTCATCATATTTATGTAGCCGTCATATTCAAGAATACCTGCATTATGTGCGGGAATACCCATAAGTTCGTTAAGCACTTCCCTGCCGTATTTTCCCTGATATGCGATATTATGAATCGTGAACGAGGTTTTTATTTTACTGTAACCCTGCTGATATTTATAGTAAATCTGCATATATACAGGGATAAGCGCAGTCTGCCAGTCATTACAGCTTATGATGTCGGGCTTGAAATCAATATGTTTAATCATTTCGATAACAGCCCTGTCGAAAAATACAAAACGTTCGCAGTCATCATAGAATCCGTAAAGACCGTCCCTGTAAAAATAATATTCGTTGTCAATGAAAAAATATGTAACGCCGTCGTTTTCGAGAGTATATATTCCGCAATATTGTTTACGCCACGAAACATCTACAGTAATATTTGTAACAAAATCCATATATTTACGGTGTTCGGGCTTGATTGACTTGTAAAGCGGTATCACAACGGCGCAATTATGTCCCTTCTTGCTGATGGCTTTCGGCAAAGAACCGACAACTTCAGCAAGACCGCCGGAGGCTGAATAAGGTACAGCCTCGCTGGCAGCGAAAAGTATATTCATATTATCAGCAACCTTTCAGAATGGTTAAGCCTTTGCGTTTTTCAAGAGATAGAAAGGACAGGTTTCTGAACCGGTGAGTACCTTATTGTCGCTGATTTCAACGTTTTTATCCGCAATTATAGATGATATAGTGCAGTTACTGCCGATAACAGTACCCTGCATTATAACGGAATCCCTGACAACAGTACCCTTGCCGATTTTAACACCTCTGAATATGATTGAATTTTCAACAGTTCCCTCAATCATACAGCCGTCCGCAATAAGAGAGTTGCTGATTTTCGACTCAAGACCGTATTTTGCGGGAGCATTGTCGCCGACTTTTGTGTATACGGGACGTTCAGGGTTAAAGAGAGCATTTCTCTTTTCTGCATCAAGGAGCATTTTGCTTGCGAGATAGTAGTTGTCAATGCTGTCAATGCGTACAAAGAAATCCTTAAATTCATAGCCCATTATTTTATATTCGCTGTTATGGTTCTGGAGGATTTCCCTTGTAAAACTGTAAACATTTCTGCTTGCGGAATCCATAACTATTTTCTTCAGCAAATCCTTGCTTATAACGAGTATATCAAGCCACTGACTGCATTCGCCCGACATTTCGGGGTCAACAAGTACGCCGTTTACCGTATCATCTTCGCCGAATTGCAGAATAGTTGCGCATTTGTCTTTTGCGCTGTCGTAGTATGCTTTACCGTAAACAAGAGTAATATCAGCCTCAGTATCCATATGTTTTTGGAGAACGTCATTGAAATCAATTGTAGCTACAACATCGCAGTTAGCAAGAATCACATATTGTGCTTTTGAATGTTCCACGAAACTCCATATATTATTGAGTGCATCGAGTCTGCCCTTATAGATACCGCCTGTCTGACTGTACGGAGGCAAAAGATGCAGACCGCCTTTTTTGCGGGCTAAATCCCAGTCCCTGCCTGAACCGAGGTGGTCAAGGAGTGAACCGTAATTTGCTTTTGTGATAACACCAACTTCTGTTATCCCCGAATTTACAAAGTTTGAAAGCGGAAAGTCTATAAGTCTGTAACGTCCGCCGAATGGGATTGAACCCATAGTTCTCTGTCTGGTCAGTTCATTTACGTATGCATCGTGCATACTTGCGAAAATAAGACCTAAAACATTATAATTCACACTGCTCATAACGTGATAACCTCCGCTTATATGTTTTCGCCGATAATCTGTTTAGGTTCAACAGATTTACCGCCTGATACTGTTACATTGTGACCGACAACTGCAATTCCCCAGTCATCTCTGTTTTCAACCTGTTCCGGACTTTTACCGATATGGGCACCGCCCTCGATAACGCAGTCACTGCCGACGATTGCATATTCAACAACAGCACCTGATTTTATAACAGTTCCGGGCATAATTATACTGTAATTTACGGTTGCGCCCTCCTCAATTGTAACGCCTGCAAAGAGGATTGAGAAATCAAGTGAGCCGTCAACTTTACTGCCTTCTGAAATCATTGAATTTTCTACTTGTGCATTTTCGCCGATATATTGCGGAGGCATATAGTTGCTTCTTGAATATATCTTCCAGCTCTTGTCGTAGAGGTCGAGAGGAAGTGACGGGCTCAGCAAGTCCATATTAGCCTCCCAGAGAGAATCAAGAGTACCTACATCTTTCCAGTAGCCCTCAAATTCATAAGCAAACAGTCTTTGTTTATCACGGAGCATAGAAGTAATAATATCTTTACCGAAATCTTTAGACCATTTTTCACCTCTGTCACGTTTTGCATTTGCATCGTTTTCGTTTTCGATAAGATATTTTTCAAGTTTATCCCAACTGAATACATATATACCCATTGATGCAAGTGTTGACTTAGGTTCTGCCGGTTTTTCAACAAAATCAACAACCTGATTCTTATCGTCGCATATCATAATACCGAAACGTGATGCTTCAGCGAGCGGAACGTCAATAACTGAAATTGTGCAGTCTGCATTGTTTGCAATGTGGAAATCAACCATTTTTGAGTAATCCATTTTATAAATATGGTCACCGCCGAGGACTACAACATAATCAGGATTATAGCGTCTGATGAAGTTCATATTCTGATAGATTGCGTTTGCAGTACCCTCATACCATGATGCGCCTGCCTGCGATTCGTAAGGCGGAAGAACGTGAACACCGCCATTCATTTTATCTAAATCCCATGGCTGACCGTTACCGATATATTCATTGAGAACGAGCGGCTGATATTGTGTGAGAACGCCGACCGTATCAATACCGGAGTTTGTGCAGTTTGAGAGCGGAAAGTCAATAAGACGATATTTTCCGCCGTAAGGTACAGCAGGTTTTGCTACATTCTTTGTAAGAGCGTACAATCTGCTTCCCTGACCGCCGGCAAGCAGCATTGCTACAACTTTTTTCTTAGTGTACATAAAAAATATACCTCCTGATATTATGATATTATATTCCGGCAGCACCCGCACAAATAAAATTGACATCTGTTACACAAATTTTCGCCGTAAACGTGTTGCTTTTTTGTGAAATTTGCTGTATAATCTTGTGCGGTGCAGCCTTTAATTATTTACTTAGTTTCATCAGAAACCTTCTTTTTTCTTGTGGAAGTTTTTTTAGCTTTTGCAGGAGTTTCAGCAGTTTCTTCTGCCTTGACCGTCTTCTTTCTTTCAGTAAGTTTCAGATACATTACTGAAAGCGGTGCAAGTGTCATTGAAATGCTGTCCTCAAAGCCGTGCATTGATTCTTTTTCGGACTTGTAAGATTTTGCGGATGCACCTTTTCCGCCAAATTCCACGCCGTCCGTATTGAACACGACTTTATATGTACCTTTTTTAGGTACACCTATACGGTAATTTTCACGCTGTACGGGGACAAAGTTACATACTGCAATAATCTCATTACCGTTATCATCAATACGCCTGAACGCAATAACACTCTGCTTGTTGTCATCGTTCGAAATCCAGCTGAATCCGCTCCATGAATCGTCATTCTGCCACAACGGAGAATTTTCAACATAAAACTTGTTCAGTTTTTCAGTATATTTAAGCATTGTGCCATGTTCGGGAGTATCGAGAAGTCCCCAGTCAAGCTGAGTTTCGTAATTCCACTCGTTTTTTTGTGCAAATTCCTGCCCCATAAAGAGGAGTTTTTTACCGGGGTGAGCCATCATATAAGCAAGGAATGCACGGTATGAGGCAAATTTATCAACTTCATACCCCGGCATTTTGTTTATCATTGAACATTTGCCGTAAACTACTTCATCGTGCGAAATAGGAAGAACATAATTTTCCGAGAACGCATAGAAGAATGAGAAAGTGAGTTTGTCGTGATTGAAAGAGCGATAAATCGGGTCAAGTGACATATAGCTGAGCATATCGTTCATCCAGCCCATATTCCACTTGAAATTGAATCCAAGTCCGCCTATATTTGTAGGTTTCGTCACCATAGGCCATGCAGTTGATTCTTCTGCAATCATAAGTGCATCGGGGTGTTGTGCAAAAATAGCCTCGTTTAATCTTTTAAGAAATTCAACAGCCTCAAGATTTTCGTTACCGCCGTTGATATTTGCACACCATTCGCCGTCACGCCTGTCGTAATCAAGATAAAGCATTGAAGCAACAGCATCAACTCTTAAGCCGTCAACGTGCATTTCGGTGAACCAGTAGTTTGCACTTGAAATCAGGAATGAACATACTTCAGCTTTTCCGTAATCGAAAACGTGTGTACCCCAAGCTTTATGTTCTTTTTTGCGGTTATCAGTGTATTCGTAACAGCAAGTGCCGTCAAATTCATACAGACCGCTTGCGTCTTTAGGAAAATGTGCGGGAACCCAGTCAAGTATAACACCTATTCCTGCCTGATGGAACATATCAACCATTCTTTTGAAATCATCAGGTGTTCCGTAACGTGAAGTCGGAGCAAAATATCCTGTTACCTGATATCCCCATGAACCGTCAAACGGAAATTCAGTCAATGGCATAAATTCAACGTGGGTATATGACATTTTTTTAAGATAAGGAATAATTTCCCTTGCAAAATTGATATAGGAAGTAAAAACGCCCTCTATGCCTGCATTTTTCCATGAATTAAGGTGTACTTCATAGACATTTACAGGGCTTTTGTAAATCACCTTGCCTTTTTTCGATTCAAACCATTGTGCATCGTTCCATTCGTAGGTGCTTTCATAGAATTTTGATGCTGTACCGGGACGAGTTTCAAAATGGTTTGCATACGGGTCGGACTTAAGGATAGTCCTGCCGTCTTTTGTTTCGATGCTGTATTTGTAGATGTCAAACTGTTCAATCTTTGGAAGTTCTGCTTCCCATATTCCGTCTGAAATAAGTTTCATCGGATTCTTATTTCTGTCCCAGCTGTTGAAATCACCTACAACGGAGACACTTACGGCATTAGGAGCCCATACTCTGAATGTAAAAAACTTACCTCTGCCTTTTTTTCTGGAATGTACGCCGAAAAATTTCCATGCCTCATAGTTTTTTCCTTGGTAAAACAGGTAAAGCGGAAAATCGTTAGGATTGTTATTTTTATTAACTGACATAAATATAGCCTCCTTTGCTATATATATTCTATCACATTTTCATAAATCATTCAAGTTTTTTTGCAAAAATGCACAAAATTTCAGATAAAATTACAAATATAACTTGTTATTTTTGTTAATTTTGCCATAATTTTTTTAGTTAGTAATAACAAATTACTGTATAATTACACACATAAGAAAATAAATAAAGTTAACTAAGGTAATCAATTCGATACTTGTTCATACATTTATTTTAACTTTTACACGAATTTTATTTAACTTTCAGCCTCTTTTATCTGTATCCCCATAACTGTAATATCATCCGAATGAAGTGTAGGATTGAAAAAATCAGCCTTTTCAGTTATCTCACGCACTATATCCATAATACTGCTTTCGCTTAAAAGTAATTCTTTTATAAATAAGTATGCATTTTCGCTTATTCCGTCCGAAAACATAACAATCATATCGCCTGCATCAAGTTCCTGTTCGGACGTGTAAAGTTCAGCTTGTGTTGAAATTCCTATAGGAAAAGTCGGTGACGATATTTTTACAACGTCCTCGCCTTTACGGATTATTGTTGCTGCTGCACCCGATTTTATTGAAGTCATCATGCAATTATCAAGGTCAATTTTCACCACGTCAAGCGTTGCAAAAGATTCCTCACGGGATTTCGTCACCATAACTGAATTTACAAGTTTTATTGCTGAACTGCACGTCATTCCTCCGCAAATAAGCCGTCTGAACATTCCTATCACAAGATGTGAATCTATTGCTGCATTTTTACCGCTTCCCATACCGTCCGACAATACAATATAATTCACGCCTGTACCGTCCGCAAAAACTGATGAGCTGTCACCGCTTATTTTCGATTCAGGCGCACACACTGAAGCAGAATATACTTCGATTTCATACGGCGGTTTCTCGTAAAGACATATCCGCATTTCTTTTGCTGAACTTACGGGCACGGCTACCAGAAAATTCATTTCAAGTTCGTCTGAAATCAAATCGCATATTCTTGTTCTGCTTTCGGGGATTTCGTTCACATCAAAATAAATCTCGATTATAAGGCGGTTTGCAGAATTATAATACGCCATTACTGTTGACGGATTCATTCCGTGATTTTCGAGATTTTTCGCTACCTGCCTGCTTTTGGCGGAAGAATAGCGTATATCTGCTTTTTCGCCTGTACTGCGGACTATTTCCCCTGTAATTTTAAGCTGTTCGTTAATAAGTTCACGTTCGTCGGCAAATCGTAACCGCATAAGTTGTTCAGCAGTACGGTCACGTATATCTTTCTCCAATTCATCCGCTACATCACGCTTTTTTATGCAGTTTTCAGGCAATACGGGTATCATTTCCCCGGCAGTTTCCATCTCAAGAGTACTGCATATACTCCGGCGGTAACAAGTACTGCATACACGCTTACGGGAATTGAAATTCTTCGGTAATTCGACATTTTTCCCTGCCGACAAAACTGCTGAAATTTTTGCGGAATCAAGTCTGACTGCCTCTATCGCATCAGACAGGAAATTCATTTTTATCCCGTTTATATCAGGGAAATCAGCTTTCTTTTCACTTTCAGCCGAAATCCACTTATCAGAATAATACGGGGCAACTATAACAAAAAGTGCTGAACCGCATATAATACTGAATGTAAGTTCCGCCTTGACTTCAGAACCAATCAGCACTGTAAGCATAAAGCACGATAACGTGAAAAATACAGCGTTCAGGAAAATTTTGCGTATTTTTATGAATCCCGTAAGCAGTCCCGCTACAGGCAACATCGACGCTGTAATTCCTATTTCAGCTGATACAAAAAATGCTCCGCAAGCTGATAACGCTCCGCATATGATACCGCCTATACTATGGTAATAAAATGATGCCATAAGCGTTACTCCTGTAGCAATAATCAGCCCTATATTTATTGACGAAATTTCCATTGAACAGAGAGATGCTATATAGACTACATACACAACCGAATACACACAGCCATATGTACCGCTTAAATTTATTACTTTATGTTCACGTAAATCAGATATGAGTTCAGAGGCGGAATATGCTGTAAACCCTGATATTGAGCCGTACAGCGCATAAAACAATATTTTCTGCGGAAATTCGTTGATAAGCATAGAAACAGCTATTCCCGCAATCATAACAGATACAAGTGTCACAATCCCACAACCTTTAGGACTGCTGAACCGCTCCGAAAACATTTTCGCTATTACTATCACTGACATAGCTGCCAATTTTACGATACTTTTCCCGACTGAATCCGTAAGCACACACCGCACTATTCCGCCAATAAGGACTGCTGCCGAACATGGTAAACTTAAAGCTCCGGCAAGCGATATATCCGCAAATGATGCTACACCGGCTATATTTGAGCCCGAAAATACAAATCCGCCTGCAAAGGACAGGAAAATCCCTGCAATTGTCTTTATAAATTGATTATATCCTGTTTTAATCATTTTTATCACCTTGATTTTTATATTTTTAACTTAAAATAAATTATAACATATATGTTATGCGATATTTTGTCGGAATAACAACATAAAAAAAATTATATGAAAAAAACAGTGCAGATGTTCATAAATACGTGTAATAAGTTCATATGAACCTGTTTTATAATCATCAGACTATATACTTTTGTATCTTTTGCCAATTATTCTTGTATATAGCTGAAATTTGTAATATATTGACAAATACGTGAATATGATTTATAATAATATTATCATCGATGATATAAAAAAATGATATGGAGGATTTTATCATGAACATCCCTATTTTACCAACTATACTTATCGTGGCAGGAATTATTCTGCTTATCGTTATAATTGTCACCGGCTACATAAAAGCTCCGCCTGATACGGCTTACATCATATCAGGCTTACGGAAAAAAATCATCATAGGCAAGGCAAGTATCCGTATACCGTTCTTTGAACGTGTCGACAAACTGAAACTACAGCTTATTGCCGTTGATGTAAAGACTTCCAGTGCTGTACCGACCGCCGACTACATCAATATCAACGTTGATGCAAATGTCAACATAAAAGTAAGCAGTGACCCTGCACTCATCAACATAGGTGCGGAAAACTTCCTGAATAAAGAACCTGCCTATATTTCACAGGTTGCAAGGGAAGTCCTTGAGGGTAATATGCGTGAAATCGTCGGACAAATGCCGCTTGAGGCAATGGTCAATGACAGAAAGGCTTTCGCTGAAAAAGTACAGGAGAATGCCGCTCCTGACCTCAGAAGAATGGGTCTTGAAATTGTATCGTTCAATGTGCAGAATTTCAGAGATGACCAGAATCTTATTGAAAACCTCGGTATTGACAATACAACCAAAATCCAGAAAAAAGCTGCTATCGCAAAAGCTGAATCCGAAAAGGAAATCGAAATCGCAAAGGCTCAGGCGAAAAAAGAGGCTAATGATGCTAAAGTACTCGCTGAAACTGAAATTGCACAAAAAAATAATGAACTCGCAATCCGTCAGGCTGAACTGAAAAAAGAATCTGATACTCAAATGGCTATAGCTGATGCCGCTTACGAAATCCAGAAAGAAGAACAGCGTAAAACTATCGAAGTTTCAAAGGCTAACGCAAATATCGCCGCATCTGAAAGAGATGTTGAACTTAAAACAAAACAGGCGGAAGTTATGGAAAAAGCCCTTGACGCTCAAATCAAGAAAAAGGCTGAGGCTGAAAAGTATAAGGCTCAACAAGAGGCTGATGCGAAACTGTATCAGCTGAAAAAAGAGGCTGAGGCTGACCGTTTCCAGCGTGAACAGGAGGCTGAAGCCCAAAAAGCTGAGGCTGAAGCCCATAAATACGCAAAAATGCAGGAGGCTGAAGGTATTGCTGCCGTAGGTCAGGCTGAGGCTGACGCTATACGTGCAAAAGGTCTTGCGGAGGCTGAGGGTATCAACGCTAAAGCGGAGGCTATGAAAAAATACGGTGAGGCTGCTGTCCTCGAAATGTATTTCAAGGCTCTCCCCGATATTGTTAAAAATGCTGCTGCTCCGCTTGAAAATGTTGACCGCATAACAATGTACGGTGACGGCAATTCAAGCCGTATGGTTGCCGATATAATAAGTTCAACAACTAAAATAACAGACGGACTTTCGGAGGCTACGGGCGTTGATATACGTGCGATTCTTTCGGGATTCCTCAACTCAAAAGTAAATCCGGCAGATACTCCCGCAAATTACGAGGAAATACCGCCGGAAGAATAATGTTAAAATAAAAAACAGGCAGTTTTATTAACTGCCTGTTTTTTTTCGCCTGAATCTGATATTTGTGATTATAAAAAATTTACAGTTTCATATTCCCGGAAAATGTGTTGACTCACAAAAATCTGTAATTGCCTTATGGTCTTCAGCATCATCATAGGCGTGTTCCTTTTCACATTCTACATCCCAAATAAACATCTCGATACTGTCACTATCAAACCAACCACTTTCTTTATCAGCCTCATATAGCCCTTCTATGCCAAACTTTTCAATAAGATAATCCCAACCATTTTTAGAAATCATAGCCTCCATGATTTG
>CANQJV010000022.1 GCA_947624295.1 uncultured Ruminococcus sp. | reverse complement strand
ACCTCTGAAAGCTACAGGCGGTACAATTCACTACGTCAGCACCGTCGCAACTGATGACGGACTAAAAGAGTTTCAGAAACTCAATCTTGTCAAGATTTCCGAAACTATCAGGGACAGCGGTTTCAAGCCTACTGCTGTAATAAGCACTTTCAATGATAACTTACTGCCGTCCGTTGACAAGGAATCAGGTTACATACGTTCGGACGGCAGTCTATGGAACGATAGTTCGCTTAAACCGTGGACAAATCCCTTTTCTGAAAATGCAGTCGCTTATCTTGCGAATATTACAAACGAAATTTCAGGGACGGGTTTCGAAAAAATAGTCTGCACGGACTTTGTTTTCCCGAAATTCACTGAAAATGATTTGAGCGTACTCGATGAGAAATTCAGCAGAAATGACAGGTGTATGGCACTGACGTCTGCGGCGAATCTCCTCTATGATACGGCAGTTTCAAACGGCGCATCTATGTTCATTGAAGTATCTGCTAAAGATATTTTAAGTAAAAATGCTGACATATTACAGCCGATACTTCTTTCAGTCAATACAATTGTGCTGAATATAAACATCGATGAACTTGGTGACGGTGTTTCGGACGGGAAAAATTACTACGAATTTAAGGGCACTCCGTCCGAAAAAGTTGAAAAATGCCTCGGATTCGTTGCGGACAGTCTTGCGGATTTCAATTTTGCCGTGAGAATATCAGGAGATTCACTGACAACGCAAGACCTCATTGAAGTCAAGGAAAAAATTGCCGGAATGGGGTATAGTTCATTCGTTCTCGGCTGATATGCTGCAAACGTAATTTGCAGCAGCGGAAAGTATAAGTTATAAAATTTACCGATTTAATCGGAGAATGGAGAAAAAGCAATGGCGGATAATTTCAAAGTAGAACTTTCAAAGATAATTGAAGAATTTAAGCTCGAAATAATCTATATCCAGAAAAATCCCGAAGAAATTATGATTAACGAAACAGACGTGAATCGACCAAGCCTTCAGCTTACGGGATTTTATGAGTATTTCAACCCCGAACGCATACAGATTATAGGTAAAGTCGAATTTGCGTATCTCTCAACTATTGACGAGGAAACAAGACGTGAAAGTTTAAGAATGCTTTTTTCACAAAAAATTTCGGCACTCATCATAACAAGAGAATTGCCCTATTTCCCCGAAATGCTTGAATTCGCAAAAGAATACGAAGTACCGCTTCTCAGAAGCAAGGAAAGTACCTCTAATTTTATGTCGGGGCTTATCGCTTTCCTGAACCTCAACCTTGCTCCGAGAGTTACACGCCACGGCGTACTTATCGAGATTTACGGCGAGGGAGTGTTCATAACAGGCGAAAGTGGTGTTGGTAAAAGCGAAACAGCGATAGAACTCGTAAAAAGAGGGCATAGACTTGTTGCAGATGATGCCGTTGAAATCCGCAAAGTGTCAAATATAAGTCTTGTGGGAAGTTCTCCTGATAATATACGCCATTTCCTCGAATTACGTGGTATTGGTATTATAAACGCCCGTCGTCTTTTCGGTATAGGCGCAGTTAAAATGACTGAAAAACTTGATTTAGTCGTTGAACTTGAACAGTGGAATCCCGAAAAAATATATGACAGAATGGGCGTTGATACGGAATATGTCAGCTTGCTGGGCGTGAAAATCCCGTCCCTTACTATACCTGTCAAGCCGGGACGTAATCTTGCTGTTATCCTTGAAGTTGCGGCAATGAATAACAGACAAAAGAAAATGGGCTATAATGCGGCAGCTGAACTCCTGCACCGCCTTGGTATGGAATCAGACCCCAAAGAAACAATCAGAAATTATGAAACATTTTGACAATCGGAGGATTGAATGGTAAATATAAATGAATTGACGGAATTATGCGGAAAATTTAACTATAAGTTTAGGACGGATTGTCCGTTGAGTGAATACACTACTTTCAGATTCGGCGGAAATTGCCGTATTCTTATTGAAGTCAGAGGGACTGCTCCGACGGAAATTATACAATACATCAAGCGGAACAACATAAAATACGCTGTAATCGGCAAAGGAAGCAATATTATCGCTTCTGACGACGGTTTTGACGGTGTAGTTATACATTTCGGTAACGATTATGCTGATATTACGGTTGACGGGACAGCAATCACAGCAAAATCAGGTGCAATGCTTTCGGCAGTATGCAGGAAAGCTCTTGAATCAGGACTCACCGGAATGGAGAATCTTTTCGGTATCCCCGGAACAATCGGCGGTGCATTGTATATGAATGCAGGTGCTTACGGCAGTGAAATGAAAGATATTGTTATTTCAGCTGAATATATCAATGAAAATGGCGATATAGCAACAATATCGGCTGAAAATATGGATTTGTCATATAGGCATAGTATTTTTACTGAAAAAGACTACATCATAACATCAGTTACTATGCAACTTCATAAAGGCGATAAAAATTCCATAAAATCGGCAATGGACGAGTGTATACAGAAACGTGTTGACAAACAACCGCTTGAATACGCAAGTGCAGGGAGTACGTTCAAACGACCGAAAGGGAATTTTGCATCAAAACTTATAGAGCAGTGCGGTCTTAAGGGCTTATCAGTCGGCGATGCGGAAGTAAGTACGAAACATAGCGGTTTTGTTATAAATAAGGGAAATGCTACTTGTGCTGATGTGCTTGAGTTATGCGAAAAAGTTAAAAATATTGTTAAGGAAAAAACAGGTTATATTCTTGAACTTGAACCTGTTATACTTAAATAAAATAACTTTATAATTAAGAGGAGGTTTATATGAAACTGTTGATTGTTACGGGAATGTCAGGCTCCGGAAAATCAAGCGTTATGGACGTTATGGAAGATATAGGCTTTTACTGTATTGACAACATACCACCGAAACTTATTCCGCAGTTTGTTGACTTGTGCCGTAAATCTGAAACGGGTATCGATAAAATAGCTGTAGCTGTTGATATAAGAACGGGTAATATGTTCGCTGAAATTTTCTACGTATGGCAAACACTGAAAAATGAACGGGACGTTGAAACAAAAGTTCTCTTTATCGAGGCGAACGATGAAGTCATTATACAAAGATACAAGGAAACAAGACGTAAACACCCTCTTGATGAACAGTTTAACGGCAATATTCACGAGGCAATAAAATATGAACGTGAACAGCTTGTTAAGTTAAAAGAAATTGCAGACCATTACATTGAAACTACAGGTTACTCAACAGCTCGCCTTAAAGAAGAAGTCCGTTCGCTTTTCCTCGAAAATACGTCTGATTCGATGACAATAAAAGTAATGTCATTCGGTTTCAAATACGGCGTTCCGACTGAAGCAGACCTTATATTTGACGTTCGCTGTCTGCCGAATCCCTTTTATATTGAGTCGCTCAGGAATCACACGGGTACGGAGGAATGTATACAAAAATACGTAATGGCTTCGGACGATTCGAAACAATTTTTCCAAAAATTAACTGATTTAATTGATTTTCTTGTACCGCTTTACGTCAAGGAAGGGAAAAGTCAGCTTGTTATTTCTTTCGGCTGTACAGGCGGAAAACATCGTTCAATTACTTTTGCGGAACTTATGGCGGAACATTTAGTTAAACAAAATTACAGAATACAGAAATATCATCGTGATATTACTAAAAAATAATTATAATTACAGAATGGTATTTGTCAAAAGAGGTGACAAAAAATGTCATTTTCAGATGAAGTCCGACAGGAAATCTGCAAATATATCACTGATAAGGACAAGCGTTTTGCTTGCCTTTACGGTATGATTCTGTTCAGCAGAACTCTGAACAGAAATCATATCTGTTTTCAGACGAAAAACAGACTATCTTCAGAAACATTTGCCGAATTATTTGAGAAAGTCTTTCATATACAGCCTGATTGCAGGAAATCACAAGGCAAAAACGGAAATTCAGTCTATATATACGATATAAAACAGCCTGAAATTACAGAAAAAGTGTTCGCTAAATACAGAATGGACGACAACCGCTGTATTGACTACGAACTAATTTCAACAGGCAGTCTCGGTATTTTTACAGCAGGGATTTTCCTTGCTTGCGGTAGCGTGAATAACCCTGAAAAAGAATATCATCTTGAATTTATCGTGCCTGACGGGCAACTTGTACACGAACTTATTGCGCTTCTCGGTGACATCGGTGTTACTGCAAAATGTTCCTCACGCCGTGGACAGCATATCGTCTACATCAAAGACAGCGAATCAATTGAAGATACGCTTACTTTCATAGGAGCAGGGCAGTGTACTCTCGATATTATCAATGTCAAGATTTACAAGGATATCCGCAACAGAGCCAACAGAATCGCTAACTGCGATACGGCGAATATCGATAAGACGGTTAATGCTTCACTAAGGCAAATCGAGGATATTTCGCTTATTGCTGACACTCACGGTCTCGCAAGTCTGCCCGATGAACTCCTTGAAATTGCCTTGCTGAGGCTTGATAATGAGGAGATGAGTTTGCGTGATATAGGCGAAAATTTATCCGAACCAATAAGCCGTTCAGGTGTCAATCACCGTTTCCAACGTATTGCAAGAATCGCTGACGATATAAGAAAGGAACAGGGTACAAATGAAATCGAGTGAATTTGTTAATCTGCATTTGCATACGGAATACAGTTTACTTGACGGTGCTTGCCGTATAAAACAACTTATCCAACGTATAAAAGAACTTGGACAGACAGCTGTTGCAATAACAGACCACGGTAATATGTACGGTGTCCCTGAATTTTGGCAGACAGCAACAAATGCAGGAATAAAGGCGATAATCGGCTGCGAAGTGTACGTTGCTCCACGCACACGGTTCGACAAAGAGCCTAAACTTGATTCTCACCCATATCACCTTATTTTGCTTTGCGAAAATAATGAGGGTTACAGGAATCTTGTCAAACTCGTTTCATACGCAAATATTGAGGGATTTTACAGTAAACCGAGAGTTGATATTGAGTTGCTGAAAAAGTATCACAACGGTCTTATTTGCCTTTCAGCCTGCCTTGCCGGTGAAATCCCTCGCCTTTTGTTAAATGGTCAATATAATTCCGCAAAAGCAAAAACTCTTGAATACCGTGATATTTTTGGGAAAGATAACTATTTCCTCGAAGTGCAGAATCACGGTATAAGAAACGAATTGCTTATACTTCCGCAAATATACAAGCTATCAGCAGAAACAGGCATAAAATTAGCTGCAACAAATGACTGCCACTATATAAAAAAATCAGATTCTGAATTGCAAAATATTTTACTTTGCATACAAACGGGTTCCGTGTCAGGTAAACCTAACAAACTGAGTTTCGAAACACAAGAGTTTTATGTTAAATCAGCTGACGAAATGGCAAAACTTTTCGCAGGTCACGAAGATGCTGTATCAAATACTGCACTTATCGCTGACAGGTGCAATGTCAATCTGAATTTCGACAGCACTATAAAAATCCCTGTATTCCGTACTCCCGAAAATACAGGCGATAATACGGCTTACCTCCGCAAACTTAGTTTTGACGGCTTCCATAAGAGATACGGCGAAAATCCTCCCAAAGAATATGCGGAACGGCTTGAATACGAACTTTCTGTAATCAACGAGAAAAATTTCACCGACTATTTTCTTATTGTATGGGATTTTATCCGTTACGCTAAAAAAAATAATATTCCTGTTGGTGTGGGACGTGGTTCAGGTGCAGGAAGCCTTTGTGCATATTGCATAGGAATTACAGGAATTGACCCGATGAAATATAACCTTATGTTTGAACGTTTCCTTAACCCCGAAAGAGTTTCAATGCCTGATTTTGATGTTGATTTCTGTATCGAGGGCAGGCAATCCGTGAAAAATTACGTCGCCCGAAAATACGGTACTGACTGCGTTGCCGAAATTATTGCTTTCGATACGCTGAAAGCAAAAGCAGCTGTACGTGATATTGTCCGTGTTCTCGATTTACCGTACAGTCTTGGCGATAAAATCGCAAAAATGATTGATATGAAACACGATTTGACTTTTTCGCTTAACGAAAATCAGGAACTGAAAAAATTATATAATTCAGACGATTCAGTTAAAAAAGTTATCGATTTGTCGTTACAGCTTGAGGGAATGCCTCGCCATACATCTACTCATGCGGCAGGCGTTGTAATATCAGCAATTCCGCTGAATGAACTCGTTCCTCTGCAAATGGGCGATAATTCAGTCATAACGCAGTACACAATGACACACCTTGAATCACTCGGACTTCTTAAAATGGATTTTCTTGGTTTGCGTAACCTTACTGTAATAAGGGATACTGTCAACGAAATCCACCGTACTGAACCTGAATTTGATATAAACAAAATCCCCATTGATGATGCGGAAGTCTATAAAATGCTTGCAAAAGGTGATACTTCAGGGGTATTCCAGTTTGAAAGCGAAGGCATTACACGTTGCCTCACTGAACTTATCCCTGAACGTATTGAAGATTTGATTGCTGTTATTTCATTGTACCGCCCCGGACCTATGAAGTCAATACCGCTATATATCGAGAACAGGAAAAATCCCCAAAATATAAAGTACCTTCACCCTGAACTTGAAAATATTCTCGGTGATACGTACGGAGTTATGGTGTATCAGGAACAGGTTATGGAAATATGCCGTAAACTTGCGGGATATTCTTACGGACACGCTGATATTGTACGCCGTGCTATGGCGAAGAAAAAACCTGATGTGATGATGAGCGAAAGAGAAAAATTTATTTCAGGTGCGGAGAAAAATAATATTTCTCGTGAAGTATCAGATAAAATTTTTGACGAAATGGTTGGCTTTGCATCTTATGCTTTCAATAAATCCCATGCGGCAGCTTACGCTTATACTGCTTATCAGACCGCTTACCTCAAATGCCATTACCGTGGAATATATATGTCTGCACTTATGTCAAGCGTTATGTCGTCATCGGGTACAAAACTCGCTGAATATATCGGTGATTGCCGTAATTCAGGGATTGAAGTGCTTGCTCCCGATATAAACAGGAGTTTCAAAGGGTTTGCGTACAGGGACGGTAAAATGTACTTCGGACTTCTTGCAGTGAAAAATTCAGGGGCAGGGTTAGCGGACAAGATAATTGCTGAAAGACAAAACGCTGAATTTACAAGTCTGCAAAATTTTTGCGAACGTATGTACGGCAAGGAACTCAACAAAAAAGCGTTGGAAAATCTCATAAAATCGGGAGCTTTTGACAATCTCGGTCTTAACCGCCGTCAGATGCTTGAAAATTACGAAATGCTCCTTGACATTACAAGCAAAAATAAAAACAGGGTAATTGACGGGCAAATGAATCTTTTCAATGATGGTGAACTTGAATCCGCTAATATAAAAATCCCACTCAAGCCGGAATATGATACAAAAAAATTGCTTGCTATGGAAAAAGATGCAACGGGAATCTATTTAAGCGGGAATCCTCTCACGGAATACAATTACCTCGCTGAACTGCTGAAAGTACGTAAAATAGGTGATATTTCGGACAGCGAGAAAATTGACGACAATTCGCCCGTTAAACTTATGTGCATTGTGCAGGAAAAAAAGATACATACTGCGAAAAACGGCAATAATATGTGCTTTTTGACGCTCTACGACGGAACAGGCGAATGTGATGCAGTTGTTTTCCCCGATTTATACGCCGTTTGCGGTTCAAAAATAAATGAAGATGATATTATCTTCATAAATGGCAGGATTTCGGCGAAAGATGACAGAATTTCGGTAATATGCGGAAGTATTGCTCCCGAAAACGATTTCAGGCGTATTTTCGGGAATATGCTTATCTGCATAAAGGTTGATTCAAATAAAATCCCGTCCGTGGAAATTAACAATATATGCAGATATTACAGCGGAAATACAGAAATTTGCTTTTACCTCACTGATAAGAAAAAAATTGTCCGCCCTAAAAACAAACTTTCTGTTAATCTCAGTGAACAGAGTTATATGGCACTAACGCGGATTATCCCTCAGCAAAATATAGGTCTTATCGAAAAAACAGGCAGATAATACATTATTTAACATAGTTTTTTGTGCATTGTAACAAAATAATCAAAAAAATATTTGAAATATACTTGACAATTTTGCACAAAAGCGGTAAAATATATATGTATGAGAATTAAGCCTACGGGCAGAATATATGCATATTGCAGAATGGAGAAATTTTTATGATTAAGAAAATCGGTGTACTTACAAGCGGCGGCGACGCTCCGGGTATGAATGCGGCTATAAGAGCTGTCGTGAGAACGGCTATCAGCAAGGGTATGGAAGTTTACGGCGTTTACAGAGGTTATATGGGGCTTATTACAGGCGATATTGTCAAAATGGACGAGAGAAGTGTTACCGATATCATTCATCAGGGCGGTACAATTCTTTATACAGCAAGATGCCCTGAATTCAGAACGCAGGAAGGCGTTGCTAAAGCTAAGGCTAAATGCGATGAACTCGGCATTGAGGGTCTTGTTGTAATCGGCGGTGACGGTTCGTTCAGAGGTGCAGCTGATTTGTCTGCTATGGGTACGCTTTGCGTCGGACTTCCCGGTACAATCGATAACGACATTGCTTGCACTGATTACACAATCGGCTTTGATACTGCTATGAATACTGCTATGGAACTCGTTGACAAACTCCGTGATACTTCGCAGTCACACGACAGAATTTCAGTCGTTGAAGTTATGGGACGTGGTGCAGGTCATATCGCTGTAAATACAGGTATCGCCTGCGGTGCTACTGATATTATCACGAAAGAAATGCCCTATGATATTGATTCTATCGCTAATACAATGCTCGAAAAGAAAGCTAAGGGCAAACAGAATTTCGTTGTAATTGTTGCTGAGGGTATCGGTCACGCACAGGAAATTGCTACTGCACTTCAGGAGAAAACAGGCATTGAGGCAAGAGCAACTATTTTAGGTCACGTTCAGCGTGGCGGAAGTCCTACGCTCCGTGACAGAGTTGAGGCTACAAGAATGGGTTACTATGCTGTTGAACTCCTCGAACAGGGTAAGGGCAATCGTGTTGTCGGTATCAAGGACAGCAAAATTGTTGACTATGATATTCAGGAAGCTCTCGCTATGGAAAAGCCTTATGATGAAAGATTACACAAAATTGCAGAAGAAATTGCATTCTGATTTGTGTGAAATTACTATAACAAAAAATCCTGCAATGCATATGCGTTGCAGGATTTTTTGTATATACTTATAATCATTAAAACAAATAACAATCAGGATTTTGGCGGTAAAGATTCGATATATCTGCTTTTGTTGCCGTTATACAGGCAAATTATGCATTTCCCGTCCATGAAAATATGATTGCAGTTTTCGTATCTGTATAAAATATGAGCGCATTCAGGGCATAATTCAGACATTGGCGATTTTGATTTCAAAAACTCGCTTGCGCATTCAACGCAAATCCCGATTTTATCATTTCCCATATAATCACCTATAATTCCCGATTTACAGGAGGAAAATCTCTCCCTTTGCTGTTTCGTCATCCATAATTATTTCGCCGACTGATAACGCAGTTATTTTCCCGCTATTAGGATTTTTTATACTGTCAATGTGAGTTGTAACTTCCGCCGTAACATCTGACTTTTCAAAACACAAGTCAGTATCAGTCATTTCGCAGTTTATAAGCCGGAGATTTTTACAATAGCATAATGGCTGTGTACCGGTTATTTTGCAGTTCTCAAGGGTAAGACCGTCAGAATACCACGCAAGATATTCGCCTTTAACAATGCTGTTTTTTATTGTAACATTTTTACCGTGCCAGAAAGCATCTTTAGTATCAAAAATACAATCCTCAAGGACGGCATTTTCAATATACTGAAACGAATATTTCCCTTTGAAATTCACGTTTTTCAGGTAAATGTTTTTACTTCTCATCATAAAATATTCACTTTCAGCCGTGCAGTCAGTCATATTTATTTTATCGCAAAACCAGCCAAATTCAGGGGAAATTATGTCGCTTTCCGACACTGTTATATCTGAGCATTCCCTTAAAGCCTTTATTCCGTGCATTTTAGTATTGCTTATAGAGATATTCCTCGAATACCACAAGGCAGCTCTGCATAATTCCGTCATATCAGTATCTTTTATTACAAGATTATCATCATGCCAGAACGGATAGCGGAGATTACAGAAACAGTTATACACTTCTATATCAGTACTTTCTTTCAAGGCACTTTCGCCGTCAGCTACACCGTCAAAAGAGCAATTTTTTAAGATAATTCCGTGACTTCCGTACAATGCTCTTTCTTCGTCAAATTTTTTATCTGATATTGTATTCATTGTAAATCACTCCTGTATAATTAAAAATTTATCTTAAAGAGCTTTGCGAATTATATCCCCTGATTGGAAAATTTGGTCACAAGCAAATGAAAACTTCATCATAGCATGATTTGCTGTTGAAATTTCCATGCCGTTTTCGTCAAAAAGATTACTCAAAGTCATAACAACGGGCTTTTTAGCAGGCGACAATATTTCGACTTCATCGCCTGCAAAAAATTTGTTCCGCTGAGTACAGTAAACTACACCGTTTTCGCATTTTTCAACAACGGCAACAATGTCATAATTACGGATATATCCGCTGTTTTCGTAGTATTGTGAATTTTCGGGCGTACCGAAATAAAAGCCGTTACAGTATTGTCTATGGCTTACTTTGTAGACCTCGTCACGAATCCAGTCAGGCAACTTGAAATTATACGGGTCTTTGTAGTACTCATCAACCGCCATTCTGTAGGCATTTGTTATAACAGATACATAATATGCTGACTTTGCACGCCCCTCTATTTTCAGGCTTGTGACACCTGTTTCAGCGAGTTTGTCAATATATTCAATCATACACATATCTTTGGCATTAAGAATATATGTTCCTTTTTCGTCCTCGAAAATGGGATAAAATTCATTCGGGCGTTTCTCCTCAACAAGGTGGTATCCCCAACGGCACGGCTGAGCGCATTCACCACGATTTGCGTCACGATTCACGAGATACTGCGATAACAGACATCTCCCTGAAAATGAAACGCACATTGCACCGTGGACGAAGCATTCTATATCCATATCGGGACTTGTTTTTGCTCTGATTTCGGCTATCTCATCGAACGATAGTTCTCTTGCAAGCACGATTCTTTTAGCACCGAGGTTGTATAATTCCCTTGCTGTTGCGTAATTGACGATACCCGTCTGCGTGGAAATGTGTATTTCCATATCGGGAGCAAATCTCTTTATCATCATAAGCAAGCCTATATCAGCTACTATGAGAGCATCTACCTGCGCCTCAACAGCCTCCCTCACGAATTTCTCGAAAAATGGCAATTCGTTGTTACGAGGGAGAGTGTTGCAAGTAAGATACACCTTGACACCCTTTGCGTGAGCCGATTCCACGGCGTTCACGAGTTGCCCAAAATCAAAATTCATAGGCGAGGAACGCATACCGAATTGTTTACGTCCGAGATATACAGCATCTGCACCGTATTTCAGGGCAGCGGTAAGACGTTCCTCATCGCCTGCCGGTGCAAGTACTTCAAGCCTGTTATTCTGCATTTTCAGCCTCCTCGGCGTACTGCTGTTCAATTAAAGCCTGATATTCCTCGTGCTGTTCGAGAGTTTCAGAGAAATATGTTTCTTTTGTATTGACATTAGCAATAAAGTAGAAATAATTTGTTTCTTTTGCGGCGAGTACAGCGTCAATTGCCTCAATTCCGGGGTTGCATATAGCACCAGGAGGAAGTCCGGGGCTTTTGTACGTGTCGTAAGCATCAATGATTGTCTGATTGTAGTACTCGATATTCGGGCGGACAACATCATTTGAATAGTTTGAAGTAGGGTCGGACTGGAGTAACGGGAAATCGTCAGGGTCATTGAGTCTGTTCCAGAAAACAGATGCAACATCTTCCATAACTCCTGTTGTAGCGGCTTCTTTCTGTACGATTGATGCAAATGTGATAAGCTGGTCAAGACTGAGATTGAGTTCCTGCATTTTTGCAAGACGTTCTTCAGTCATTTTTGATTCAAAGTTATAATAAATTTTCTGACATACCGATTCAACATCGCTGTTTTCGTAGAAGAAATAGGTATCAGGGAACAAATAGCCTTCCATACGCTGGAATTTATACGAGTTGTCAAGCGGGAGCAAGTCCTCGAAACTAAGTCCAAAACCGCCTGAATTGAAGTAGAATACAAAATCTTCCGCATCGCAGATACCCTTTTCCTCAAGAATATGACTTGCGTCAATAAGCGTGATACCTTCGGGGAAAGTGACTTCGATTGATTCGCCGAGTTCTTCTGTCGGGAGTTGCGTAAGTTCATTGATAAGCGTTTCATAGGGCATATTCGGGCGAATGAAATGTTCACCGACAATATAGCCGATTTCCTTATCACGCAAATCCGCAAACATTGTGAACGCTTTAGCGGACTTTATAATGCCGTCATTTTCAAGCATAAGTGCGATTTCTTCAGTAGTTGCGCCTTCAGGGACGACAAGAAGATGAGTTTCGTCGCTTTTGCCTATTCCGAGCATATCCTTGCCGTAACCGATAATGACGAGTGACGAAACAATAGAAACACCGAAAATAAGCGTTACAAGAATCAATATTCCCGGTAAACGGCTATGTTTTCTTTTTTTCTTTTTCTTTTTAGATTTCTTTTTAGACTTGGCAGATTGAGTTTTACTGCGAGTTTCAGCTTTTTTTCTGTCACTGACTTCTCTGTTGTCAGAATACTCGTTTTCAGTATCATCATCGGAATAATCATTTTCAGATTCGTCAGAATACTCATTTTCAGCATCGTCACCGTAATAATCGTCTTCAGATTCGTCGGAATCCTCATCATCGAGATATTCCTCCTCCGTATCATCGGGGATTTCTGAATATTCCTCATCAATTTCGGGCGTATTTACATCAGAATCATCAGTAATTTCATCAAGCGGTTCGTTCGTAACATCAGTATCCTGATTTTCAGTGTTTTCGTCAAATTTATCAATCATTGCAGATTATTGTCCTTTCTTCTGTAATAACAGATTTTATTTTTATATCATGCTCCGTAAAGGGCAGATTTTCGGCGATACAGTCCTCATATGCAAAACCTGTTGTGTATAATTCGGGGTGATTTGCGAGAAATCTGTCGTAATATCCTCCGCCGTAGCCAAGTCTTACGCCGTTTTCAGTGAATGCGAGTGCAGGGACTATGCAGACTGTTTTTTCAGTAATTTTGGGCATATCAAGCAAAATATCAGGTTCCCGTATACCGTAGGCTGATTCAGTCAGCTGGTTAAGTTCATGGATTACGTGGAAAGTCATTGTACTGTTGTCACCGCACACGGGATATGCAATCTGTATATTTTTCAACAGCAGTTTATGTGCAATTCGCCATGTATCGACTTCCGAACGAAAAGACGCATACATAAGAACAGTATCAGCCGAACAAATTTTCTCATCAGCAAGGATTTTTGTGCAAATTTCTTCATCTTTCAGACTGCTTTTTGTGGAGTTACGTATTTCTGAAAATCGCTTGCGGAGTTCATTTTTAGCGGTCATATCACTCACACATTACAGCTTTGAACTGCCTTTCGCTTTCAGCTTTTGATACAGCTTTCTCAACAAGCGCAAGTGCAAACTGCATTGCAACACCTGCACCTCTTGCGGTGATTATGTTGCCGTCAACAGCAACTGCACCTGTACTGATTTCCGCACCCTCAAGCTGAGCCTCAAATCCCTGATAGCAGACAGCTTTTTTGCCTTTCAGCAAGCCCTTATGACCTAAAATTGACGGAGCGGCACATATTGCACCAATCGGGAGATTTTTCTCCATACAGAAATCAATAGCCTGCTGAACATATTCCGATTTTTCGAGGTTCAGCGTTCCGGGCATACCTCCGGGGAGAACAATCATTTCAAGTTCATCGGTAAGTTGTGCCTCCTGTACGATTGTATCAGTTACAACGGGGATTCCGTGCGAACTTACGATGATATTATCGCCTACGCCTACTGTAACGACTTTTTTTTCAGCTCTCCTGAGCATATCAATCGGAGTAACAGCTTCAGTTTCCTCAAATCCGTTTGCAAGATAAACATAAATCATTTTTCAATTATCCTTTCATAATAAAATAAATTATATTTTTTAATTTTAGCTCTGATTCCTGAGTTTGTCAAAATACTCACGTACTTCACTCATTTTCCCGCAAGTCATTTTCCCTTCAGGGCATTTCCCGTCCATAACACACGAGGGACCGGCGTATTTGAAAATATCAGGAGCGATTTCAAGGCAAATACGGAGCATTTCGTCAGCAACGGCACGTATTTCCCATTGTGCCCTGTTACAGCACCTGTGCCTGAAAAAGTTAAACAGCGAACGTACGTTCATAGTTACGACTATTTTAGTTTCGCACGCATTCGGCAAAACGAATCTTGCATCTTCATTTGCAAGTTTACGTGCTTTTGAAACAGCAGATTTTTCGTCCATACCCTCTGCAATGAATTTGTTTTTGTGATTTTCAGCAAGAATGTCAACAATTTTAGCATAACTCTTGTTTATCTCACACATAGTCCGTTCAAACTCATCTTTTGCCTGCTGATTGCTTTCTATTTCAGGCGGAGTAATATAACTGAACGCATTTTCGTTGACATACCGCTGACTTTTTTGCGAATACGAGGCGATTCTATGCCTTACAAGCTGATGAGAACAAGCACGGGAAATCCCTTCAATTCCGAATGTGAAACTGACGTGTTCCATAACGCTTTCGTGACCGATTGACACAAGCATATCAATGAAATTCCCAGTTTTTTCTTCTGTAAGACCGTCTTTTATTGAAAGAATATCACTGCTTGAATAGCATAGTTTTGCGGCAGAAGCAACGATTTTTTGCGGTTCGGGTGTGTGAGCCAATAATATTACATTCATTGTATATCCTCCTGATTAAATTATTTTACTGTATGTATACCGCCTGTTGTCCCAACTCTTTGTAACGCTGTACAAGAATATCGTAATCATACGAAATATCGCCATAAAGCGGGTCTGATACGTATAAAAGCTGATTATCTTTATCGTACCCCGTAAGAACCACGCAATGTTCATACGCACGCCATTGGACTTCCTCGCCGTCAGGAGTAGTCCATATTGAAGTAAGCGAAGATTCGTGGAGATTACTGCTTGTTATCCATATAAGTACAGGCATATTATTATCAATGTAATCCGCAAGTAAACTGTCAAAATCCGTCCCTGTCAGGTCATTCGCCGACGCATTCACCCCGTTATCCTGAAAATAGTTGTCTGCTGTAGTCACGATACACGGCGCATAACAGCCATATGAATATTCAGATTCAGGGTTGCCTGCGAAAGTCGTCCTGAAATCAGCACCGTAATATATACCGTTTTCCCAGTAAAAGTCCTGTTTTGGCAAATAGTTTCTCGCCATTGTCATTTTATCAATGGAGTACCCAAGATAATTCAGTAAAATTGTAAGCGATGTGACTTCACAGCCCGTAGGTAATTCGGGATTCTGCAATATATTCTGCACTTCAATCAGTTTCGCCTGTTTACCGTGTAATAATCCGTTTTTTTCGGCAAATTCATTCCGCATAAGTGCGTAATCGAAAACATCAACGCTGCTATCGGAATTGAGGTCAAGATAATCAAACTGCGCTTTATTTATGCCTCTTTTGCCCAGCAAATAGTCTTTCATTATCTCGATTTTGTCAACTTCAATATATCTCATGTCAACGCAATCCGACAGCAGACAATTGTTCATACAGATTATGGTAACTGATATAACAAATGCTGATACTGCTGAAACAATTTTTTTGATATTCATGTCATTTTCTCCTTTGAAAGTCAGAAAGTCAATATTTTTTTGCAAAATCAGATTATGTCATAATATAATTTTACCACTTTTTTTTGTTTCAGTCAATAGGCAAATTGAAATTTATAGTAAGTCTACTTGGAAATCGGACAAAAGGAACTGAATAAAAATTTTTCATAGCAAGGCGGAGGAGGAAAGCGTGCTGTCGCACGGTGACGACGACAACGTAGCTATGGGAAATTTTTATCAGTGAACTTGTTTGATTTTCAAGTAGAGTTACTATATAGTTTGCAAAAAAACTCCTGCAAAAAAACAGGAGCTTTTACAAAATCATTTAACAATAACTTTCTTGAAAGTCTTTTTGCCTTTACGGATAATAGTTTCGCCGTCTAACTTAATCGTTGCTTTCGGGTCAGCCATTTTAACATCATTTACCGTTATACCGCCCTGCTGAACAAGACGGCGTGCCTCTGATACGGAGGGCGCAAGACCTGCTTTCACAACGAGATTAAGCAAACCGATTGAATTATCATCGAGTTCAGCGGAATCAATTTCAACAGTCGGCATATTCTCATCACCGCCGTTACCGCCGAATAATCCCTTTGCGGAGGCGAGAGCCTTATCAGCTTCTTCAGTACCATGCACAAGTTTCGTGAGTTCATACGCAAGGAGTTCCTTAGCTTTGTTAAATTCTGCACCTTCCATTGTTTTTTCCATTTCCTCGATTTCCTCAACAGGCACAAATGTAAGCATTTTCAGGCATTTGATAACGTCCGCATCAGCAACATTTCTCCAGTACTGGAAAAAATCATACGGCGATGTTTTTTCAGCGTCAAGCCATACTGCACCCTTTTCAGTTTTGCCCATTTTCTTGCCCTCTGAATTAAGCAGGAGCGTTATAGTCATCGCATACGCATCTTTGCCGAGTTTACGTCTGATGAGTTCAGTACCGCCAAGCATATTCGCCCATTGGTCATCTCCGCCAAACTGCATATTACAGCCATATTCCTGAAAAAGTTTATAGAAGTCGTAACTTTGCATAATCATATAGTTAAATTCAAGGAAAGTCAAACCACGTTCCATACGCTGTTTGTAGCATTCGTGCGAAAGCATTCTGTTTACGCTGAAATGCGCACCTACTTCACGGAGGACTTCAATATAATTCAGGTTCATAAGCCAGTCCGCATTGTTGACAATAAGAGCCTTATCATCGGAAAAATCAATAAAACGGCTCATTTGCTTCTTGAAACATTCAACATTATGCTGAATTGTTTCGGGAGTCATCATTTTACGCATATCAGTTTTACCTGACGGGTCGCCAATCATTGCAGTACCTCCGCCGATAAGCACAATAGGCTTGTTTCCTGCCATTTGCAGACGTTTCATAAGGCAAAGTGCCATAAAATGACCTACGTGCAGACTGTCTGCTGTCGGGTCGAATCCTATGTAAAATGTAGCTTTTCCGGCGTTTACAAGTTCCTCAATTTCTTTTTCGTCGGTGAGTTGCGCAAGCAGACCTCTGCGTTTAAGTTCTTCAAAAGTAGTCATATTTTTTCTCCTTTATATAATTTATCAGTCCCAATATCTGAAATCATACCCTTCTTCAGGTTCACCGATTTCATAGCCGAGTACTTCAGTCAGTTTCATTTTAAGTGCAGGATACCATTTCCGCCATATTTCGTAAGGCATTTCTCCTGTAATCTGTAATCCGCCCGGTTCAACCGAATAGTACAGTTCAATATTATCGCCTGTCCACATAGCCTCAGCATTGCAGTTTTTCCCGCTCCAGTACGGCATTGAATGGAATACTTCCACAACTTTTTTCCACAAATTTTTCGGAACAGTATAATGAATGTTAAGAGTTACGTCATGATGTTCCATAGATTCACCTCCCGATAAAAAATCCCCTGACGAAAAAACGTCCGGGAACGAAATTACTCGTGCTGTCACATCAAATCATAACACAAATATTATGATTTGTCAATAGCATTTTTTGTTAAAATAAAAAAATATATCTTTTCCCCTTGACATTTACTGCAATATGTTATATAATGTTTATTGTTGAGTTGACGCTGATGTGGCACAGTCGGTAGCGCAACGCCTTGGTAAGGCGTAGGTCGTCGGTTCAAGTCCGATCATCAGCTCCAGTCCTGCAAGTGATTCGCTTGCAGGATTTTTCTATAAATACAGGAGATGATATAATTGAAAGATTTTTTCAGAAACTTTTTCAACAGTCCGCTTAAAATTGTGGCTACAGTTTTTCTTACTGCCCTGACGCTCGTATTCGTCTACACTCCCGAAAAACCTGATAAAATGACCGAAATACGCCTTAAAGCACTGCAAAACAGAAGTCAGGCAACAAATTCCGTCAACAGTTTACAGTCGGATTCCGCTGAACAAAATGCACAAAATGTACAAACAATCGGAGATAATTCTGTTGACAACGACAATACAGGCGATGTTCCCGTAACTACCGCAAAAATTGTTGTCTATTCCGTAACAGGTGAGGCTGAATCAACTACGCAGACTGAATTGACAGAAGTATCAACCTCAACTGCAACTACAATCACAACTTGCGAACCGCATGAATATTACTACGACTATATTTCAGCAGGTGAGTCGCCCAACAGCAGTTACTATCAGGACAGACTTGCTATTATAGGCGATTCTATCGCATACGGCTATAACGCTTACGGCTATATACCGTATGAACATAATATCGCCCGTGAATCGCTTGCTATATGGAATATGGATACATATTCATTCGATATTGACGGCTACTATGCAGGCTGGCTTGATACGGCTGATTACGTCAATGCTCCGCTTTATTTTATTTCAATAGGCATAAATGATATTTACAGTTGTACTCCCGATGAATACGGCGCATCTATACTCAATATCGCTCAGCAGGTCCTTGAACGTGTTCCCACTGCTACAATAATTGTCGGAGATATAACGCCTATTGCTTACTGGAATACATATACCACAAATGAGAATATACGTTCGTTTAATTACTCGCTGCAGACCGCTGTTGAAAACGCCAATAATCCGCAGATATTGTTTTTTGATACGTATTCCGTACTCGCTGACCCGAACACACTCGCTCTTAGTGACAGCTATTCAAGCGGTGACGGTATGCACCTTTCAGGCGATGTGTACTCATATATCCTGAACGCTATGTTCAATTTCCTTGATTCGGCTGATGTCATGAAACAAATCGAAATCCATGATACTACGGCATATTAAAAAATTTATTTGAAGGGGAAAATAAATATGCTGAAATTTTTAGGACGTGGCTGTGCTTTCGCTGACGAACACAATTCCGCATTCTTTTACCACGGCAAAGACCTGATTCTGATTGACTGCCCTGCTACATCATTCCAAAAAATTAAAAAAATGAACCTTAATGAAGTAGAAAATATCTATATTCTTATAACTCATACTCACGGCGACCATAGCGGTGCTGTCGGTACAATGTTGCAGTATGCGTGGTTTGTTCTCAGGAATCCTGTCACTGTTGTTGCGCCGTCCGACAAAGTAAAAAACGATTTGCAGACACTTCTGATTCAGATTGAAGGTTGTGATCCTGAATGGTTCAATATCACAACAGCTGACAAAATCCGTCAAGACTGGCTTGTTTCTGCAATACCTACAACTCACGCAAAAACTCTTGACGGAAAATGTTTCGGCTACTACCTGAAAATTCAGGAAAATGACGTGATTTACACGGGCGACACTGCAACGCTTACACCATATCTTCCGTTTTTGAATAATGGTACATATCTGTATACGGAAATTTCATTTTACAAAAGTGATGTTCATCTGTATATTGGCGATATACTGCCAATCTTAAAAAAATTGTCCGAAAACGGCGTGAAAATTTATCTTATGCACCTTGACAATGAAAACGAAATATCGAAAATTATTGACGGCACAAAACTGGAATTTGCTCCGCTGTATCAACAGGCATAACCGCCTGAATTAAAAATGGGGATTGTACTTTTGCGGATTATTGGGGGATAATATAATGATTTTTATGGCGATAGTTTTAGTTATAATATTTGCAGTTTTTCTGCATGATGAAAGCACAAGAAAAACTGCACTTAAAATTTTACTCAACTTTTTAATTTTGTTTCTGACATATGCAATAGCGGGATTTATTGAATACAAATTATTCAAAGATACAGATATGTTTTTTTATGTATTTGGCTGTACAATGGTTGATGTGCTCCTCCTGCACATGGTAATAGGGTCAACAAAATATTTGCTGGAAACAATCAGGCTTTACAAATACGGCGTTCACATAACAGGTACAGTTACTAAGCATATCGGCGGACGTGGTGAGGGTTACGAAGTCCGCTATTATGTAGATGATAAAGAATACAAATGTATCAAAAACAGCCTCACTCAGGAGATAAAATATCAATGCAATGATGAAATCACTGTTTTTTACTTGAAAGATAAGCCTGAAAAATCCTGCGCTAAGGGTGAATTATCATCTGCAATTATTCTTGCTGCTGCAATGTTTTGTTTAATTGTGGGCGGTATTATTGCGGAATGTTATATTTTCTCAGCTTTTTTGTAAAAGTTTTGTGAAAGATTTACATTTTCTCTTGACAAAGAGAGACGGACTGACAAAATCGCCAGTCCGTTTTCTTTAGCTGAATACCGTTGTAATCTCTCTGCCTGAACATTCAGGAGCGTATTTCCATTCATCAATATGCGTTTTATCGCTGAAATACCTGAAATCACGGTTTATTCCGCAATCCTCGCATACGTCCACAATAACAAGCTTGACTTTCATTTTTTCGGGGATTATTGCTTTTATGTAGACGCTTACATTTTGCCCTGCCTGAATATCATCTCTTAATTCCGCAAGTCCTGCGAGATTCGGGGCAAGTTCAACAAAAATCCCGTAATTTTCAACAGAACGGACGATTCCCGAAACAGTTTCACCTGCCTTGAAATTTGCGGTATTTTCCTCCCACGTACCTAAAAGTTCCTTGTGAGTAAGGCATATCCTTGAATTTTCACGGGAACGCACAACAGCTTTTATAAATTGCCCTACTTTGAAACGGTCAGACGGGTGCGAAATCCTTGAAACTGATATTGCGTCAATCGGAATAAGCGATGGTACTCCGCAACCAATATCCACAAAGCATCCAAACTGCTCCAGATGAGTTACCTTTGCATCAATTACATCGCCGATTTTCAGCTTATCAGAGTATTCTTTTATAAACTCGTTCTGAGCCTCAGCCCTTGAAAGTATCGCTGTAATTCTGCCGTTTTTCTCGCTGATTTCAGTCACCTTGAAACAGACAATCTTATTCACCCGTGATATTAAAGCTATATCACGGGTTTTTCCCTCTGCAATACCAATTGCACCTTGTTCACGTGGGATTATTCCGTAAGCGCACGGCAAATCAACAATTAGATTATGTTCGCTATCACATACAGAAACTCTCGACTCAAGAATAACGCCTTTTTCCATTGCTTCGGTGAGACCGTCAACAGTTGAAATATACTTCTGATTTTCAGCCGTCCTGAAAAGACAGCCTTCGGGTTTATAGTTCATATTTTTACCTCCGTATGAAATTTTAATTATCATTCAATGATAAATCATATTCAGAGGAAGATGAAAATATTCACATTGACGGAGAATAAATATCAGTTCCGCCCATACCGCTTAGAATTGAGTGTATTTTATCTGTTCCACTACCGTCGCATACAATAAAAACAGTAGTTTTCCTGCTTCGTGCCGGTTCGGGAATGACATCTTCTGATGAAGGAGATTCAAGCGTAGCTGTAAGATAATTTTTTGATGTTACAGCAGTCGGCAGAATCGTGTAAATTGTACCGCCTCTTAATTTTTCAGCCTCGTTTGAACGCCTGTTATATACGAAATTAGTTGAATACACACCTCTCACTGTCTCTCTGATTTTCTTGAGGGCAGATTCTGCAATTTCAGGGGCTTCAAATTCCGCTGTTACTCTTGTTACCATAGTTTACTCCTTTCGTAAACGCCTATACTCTCTGCTATTACAAACTATCCGGTAATACTGATATAAAACCCGTCCTAACAGGCACGACGACCCTCTGTCACTTCGTGACATCTCCCTACACTGTAGGGAGTCACCTTACTATATGACAGTATGATTTCGTCCTCTTCCTTGACATACGAATTTTTGGTTCAGCATTCTTTGGACACTTTGCAATAGTGTAGAGTATATAATAATTTGTTCGTATTATAAATTTTTGACTTCCTTTTTTGTTATTTTTACACAAATTATTAAAAATATACATATTGCTATTGATTTAATAAAAAATTTGCGGTATAATATAATTTGTATGAATTTTCAATTTCAATAGATAAGGTGGGATTTTTTGAGTGGACGTTAAAATAAATGACATACTTGTTATGAAAAAACCACACCCTTGCGGTGCAAATGAAATGCTTGTTTTGCGTTCGGGAATGGATTTCAGACTGCGATGCACTTCTTGCGGAAGGGAATTTTTAGTCCCACGCAAAAAAATTGAGAAGAATATCAGGAAAATTAAACGGGAAACTGAAAGTCAGCATATTTAATCTATCAAAGCAGAGTTCTCAGAGAGTATGCAAGTCAATATATTTAACCTGAAAGGAATTTTTATATGTTTGAAAAATTGGAACTTATGGAAAAAAAATATGACGAAATCAGCAGGAAACTTTCAGACCCTGATGTTATCAGCGATAATAAACTCTATGCCCAGCTTATGCGTGAATATAAGAATATGACCCCGATTATCCTGAAATACAGAGAGTACAAAAAAGCAGAAACTTCCTGCAATGATGCACGGGAAATGCTTGACGAGGGTATCACTGATAAAGAACTGAAAGAATTTGCTCTTGCTGAATACGAGGAAAACAAGTCGGCTATGGAGAGCATTACTCAGGAACTTAAAATTCTCCTTTTACCAAAAGACCCGAACGATGATAAAAATGTTATCATCGAAATACGTGCAGGCGCAGGCGGTGAGGAATCAGCTCTTTTTGCTAATTCACTTTACAGAATGTACACTATGTACGCTGAATCAAGAGGTTGGAAACAGGAAATACTCAACGCTCAGCCTACCGAATTGGGCGGATTCAAGGAGATAAGTTTCTCGATTGAGGGCGACGGTGCTTATTCTCGCCTGAAATACGAAAGCGGTGTCCATAGAGTACAGCGTGTCCCCGAAACTGAATCACAGGGACGTATTCACACATCTACTGTAACTGTCGCTGTACTCGTTGAGGCTGATGAAGTGGAACTTGAAATCAATCCCACTGACCTGAAAATAGACTATTTCCGTGCAAGCGGTGCAGGCGGTCAGCATATCAACAAAACTGAATCGGCTGTCCGTATAACTTATTTGCCTAAAAATGTTGTTGTGGAATGTCAGGACGAAAGAAGTCAGTATAAAAATAAGGATAAAGCAATGAAAATACTCCGCTCAAGAATTTACGAATCAATGCAGGAGGAACAGGCTGAAAAAATTGCTTCAGAACGGAAAATGCAGGTAGGTACGGGCGACCGCTCCGAAAGAATCCGCACTTATAATTACCCGCAGGGCAGACTTACAGACCATAGAATCGGTTTGACGATATACCGCCTTGAGGATATTCTCAACGGGAATCTCGATGAAGTTTTTGATTCCCTCGCTACGGCAGACCAAGCAACTAAACTTGCAAGTCAGGAAGAATGATTATGAAAACTGTTTTACTTGAAAATAACGAAAAAGATATAACAATTGCCGCTGAACTCATAAGAAACGGCGAAGTTGTGGGAGTACCGACCGAAACTGTATACGGACTTTGTGCGGACGCAAGAAATGAATCTGCTGTAAAGGCTGTATTTGAGGCGAAAGGCAGACCTGCTGATAATCCGCTTATTGTGCATCTTGCTGAATTTTCACAAGCTGAATTGTATACATCGTACATTCCTGAACTCGCATACAGACTTGCGGAGAAATTCTGTCCGGGAGCATTGACAATGGTTCTGCCGAAAAATAACAGGATACCAATGATTACATCAGGCGGACTTGATACAGTCGGAATCCGTGTGCCGTCACACCCTGTAATGCACCGTGTGATTGAACTTTCAGGCTGTCCTGTTGCAGCACCGTCCGCTAATATTTCAGGCTTGCCAAGCCCTACTTGTGCGGAACACGTCATGCAGGATATGAACGGCAGAATTTCAGCAGTAATAAACGGCGGTAACTCAAAATACGGCGTTGAATCTACTGTTATATCATTTGACAATGAAAATACAGTCAGAATACTACGTCCCGGAGCAGTCACAAAGGAAATGCTCGCCCAAATTTGCGGGAATGTTATCATAGACCCTGCAATTTTAAGCGAACTCGCTGAAAATGCCGTTGCATCTTCTCCCGGAATGAAATACAAGCATTATTCACCGAAAGCTGATGTTATTATGATTGAATCTTCTTTGCAGGATTTCATTGAATATGTTGACCAAAATAACAGCGATAATACGTATTCACTCATATTTGACGGCGATGAAGATAATTTCCCGTGCAGATATTTGACATACGGTGCGGACAGCAGTCAGCAGGCTCATATGATTTTCAGACGGTTACGGGAACTCGATGACATGGGTGCGGAAAAAGTCTATGTGCGTGCCCCCTCTAAAACAGGCGTAGGTCTTGCCGTGTATAACCGCTTGATAAGAGCAGCAGGATTTGAGGTGATAAAACTATGAACAATACGCCTGAAGTTATGATAGTAGGTCTTACAGGGCAGACAGGTGCAGGGAAAAGTACTGTTTCAAGAGTATTCTCTGAAAACGGCTATGTTGTTATAGATGCTGACCATATATCACGTGTTGTCGTTGAAAAGGGTACTGATTGCCTCAGGGAACTTGTTGAAATTTTCGGCAGGGAGATACTCAATCCCGATGAAACGCTCAACAGGAAAGCTCTCGCAGGTATTGTGTTCACGGATAAGACAAAACTCGAAATGCTTAATTCAATCATTTACCCATATATAACAACTGAAATACTTTCACGCATAAAACAGTATTCAAATAAGGGCAACAGGCTTATTTTACTTGACGCTCCCACGCTTTTCGAAAGTCATTCTGACGATTTTTGTGAGATAATAATTTCGGTCACGGCAAATCCCGAAATAAGAAAAAAACGTATTATAGAGCGTGACGGTATTACCGCTGAACAGGCTCAGAATCGTATGGACTCTCAGCTTGATACGGAATACTTTATCGCACACTCTGATTACATAATCGAAAACAACGGTTCTTTTGATGTTGTGTACGATATGTCGAAAGAACTCGCTGATAAAATAAAATACTATTACTATGATATCCGCTCAGCTTTTATGACGGATTTCTGAAACTGAAAGGAGTTTATTATTATGGAAGAAAAAGAATTTGTTAAGGAACTTAAAGAAAAATTGTTCCGCCAAAAGAAAAACGGTTACAGACGTATTGATTCCGAAGAAGAAAAAGCTGTATCTGATTTTGCGGAAGAATACAAATGTTTCCTTGATTCCGCTAAAACAGAACGTGAGGCTGTATGTTACGCTGTAAGGGAACTCGAAAAGAACGGATTTGTTGAGTACAAAAAGGGTATGCAACTCAGGGCAGGGGACAGGATTTATAAAAATAACAGGGGTAAAGCTGTTCTTATCGCTGTAATCGGTACTGCACCCATCGATGAGGGAATAAGGCTCTGCGCTGCACATATCGATTCACCACGCCTTGACCTGAAACAGAATCCGCTCTATGAGGATAACGAACTTGCACTTTTCAAAACGCATTACTACGGCGGTATTAAAAAATACCAGTGGACAACTGTTCCGCTCTCACTCCACGGCGTTATTATCAGGGCTGACGGCGAGAAGATTACAGTGAATATCGGCGAAGATGAAAATGACCCTGTTTTCTGTGTGACTGACCTGTTACCGCACCTCGCTAACGAACAGATGAACCGCAATGCAGCGAAAGTTATCAGGGGAGAGGATTTGAATCTGCTTATAGGTTCAATGCCTTTCAGGGACGACGAGTCAAGCGAATCGGTCAAGCTGAATATTATGAACATACTCTTCGAGAAGTACGGTATCACTGAATCTGACTTCATTTCCGCTGAACTTGAGGCTGTTCCTGCATTCAAATCAAGAGATATAGGTTTCGACAGAAGTATGATTGGCGGATACGGTCACGACGACAGATGTTGTGCATTCCCGGCACTGAAAGCAGTTACAGACTGCAAAACTCCCGTACATACAGCAGTTACAGTCCTTACTGATAAAGAAGAAACAGGCAGTGAAGGCAATACGGGGCTATGTTCGGCTTACCTCAAATATTTCGTCGCTGATATTGCTGAATCACTCGGTTCAAACGGCAGAGATGTCCTTTCAGTTTCAGAGTGCCTTTCCGCTGATGTAAATGCCGCATTTGACCCTACTTTTGCGGACGTGACCGAACGCAACAACTGCGCTTATGTCAACAAAGGCGTGTGCATTACCAAATATACGGGCGCAAGAGGTAAATCAGGGACTTCTGATGCATCAGCTGAATTTGCAGGACGTATCCGCAGACTTATGGACAGCAAGAATGTCATATGGCAAACAGGTGAACTCGGTAAAGTAGACGTTGGCGGAGGAGGTACAGTAGCAGCTTATATTGCTAACCTCGATGTCGATACAATCGATATGGGCGTACCTGTACTTTCTATGCACGCTCCCTATGAGGTGATTTCGAAACTTGACTTGTATATGGCTTACAAGGCTTTTTCAGCTTTTATTGCAGATTAAATCAAAAGGCTTCTCCGATAGTCGGGGAAGCCTATTTTTAGAGAGAATTGAGTTGATATTATGATACATATATATACCGGTGACGGTAAAGGCAAAACAACTTCGGCAATAGGTCTGGCGGTACGTGGAGCAGGCGCAGGTATGAGAGTTCTTTTCATGCAGTTTATGAAAAACAGCGATTCTTCGGAAATATCAGTGCTTGAAAAAATAGGGATAACTGTTATCTGCTGTAATGAGTGCAATAAATTTGCTTTTCAGATGAACAGTGACGAATTATCAGCCGTAAAGCGTTCCCATGATAAAATGCTCAATATGGCGGACAGTGCTGTAAAATCAGGTTCGTGCGATATGATTGTATTTGATGAGTTTTTCAGTGCTTATAACGCTAATCTCCTCAACAGGGAATATGCATGGGAAATTATTTCGGCAGGCGGTACTGAAATAGTCCTTACAGGCAGAAATGCTCCTGTTTTGTTTACTGATACAGCTGACTATGTGACCGTAATGCAGAAAATAAAACACCCTTTTGACAGCGGAACAGTTGCCCGTAAAGGAGTGGAGTATTAGAGTTCAGGTTTTTCGTCAAATTATACAAACTGACTTATATTCAACAATGATTTTTGTGGAAAATACAAACTGATGATTTTATGCAGTGTTGCTTTATACTTCCCTCTATTGCAAATATCATCAATATTGCTGATATAATTTCCATCACCCTGCGTCAGAAATCTTCACCATACCTCAGTATGCTTTCAGATTTCTTCCTTGATTGACAAAAATTCTATTCAACACTATTATTGACATTTGCAATAGAGGGGAGTATAGTATAAAAAAGAGCCGAAGCTCTTTTTCAGAAAGTGAGTAGTGACCAGACCGATAAGCCGGGTTCTGTCGAGTGTGACAATTTATCTATACTTACCGTCGCCGATAAGTTAAAGCCGTCATTACTTCATATCCGTCAAGCGAACGTTAAGATATAAAGCACCAATAGACGTTGCATCGGGTAGGGTTTACATAGCTGTACAGTCTCCTGCACACTGGTGAGCTCTTACCTCGCCTTTCCACCGTTACCTGCGAAAACAGGCAGTATATCTCTGTTGCACTTGCCCTGAGGTCGCCCTCGGCTGCCGTTAACAGCTACCCTGCTTTGTGATGCCCGGACTTTCCTCATGAACTGAAAAGCGTTCATGCTGTCACATAGTCTGCTCACAATACTATTATATCATACTTTTTATTATATTGCAAGTGTTTTTTTGTGAAAATATATAGCAAGTGCCAAAAAGTTGAGTTGCTTGATGATAACAGGGTCGATAAGAGTCAGTAGATTTTATTGTCCCTCTATCGTCCTTAAATCAGAAAACTTATTAAGATACTGTTCATATTCATCTACTATAGATATAATTTACTTCACTGAAAAGAAAAATATAATTTGTGTGATTATTTTTTTACTAATACTATTTCTAAAAAATGGATAGACAAAAGAAAAAAAGTGATATAATGAAAATGATGATGAAAAATAATGAAAAAGGTGATAAAAAATGGGAAAAACATATGAAATAAGCCGAGAAGAAGCATTAGAAATAAAAGCATACAGAAAGAAAGTAAAAGATAAATATACAGACCGAAGAATGTATGCAGTACAGCTTAGAGGTGAAGGATTAAAAAACCAAGAAGTTGCTGAAAAGTTAAGCATAGATAAGAGAATGGTAAGCAGATATGTAAGCCTTTATCGCAAAGGCGGAATAAAAAATCTTGAAAATAAGCCTCGAACTGGACGTCCTAAGAAGATGACATACGAAGAGGTGCTGTCTCAAATCAATTGAAATCAGGAAACTCCCTGTTCCAATAGAAAATATTGATAAAAGAAGCAATAACAG
>CANQJV010000021.1 GCA_947624295.1 uncultured Ruminococcus sp. | reverse complement strand
TTTGAATGAAATTACTCGTCAAAATGCTATAAAAACACTGTTACAAAACAGATGTTTTTTGAAAATTGATTTCCGTGAATCAGCCGTGACAGTTTATTCTAAGCAAAAATAATTCACGTATTTAATTTTACAAAAACTATTGTAAAAATCATGATTATATGGCATAAATATCAAATCAACCGTGGCGGTTTATTTTCAGCAAAATAATTTATATATTTAATTTTTATAAAACCCTTGCAATAAAATCAGAAATGTGTTATAATAATATTGTATGTTTTTGATTTATGAAAATGCGCCTGTAGCTCAGTGGATAGAGCAGTGACCTCCGACGTCATGTGCGCAGGTTCGACTCCTGTCAGGCGTACCAACAGCGAGTGCCGTGGACGGTTCACGTGACCGCTCACAAGGCTCGCTGATTTTTTAAGTCGCACACAAAGATAAATCTGTTTTGTTACATCATGACAAATAAAAAGGGACGTTTTTACACGTCCCTTAAAATTTATGTATCAGATTACTTATTGAAGTATCTCTTGAGAAGTCCCTCGAAAGCCTTGCCGTGACGAGCCTCATCTCTTGCCATTTCGTGAACAGTATCGTGAATAGCATCAAGATTGAGTTCTTTAGCTCTCTTTGCAAGCTTGAGTTTACCTTCAGTAGCACCGTGTTCAGCGGCAACTCTCTTTTCAAGGTTTTCCTTTGTGGACGGTGAAACAACGTCGCCAAGGAGTTCAGCAAATTTAGCAGCGTGTTCAGCTTCTTCGTAAGCGGCTTTTTCCCAGTAAAGACCGATTTCGGGGTAGCCCTCTCTGAAAGCAACTCTTGCCATAGCAAGGTACATACCTACTTCTGTACATTCACCGGAGAAATTAGCTTTAAGACCCTCGATGATTTCAGTATCAGTAACAGATTTTGCAACGCCTACTTCATGTTCGCAAGCGAAAACAAGACCGCCTTCATTTTCCTCTTTTTTGATGAATTTGGAACCCGGAACTCCGCACTGCGGGCATTTTTCGGGAGCCTCGTCACCTTCGTGAACGTATCCGCAAACGGGACAAACATATTTAGCCATTGTCAATTACCTCCATAAATTATTGATTTATTCAAACAGAGTGCTTTACTCTGTCATGCTCCTCGGCACGTTTGCCGTTATTGAAACGGTCAAGAGTGCCGACAAGGTAGCCTGTAATACGTCTTATACGGTTGAAAGGAACAGGTGCAAACTGAAATTTGAGGTCAACGAAATCGCCGTCAGTTTTAACAGTCATTTCCTTGATGATTCTGTTGCTGTATTTTTCCTCACCGTACGCAATATAAGCATCTATTTCTTCCTGAGAGATAGATTCGCCGATAACATTAACTTTCATATTTATTACCTCTGAAAAAAATTTTTTGACTAATTTGCATATTTTTCAGATTCCGGAAACTGAATTTGTTGGTGATTATATTATAACATTTTAATCCAGTTTTGTCAATAGCGAATTTTTTTAATAAGTTTGTATAATAAAACAAAATAATTCACAGCTGTCCGGAATATAAATATATAGGTGATTTTAATTTGAAGATTTATTTTACCAGGGCAAAAGCATTTACTTTTTAATTCTAAAACTATTGATGAATAGGCATTTCTCAAAATGTAGATAAGTGAAAAAATTCAAAAAACATATTTTATCTTATGGCAACCTCTAAAAACTCTATTTTTTAATTTTTTGTCAACGTAAAATAGGGAAAAGCAGTGCTTATTTTGTCAAAATTGGAGGTTTTTAGAGGTATCCTTATATTATTTGTTAATTTTTAACTCTATTTTTATTTGAAAATCATTACTTTTCAACAAATTTTACGTATATTTTATTTTGAAATTATCGTAAATGTAGAAAGTAAATGCTTTTGCCCTGTTATTTTACAAAAAATGCTTGCAATATAATTGTCTATATGGTATAATAGTTTATAGTTTTATTTAAGAAAGGAAAATAATATGGTCTGGGAATTTATTAAATCTTTTATCCTCGGTATTGTTGAGGGTATAACTGAATGGCTTCCCGTAAGCAGTACAGGTCATCTGATTATCGTCGATGAATTTTTACACTTGAAAGTAAGCAATGATACGGAAGTAAATGATGCTTTTATAAGTATGTTCGATGTTGTAATACAACTTGGAGCGATACTTGCGGTTGTTATAATCTTCTGGAAAAAACTTTTCCCGTTTGGTAAAAAAAATAACAAGCATCCACTGAAAAAAGACGGTGTAGGGGCATATATCAAAATGGATATAATGCAAATGTGGTTCAAAGTACTTGTTGCGTGCGTACCTGCTGCTGTAATCGGGGTTTTGCTTGACAACTGGATTGATGAACATTTCTATAATTCGTGGGTTGTTTCGATTGCGCTTATAGTGTTCGGTATTGCGTTTATTATCGTGGAAAACCGTAATAAGAATAAAAAGCCGAAGATAAATACAATAGATGAACTTACATATAATACAGCCCTTATTATCGGTGTATTTCAGCTTATCGCCGCACTTTTCCCCGGAACATCACGTTCAGGTGCGACAATTGTCGGAGCATTGCTCATAGGCGTATCAAGAACAGTTGCGGCTGAATTTACGTTTTACCTTGCAGTGCCTGTTATGTTCGGCGCAAGTCTGTTGAAACTCCTGAAATACGACGGAGGATTTGACGGTACACAACTCGGTATTTTGGCAGTTGGTATGATTACAGCGTTTGTTGTGTCAATTTTCATAATCAATTTTCTTATGGACTACATCAAAAAGCACGATTTCAAAGTATTTGGCTGGTACAGAATAGTACTCGGAATACTTGTCATATGCTACTTTGCGTTAGTTAAATAATAGACTTACTCGGAAACTGATGTGTGACAAATGGTGAAAGATTTTGTCGTATGTCAAGGCAGACGACGAAAGCGTGCTGTCGCACGGTGAGGAGGATAACGCAGACATACGGCAAAAGATTTTATCAGGTGTTATGCATCAGTTTTCGAGGAAGTCTAAATATTCATGCGGACAGAATTTGTCCGCTTTTTTTATAAAAACTATTGCAAAATCAGATAAAATTTGTTATAATTGTAGTAACTTATTGTAATAGGAGGATTTTTTTATGGATAAAATTCTTGACTGGGAAAAATATATTGAACTCGCTGTTGAAACAACAGCTGAGGGAATTGTTATGCTTAAAAATAATAACTCTGCTTTACCACTGAAAAAAGACAGTATTATTTCAGTTTTCGGGCGTATTCAACTGCATTACTACAAAAGCGGTACAGGTTCAGGCGGTATGGTGAACGTGTCAAAAGTTACGGGGATAGTTGACGGACTTCTTGAGGCAGGCGTGAAACTCAATGAGGAATTGCTTGACGTATACAGGAAATGGGACGATGAAAACCCGTTTGATGTCGGTACAGGTTGGGGCGCAGAACCGTGGTCACAAGCTGAAATGCCGATTGATGACGATTTAGTTAAAAAATCAGCCGAAAAAAGTGATACAGCTATAGTGATAATCGGCAGAACAGCCGGCGAAGAACAAGATGTCAAATATGAGGCAGGTTCTTTTTTGCTTACGGAACTTGAAAAAGATATGCTCCTGAAAGTCCGCAGGGAATTTGAAAAAGTAATTGTTTTACTCAATGTAGGCGGACTTATTGACATGAATTTCATTGAGGACTGCAATCCCGATGCGATTCTTTACGTATGGCAGGGAGGTATGACTGGCGGAACAGGTACAGCAAAAGTGCTTACAGGCGAAATATCACCGTCAGGAAAATTACCCGATACAATTGCATATAATATTGAGGATTACCCGTCTTATGAGTATTTCGGCGGAAAAGACAAGAATTATTATGTTGAAGATATTTACGTCGGCTACAGGTATTTCAATACATTTGCCCCTGAAAAAATCCGCTATCCGTTTGGGTACGGCTTATCGTATACTGATTTTACAATAAAATGCCTCGGCTTGAATTATAACAGTTCAGGCGATATTACTGTTACTGTACGTGTTGAAAATACAGGCTCATACAGCGGAAAAGAAGTTGTTATGGTGTACGTTGGTAAACCGCAGGGGAAACTCGGACAGCCTGAAAAAATACTTTGCGGATTTGAGAAAACAAAAACGCTTGCAAAAAATGAGTCACAAGATTTAACAATAGCGATTTCTCTTGATAATCTCGCATCTTATGACGATTTAGGCGTTACAGGCTATAAAAATTACTTCATTCACGAAAAAGGCGAATATAAGTTCTATATTACTTCAGATTCAAAAGAATTTACATATGTTGATTGTGTGGATTTCCCTGAAAATCGCCCTGTAAGTGAGTGCAGACAAGCTCTTGCGCCTGTTGAACCGTTTGAACGTATGGCGAATCACGGCGGACTTGTATACGAGCCTGTACCTCTGAACAGCGTTGACGAAAATGCAGTACGTTTAGCGGATTTGCCCGAAGAAATCGGTTATACAGGCGATAAAGGCATAAAATTGGCTGATGTTTATAATAACAGGCACTCTATGGACGAATTTATAGCACAACTTTCAGATGAGGATTTGTCGTGCATTATACGTGGCGAAGGTATGGGCAGTCCGAAAGTTACAGCAGGTACAGCGAGTGCTTTCGGAGGAGTGTCGGACAGCCTTGTAAAATACGGTATACCGGCAGTTTGCTGTACGGACGGACCGTCAGGAATGCGCCTTGACTGCGGTACAAAAGCGTTCAGTTTACCGAACGGTACGCTTACAGCATCTACTTTCAATAAACAGCTTGTTGAAAATCTCTTTGAAATGCTTGGGCTTGAAATGTCAGCGAATAAAGTTGAAAATCTGCTTGGACCGGGAATCAACATACATCGTAATGTGCTGAACGGGCGTAATTTCGAATATTTTTCAGAGGACCCGTATCTTACGGGCACAATGGCAGCTGCTGAATTACGTGGATTGCATAAATCGGGAGTTACAGGTACTATAAAGCATTTCTGCGCAAATAATCAGGAAACAAACAGGCATTTTATTGATTCAGTCGTTTCTGAACGTGCATTGCGTGAGATTTACCTCAGGAGTTTCGAAATCGCCGTAAAACAGGGGAATGCTGATAGTATTATGACGACTTACGGTAAAGTCAACGGTTTGTGGACGGCAGGAAATTACGATCTCAATACGCAGATTTTACGCAATGAATGGGGATACAGTGGTATTGTTATGACTGACTGGTGGTCACATATAAACAGACGTGGCGGTGAACCTGATAAGACCGATTTTTCGGCAATGACTATGGCGCAAAATGATTTGTATATGGTATGTGCGGACGGCAGTAAAAATAATGACAATACGCTTGCAAGCCTTGAATCAGGCGATTTGAAACGTTCCGAACTGCAAAGGAATGCGAAAAATATCTGTAATTTCATACTCCGCACAAATGCTATGAAACGCCTTATGGGGACAGATGATAAAATTAAAATAATCAACAGAAATGCTGAAGATATGCCGTCCGATAAACCTGTTACCTACTATGAACTCGACAGGAGTTTTACGCTTGATTTGCGTGACGTGGCAGTCGAAAAGGGGAAAGACTACAGTTTCGGGCTTATAGTAAATAACCCCGGAATATACAGGCTTACGGTGACAGCGTCATCAACGCAGAGTGAACTCGCACAAATTCCGATTACTGTATTCACGATGGGTACTGCAAACGCTTCTTTTACGTGGAACGGCACAAACGGTCAGCCTGTTTCGTTTTCGAAAGAAATACCGATGTTCTCGCATTTTACAGCTGTAAGACTTTATTTTGCACAAAACGGACTTGATTTAGTCAGCATAAACTTTGAATTTACAGGAAAAACAGACCGTCATTTTTAAGGAAGATTACTATGAAAACTAATTTTATTCTTGAATATATCAGAACTCCCAAAACAATAGGAGCAGTTGCACCAAGCAGTAAATATCTTGCGGAGAAAATGATTAAAAATATTGACTTTGATAATTGCAGTGTTATCGCTGAATACGGAGCAGGTACGGGGATATTCACGGCGGAAGTCATCAGGCATAAGAAAAAAAGTACAAAATTCCTCGTGATAGAACGTAATGACCGCTTTTACAGGATACTGCGCAGAAAATTCGCAAAATGCCGTAATGTGTATGTAATCCACGGCAATGCGCAGTGTTTAGGGGAATATATGCGGAAATACAAGGCTGATAAGATAGACTATATTATATCGGGTTTGCCTTTTGCATCACTCCCACATGACATATCAGACAAAATTCTTGCGGAAACAAGAAAAATAATTTCGCAAAGTGACGGGAAATTTATAACTTTTCAGTATACGCTTTTCAAGCGGAAACTTTTTGAAAAGTTTTTTGATATTACAAAAATTGATTTTACAGCAATAAATCTCCCGCCTGCTTTTGTGCTTACAATGAAATCAAAATCAAAGAAATCCAAACAGGGGTAGATTATTATGAATATACAGATTTTCGGCACAAAAAAGTGCTTCGATACAAAAAAAGCTGAACGCTATTTCAAGGAACGTGGTATAAAATATCAGTTCATCGATATGAAAGAAAAAGGTATGAGCAAAGGCGAATTTACGTCAGTTTTGCAGTCAGCAGGCGGTATTGACAATATGATTGACGAAAAAGCTAAAGATAAAGATACTCTCACGCTTATGAAATACTTATCCGACAGCGACAAAACAGAGAAACTTTTCGAAAATCAGCACCTCATAAAAACGCCTGTTGTGAGGAACGGCAAAAAGGCTGTAATAGGCTATCACCCTGAAATATGGGAAGAATGGGATTAAGCAGTGAGTGATTTTATATAATTTTTGTTAAATTTTTTGATATATCGTAAATCATAAATGTTGAATTTAAGTTAATCTGATAATTATTTTACAGAAACTCTTGCAATATAAGCAGGAATATGTTATAATAATATAAATTATTTATACAAGGAGATTTTTACTATGGGACTTATTAAAGCAGTTGTATCCGGTATCGGCACAACAATGGCTGATACTTGGAAAGATTACTTCTATTGCGATTCTATGCCGTCTGATATACTCGTTGTCAAGGGCAAAAAGAAAACTGACAGAAGGTCGTCTAACACAAGAGGCGATGATAATATTATCACTAACGGCAGTGTTATTGTCGTGAATGAGGGTCAGTGTATGATAATTGTTGACCAAGGTCAGGTTGTTGAAGTATGTGCTGTTCCGGGCGAATATACTTACGATATGTCCACGGAACCAAGCCTTTTCGGCGGTAGTCTGGGAAGTGATATAAAAGAAACTTTCAAGCAGATTGGCAAGCGTATTTCGTTCGGAGGTACAGCCGCACACGACCAGAGAGTATATTTCTTTAATGTAAAAGAAATAACTGATAACAAATTCGGTACTTCTACTCCCGTTCCGTTCAGAGTTGTATATCAGGATTTAGGAAGAAGTTTTACAGTCGGTTTGCGTTGTAACGGCACATATTCCTACAGGATAACAGACCCGCTTTTGTTTTTCACGAATGTATGCGGAAATATTACAAACAGTTACGGCAGAGCGCAGATTGACAGCACTCTTTACAGCGAATTTATGAGCCATTTACAGCCTGCATTCGCTAAACTCACATCTACAGTCCGCTATGATGAGTTACCGCTTCATACAGGCGAAATCACTCAGGCAATGAAAGAAGTCCTGAAAAGCGACTGGAAAGATGACAGAGGTATTGAGATTTGCAGAGTTGCTATAAAATCTGTATCAATCCCGAAAGAAGACGAGGATAATATCAAGAAATTCGAGAATACAGCGTGGAATACAAATCCGCTGAATGCAGCCGCAAGTATAATTGAAGCGCAGACTTCAGCTATGGGTACAGCAGCAGGTAACAGAAACGGTGCTATGGCAGGATTCTATGGAATGAATATGGCTCAGGGAATGGGCGGTATGAATGCGCAGAATCTCTTTGCAATGGGTCAGCAGCAACAACAGGCTCAGCAACAGGCAAATTCGTGGAGATGTTCATGCGGTACAACAAATACAGGTAAATTCTGTGCAAATTGCGGTAAAGCTAAGCCCGAAAGCAACAGCTGGACTTGTTCGTGCGGTGCTACAAATACAGGTAAATTCTGCGCAAACTGCGGTAAAGCTAAGCCCGAAAACAACAGTTGGACTTGTTCTTGCGGAGCAACAAATACAGGCAAATTCTGCGCAAACTGCGGTAAAGCTAAGCCTGAAAACAACAGCTGGACTTGTTCATGCGGTACAACAAATACAGGTAGATTTTGTGCAAATTGCGGTAAGCAGAAAACATAATGCTTGACAAATCAGCTCGAAATATTGTATAATATGATTATATTATTTTTCATACAGTATCAAAGGAGGTATATATATGTGTGGAATTGTTGGATTTACAGGAAACTCTCAGGCATCTCATGTTCTGCTTGACGGCTTGTCAAAACTCGAATACAGAGGTTACGATTCAGCAGGTATAGCAGTCCGTGACGGTGACGGCGAAACTGCTGTAATAAAGGCTAAAGGTAAACTCGAAGTGCTTAAGCAGATGACAAATAACGGCGATGCAGTTCAGGGTAATTGCGGTATAGGTCATACACGCTGGGCTACTCACGGTGAACCGTCTGCCCTTAATGCGCACCCTCATTCAAGCGATGACGACAATGTTATTGCCGTTCATAACGGTATCATCGAAAATTATCAGGAACTCAGGGAAAAACTCGTCAAAAGCGGATATAATTTCAATTCGCAGACTGATACGGAAGTAGCTGTTAAATTGATTGACTACTACTATAAAAAATATAATCAGGGACCTGTTGACTCAATTGCCCGTGCAATGATTCGCATAAGAGGTTCATACGCACTTTGCGTTATGTTTAAGGATTACCCCGGCGAAATCTATACTGCACGTAAGGACAGCCCTATGATTATAGGCATTGCGGACGGCGAAACATATGTTGCATCTGATGTTCCCGCTATTCTTAAATACACACGAAATGTGTACTATATCGGCAATATGGAAATCGCAAAACTTGAAAAAGGTGCAGTTACTTTCTACGATATTGACCGTGAGGAAATTCAGAAACAACTTGTTGAAATAAAATGGGACGCTGAAGCTGCTGAAAAGGGCGGTTATGAACATTTTATGCTTAAGGAAATCCACGAACAGCCGAAAGTAATAAAAGATACAATAAATTCTGTTGTAAAAGACGGCAGAATATGTTTCGGTGAAATCGGCTTGAGTGATGAGGAAATGCAGAATATCAGGCAGATTTATATTGTTGCGTGCGGTTCGGCTTATCACGTCGGAATGGCTGTACAGTACGTTATTGAGGATTTCACTTCTGTTCAGGTGCGTGTTGAACTCGCCTCGGAATTTCGTTACAGGAAAATGAAATTCTCTGAAAACAGCCTTGTTATTATCATAAGTCAGTCGGGCGAAACAGCAGACAGTCTTGCAGCGTTGAGAATGGCAAAGGAAAACGGCGTGAAAACTCTTGGTATTGTCAATGTTGTCGGCTCATCGATTGCAAGGGAGGCTGATAATGTGTTCTATACCCTCGCAGGTCCTGAAATTTCCGTTGCTACTACAAAGGCATACAGTACTCAGCTTATAGCAGGGTATCTTCTTGCTATGCAGTTTGCATTTGTAAGAGGTGAAATGGAGCAGGAAGAATATGATTCGCTCCTGAAAGAACTCGATACAATTCCGGATAAAATCAAGAAAATTCTCGAAGATAAGGAGCGTTTGCAGTGGTACGCAAATAAACTCGCTGCTTGTAAAGATGCGTTCTTTATCGGACGTGGAATTGATTACGCAATCGGTCTTGAGGGAAGTCTTAAAATGAAAGAAATCAGCTATATTCACTCTGAAGCATATGCTGCCGGCGAACTGAAACACGGTCCTATAAGCCTTATTGAGAACGGTATTCCTGTTATAGGTGTGCTTACTCAACCTGATTTGTACGAGAAAACTGTAAGCAATATGGTTGAAGTAAAAAGCCGTGGAGCATCTCTCATGGGACTTACAACTTACGGCAATTACAATATGGAGGATTTAGCAGATTTCACCGTTTATATTCCGCAGACAGACCCGCATTTTGCAGGAAGTCTTGCTGTAATCCCGTTACAGCTTTTAGGCTATTACGTATCAGTCGCAAAGGGATATGACGTAGATAAGCCGAGAAATCTCGCAAAAAGCGTTACAGTTGAATAAAATCAGATAACAAAAAGCCCGAAAGCAGTTTTTTAAGTTGCTTTCGGGCGTAATTATTATAATGATTTAACAAGTCCTTTGAAACGTTCCATAGCCTCAATTGTACGCTGTCTGTCACCGAAAGCTGTAAGTCTGAACCAGCCTTCGCCGTTTTTACCGAAACCTGCGCCGGGAGTACCGACAACTGAAATCTTTTCAAGCATAAGGTCGAAAAATTCCCAACTGCCCATATTATTCGGACATTTGAACCATATATATGGTGAATTTATTCCGCCTGTAAACTTCACACCGAGTGAAGTCATTGTATCAGCAATAATACGTGCATTTTCCTGATAATATGAGATGTTTTCGTGAATCTGTTTCAAGCCCTCGTCAGTGAATACAGCAGCTGCTGCGCATTGTACAGGGTAGGAAACACCGTTGAATTTACTGCCTTGTCTGCGGCTCCATAATTGCGAAACTGAAACGTCAGTACCGTCACTTGATTTAACAATAAGTTCGTCGGGAATAACAGTGTAACCGCATCTCATACCCGTGAATCCCGCTGTTTTTGAGAGCGAACACATTTCGATAGCGACTTTCTTTGCACCCTCAACGCAGAAAATACTTCTCGGGATACCGTCCTCCGTGATGAAAGCCTCATAAGCCGAATCATAGATAATTACAGCGTTATTCTGTTCAGCGTAGTCAATCCATATTTTCAGCTGTTCTTTTGTGTAAACAGAACCGGTAGGATTATTAGGTGAACAGAGATAGATAATATCAGCGTGTACGTTGAAATCAGGCATAGCTGCAAAACCATTTTCCTCGTTTGAATCGGCATATATGATTTTCCTGCCGCTCATGAGGTTAGAGTCAACGTATACAGGGTAAGCAGGGTCAGTAACAAGAATAACATTGTCGTTACCGAAAATATCAACGATATTTCCGCAATCAGACTTTGCACCGTCATTTATGCGGATTTCGTCGGGCGAAATATCAGCACCGAAACTCTTGTAATAACCTGATACAGCGTTTTTCAGGAAATCGTAGCCTGCACCGCTGTCCTCGTAGCCCTTGAAAGTTTCTTTTACGCCCATTTCATCGCAGCCCTTTTTCATAGCCTCAATGACAACAGGCGCAATAGGTAATGTTACGTCGCCTATTCCCATACGGATAATATCAGCGTCAGGGTTAGCCTCCTTGAAAGCATTGATTTTCTTTGCGATATTGATAAACAGGTAATTTTTCTCAAGTTTGAGAAAGTTTTCATTTAATTGTGGCATTATAAGCACTCCTTCATAAAGTTAATATAATTATCATCGACAACACCGTCACATATAAAATCAGCTGAACCGGTCATCATAACAGTACCGTCTGATTGATACGTTATCCGCAAATCACCGCCACGCAAATGGATGAGTATTTCCTCATCATAATTGCAGTAGCCTTTGAGTACAGCAGCAACAGCAGAGGCACAAGCACCTGTACCGCAGGCAAATGTTTCACCGCTGCCACGTTCCCACACACGCATATTGAGAGTATGATTATCGAGGACTTCAATAAATTCCGTGTTTACTCTTTCCGGGAAAAGCTGATGATTTTCGAAATGCGGACCTGTTTTTTCAAGGTCTAATGAGGCGATATTTTCGGTGAAAATAACAGCGTGGGGATTACCCATAGAAACGCAGGTGATATTATAAGTACCGCCGTTGACTTCAACAGGGACGTTTATAAACTTGTCGCCTTTGTAGTCAACAGGGATATTTTCGGGGTCAAGAATCGCCTTGCCCATATCAACTTTGACGAGTTCGACTTTGTTATCAGAATTGACGAAAAGAGTAAGATATTTTATCCCCGAAAGTGTTTCGAGAGTGATATTTTTTTTATCAGTAAGACCCTTTTCGTAAACATATTTACCGATACATCGTGTAGCATTACCGCACATTTTACCTTCAGAACCGTCAATATTAAACATACGCATACGGAAATCGGCTTTATCGGACGGCATAATCAATACAAGACCGTCTGAACCTATACCTTTGCGCACATCGCTGAGTATCATAGAAACTTTTTCGGGTTCGTCAACAGTTTCCTCAAAGCAATTGATATAGATATAGTCGTTGCCTATACCGTGCATTTTAGTAAATTTCATATCAATCTTCCTTTCGTTTTTAAATTCCCCTGATATTATTATAATACGATAAGCCTGATAAGTCAAGTGAATCAGGAAATTTTTATTATTTTAACAGGTACATTCATTTTTATGCAGTTATCAATCACATATTTTGTGCCATGTGATTTTCCGTCCCAAAAAGCAATAACAACATCTGCATATTCAATAATTTGCAAATTTCGCTTTAATGGAGCACTTCTGCCGAATCTTCTGTAATCAGGCATAAACTCTGTAAGCGGAATTTTGTTTTTTTGGGCATAATCTTTTGCGTTGGAATCCACACCTTTTGCACCGCCACTTATAATTTCTGTAACGTTCTCAGGAATATATTCCTCAATATTTGTGATGTTCAGATTTCTTGAACCAATTACTGCTACTTTCAAATTTTTAACTCCTTTTTCAAAATAAGGTATACTTATTTTAAGTATACTAATAACATTATACCACAAAATTATCTTAAAATATACTTAAATTAAAATATCAGGTGGGAAAATTTATGAGAAATAAAAATAACAAGCATTTGGGAATTGAAATTGACCCCGAACTGCATTATAAACTGCACTATATCGCAAAATATGAGGGGCGTTCTGCAAATGGTCAAATTCTGTATCTTATCCGCAAGTGTATCAGAGAATTTGAATCAAAGGAGGGAGAAATTGAGTTTGAACCTAATGGAAAATAATAAAGTAATGTAATTGTCATTATGTAGTGTTTTGTATATTTTGAGCATTTTTCATAATAGAACTGAAAATGCAGATATATAAACAAATTTTTCGTCAAATTGTATAAAAACAGTACATCTTAACTGACATTTAGCAAGGAGTTTTAGTGTAAAATAACGAAAAATACAAGCAGATATGCTATCAAGCGGACTTTGTGCGGTGTCACGGAAATCAATTTTGTTGATAAAGTTATTTAACTAATATAATTTTGTATGGTTTATGTTAGAATTAGAATCATTTTCAGGTGATTTTGAATGAATTTACTTTCCAAAATGCTATAAAACACTGTTACAAATCAGATTTTTTTTGAAAATTGATTTCCGTAGTGCGGTGTTGCCTTAAAGAATAAATTTTGTGAAACAAATTTATAAAATTGTAAAATTCTGCATAACTTTACATACTTTCAAGAAAAAAATTTTGTTGTGAATATTGACCGCCCATGATAAATATGTTATAATATATCTATTGAAATATGGGAGGAAAAGTATATGATAAATATTCCTGAATTTTTCGGCTGTAATGTATTTAACGAAACAGTTATGAAAGCAAGATTGCCGAAAACTGTCTATAAAAATCTCAGACGTACTATGGAAAAAGGTGAACCGCTTGACATGGAAACAGCAGATGTTGTTGCAAACGCTATCAAGGAATGGGCTCTGGAACGTGGCGCAACTCATTATACACACTGGTTTCAGCCTATGACCGGTACAACTGCTGAAAAACACGATTCTTTCATAAGCGTAGGCGCAAATGGTACTGCACTTATGGAATTTTCAGGCAAGGCACTCATAAAAGGCGAACCTGATGCATCTTCATTCCCGTCAGGAGGATTAAGGCAGACGAGTTCCGCAAGAGGCTATACAGCGTGGGACCCGACTTCATATTGTTTCGTGAAAGAAGGCAGTCTTTATATTCCGACTGTTTTTGTATCGTATACAGGCGAAACTCTTGACAAGAAAACACCTTTACTGCGTTCGATGGACGCTTTAAGCAAGTCCGCTGTCAGATTCCTGAAAATGTTCGGCAATGAAAACGTCACAAGAGTTACTTCAACTGTAGGCGCAGAACAGGAGTATTTCCTGATTGACAAGGAAAAATACGACCAAAGAGAAGACTTGATTCTTACAGGACGTACTCTTTTCGGAGCAAAACCGCCTAAAGGTCAGGAACTCGATGACCAGTATTTCGCTAATCTTAAGCCACGTATAGCTGAATATATGGCGGATTTGGATACGGAATTATGGAAACTCGGTATTTATTCCAAAACAAAACACAATGAAGTAGCACCTGCCCAACACGAAATGGCACCTATTTTCACGACTTCAAATCTCGGTACTGACCAGAATGAACTTGCTATGGAAGTAATGGAAAAAGTCGCCCTGAAACACGGTCTTGTGTGCCTGCTGCACGAAAAACCGTTTGAGGGCGTAAACGGTTCAGGTAAGCATAATAACTGGTCTATGTCGACAAATGACGGTCAGAATTTACTTGACCCCGGTGATACGCCTATGGAAAATCTGCAATTTTTGACTATTCTCTGCGCATTGATTAAAGGTGTTGACGAATATGCCGATTTAATGCGGTTGTCAGCAGCATCAGCCGGAAATGACCATAGACTTGGTGCTGATGAAGCTCCGCCTGCAATTATTTCTATGTTCCTTGGCGAAGAACTTGATGCCGTACTTAAGGCAATTGAGGAGGACGGCGTTTATAAAACTCAGGCGCAGGAATTTGAAATCGGTGTGAATGCATTGCCGTCATTCCCGAAAGATTCAACCGACAGAAATAGAACTTCACCGTTTGCGTTCACCGGAAACAGATTCGAATTCAGAATGGTAGGCTCGTCCGATAATATCGGCTGTCCGAACGCTCTCCTCAATACAATTGTTGCGGAAGAATTAAGCTGGTTTACCGATAAACTGGAGAAATATAAGGGCAGTGAAAATTTCGAGAGAGAGTTAAAAAAATTACTCAAAGATGTCCTGAAATCACACCGCCGTATTATTTTCAACGGTGACGGCTATTCGTCTGAATGGGTGAAAGAGGCTGAAAGACGTGGTTTGCCTAATTACCCGTCAATCGTTGACTGTATGCCTCACTATACCGACGAGAAAAATCTCAGGATATTGCGTAAATTCGGCATATTCAACAAAAATGAACTCGTTGCAAGAACGGAAATTCATCTTGAAAAGTATTCCAAAACAAGACGCATTGAGGCTCGCACAATGATTGAAATGGCAAGAAAACAGCTTCTCCCCGCATCTCTGGATTACCTCGATAAACTCTGCAAATCAATTTCCACTAAAAAGGAAATCGGTATAACTGCTAAAACAGAACTGAAAATTGCTGAAAAACTCAACGATTTGTGCGACAGATTCTATGATTCAATCAACAGGCTTGAAAAAATAGTTGCTGATGCCTGTAAAATTGCGGACGTACAGAAACAAGCAGAATATTTTCACGACTATGTGCTTGCTGAAATGGATATAATGCGTAGTATTGCGGACGAAATCGAGATAAATATGCCTCAGGATTTGTATCCTATTCCTACTTACTCCGAAATTATTTATAATGTTTAACAAAATCTCCCCTGATTTTTTCAGGGGAATTTTTATAGTAAGTCTACTTGTGACTTGAAATTTTTTTCGCTGATACTGTTGCAAAATCCGTGAAAATGTAGTATAATAATTCAGGAGAATTTATATCAGGAGGTTTTTTTATGTGCGGTATTGTAGGATTTACTAATTTTATTGATGATTCTAATAAAATTATCGGCGAAATGATGAACAGAATAAGTCACCGGGGACCTGATGCGGAAGGTAAATATGTTGACGAAAATATTGCTCTCGGTCATAGGAGATTGAGTATTATCGATGTAAGCTCATCAGGTGACCAGCCTATTTTCAACGAAGACGGCTCAATGGTGATTGTTTTCAACGGTGAAATTTATAATTACCGTGAAATCCGTGAGAAACTTGTTGAATCGGGTCATATTTTCAAGACGAATACTGACACGGAAGTTTTACTTCACGGATACGAGGAATACGGCGAAAAATTGCTGAATATGCTCCGTGGTATGTTTGCCTTTGTCATATGGGATAAAAATAAGCGTGAACTTTTTGGAGCAAGGGACTTTTTCGGAATAAAGCCCATGTATTACGCAATTATGGGGAAAACTCTCATGTTTGGCTCTGAAATCAAAAGTTTCCTCGCACACCCTCATTTCAGGAAAGAACTCAATACAACGGCACTTGAAAATTATCTTACTTTCCAGTATTCTCCCACAAAAGAAACTTTTTTCAAGAACGTCTATAAACTGATGCCTGCACATTATTTTGTGTACAGGGACGGTAAAATGCAGATAAAACGCTATTGGGACGTGAATTTCAATGCGGACGGACAGCCTGAACTTGATGAATGGGTGAACAGGATTTCTGATACTTTCCACGATTCAGTAAAGGCTCATAAAATCGCAGATGTTGAAGTAGGTTCTTTTTTGTCAAGCGGTGTTGATTCAAGCTATGTTGCGGCAATTGCAGATGTTGACAAGACTTTTACAGTCGGTTTTGGTAACGATGAAAAATATAACGAAATCGGTTGGGCAAAAAATTTCTCGAAAGCTATAGGCAAGGAAAATACAAGCAAGGTGATTACTCCTGAAGAATACTGGGGAAGTCTTGAGAAAATCCAGTACCATATGGACGAACCTCTTGCTGACCCTTCAGCAGTTGCGCTTTATTTTGTGTGCAATATCGCCTCCAAAAAGCTGAAAGTTGTTCTTTCAGGGGAAGGCGCAGACGAAATTTTCGGCGGATATAACGTTTACAGCGACCCTGACGGCACTTTATACGATAAAATCCCGATGAGTATAAGACACGGTATAGGTGCAGTTGCGGAGAAATTACCGGCACATCGTGGAGTGAATTTCTTCGTGCGTAAAGGCAAGACTGTTGAGGAACGATTCATAGGTAATGCGTATATGTTTACTCCGGCAGAACGCAAAGAATTGTTAAAAATAAAGACAAATGCACCTGAACCGACTGAAATCACAAAACCATATTTCAGCCGTGTGAAAAATCAGGACGATGTGACGAAAATGCAGTATCTTGATTTGCATTTGTGGATGATGGGCGATATTCTGCTGAAAGCCGACAAAATGAGTATGGCAAATTCCCTTGAATTGCGTGTGCCGTTTCTTGATAAGGAAGTAATGGCACTTGCTGAAAAAATCCCGACGAAATACCGTGTAACTCACGATAAACACACGTCCGAAACAAAATATATAACAAAATACGCCATGAGATTAGCTGCTAAAAAAGATACTCCCGAACAGACAGCTAAAACTGCCGCAAAGAAAAAACTCGGATTCCCTGTACCTATACGTGTATGGCTGAAAGAGGATAAGTACTATAATATAGTCCGCAAATCCTTTGAAAGCGAAAGTGCAAAGAAATTTTTCAATACTCAACCGCTTATCAGACTTCTTGATGACCACAAAGACGGTAAAGCTGATAACAGCCGTAAAATATGGACTGTTTTCACTTTCCTTGTATGGTATAAAGTCTATTTTGAGAACTGATTTATAAAAGCAAAGGAGAAAATATTATGCAGTCAGAATATCAGCACCTTATTGATTTGAGTGATTACCCTGTTGAATGGTGGAATAACCTGATTGAACTCGGCGTTAAAATCAAGGAAAATCCACAAGAATACGCCCACGAATGCGACGGTAAAATTATGGCAACGCTTTTCTATGAACCGTCCACAAGAACTCAGATGTCATTCCAGACAGCTATGTTAAGGCTCGGCGGACGTATTATAGGCTTTGATAACCCTGCAAATTCATCTGTATCAAAAGGCGAAACTATAAAAGATACAACAAAAATAGTAAGCAGTTATTCGGATATTCTCGTTATACGTCACCCCGTTGCAGGTGCGGCGAAAGCAGCATCACTTACAGCTGATTGCCCTGTTATAAATGCAGGTGACGGCGGTCATCTGCACCCTACGCAGACACTGACAGACCTGCTTACGCTGAAAATCGAGAAAAAAACTCTCAGCGGTCTTACAATAGGTATGTGCGGTGACTTAATCAACGGCAGAACAGTCCATTCACTCTGTAAGGCGTTGAGTATGTTCAAAGACAACAAATTTGTGTTTATTTCAACTCCCGAACTTCGTATGCCTGCATATATAAAAGATATAATCAAAGCTAACGGCAGTACGTATGAAGAAGTAAATACGCTTGAGGAGGCAATAGGCGGACTTGATGTGCTGTATATGACGAGAATACAACAGGAACGTTTTGCAAGCCGTGAGGAATATCTTGCACAAAAAAATACATATGTTCTTGACCGCAGAAAAATGATGCTTGCGAAAAACGATATGATTGTTATGCACCCGTTGCCGAGAGTTGACGAAATTACGGTTGAAGTCGATGATGATAAGCGTGCTATGTATTTCACACAAGCAAGATACGGAGTTTTCGTGCGTATGGCACTTATCCTCACTATACTCAGGGAGAAAAAAGGCTCTGAAACTTTACGTGGCAAGGTCTACAGCGGTATAAAATGCGATAATCCGAAATGCATAACGAATCACGAGGAGTATCTGCCTAAAAGTTTCAGATTCAGCGGTGACGAGACGCTTCTTGAATGCGAATATTGCGACGAGAGAAAACTGATATAAATTCGGCGATTATCAAGGCTGTAAGTTTATACTAACTTACAGCTTTATTTTTTTTGCAAAAACACTTGACAAATCTGTTACAACTGTATATAATGTATATATACAGTATAAAGAGGTGATACAGTGAATATTTTTATTGACAACAGAAGCGGTTTGCCGATTTATGACCAGATTTACAAGCAAATCAAGAATCTGATTATCAGCGGTGAACTTAATGAGAATGACCCTCTGCCGTCAATCAGAAGCCTTGCGAAAGATTTACGGATAAGCGTCATTACTACAAAACGTGCGTACGATGAACTTGAAAAAGAAGGGTTCATCTATACAGTGCAGGCGAAAGGCTGTTTTGTAGCTCCGAAAAATACGGAAATGCTCAAAGAGGAAAATCTGCGTAAAATCGAGGAACTTATTTCCGAAATCAGACAGCTTGCAACATCGTGCGGACTTACGACGGACGACATAATTGAAATGGTAAAATATCTTGACGAGGAGTAATTATTATGAATGCGATTGAAGTTAAAAATCTTACTAAAACATACAAGGACTTTGCCCTTGAAAACTTGACTCTCACTTTGCCGAAAGGCTGTATAATGGGGCTTATTGGCGAAAACGGTGCCGGGAAAAGTACGGCTATCAAGTTGATTCTGGGGATTACTCACCCTGACAGCGGAAGTATAAATATTTTCGGCAAAAAACCTGCGCCTGAATTGAAACAGAAAATAGGCGTTGTTTTTGACGAAATCGGTATACCGCCGGAATTTAACATCAGGGAAATAAATTCCATAATGCGGAGCAGTTTCGATAACTGGAGAAATGATGTTTTTTCGGGATATATCCGCAAATTCAATTTGCCCGAAAAAAAGCCGTTCAAATCGTTTTCAAAAGGTATGAAAATGAAACTCGGCATAGCAATTGCGCTTTCACACGATGCCGAACTCCTCATACTTGACGAGCCGACAAGCGGTCTTGACCCTGTAGTACGTGACGAGATTGTTGATATATTTAACGATTTCACCCGTGACGAAAATCACTCTATACTTATTTCGTCGCATATAGTGAGCGATTTGGAGAAAATGTGCGACTATATCGCATTTCTGCACAATGGCAGGCTTATGCTTTGCGAGGAAAAAGACCGTCTTCTTGAGCAGTACGGCTTTATCAACACAACGGCTGATATATTGCGGGAACTTGATGAATCAGCGGTAATCGGTAAAAAATCGAATAGATGGGGAATTGAGGCGATTGTAGACAGGGAGAAAATTCCGCATACTTTTGATGTAAAGCCCATAACAATAGAAGATTTGTTCGTTTTCATGGTAAAGGAGGAAAATTAAATGAGAGGCTTATTGTTGAAAGATTTAATTATGCTGAAAAAACAAATGTTTTTCTTGCTGATAGCAGTGGTATCGTTTTCAATGGCATCGGTATTCGGCAATGTGTGGTCTATTGCTATGGTATCTGTCATAACATCTGTTCTCGCTGTAAATTTCATGATACAGGAGAGAATAAACGGCTGGGGTCAATATTCAGCTGTATTGCCGTGCGGACGTAAAAAATTCGTCACATCAAAATACTTATTCAATTTTCTGCTGAAACTTATGGAACTTGTAATTTTTGCAATTGATTGCGCAGGTGCGTATTTTTTGCATGGCGAACTTGCCGAAAGTACCGTTGCAATGTTGATTGGCAGCTTTGTTATGGGGAATCTGTACACTATTTTTTTGTTGCCGCTTGCGTTCAAAATAAGCGACAATACAGTTATTTTAATCATAAATATGGTCATCGGAGGTTTAATTGGTGGATTTATCGCTCTATTAGCCGAAAATTTAACGGACATAATAAGAGTTATGGTTGATATTTCAAGCAAACCGTTTTTCCCGTATGCTGTTATTATTTCAGTCTGCCTGCTTTACGTGATTTCATGGGGAATATCGGTGAAAATTTACGAGAAAAAGGATTTATAATACAAATAGTATAAAAACGCTTTTTGAAAACAAAAATTGTAAAATTACTATGAACATTTCATCAATTACTTGACTTTTTTGTAAAATATTACTATAATATTAATAGAAGTTAAACTTTTCATGTACACGTGTGTGATAAGATTTAATTTTTATTATATGAAAGGAAGCGTTAAAATGAAACGCAACAAGTCTTTTGCTGCTTTAACAGCGGCTTTTATGGCTATTAACATTATACCTGCCGGAGTTTCATATGCCGTGGAAGATACTTCGTCTGAACCCGTGAAAATTCTTGCAATAGGCGATTCAATTACTCATGGATATATAAACGGCGATAATGGCTATCGTAAATATTTCCAGTATTATCTCCAGCAGAATGGCATAACAAATTTTGATATGGTAGGTCCTAATAACAGCTGGTCAAATAATTCTACTTATAACTGGAATGGTACTACTATTAACTACGACCCGCAACACGCAGGTTACAGCGGTTATGCTATTCAGGCTACAGGCGGAAGAAGTGGTATTCAGGAGACTATTTTTGACAATACTTATTCAAATGGAAATGTAAGCGGTAATATGCTTGAGGCATATGACCCTGATGTTATTATGCTCCAGATTGGTACAAATGACTTGCTTGACTGCCAGCTTGAAGGTATTGAGGACCGTCTTGAGGAACTTGTTGATAAAATCCTGCCTTATGTGAGCGATGAGGGAGAAATGCTTTATCTTGCGTCAATCCCTGATATTGATGCAGATGTACGCTATGACTGGCTTGGTGCTTATGAATGGAAAAAAGGTGTATCATATAGCAATGAACCTGAAAAATTTGCTGATGTTGTTCAGGAATCAGTTGACAGCTACAATGAATATGTAGAAGCTCTTGTTACCGAAAAACAGGCAGAAGGTGCAAATATTTGTTTCTCTGATGTCAATAGCGTTGTTGATATGAAAACAGGTCTTGATGACGGTTGTCACCCGAATGAGAACGGCTATGCTTGTATGGGTAAACATTGGGCGAATCTTTTAACGGAAACTTATTTCAACGGTACTGTCAACGATGTTGAAAAGCCCGTTCCGCCAACTACTACCACTACAAAAACTTCTACAGCAACCACAACAAAAACTACAACAACTACCACAAAAGCTACAACTTCAACTGCAACTACTACAAAACCTGTTCAGACTGTTCCGTCCGATTCTTCTGAAATCGTTCTCAATGATGTTAAGATAGGCGAAAATTATGATATTTCAGCATATAAGAATATATCAGCAGTATCTTTCGTATTCACCTGCACACCTCCTTACGGAATGAGTGGATGTGCTGTATTTGGTAACTGGGAACTCCAGAATAACTATGATACTTCTTCAATTGTCAATAACAGGCTTACTGTAAATCTTGATAAGGACTACGATTCGCTTGCCCTTTATAAATGGTATGGCGATACTGATTTAGAGTCAGTTATTCTTTATACAGGGGATACAGAGACAGAAACTACTACTAAAGCAACTACCACGACAACTAAGCCTACTACCACAACTACTAAAACAACTACCACGACAACTAAGCCCACTACTACAACGACTAAAGCAACCACGACAACAACTAAGACAACTACCACGACAACTAAGCCTACTACCACAACTACTAAAACAACTACCACGACAACTAAGCCTACTACTACAACGACTAAAGCAACCACAACCACCACAACTACAACAAAATCTCCTGTAACTACAACAACATCTACAAATTCAGATGATGTTAAAACAGTTGTCCTTACAGATGTAAAGTATGGTGAATCATATTCACTTGCTGACTATGATTATAATTCAATCTCGAAAATTATTGTACAATTTGACGGCAATAAGGGTTGGGGATTTAACGGTACGTTTGTTCTTGGTAACTGGACTGTCCAGAACCCATATACACAAGACGATGTAACAGACAAATGCACTCTTGAATTTGATATTACAAATCCGCAGGATAAGTTTACACTTTTCCGCTACTGGGGTGAAATCGGACTTGTTTCAGTAACTCTTGTTTACTGATATGACTAAAATAAACAGGGCTTCCAATTCAGGAAGTCCTGTATTTTTTTTACAATGTCGCATATAAATTAGTTTCCCACGCAGGAATATAGAGCTGATGACGAATATACAGCTTATATTCGGGATTTATCGTCTTAATCAGCAGGGGAATGTCAAAAATATCCTCGTTGCGGTGGTAGAGGGCTATCATAAGGCGTGGCGAATAGCGTGCAATTGTATTTGCCGCACCCCATATCGCCTCACGCTCAAAGCCTTCAACGTCCATTTTTATGAGAGTAGCACTCCGTTTAGCGAGTATGCTGTCAACTGAACGTGCTTGTACCATAGTATCAGAATTTGCACATATAGCGGATTGTCTGCCTGCTTTCGAGGAAAATGGCAATTCCGTATCAACACACCACGCTGCCGCATTGAACGTGAAAACGTGAGGCATACCGTCAACAAATTTCGTCAGTTTCTTGAAATTCTTGCGGTCAGGTTCAAGAGCGTATATACCTGTATATATACCCCTTGTAAATTCAAGTACTTCCTGTATTGTATCGCCGTTGTAAGCACCTAAGTCAATATAAGTTTCATTGAGGTGAGGCTTTATTATTTCCTTGTAAATCTCAGATTTAGGAGTTGTGACACTTGCAAGGTAACTTATATCTCCGCTTATCTTGAAATTTATAATATTTGCGTACACACGTCTTGAATAGTCGTCATACAGCATATCATATACTTGCTGTATTTTGCCGGCATTTTCAACGCAGTATTCATAAGTGAAAAGACCATTGCCCGCAACAGGTACATCGGGTACGTACAGAGTGTGTTTCTCGGCGAGTTCAGTTATTTTGTCAACGATTGACTGATAACCTGCCGCAAATGCAAGTACTATGACGAAATCATCAACCATTTCCTCAATTTCGGACAATTTGTGTACACGATACCCTTGAAATGAGTGACCTCTTACGAAGTCATCGCTTGCGAAAATCCCGGAAAGAGTGATACCTTTTTCCCTGAAAACCGACATAATTTTCAATGCACCGTCGCCCATTCCGTATATGAAAATAGGTCTTGTTTCTGCTTTCAGCTTATCCCATGCGGATATTTTTTCTTTTATAAATGAAATCATTTCAACACTCCGGAAAATTTAATCTGTATCATTGTCATCGTATGAATCATTGTGAACATCAAACATATCTCTGCCACGTATGCTGTATTTGTCACGCATCATGTTAATATGTTTATCAATAAGTTCTGAAACCTGACGTACATTTTTAATACTCTCCACTTTTTTTACAGGTGTATCGACATCTTTGCTATGGATTGTAATTGTAGCGCACCCGAACATTCTCTGCCCGAAAGAACGTGAAATGCTTTTGTCAGTTATTTTATATAAATCAATTTCGTCTTCTCTTATGTTAAGGAAACCTGTTTTAGTTATAAGTTTTGTTTCAGTGAGGTAGTATCTTGTAAATGACCACGGTAAGCCAAAAATTGTACGTTTTTTGTCGGTCCAGATATAATTGATTTCATTTTTTGACATATAGAAAACTCCTTTTAGCAATATACATACTCCCCTCTATTACAAATATCAGCAATATTGCTGATATAATTTTCATCACTCTGCGTCAGAAACCTTCACCATACGTCAGTATGCTTTCAGGTTTCTTCCTTGATTGACAAAAATTTTATTCAACACTATTATTGACATTTGCAATAGAGGTTGAGTATACTGAACTCTGTTGCATTTGTTAATTTTTGCAATAAAGTTTAATATAATATATTTTACCACAAAATTCGTCATAAGTCAATAAATTTTTTCCCGTGAGCAGAAAACTCACGGGAATAGTAGACTTCCTCGAAAACTGATGCATAACACCTAATAAAATCTTTTGCCGTATGTCTGCGTTATCCTCCTCACCGTGCGACAGCACGCTTTCGTCGTCTGCCTTGACCTACGACAAAATATTTCACCATTTGTCACACACCAGTTTCCGAAGAAGTCTATTCTTCGAATTTATGATTCCTCCGGATTTTTTTCAAGCATAGCCTGATATTCTTTTGCTTCCTCAATATCTTCACCCTGCATAAGACGTTCGAAGTCATCACCGTCAATTTTCTCGAATTTCAGGAGATAGCTTGCGAGTTTGTGAATTTTGTCAGCGTTATTTTCGAGTATCGTCCTGCACTCACTGTAAGCCTTTTCGATAATACTTTTAACTTCGGAGTCAATCTGAAATGCAATTTCTTCGCTGTAATTGCGTGTATGACCGTAATCTTTACCGAGGAATACTTCGTCATTGTCGGAACCGTACACAACAGTACCCAATTTACTCGAAAAACCGTACTTTGTGACCATATTTCTTGCTGTATTCGTAGCACGTTCAATATCATTTGATGCGCCCGTGCATATATCGTCAAGGAAAAGTTCTTCCGCAACACGTCCGCCAAGAAGCATTACTATATTTTCACGCATTGTATTGCGGGAAACGTGCATATCATCGGTATCAGGGCGTGTAACAGTAAGACCTGCTGCCATACCACGCTGTATTATTGTGACCTGATGCACTTTGTCCTGCGTTTTGAGGTTATAAGCGGCAACAGCGTGACCAGCCTCGTGATATGCGGTAATTTTCTTGTCGTGTTCCGTGACAATACGTGATTTTTTTTCAGGACCTGCGATGACTTTCATAGTAGCCTCTTCAATATCCTTTTCAGTAATCGCTTGTCTGCTTGCTCTTGCTGCGAGAAGTGCTGCCTCATTCAGGAGATTTTCGAGGTCAGCTCCGGTGAATCCCTGCGTAGTTTGTGCGATTATCTTCAAATCAACATCAGGAGCAATAGGTTTATTTTTCGCATGGACTTTCAGGATTTCCTCACGTCCCTTTACATCAGGGTAGCCCACTACAATTTGTCTGTCGAAACGTCCCGGACGGAGAAGTGCCGGATCAAGAATATCACGGCGGTTTGTTGCAGCAATTACAATAACGCTCTCATTACCAACAAATCCGTCCATTTCAACGAGCAACTGATTGAGAGTCTGTTCACGTTCATCGTGACCTCCGCCCAATCCTGCACCTCTATGGCGGCCTACAGCGTCAATTTCATCGATGAATATAATAGCCGGTGCGTGTTTTTTAGCTTGTTCGAACAAGTCACGGACTCTTGATGCACCTACGCCGACGAACATTTCAACGAAATCAGAGCCTGAAATCGGGAAAAACGGACAGCCTGCCTCACCTGCGACTGCTCTTGCAAGGAGCGTTTTACCGGTTCCGGGAGGTCCTAACAGAAGTACGCCTTTCGGGATTTTTGCTCCAATATCGGAATATTTGTTCGGGTGTTTGAGGTAGTCAACAATTTCCTGAAGTTCCTGTTTTTCCTCGTCTGCGCCTGCAACATCGTCAAAAGTAGCTTTTCGACCGTCAGTCAGATTTTTCAGGTTAGCTTTACCGAAAGAGAAAGAGTTATATTTTCCTCCTCCGCCACTCTGTTTCATCATGAAATAGAGGATAAATATACCTAATGCAACAGTCAGAACAACCGGAATAAGCGAATAAATCCACGTTCTGTCGGTAATTTTGATATAATTCTGCACAAGCGGTTCATCAGGATATTTCTTATTGTATTCCCTGCGGTAATCTTCGGTATCGCTGAGGAATATGTTTACATTCGGCACATTATACGTCTGTTTGTCAAGGCTTCCACGCAACTGATAAGTCAGTTCGCCCGAACCTAAATCGAGTTCATAGTAGGAAACTTCGTAATTATCGAAATGGCTGATAATTGATGTGTATTCAGTATCATCAACATCGTCTGAAAGTTGTGATATGACGAAATACAGGCAAAATATCGACAGTATAACAATAATTATATAAGTAAAGATGCCTTTGCTTTTTTTTGGTGACAAATCAACACTCTCCAATCTGATTCCTGATAATCTGGATTTTCAGCAGACGTTTTGTATTTTCATCTGGTGCAACTCTTTCAGCGATGCCTATATTTTCGGCGAAAACAGTACCTGTTTCGTCTTCGATGAAATGCAGGGAACGTCTGATTTCTTCAGGAACTTTCTCATTTATCAATTTTTTTACGGAAGAAGTGAAATTTCTTCCGTGCAGTCGGATTTTATCGCCATACTTCCTGTTTCTGACAAAAACCCTACCTATTATTTTATCATAATCCAGCAGATAAAATGTTAAATTTTTATGAACAAAATCAATTTTCATTGAATTATCACATTCAATGATTTCGCACACAAGTTTTGCGTCAGGGAAAATAATATTTTCGCCGATTGCAAGTTCTTTTGAGATTATGGCAGTTTCAGGCGGTCTTATTGTTTTCAGTCCTGCTGATTTCCCTTCCGAAACAAAATAAATATCACCTGAAATATTGATTTTTCCGCCGTTTACGAGGACGTTGTCACACTCCGTAAGCCGTTTGTTTGAAACAGGGAGATTTTTTCTGCTTAAAAGCCTTGAAATATATCTTCTGCGGATTACCTCATTATATTCAGCGGGATTCTCAAAAATACCGTCTGCATTGTCGACTTCCGATTCAATTAAATTATTTTCGCTTCTGAGCGTATCAATTGACCGAACAGACGTTTCTATGAGTGAGCCGTTGATTTCCCTCATAAGCGGAATTATATTGTGGCGGATTTTATTTCTTGTGTAGTCATTCGTAAGATTTGTACTGTCTGTAACATAGTTTTGTCCGATTTCGCTGAGATATTCCTCAATTTCCTTGCGAGATACTGTCAGAATAGGTCGGATTATATTTTCACGCACGGGAGGTATTCCCGTCAGCCCTTTGAGAGCTGTCCCACGGATAAGATTATGAATGACCGTTTCAAGATTATCGTCAGCGTTATGTGCTGTTGCAATTTTTTTCCCAGAGGAGTATTCCCTGAAAATATTATATCTCAATATTCTTGCGGATTCCTCACAAGAAAGCGAATTTTTTTCCGCATAGCCTTTGACATCGCACGAAACAGCTGTAAACGGTATATTGAGTTTCCGGCATAAATCACGGCAGAATTGTTCATCACGGTCACTTTCACTGCCACGCAGATTGTGGTTGACGTGGATAGCCTCTACTGTAATATCAAGCCTGTTTTGCAGTCTGCAAAGCATATTAAGCAAAAATACGCTGTCTGCACCGCCTGATAATCCGCATACGACAATATCACCACACGAGAGCATATTATATTTTTTTACAAATTCATAAATTCTATCAATCATATTTTTTATTCATCGGGAGGAGTATCATTTTCAGGGTCAGCAAAAAGCGTATACTGACCGTTCCATATCAGTGTTACTGTACCCAATTCACCGTGGCGGTTTTTAGCTACAATACATTCAGATATGTTTTTCTTTTCACTTTCTTTGTTGTAATAGGCATCACGGTACAGAAAAAGAACTATATCGGCATCTTGTTCAATTGAACCGGATTCACGCAAATCGGACAGCAATGGTCTTTTATCGTTACGTCCCTCAACAGCACGGTTCAATTGTGAAAGAAGTATTACAGGTGCATTGAGTTCCTTTGCCATGATTTTAAGCTGACGTGTTATTTCAGATACAATAGTAACACGGTTATCTGAATTTGAATTAGAGCTGATAAGCTGGAGATAGTCTATAATAATAAGACCGAGATTTTTCACACGTCTTAATTTTGCTTTCATCTGCTGTACAGTCTGACTTGCGGTATCATCGATAAATATAGGCAGAACACTCAGATATGCGGCACCTGTTGCAAGGTCAGTCCACTGATTTGTCTGTATTCTGCCATTTCTCAGACAGCTTGATTCAACTCTTGCTTCTGTTGAAAGCATACGTGTTGCAAGTTGTTCCTTTGACATTTCGAGGTTGAATATAATAACGTCCTTTTCAGTTGATTTTGCAACATTTTTTGCGATATTCATAGCAAATGAAGTCTTTCCCATTCCGGGGCGTGCGGCGATAATGATAAGGTCTGATTTATTAAGACCCGTTGTTATATTGTCAAGCTGTTTGAATCCTGTTCTTGCGCCGAGATATTTTTCTCTGTCCTCGCCTGAAAGTTTACCAAGCCTGTCATAAGCCTCAAGAACGGCATCGGAAAGCGGTGAAAGACCGTTCACTGAACGTCCTTGTCTTATGTCATATATTTTCTGTTCAGCGGAATCAAGCAAAAGTTGTGCATCTTGTTCACCGCTCTGTATTTCATCAAGGATACTTTTCGCAACGTATCCAAGACTTCTTATCATATATTTATTTGAAATAATATTGCAGTATGAATCAATATGTCTGCTTGAGGGCAATGTATCTGCAATTCCTTTGAAAAAACGCCGTCCCTCATTTTGATTTTCAAATATATGGAGCTTTTCTGATTCGTTAAGTACGGTGATTATGTCGATTTGCGAACCGCTTGTGAACATTGTGAGAAGAAGTTTATATATTTTACATAAATTTTCGTTATAGAAATATTCAGGTTTTATTTTTTCGATAACAGACGGCATAATTGCCGAATTTGAAATAATTGCGCCTATAATCGATTGTTCTGCATCGATACTGTAAGGGAGGTCTGCCGGAGATAAGTCAAAATTTTTATCATCCATTATCCCTGTATAACCTCAACATCAATTTTCGCCGATATACCGGTGTAGAACTTGATAACAGCGGAATATGTCCCGAAATTTTTAATATCGGTATTGAGGGAAATTTTCTTTTTGTCAACTTTTATATCAAATTGTTCATTGATTGCGTCGGCAACTTGTGAGGCAGTCACTGAACCGAAAAGGCGGTCATTTGAACCTGCTTTCGCCTTGACTACGACTTTTTTGTCATTGATTTTTTCAGCGTATTCCTGAGCAGTTTTCTTTTCAGTTTCAATCCTATGCTTTTCGGAGGACTGCTGACCCTCAAGTTTGTTGAGGTTAGCGGGAGTAGCTTCTACAGCAAGACCTTTAGGTAAAAGCATATTTCTTGCGTAGCCGTCAGCAACGTTTTTGACTTCACCTTTTGCTCCTGAACCTTTTACATCTTTAATAAAAATAACTTTCATAATAAATACCTCTTTTTTATTTATTTTCAGATGATGAAATATCATCATTTCTTTTATCAATAGCATCAACGAGAAGATTAAACGATTCGCTGATACTTGTATCCTTAAGCTGAACAGCCGCCATACTCTGGTGACCTCCTCCGCCGAGAGTTTCCATAATAATCTGTACATTGACCGCACCAAGTGAACGGGCTGATATATTCACGATTTCGCCTGTTTTGTAAATAACAAACGATGCATCGACGTTTGTAATGCCGAGGAGTTCATCAGCAGCCTGCGGTGCGACTATTCTTATGTCATCGCATTCGAAATCAGCTACAGCTATTGCGCAATTATTATGTATCTGAGCCGTTGAAACGATTTGTGAACGGTTTTTGTAAGCCTCGAATGAATTTGAGAAAAGGAGTTTCACGGCAACTGTATCAGCACCGAGTTTTTTCAGGAATGCCGCCGCCTCGAAAGTACGCACACCTGTACGCATTACGAAACTTTTCGTATCAAGCATTATTCCGGCAAGCAGGGCTTCCGCATAGTATACGGGGAGTTTTTCGTCGCTTGTGAACCTGAAGTACTGGATAATTTCGGTCACCATTTCGGAGGCAGATGAGGCGTACGGTTCGTGGTGGAATATAACGGCGTTTTCGATTGAACGGACAGCACGGCGGTGATGGTCAACAATAACGACTGATTTTTTCATTTTCTCATAGAGTTCGTAGCTCTCAAGGCAGTCCGTGTTGTGAATATCAACGATTATAAGCAAATCATTGTCGCCGACTGAATTAACAGCGTTCTCAGGCGAAATGAACAGTTTTTCGTCTGTCTGCGCCTCCACACGGTCAATGAGATTCGTAGCAAGGTTAGCTTTTCTGTTTACGACAATGTACACGGGTTTCCCGAGTATACGCAATGCACCTGCAAGACCGCATGATGAGCCGACTGAATCAAGGTCGCCGAAACGGTGTCCCATAATGAAAACTTTGTCGGAGTTCATAATAATATCCTGCATTGCATTGGCGATAACTCTTGTTTTCGTCCTTGACATTTTTTCAACGCCTTTTGAAACTCCGCCGAAAAAGTGGTAGCCGTTATCAGATTTTATGACAGCTTGGTCACCGCCACGTCCTAAAGCCATATCAAGACATTGGCGTGCAATTTTTTCGCTTTCGGCGAGTGAATCCGCACCTTGCCCTATACCTATTGAAAAAGTAAGCGGATATTTTCCGGCGATTTTTATATTCCTTGCCAAATCGAGGATTTTGAATTTATCACGAATTTTCTCATCAAGATGACGCTGTTCAATTACAGCATAGAACGTATTTTGAGAAGTTTTTTTAACAAAACCGTTTGTACTGCTCATGAACTGCTCAATAAGCCGTTCGATTTCAAGGGAAGCCTGTGCTTTTTCACTTTCCTTGGCATTCTGCATAATTTCGTCATAAGTATCAATATTCAGAATGACTACATTCGGGTGAGATGCCTCGCTTTTCTGTTTGAGATTGAAATATTCGGTTTCGTCGTGGAAATAAATTATAAGAAAAGAAATATCATTCTCCTCAAATTTTTCGCATACGGTATTATATACAGCACCATTTATACGGCATACGGGAGTACCGCCCGACATAAGCAAATCAAGGTCAAGTTTCACATATTCCTCGAAATCAAGCCCGAAAACGTCATATCCACGGCTTATTTTGTCGGAGAAACTCTGGTTATACCATACAAACTTTCTGTCCTCGTTTATAACAGCAACAGGTGCAGGAAGATTATTCATATAATCGGCAGCGGAATTTTCAAGATGATTGTTCATTCTGAATATATGGCGTATAAAATTTCTTGAGTAGAGTACGGAAACAATCACCAGTACAGTTATAAGCATTATTGCAGATACAATTCCGATAAGCCCGTAAGTACTGTTATACTTGTAAAGCATAAGCGAAACAAATATATGGCAGATGAGGATAGCGGTTACAAGTGTAAAAAATACCGCCGGAAATTTCTTTTTCACTTCTTCAGACTCCTTTCGGAAACCTATGTTTATGTTGAAGCAATACTGCACAAAATCAGCGTTGAAATGCTTGCATTATTGTTAACTCTTACAAATATTTATTTGAAAAATTTTGTGCGGTATCAGCCTGATATATGTCATGTTTCCATAATAATCGGCAAAACCATAGGACTGCGTTTTGTCTGCTGGTAGAAATAATCTGATATACAATCACGGATTTTGCCTTTAAGTGTATTCCACTCTTTCATTTCTGAATACGAACATTTATGGAGCATTGCGGAAAGACATCGTTTTGCGCCGTCTAAAAGTTCTTCTGATTCTTTCACATAAACAAAGCCTCGTGGAATGATTTCAGGTTTTGAGCTCAGCTTGTTTGAACTGCGTTCAAGGCAGATGACTACTACAACAATACCTTCTTGTGAAAGATGATTCCTGTCACGGAGAACAACAGTTCCGACATCGCCGACACCTGTACCGTCAACAAGAATACGTCCTGACGGCACTTGTGATACAACTTTCATAGTCAGGCTGTCTGTTTCGATTACATTTCCGTTTTCCGCAATAATGATATGGTCTTTGTCCATACCCATTTGCATAGCAATATCAGCGTGTTTTTTGAGATGTTTGTATTCGCCGTGAACCGGAATGAAAAACTTAGGTTTTGTAAGTGCGTGAATTAGTTTAAGTTCCTCCTGACAAGCGTGACCTGAAACGTGTACTTCATACATTGTTTCGTATATGACTTCAGCACCTGCTTTCATGAGTTCGTTTACAACACGTGTGACATACTTTTCATTTCCGGGAATAGGTGTAGCGGAAATTATAATAAAATCATTCGGCGAAATAGAAACATCTCTATGGTCATTCATAGCCATTCTTGTGAGAGCGGACATAGGTTCGCCCTGACTTCCCGTTGTAATGAGTACAATTTTTCTTGCTTCGTACATGGACATCATTTCAACGTCAATCAAGAGGTGTTCAGGGACATTCAGATAGCCGAGTTCAATAGCCGTATTGATTACATTCACCATACTTCTGCCGAGTATAGCGACTTTTCGCTTATATTTCACCGCTGAATTTATAATTTGCTGTACACGGTGAATATTTGACGAGAAAGTAGCGATGATAATTCTTTTACCCTCACCCTGACGGAAAAGACGGTCAAATGATTCGCCCACTGTTTTTTCGGAGTGCGTATATCCGGGGCGTTCAGCGTTTGTGGAATCAGCCATAAGTGCAAGTACACCTTTTTTTGCTGAAACTTCCGCAAAATATGCGAGGTCAATTATTTCCCCGTCAATCGGCGAAAAATCGATTTTGAAGTCGCCCGTATGGATAATAATGCCTGCGGGAGTGTGTATCACCATACCTACAGCATCGGGGATTGAGTGGTTGACCTTTACGAATTCAACGGACATACAGTTCATATTGGCAGTTTGGCGAGGTTTGAGGACGTGCAGATTTGCGTTGAATACTTCAGCCTCAGCGAATTTGCCTTCAATAAGACCCATAGTGAGTTTAGTTGCGTATATATCCACTTTTCTGTCAAGTCTTTTAAGCAGATAAGCAAGACCGCCTATGTGGTCCTCGTGACCGTGAGTAATTACAATACCTCTTAATCTGTCGATATTTCTTTCGACGTAAGTAAAATCGGGGATAACGATGTCAACGCCCGGCATATCGGGGTCAGGGAAAGCAAGTCCGCAGTCAAGAATAAACATATCGTTACTGCATTCGAATACAGTCATATTCTTGCCTATTTCGTTAAGTCCGCCTAACGGGATAATGCGGACGGGAGTTTTACGAGTTTCCTTGTCTTTTGAGGAGCGTTTTTGTTTAGTTGATTCTTTTGGTTCAGATTTTTTGGTTGAATTTTTAGTTGAATTTTTTACAGCAGGTACAGTTGATTCAGTTGCAGGAACAGTCTTTTCGGCTTCAGGAGTATTTTTCCTGTATGTTCTTTTTGTAGTACCTGATTTGGCAGATGAATTTCTGCCTGCTTTTTTGAGATTGGTGTTGTTTTCGTTCACTGGTTATCAGCCTCACTTTCTTGTAAAATGATATAATGATATATAAAATATATATAATGAGTATCAGACAAAGTTAA
>CANQJV010000020.1 GCA_947624295.1 uncultured Ruminococcus sp. | reverse complement strand
AGAAAACTCGGCTTTAATTCAAAGCGCACAATGAAAGTTGCACAAGAACTGTATGAGGGCGTTGATATTAAGGGTATAGGCGCAGTCGGACTTATAACTTATATGAGAACAGACAGCCTGAGAGTTTCAGACGAGGCAAAAACAGCTGCTGCAAAATATATTGAAACTGCTTACGGCAAAAATTATCTCCCCGAAAAACCGAGAGTTTACAAGACTAAAAGCAATGCGCAAGATGCGCACGAGGCTATAAGACCCTCACTTCCCGAACTCACGCCGGCAAGAGTAAAAGCAGACCTCACAAGCGAACAGTATAAGCTGTACGAACTCATATGGTCAAGATTTATCGCAAGTCAAATGGCAAACGCACTTCTTGATACAGTTTCAGTCGATATTGAGGCGAACGGCTGTATTTTCAGGGCATCGGGATATTCCGTGAAATTTGACGGATTTATGGTGCTGTACAGAGAATCAGGCGATGAGGAAAACATTGAAAAGAAAGTACTTCCGCCGATTTCGGAAAACGATAAGCTGAAACTCAAGTCAATAGAGGGAAATCAGCATTTCACGCAACCTCCTCCGAGGTATACAGAGGCATCGCTTATAAAGGCTATGGAGGAAAACGGTATAGGCAGACCGAGTACGTACGCTCCGACAATTTCTACGATTACAACAAGACAATATGTTGAACACGACGGGAAACAGTTAAAACCAACAAGTCTTGGCGAAATAATTACAAAACTGATGAGGGAACATTTCAAGGGAATTGTTGACGCAAAATTCACTGCTGATATGGAAAACAGTCTTGATGAAATAGAAAAAGGCTCAAAAAATTGGGTTGAAACGCTTGAAAAATTCTATGAGGGATTTTCGGTTGATTTGCAGAAAGCTGAAGAGGCTATGGAGGGCAAGCGTGTAAAATTACCGACTGAAGAAACTGACGAAATATGTGAACTTTGTGGGCGGAATATGGTTATAAAGTTCGGGAAATACGGTAAATTCCTCGCTTGCCCCGGTTTCCCCGAATGCAAAAACGCAAAACAACTTGTTACTCCCGTGGACGGCGAATGCCCAAGATGCGGTAAAAAAATGTTGTTGAAAAAGTCCAAAAAAGGCAGGAGTTTTTACGGTTGCAGCGGCTACCCTGACTGCAATTTTATGACATGGAATCTCCCTACAAATGAACGCTGTCCGCAATGTCAGAAAACTCTTTTCAACAAAGGCGGTAAATCGGGAAAACTGCTATGTGAAAATGAGGGCTGCGGATACGAAAGAGAGCTGAAAAAATGAGTATCACTGTAAATGTAATCGGTGCAGGTCTGGCAGGTTGCGAAGCCGCATGGAGTGTTGCACGGTACGGGATAAAAGTCCGTCTTTACGAGATGAAACCGCAAAAATTCAGTCCTGCACATAAATACAACGGTTTTGCTGAACTTGTATGTTCAAATTCACTGAAAGCAATGAGAATTGAATCAGCGGCGGGACTTCTCAAGGCGGAAATGGAACTTCTCGGCTCGCTTACAGTGCCTTGCGCAAAAGAAAATGCTGTTGATGCAGGCGGAGCTTTAGCAGTTGACCGTGAAAAATTTTCGGACAGTGTCACGGAGAAAATTAAAAATAACAAACTGATTGAAGTAGTTGAAAAAGAAGTCACGGAGTTGCCTGACGGAATAAATATAATTGCAACAGGTCCGCTTACCAACGGTGCAATTGCTGATATAGTTAAAAATTTATGCAATGAGGAACTTAGTTTCTATGATGCGGCAGCTCCTATTGTAACTTACGACAGCCTTGACAAAAACAAAGTATTTTTTGCATCACGGTACGACAGAGGTGATGCTGACTATATCAATTGCCCGATGAATAAAGAAGAATACCTTGCATTTTACAAGGCAATCATCACTGCTGAACGTGTTAAGTTAAAAGATTTTGAAACGCACCCTTTCAGCGTATATGAGGGCTGTATGCCGATTGAAGTACTCGCTTCACGTGGAGAAGATACAATGCGTTTCGGACCTATGAAACCTGTGGGAATAATTGACAAGCGTACAGGCAAAAGACCTTATGCAGTTGTGCAGTTACGGCGTGAAAATAAAGAGGCTACACTTTTCAATCTTGTGGGATTCCAGACAAATCTAAAATTCGGAGAACAGAAACGTGTATTTTCCATGATACCCGGACTTGAAAACGCTGAATTTATGCGGTACGGCGTTATGCATAGGAATACTTTTATAAATTCGCCCGAAAATCTCAACAGTGATTTTTCAATGCGTACAAATCCTGATATTTATTTTGCGGGACAAATTACAGGCGTTGAGGGCTATATGGAATCAGCATCAAGCGGAATTGTAGCAGGAATATCAGCAGCAAGAAAAATTCTCGGACTTGAACCTCTTAATTTACCCCGTGAAACAATGATTGGTGCATTGGCGAACTATATAAGCGATAAATTCAATGCAGGGAAATTCCAGCCTATGGGCGCAAATATGGGTATTTTGCCCGATATAGGTGAAAGAATCCGTGACAAAAAAGAAAAATACAGTGCATATGCTGAACGTGCTGTAAATGCACTTAAAAAGGAGCTGAACAGAGTTGGTGAGAGTAATAGTTGATGCGTTCGGCGGTGATAATGCACCGTTGGAAGTAATAAAAGGTTGTGAACGTGCTGTAAATGAACTCGGTGTGAAAATTATTCTGACAGGCAATGAAAAAATAATAAACAAATGTGCCAAAGAAAACGGTGTTAATCTCGACAAAACAGAAATTATCCACACAAGTGAAGTGTTTGATATTCATAACGAGCCGAAAGAAATCATGAAATCAGGGAAAAATACTTCTATGGCTATCGGAATGCAAATGCTTGCTGACGGTAAAGGTGATGCATTTGTTTCAGCAGGAAGTACGGGCGCATTAGTTATGGGTGCGACTTTTATTGTGAAACGTATCAAAGGCGTAAAACGTATTGCTCCTGCACCTGTTTTGCCTGCTGATAAAGGTAATTTCATTTTACTTGATGCAGGCGCAAATACTGAGTGCCGTCCCGAAATGCTTGTGCAGTTTGCAATTATGGGAAGTGCTTATATGGAACGTGTAATGGGCGTAAAAAAGCCGAAAGTTGCACTTCTCAACATAGGTGCGGAAGATACTAAAGGCAGGGAACTTGAAACAGAATCATACAAATTATTGCAACAATCAGGACTGAATTTTGTTGGTAACGTTGAAGCAAGAGATTTGCCTAAAGGTGTTTGTCACGTTGTTGTTACGGACGGATTCACCGGAAATATCGTGCTGAAATTATATGAAGGAATGGGTTCGTTTTTCTCCCAAAAAATGAAGTGGCTTTATTCAGGTACAGGGAAAATCGGCGCATTGTTTTCAATCAGGAAAATCAAGGGCTTAAAGGCGCAGATGGATTATCGTGAAACAGGCGGTTCAATGCTGTTGGGATTGAGGAAACCTGTCATAAAAGCTCACGGGAGTTCGGATTCAAAGGCTTTTTTCAATGCAATAAAACAAGCAAAAAAATGCATTGACGGGAAAGTTATAGATTCTATCGGAAATTATGTTAAAATTCTTTCCGAAAAGGAGCAGTAAAATGAATAATATTGAAAAATTTGAGGGAATTATAGGCTATAAATTCAATAACAGGAAACTTATTGAAAACGCTTTTACTCATTCGTCGTATGCGAATGAAAGAAAAATACCGTCCGGCAGCAATGAACGTCTTGAATTTCTCGGTGACAGCGTGCTTTCAATAGTTGTATCGGAATATCTGTATACTACACTTGTAAACGTTGCGGAGGGCGATTTGACGAAGTTAAGGGCATCTCTCGTATGCGAAAAAAGTTTGCATATTTTTGCGAAACAAATTCATCTTGGGGATTTTCTTTTGCTCGGCAAAGGCGAGGAAAATACAGGCGGACGTGAAAGACCCTCTATTCTTGCGGACGCATTTGAGGCTGTAATTGCCGCAATATACCTTGACGGAGGAATTGAGCCGGCAAGAAAACATATCCTTAAATTTATGCCCGAAGATTTGGAACATAGCGCAAAATTGGCATTCAAGGATTTCAAGACGGTATTGCAGGAAGTCGTACAGAAAAATCCTGAAGAAAAAGTTGAGTATGTTCTCATAGGCGAGGAAGGTCCTGACCATAACAAGCGTTTTGTCGTTGAAGTTATGCTTAATTCGCAGGTAATCGGCAAAGGTAAGGGTCGGAGTAAAAAAGAAGCTGAACAGCTTGCCGCAAAAGAAGCTCTGGAGCTTATGGGCTATGAAACACGCTAATATTTCGATTTTCGTACCGCATATAGGCTGTCCGCATATGTGCAGTTTCTGTAATCAGCACACAATCAGCGGAACTCAGAAAGCTCCTGCAAAGGACGATGTACAGCGAATCTGCACAAAGGCACTGAGTGAAATAAAATCGCCTGAATGCACTGAAATCGCATTTTTCGGAGGGAGTTTCACGGCAATACCGCAAAATTATATGATTGAACTGCTTGAATCAGCGTATGAATTTATCGGCAACGGTAAATTCAAAGGAATACGCATTTCTACACGCCCCGACTGCATAACTCCCGAAATACTCGATATACTGAGGAAATACGGTGTTACTTCAATCGAACTCGGAGCGCAGTCAATGTCTGATACTGTACTTGAATCAAATGAACGTGGTCATACTGCTGAAGACGTTTACAAGTCAAGCGATTTAATCAAATCATACGGTTTTGAACTCGGCTTGCAAATGATGATTGGGCTTTACAAAAGCACGATTGACAGCGAATATCAGACGTTTTCAGCGATAAAAAATATTCACCCCGATACAGTAAGAATATATCCCGTTGTAATCCTTAAAAATACGAAACTTGGGGAACTTTACTTATCGGGAGAATACAAGCCGTTTGATTTTGAAACTGTTCTTGATATATCGTCGGAATTTCTTGAAAAATTTGAAAATATCGGCATAAAAGTAATAAAATGCGGACTTCATGCGAGTGAATTTGTTGAAAATGATATGATTGGAGGATTCTATCACCCTGCTTTCCGTGAATTGTGCGAAAATAAAATTTACAGGCGGAAAATTGAATGCAAAATCAACAGCAATGAAAAAAACTATATTTTTGCGGTCAATCCGTCCTGTATCAGCAAGGCAACAGGTCAGAATAAATCAAATATCAATTATTTCAAAAAACAGGGAATCTGCATAAAAATTACAGGCGATGAAAATATCGCAAAATATGAAGTTGAATTGAGGAGGTGAATTTGTGTACCTTAAATCACTTGAAATACAGGGGTTCAAATCTTTCCCCGATAAAATAAGCCTTACTTTTGATAAAGGGCTTACGGCGGTAGTAGGTCCAAACGGCAGCGGAAAAAGTAATATCGGTGATTCTGTCCGCTGGGTATTGGGCGAACAATCAACTAAAACTCTCCGTGGCAATAAAATGGAGGACGTTATTTTTTCCGGTACTGTTACAAGAAAACCAATGGGATTTGCTGCTGTAACGCTTAATATTGACAATTCTGACAACAGGCTTGCTGATATGGGCGACGAAGTATCGGTCACAAGGAAACTGTACAGAAGCGGTGACAGCGAGTACTCAATTAACGGGAAATCGTGCAGGCTGAAAGATATAAACGAACTTTTTATGGATACAGGCTTAGGACGTGACGGTTATTCAATCATAGGTCAGGGACGTATCGCTGAAATTGTCGGGGCAAAAAGCAGTGAAAGGCGTGATATTTTCGAGGAAGCCGCAGGAATATCGAAATTCCGCTATAAAAAATCAGAGGCTGAACGCAAGTTATCAGCGACTGAGGATAATCTTGTAAGACTGAACGATATTATTTCGGAACTCGAAAGCCGTGTAGGACCGTTGAAAATTCAGGCGGAAAAGGCACAGAAATTCATTAAACTTTCAGAAGAACGCAGGAAACTTGAAATATCTGTATGGATTTATCAGATTGACGGGCTCAAAAGTAAAATAAATGAACTTGATTTGGGGATACTTTCCGCAAAAACTGAATACGAAAATACAGAGAATCTTATTCAGAATGAAGAAGTGAAATTGCAGGAATGTTACAGGAAAATGCAGGAATGCAGTATGAAATCAGATGAAATCCGTCGGAAAATGATTGCTGAAGAACAGGAATCTTCGCAGAAAAAATCTGATATAGCTGTCTGCGAAAATGATATAGTACACTGCAATGAGGCTGTTAAAAATGCAGAGCAAAGTATTTTGAAATCCGAAGAAACAAAGCGTAATTATCAGCGTAAAATCAGGGATATTGAAAAGAAAATCAGTTCTTTTGAAGAACAGAAAAAACAACTTGAAAAAGAAATTGCGGATATTTCGGCGGAACTCGAAAAAGCTGAAACTGAAAATCAACGTATGGGCGAACTTTTTGACAAGGCGAACAGTGATATAAACAGTCTGCGCATAAAACAAAGTGAGTACAGATTCAGTGCGGAATCAGCTCGGCAGACAATTTCAACAGAAAAAAAGCGTCTTGATGAAATACTTTCGGGGAATATTGACATAGAAAAATCAATAGCTGAATATAGCAGTAAAATCAATGAAAATCAGCAGGCTGTCGAAAAAAATACCGCCGAAAAATCAGCACTTGTCAATAAAATCACGGGGCTTGAAAAGTTATATCAGTTACGCAAAGAAAATTTTGATAATACAAAAGCTGAACTTGAAAAAAATTTGTATGAATTGAAAAATAATCAGCAAAGACAGAAAATTCTCATTGACCTCGAAAATAATATGGAGGGTTTCGCCGGAAGTGTAAAGCAGATTCTGAAAGCGTCAAAGCAAGGCAGAATCAGCGGTATTTCAGGGACAGTCGCTCAAAATATCAACGTTGAACAGCAGTATGCGGTTGCGATTGAAACAGCTCTCGGCGGAGCAATGCAGAATATTATAGTCGAAAATGAGGACATCGCTAAACGCTGTATACGTTTCCTGAAAGAACAAAAGGGCGGCAGAGCAACGTTTTTGCCGATAACATCGGTCAAAGGCAGTGATTTCCGTGAAAACGGTGTTGATTTATGCGACGGATTTGTTGCAATGGCTGATAAATTAGCAGTATGCGACGAAAAATACAACGGTATTATAAAATCGCTCCTCGGACGTATTGTTATAGCTGAAGACATTGATTCGGCAACGCTTATCGCAAAGAAATACGGTTATAGATTCAGGATTGTAACGCTTGACGGGCAGGTAATAAATGCAGGCGGTTCATTTACAGGCGGTTCAGCGCAGAAATCAGGCGGAATAATCACACGTAAGAACGAGATAGAAACGCTTGAAAATGAAATCAGCGTATTGACAGTACGTCAGAATGAACTCAGCACAAAAATGGAGAAATTCCGTGCGGAATCCGAAAAATTGAGATATGATACGGGGTCGGCTAAATCTGAATTAAGGGAACTCGAATCCGAAGAAGTCCGCCTGAACGCTGAAATTTCGAGTTTGTATTCGCTTGTGAATCAGCTCACGGCACAAAAAGAAAATTCAGGCAGACTGATAGCTGAATCGGAAGAAAAAATATCTTCAGCTGAAAACGCTGTAAAATCGGCTGAAAAGTCGGCTGAAGAAACTGAAATACAAATCGGCATTACAGAAAAAAATCTTGACGAATACCGCATAAAACGTGAGAATCTCCGCATTGAACGTGCTGAATTGCTACAGAAAATATCGGCGATTAAAATACGTGACGCTGAACTTTCAAAAGATATACAGTCGCAGGAAAATGAAACTGAACGCATAAAGTCCGAACTCGAAACGCTGAACAACGGTAACATATATTTCGAGGAGGAAATCGCAAGGCAAAAACAGAAAATCGAGGAAAAACAGGCTGAAATCATAAGGCTGAAAACTGAACTTGACAACATGAAAAATAATTCAGGTCTGTATATGGCTGAAATTCAACGTTACCAGAATATGCACACGGAACAGAACCGCCTTGTGAATGAAGTCCAGAAAGGCTTGAAACAGCTGAACGATGCTAAAGAGAAGTATTCAGGGGAAATCACACGTCTTGAAGAACGCCGTGAATCAGCTGTACACGATTACGATGCGATTATACAGCAAATGCTTGACGTGTATGAACTCACTTATTCAGAAGCGTTGCAGACAGCTGAAAAAATTGATGATATTATACCTGTACAGGCTGAATTGTCAGCTGTTAAAAACAAAATACGTGCATTAGGCAGTGTGAACGTCAATGCGGTAGACGAGTACAGGGAAGTATCAGAACGGTATGAATTTATGTCGGTTCAGCTTGCGGACGTGCGTAATTCAAAAGCTGAACTTGAAAAAATAATTGACAATCTTATGAATGATATGGAAAGGATTTTCAGAGAGAATTTCCGTATTATCAATTCAAATTTCAAATCAATTTTCACGGAACTTTTCGGCGGAGGAAAAGCGGAACTTATACTGACAGACCCCGAAAACGTCCTTGAATCGGGGATTGAGATAAGCGTTGCGCCTCCGGGGAAAGTGATAAAGAATCTCATATCGCTTTCAGGCGGAGAACAGGCATTTGTAGCTATAGCAATATATTTTGCAATCCTGAAATTACGTCCTGCACCATTTTGTATTCTTGACGAAATAGATGCGGCACTTGACGAAGTAAATGTAAGGAAATATGCGCAGTATCTAAAAAAATTCACGGATACGACACAATTTGTACTTGTCACGCACAGAAGAAGTGCAATGGAAGAATCAAATGTTCTTTACGGAGTTACAATGCAGGAGGACGGCATTTCGAAACTGCTGAAAATGGAACAGGTTGATTTTCAGGAAGATATAGCAGATATACAGTAAACGGAGGAATTTATGGGAATTTTTACTAAAATTGCAGAGGGCTTGAGGAAAACAAGAGATAGCTTTTTAGGCGGATTACAGAGGATTTTCAACTCATTTACGAAAATAGACGAGGAACTTTTTGAAGAACTCGAAGAACAAATGATAATGAGTGACATGGGCGTTGAAACTTCGGAAGAAATATGCGACAGAGTACGCAAAAAAGTCAAAGAAAGAGGAATCACAAATCCTAACGACATAATGGAACTCATTTACGAAGTAATTTCGGAGATAATGGGAGAAGATACGGGTCTTGACCTCGAAAAATCCCCTGCTGTAATAATGGTCATAGGCGTAAACGGTGCCGGCAAAACAACTACAATCGGCAAAATGTGCCACCAATTCAAGCAGGAGGGTAAAAAAGTACTTGTAGCGGCGGCTGATACATTCCGTGCGGCAGCAATTGACCAGTTACAAGTGTGGACGGAGCGTGCAGGAGTTGACATAGTAAAGCATTCGGAGGGAAGTGACCCCGGAGCAGTTGTATATGATTCGCTTGAAGCCGCAAAAGCTCGTAATTGTGACGTTGTTATAATTGATACAGCGGGCAGACTTCATAACAAGAAGAATCTTATGGAGGAACTCCGTAAAATCAACAGGATTATTGACAGTAAAGCAGGTGACTGTTCACGGGAAATACTTCTTGTGCTTGATGCGACAACAGGACAGAATGCGGTAAATCAGGCGAAATTATTCAATGAAACAGCGCAGATTACAGGTATTGTCCTGACGAAACTTGACGGTACAGCAAAGGGCGGAATAGTTATATCAATTAAAAATGAACTCGGCATACCTGTAAAACTCATAGGCGTAGGCGAGAAAATCGACGATTTACAGCCGTTTGACAGTCGTATGTTTGTTGATGCGCTGTTTGATATTGACGAGGCAAAACTGAAAGCAAAATTATCAGAAAAAGCTGAAAGTGAAGAAGAATCTGAAGAAGAAGAAATTACAGAGCCTGAAATTGCGGAAGAAGAACCTGCAACTGAAGAAACGGCAGAACTCCCCGAAGAAGAGCAGAATATTGAGGAAATCCCCGAACCTGATATAGATGAATTGCCTGTAATTTCGGTTGAAGATACGCCTGAAGAAGAACAGGCTGACGCTGAAGAATCGGCTGAACAATCAGAAGAAACTGAACCTGAACAAGCTGAAGAATCAGAACCCGAACCTGAACCCGAAAAGAAGAAGAAAAAGAAAGGTTTCTTCAGCCGTCTTTTCGGTAAGAAAGGCAGTGATGACGATGATGAATAAGATTGTATTTGCAACGAACAACGAAAATAAACTCCGTGAGGCAAGGGAAATACTTGCACCGCTCGGAATCGAAGTAATTTCACAACGTGAGGCAGGTGCGGACTGCGAACCTGAAGAAAACGGCGTTACTTTTGCCGAAAATGCGATGATTAAAGCGAGTGCAGTTTATGATATTGTGAAATGCCCTGTAATTGCGGACGACAGCGGATTATGTGTTGAATCACTTGACGGCAGACCGGGAGTATATTCAGCGAGATATGCTCCTAAAGGACAGGAGTGTGCAAAACTTCTTGCCGAAATGAAAGATATTCCCGATAACAGCCGTGGAGCGTATTTTCAATGCACAATAGCGTATATCGATGCGGAAAAATATTTCACGGTATCGGGGAAATGTGTCGGTGAAATCGGTCATGAGGAGCGTGGAACAAACGGTTTCGGCTATGACCCTGTATTCCTCTATAACAATGGGAAAACGCTTGCTGAGATGACAGCAGATGAGAAAAACAAAATAAGTCATAGAGGGAATGCCCTGAAAGAACTTTACAAAAAATTGAAAGAGAAAGGTGAGTGAGGTAATGCTTACAAGTAAACAGCGTGCGTATCTGAAGGGAATAGCCTCGGAATATGAAACTATTTTCCAGATAGGCAAAAGCGGAGTAACTGAACAGATGTGCAAGGAAATAAATGAGGCACTCCGCAAAAGAGAACTCATAAAATTGCGAGTGCTTGACAATTCAGGTTGGACGGCAAAAGAAGCATCTGATGCAATTGCGGAGCAGACTGGTGCAGAAGTAGTACAGGTTATAGGTAAAAGATTTGTGTTATTCAAGCGTAACCCGAAAGAGCCTGTAATTGAGAACATACCAAAATGAGAATCGGTATTTACGGCGGAAGTTTCAATCCCGTGCATAATGGGCATATTCACTTAGCGTTATCAGCGATAGACGAGTTGGAACTTGACAAAATATATCTTGTGCCGTCATTGATAAGTCCGCACCGTTCAAGTGCTGAATATGCTCCGCCTGACGACAGACTTGAAATGCTAAGGCTTGCGTGTAGAGTTTCAGAGAAACTTGATGTCAGCGATTACGAAATAAAATCCTGCCGAAAGAGTTATACTATATATACAGTGAGGGAATTTCGCCGATTGTTTCCGAACGATGAACTTTTCCTGCTTGTCGGAAGTGATATGCTGATGATTTTTGAAACGTGGAATCAGTTTGAAGAAATCCTGAAAGAAGTAACGCTTGCAGTTGTGTCACGGAAAAACGGTGACAAAAAGGAACTTGAAGAAAAAGCACAAAAATTAAGAATATATGGCAAAATTATTGTATGCAATGCACAACCACTTGAAATTTCTTCTACAGAAATAAGAAAAAAAATTGTAAAAAATGAAAAATTCTCTTGCTATCTTGAAAAAAATGTAGTACAATATATTACATCGAATAATTTATATAAATGACGAGGTGAGTAATTTTGTTTTACGATATTGACGAAAAAAAGAAATATCTGAAAGAAAATCTTTCTCCGAAAAGGTATCAGCACTCGCTTAATGTTGCGGCGGAATGCCGTAAAATAGCTGAAAAGTACGGTGATGATTCCGATAAGGCTTATTTTGCGGGGCTTTTGCACGATGTGTGCAAGGAATTACCCGGAGCTGAACAGAAAAAACTCGTGCTTAAAAGCGGATTCACTGTATGCCGTGAGGAACTTGAAACACGTTCATTGTGGCACGCTATTGCGGGAGCGTATTTTGTAAAAACTTTTTTCGGTGTTGAGGATATTGACATAATAAATTCAATCCGTTTCCATACAGTAGGCAGGGCAGGAATGTCTAAAATTGAGGAGATTGTATATTTAGCTGACCTTGTTTCCGCTGACAGAACATACAAAGAAGTCGATAAAATGCGGAAATTTGTATACAGCGACTTGAATACGGCTATGCTTGAAGCATTGAGATTCTCAATAAAAGATGTGATAAAGAAAAACGGAATGCTCCCGGTGTGTACAGTTGAGGGATATAATTTCTACACACGCCTTGTTGAATAAAAACTCAAGAAATCTCTGAAAATTTTCATTTTCGACAAAACAAGCATTATTTTACATTGACAAAAATTAAAAAAGTTTTTAGAGGTTGCTATTAGTTAAAACTGATGACGGAACGAAAAGAGGATTCAAAAAATGGATAAGAATGGATATAATTCAACAGGAAATAAGCCCAAACCGAAACCGTTGAAACCGCTTGTGCGTGCGGACAGCGTACATCACGAAAATCACCCTCCTAAGAAAAAACGTCCGCAACAATCTGTAAGCAGTAAGAATACCAAAAATAACAGCAGGAAACATAAGAACACATTTTCGGTAAAAGACTTTATTATTAAATTTGTTTCCATAACAGCATCAATTGTTATAATTTTTGCGCTTGTGCTTAATATGCCGATTGTTGTTGATACGGAAAACGGCGGAAATAATATTTCGCTGATAAATCTTTTCAAGAATCAGAAACCTGCTGCAAAAGAGGGCGAATTAAACAAAGAAACTGTACTTGAAAAGCTGAATATAGATAATACAGCAGTCCCTGAAGATTTCGATGACGGACTTGATTTACCGCAGCTTGTCGAAGGTCAATACAGCGTGCTTTTTCTCGGATTTGAACCTGATGAGTACAATACAGATATAATGTGGATATTTCAGTTTGACATAGGTCACGGTAAACTGAATATATTGCAGATACCCCGTGATACTTGTTTACCTGACTACACATCATCAGTTACTAAAAAATTCAACAGTATCTATACAATGGGTAATCCTGAAATACAACCGCCTATACAGCGTGTAGTAAATGCAGTACAGGAAAATTTCGGTATACCGATTGATGCGTATGTAACAACGACTTGCGACGATATTGTTGATATAGTTGACATTATAGGCGGTGTACCGATTCATATAGACAACGAGATTGTCTTTGAACCTGATAAAGTAATACCTGCAGGTGACGTTACGCTTGACGGTAATCAGTCTGTATGGTTTATACGGTTCAGGCGTGAATGGGTACAGGGTGACATAGGACGTGTGCAGAATCAGCGCAGATTTATGGCTGCTGCAATGAATAAGTTATCAAATATTATTGAAGATGAGGGACGGCTGAAACTTTACAGTTACATCAAGGAAATATATGACAACGATTTATTGTATACTGATTTATCAATAGGCGATATGAGTAAAATTGCCGACTTTGCATCTACAATTTCAATGGATAATGCACAAGTCAATATGGTTCCGGGAGAAGATGCAGTTTTCTATGCTGCTGACGGCAACGCCTATTCAGTTTATTCAGTCCATAAGCAGGAAACAATAGATTTGCTTAACAAATATTACAGACCGTATCAGAAAAAAATGACTGAAGATGATACAGCAATAGTTGAACTTGTGACGGAACATCAGTACGAAACATACGATGATACAGGCGCAAGCCTTGACGAAATACAGGATTCAAGCGAACCTGTAAGAAACCCTGATGTTACGCCTTACGAGAAAATACCAAATAGAAAGGAAAAATCAAATGACTGAACAGCAGAAACTTGAAATTATTGTAAAAACACTTGACAAGAAAAAAGGCGAAGATATTCAGGCGATAAAAATATCAGATTTGACAATTCTCGCCGATTACTTTGTCATTGTAAATGGCACAAGCAATACTCACACAAGAGCCCTTGCCGATGAAGTTGAGTATCAGCTTTCGGAGCAAGGCATAGAGCCCGAAAGACGTGAGGCAGATACAGGTAATACGTGGATTATACTTGATTACGGCGATATTATCGTCCATGCGTTCTATAAAGATACAAGGGATTTCTATAAACTGGAAGGCTTATGGGCTGACGGCGAACAAATTGATATAAGCGGACTTATTGTCAAGGAGGGCAATAATGAAAACTAACAACGTAAAGGGAAGAAATTTTGTTGTTATAATCGGTGCGTATCTGATTGTAAAAGCAGTTCTCAATATGATTATCGGCGGAGGATTTAATATTACCGACCTGATTTTGGCAGTAATATGTTTTTTTGCGATGTTTAGCGGATTACAGTACCTTAACTATGCAACAGCTGTTGTGATTGCAATTCCGGTGATAAGCCATATGTTATATAATATAATTCATTTGCCGGGTACATTGATTTACCTGATTGAGGCTTTTATTGACGTAGGTGCAATAATACTTCTCGTGACAAATGCCGATATAAAGGGACATTTCACAAACAAATGGAGCGAAATATCATCGCTTTTCAAATAAATTCAATATTTTTACAAAGGAATGATGAAAATGAACAGATATGATTTTAAGTCTGTAGAGCCGAAATGGCAGAAATTCTGGGAAGAAAATGATACTTTCAAGGCTTCTGACGACCATAGCAAAAAGAAATTCTATGCACTTGTTGAATTCCCGTATCCGTCAGGACACGGTATGCACGTAGGTCATATCAAGGCTTATTCAGGTCTTGAAGTTGTAAGCCGTAAAAGACGTATGGAAGGCTATAATGTGCTTTTCCCTATAGGATTTGATGCGTACGGTCTGCCGACTGAAAATACAGCTATCAAGGAAAATATTCATCCTCGTGTAGTCACGGACAGGAATATTGAGAAATTCACACAACAGCTCAAAACTGTAGGATTTTCTTTTGACTGGTCACGTGTGATTGATACAACAGAAGAGGGTTACTATAAATGGACTCAGTGGATTTTCCTGAAAATGTTTGAAAACGGGCTTGTATTCCGTGACAAAACACAGGTAAACTATTGTCCCAGCTGTAAAGTAGTTCTTTCGAACGAGGATTCACAAGGAGGTAAATGTGACGTATGCCATAGCGATATTATCCAGAAAACAAAAGAAGTATGGTATCTCAGAATCACAGAGTACGCTGATAAACTGTTACAAGGGCTTAATGATGTTGATTACCTCCCGAACGTAAGACTTCAACAGGAAAACTGGATTGGTAAATCAACAGGCGCATTTGTTAATTTCAAAATCAAAGAACAGGACGAACAGCTCCGTATTTACACAACACGACCTGATACACTTTACGGCGTGACTTTTATGGTAATTGCACCTGAACACCCGATTATACAGAAATACAGGGATTCTATCGCAAATATTCAGGCACTTGACGATTATAAGGCTGAATGCGCAAAGAAAAGCGAATTTGAAAGAACACAACTCGTCAAGGATAAAACAGGCGTAAAAATTGAGGGGCTTACTGCGGTAAATCCGATTACTAATAAAGAAATCCCGATTTATATTTCGGACTACGTAATGATGGGATACGGTACAGGCGCAATTATGGCTGTACCTGCACACGATACAAGAGACTACGAATTTGCAAAGAAATTCGGCATTGATATTATCGAGGTCATAAAAGGCGGAGATATATCAAAAGAAGCTTATACAGGTGAGGGCGAACTTGTAAATTCAGGCGAACTCAACGGTATCACCAACAAAAAAGATGCTGTTGCAAAGGCACTTGAGATACTCGAAAAACTCGGTTGTGGTGAAAAGGGCGTGCAGTTCAAAATGAAAGACTGGGCTTTCAACCGTCAGCGTTACTGGGGCGAACCTATCCCGATTGTGCATTGCGATAACTGCGGAATGGTAGCTGTACCGTACGATGAACTTCCGCTGAAACTCCCTGAAGTAGAGAATTTCGAACCGGGTACGGACGGCGAAAGCCCTCTTGCAAAAATCGACAGCTTTGTTAAGTGCAAATGCCCGAAATGCGGAAAAGATGCAAGACGTGAAACTGATACAATGCCGCAATGGGCAGGTTCATCGTGGTATTTCCTCCGCTACTGCGACCCGCATAACAGCGATGAATTTGCGTCACAAGAATCACTGAAATACTGGCTTCCCGTAGACTGGTATAACGGCGGTATGGAACACGTCACACGCCATATGATTTATTCACGTTTCTGGCATAAATTCCTCTATGATATGGGACTTGTGCCGACTTCCGAACCGTACGCAAAAAGAACAGCTCAGGGTCTTATCCTCGGTGAGGACGGCGAAAAAATGTCTAAATCCCGTGGAAATGTTGTTGACCCGAATGACGTTGTTGCTGAATACGGTGCAGATGTTCTGCGCCTGTATACGCTTTTTATGGGCGATTACGAAAAAGCTGCGCCATGGAATGAGGCAAGTATCAAAGGTTGTAAGCGATTCATTGACAGAGTGTGGAGTTTACAGGATATGCTTGTTGACGGTGACGAGTACAGCGATAAACTTAAATCATCGTTCCATAAGACAATAAAAAAAGTGTCGGAAGATATTGAAGCAATGAAATTCAATACAGCTATTGCAGCTATGATGACACTTATCAACGAAATTTACGATGCAGGCAGTATCACTAAAGCTGAACTCGGTGCATTTGTGACTATGCTTTACCCGTTCGCACCGCATATTACAGAGGAAATCTACAGCATTAACTTTGGCACGATACTCAGTCAACAAGCGTGGATTACTTATGATGAATCGCTTTGCAAGGACGATACGATTGAAATTGTTGTGCAGGTCAACGGAAAACTCAAGGCGAAACTCAATATTTCTGTTGATTCCGACAAAGATACCGTCATAGCAATGGCACTTGATGACGAAAAAGTAAAAGAGGCTGTTGACGGCAAAAATGTAATAAAACAGATATATGTACCAAATAAACTTGTTAATATTGTTGCAAAATAACGAAATTTTTCTGTTTGAAAAAAAAATCTTGACATATCGGAATATTTATGTTATAATGATATTATATTCTTAATTACAAAATCTGGTCTGCGAAATGGGATTCTCTTCCACAAAAAAGTGAATCCAATGAGGTACAGTTAACTAACACTTCCAAAAAGTGATTAGTATATAGCCGGGGTTACCGGTCGGCAGCCTCTGAACAAAGGAGGGAAATGGAAATGGCAGAAGTTCGTGTTGGTAAGAATGATTCTCTCGACAATGCTCTTAAGAAATTCAAGAGAGCTTGCGCTAAGGACGGCGTTATCGCTGAAGTTCGCAAGAGAGAACACTACGAAAAGCCTTCAGTAAAACGTAAGAAGAAATCTGAGGCAGCTCGCAAGCGTAAATATTGATTTTGCGGAGATATGAGATGTTGATAAAGGCGGGCAGTTTTGTCCGCTTTTTCATTTATTGCAAAAATATAATAAAGGAGTGATTTTTATGAGTAAAAAAATTCTTGTCATTCATGGTCCTAACCTGAATCTCCTCGGCGAAAGAGAACCCGGAGTTTACGGTAATGCAGGGATTGACGAACTCAACAACAATATAATTGACCGTGCTAAAAATCTCGGTATGGAATGCGAAATTTTCCAGTCAAATCACGAGGGTGCTATAATTGATAAACTTCACTCGGCTCGTATGAATTTTGACGGAATCATTATAAATGCAGGGGCTTATACTCACTACAGCTACGCTATCAGGGACGCTATTTCCGCAATAAAAATCCCTGTAATTGAAGTGCATATAAGCAATATCGATGCAAGAGAGGAATTTCGTGCTAAATCTGTTATTGCACCCGTCTGCAAAGGCAGTATATGCGGACTTGGATTTATGAGCTATTACCTTGCTGTTCAGGCACTTTCGGAGATGTAAATAATATGACAAAATTTGATAAACTTTTTAACGAATTACCCGATGATATTGATTGTGTCCTCGTGACTTCCGATGTAAACCGCCGTTATTTTACGGGAATGAAATCATCGGACGGGACTGTTATAGCGTTCAGGGATAAAGCGTATCTGATTATTGATTTCCGCTATATAGAAAAAGCCCGTGCTGTTGTCAAAACTGCTGAGGTCATCGAACAGAAAAAGCTGTATAATCAGATACAGGAACTCATTCATAAGCATTCAGCTGAAAATATTGCTGTAGAATCGCAGACAATGACAATAAATCAGCTGAATACACTGAAAAAATTCATCAAAGATACTGAATTTATTGAAACAGATGTTCTTAGTAACGCAATAAATTCGCTTAGAATGTCAAAAGATTTATCTGAAATTGAATGCATTAAAAAAGCGCAGGAAATAGCAGAACTTGCATTTGACGGCATACTTGATTACATAAAAGAAGGCGTTACTGAACGTGAAATCGCTATGGAACTCGAAAGAATCATGATGATTAACGGTTCAGAGGGCGTTTCTTTTGAAACAATTGTTCTTTCGGGAGCAAATACTTCTATGCCTCACGGTGTACCGTCAGATAAACCCGTTCAAAAAGGCGAATTTATTCTTATGGATTACGGCGCAGTATATAACGGCTACCATAGCGATATGACACGAACTATATGCCTCGGTGAACCGTCCGCTGAAATGCGGAAAGTATATGAGATTGTCCTTGAGGCGCAAAAAGCGGCTATAAATCAGGCTCGTGCGGGAATGACAGGGCAAGAACTCGATTTCATTGCAAGGAGTATCATCGAAGAAGCCGGCTATGGTGAATATTTCGGGCATTCGCTTGGTCACGGCGTTGGTCTTGAAATCCACGAAAAACCAAATGCATCACAAAGTTACAGGCATATTCTGAACGAAAACGCTGTCGTAACAATAGAACCGGGGATTTATATTGCAGGGAAATTTGGTGTACGTATTGAGGATTTCGTTATTTTGCATAAAAATGGTTGTGAAAATATAACAAAATCTGCCAAAAATATAATATCTTTGTAATAATCATTCTTAAGGTATTGCATTTTTCAGAAAAATATGGTAGAATAATATATATAATTTTATTTTATGAATTTTTATTATGGAGGTTTTTATAATGATTTCAGCAGGAGATTTCAGAAACGGTGTTACTTTCGAACTTGACGGACAGGTTGTTCAGGTCGTTGAATTTCAGCACGTTAAGCCCGGTAAAGGTGCCGCTTTTGTAAGAACAAAATACAAAAACGTAATTACAGGTTCAGTCGTTGAAACTTCTTTCAACCCGACTGCAAAATTCCCGACCGCTTTCGTTGAAAGAAAGGATATGCAGTACAGCTATACAGACGGCGAACTCTACTACTTCATGGATATGGAAACTTATGAGCAGATTCCGATTAGCGCAGACAAACTCGGTGACTCTTTCCGTTTCGTAAAAGAAGAAATGATTTGCAAGGTTCTCTCTTACAAGGGCAATGTTTTCGGTGTTGAACCGCCTAACTTCGTTGAACTTATCGTTACACAGACTGACCCCGGTTTCAAGGGCGATACCGCTACAAACGCAACAAAACCGGCTACCCTCGAAACAGGTGCGGAAATTAAAGTGCCTCTTTTCATCAACGAGGGCGATAAAATTCAGGTTGACACAAGAACAGGCGAATATATGTCACGTGCCTGATTTGCCGTGCAATATTCAAAGGAGGTTTCTGCAATGAATCTTACAGAAAAAATGTCCTATCTTCAGGGATTGCTGGCAGGTCTTGAAATCGATACCTCTACAAAAGAGGGAAAAGTACTGATACAAATGTCGGAAGTTATGGCTGAAATGGTGCTTTATATCGATGATTTGCAGTCACAAGTCGATGAACTCACTGAACTTTGCGATATTCTCGATGAGGACCTCGGCGAAGTCGAAAAAGAAGTCTTTGACTGCGAAAACTGCGATGAATGCGGTGAATGTTTTGACGATGATGACGACGATGACGACGAATATGACCTCGAGGACGATGACGAACTTTATGAGGTGACTTGCCCGACTTGCGGAGATACTATTCTTGTTGACGAGTCTATGATTGATGAGGGCTCTATAAATTGCCCTAATTGCAACGAGTTACTTGAATTTGACTACGATGACATCACAATCGAGGATTTCGAAAAATCAGAATCAGATTCAAATTCAGAAGAATAAACAAATGCAGGGCGGATTAAGTTAAGAATCCGCTCTGCAAAAGTTTTTTTATTTAATTTTGTTTCAGCTATTGACTTTTATGAAAATATATGGTATAATATTATAGTAATTTGCGGATATGGCGGAATAGGCAGACGCGCTGGCTTCAGGTGCCAGTCGGGGCAACTCGGTGCAGGTTCAACTCCTGTTATCCGCACCAAAATAAATAATCGCCATTTATGGCAGAAAGGTGTTTGTTATGAGCAAACCAACTGAAAAATTATTCAAACAATTTGAAAATTTCCTGCTGGAAAATGACGACATTGAACTAAACACCGATGAAGATTTGGACAAGGCTTTTAAGTCTTTCATGTCAAAATATAAGCCCGATGAAAGTGATATTGAAACAGCAGATGATTATCTGGAACTTGCTGATTCGGCATCTACTAAAAAAGAAGCCCTGAAATATGCAAAAAAAGCTCTTGAACTTGAACCTGACAATCTCGACGCTGAATCTACGGTGCTTGAATTGTCCTGTACCTCAAGTGAAAAATTGTCTGAAAAATATAAAGATTTGATTGATAAAACTGAAAAAGACTTAAAAGAACAAGGTTATTTTGATGATGACAATATAGGGGAATTCTGGCTGATACTTGAAACACGCCCTTATATGCGCCTGTTGGATAAGTATGCTACTAATTTTGTACAATGCGGACAGATGCGCCTTGCAACTTCAGTGTATGAAAAAATGCTGAAACTTTGTACTAACGACAATCTCGGTGCAAGATATACCCTTATGCACATTTATGCACTTTTAGAAGATGAACAGTCAGCTCTTGAACTTTATGGAAAATATCCGGAGGAAGGCACTCAATTTTTACTGCCGTTATCTATATTGTACTATAAACTCGGCGATTTCCGTAAATCAAATCAGTATCTTAAAAAATTAAGCGATGAAAATAAAGATACATATGATTTCTTTAACAAGGTAACAACCGGTTCTTTAATGGAATCTATTGACGACAGTAGTTTTTACGGATACAGACCCGGTACTATCGAGGAATTTATAGCAGAATGCCGGGAAAACTATTTCCTGTTCCTCAGTACGCCTGAATACTTATTATGGGCAAAAAGGAAAGTTAATTTAATTTCAAAAAGAAATAAAAAATAAATTTACTAATATTAGTTTATGACAATTTCAAAGGATTTTTTGTTAATAACAAAAAATCCTTTGTTTTTTATTTCAATTTATTTTTAGGCTCTATAATCGTTTCGATTGAAGAAGTTTCATTATTACGTCCTACATAAATATTATAGTTGTTATAACTGTAAGCACTGCCACCGTTTTCTGCTGCTTCCATCCATTTTTTCATTGCAGTTTCACTATCAATCTTAAAAAGTTGTTCCATAACAGCTGAGGCTGAAGCACAAGCTACAAATTTGTTTACAGATTCATCATCATTTTCACATGGATAAGAGATTGTAATATCAATGATATTATTAGTTGCCTCCTCATATGTACCGCTCCAAAAGCTACCAAATATCACATTACTTGTTACAAAACTTTTCTGACCGTCAGAAAGCTCCTGTTCTATACAATCCGAGCTCCAGGTTTGAGTATATTTACCTGAATCATTAAAATTATTAACGATTCCCTCTACGCTGATTCCAAAAGTATTATATTCAGGTATAACTGCTTCTGTTTCTTGTACAATGCTTTCTGTCTTAGAATTATCGTTATCCACTTCGGTTGAACCACATGATACCATGCTCATGCATATTGTTAAAGCAATAATTCCATTGATAAATTTTTTCATACATTTAACTCCTTATTTTTATTTTCACTTTCATTGCCCATATCACTCAAAGCATACTCCACGCACTGAATTATAAGGCAATTGAAAGATATATTGTTTTCTTTGGCGATTTTCTCGAGTTTTTTAACAAGATTTTCAGAAAATCTTATTGTTTTCGGAATTTGTTCATATTTTTTTGATATTCTAAACATTTTTCTTCACTTCTATTTTAATATTTTTTCTAATTATAACATGAATTTACAAAAAAGTATAGACTTAAAAAAGATTATTTTGTGATGCTGAAAACGATTCTTTTTTGAGGCAACACCGCACAAAGATTGTGCGGCAGATGCGCTGTCAGATTTTTTGTCAGATTGTATAGAAACGACGCAGGCATACTGACGTATGGCAAGGTGACTCCCTACAGTGTAGGGAGATGTCACGCAGTGACAGAGGGTGCCCGCCCCGATTAGGGGTTTATGTGCAAGATGACGGAAAATATGCAAGCAGATGACGTGCAAAGCCGTCAGGCGTTCTTTGTGCGGTGTTGCCTAAAGTAAAAAATCACCGTAAATGACGATATATTGTCATTTACGGTGATTCTCAATCAGATTCATCATACTTTTTTTCACACAAATTTTCAAGCGCATATTCAAGGCACTGTATAACAAGCTGATTAAAAGAAAGATTATTTTCAGTAGCAAGCAATTCGATTTTCTCAGCAAGCGGTACAGGCAATCTGATAGTTTTAGCGGTGTGGTCATATCCTTTTGAAATTCTGAACATATTTACGGAACACAAATCCAATTGCTCTGCTCCTGAACAGCATACAAACGCAAATAAAATCCTGTTCCTTATTTCACTCCCAAATATAATAAGTACTCCAAGTGTTTCAGGCAAGGAGATTATTATACTATATTTTTCCGGTTTTGTCAACGGCAATTATGCACAAAAATCAAAACTATTTTTTATGCAATTCAGCAAGTTTGCCTGAAACTTCTATTGCTTTTGGCTTGAGTATATTTTCCAGATAGTCACCGTCAAACCAATCAGCAAGGTTATTTTCAACATAATTCTCCATTATATTGTTGAGAACTTTCAGCATTTTTACTTCTGCCTCCTCCTCTAAACTGAAAAGTTTCACGGGCTTATCAGCGTGGAATATATTACATCTGTAGTAGTACGCCATATCAAGGAAAAGATACGTATACGCATCTAAATCATATTTTGTATTCATTTCCTTTGATATTTTTTTGTTTTTTATTTTACAGCGTGTGTATAATTGTTCCTCTATTTTACGTGCAAAATCAATATGTATACTTTGAAGCGACTCACGGGTTACGCCGTTTCCGGCGCAGTCATGCCAGTTTTCGTTTATAACTTTAATGACATCTTTATATATTTTCAACTTATTGTTTTCGTGCTTATTCCCGTCAGTAAAATCAGTTTTCAAGCCATTGAATTCAGCAAATGCCCAAATCTGCTCCACTTCCTGATTGCTTTTTGTATTTGTATTTTTTTTGACTAAATTCCAGAAAAAATTATACATACCATTAACCGCAGTCCACAACCATATAAAGCGTTCGGACTCATATTTTTTTGTTTTCGAAAGTATCAGGGCGGAAAGCGATGAAATTATACACTGATATTCACTTTTTTCATATACTTCAAGCAGATTTTCTATGAAATCCTTATCATTACGCCATTTTTCAGGCATTTTATGTTGGAATTTATCTTCAGCAAGAGAATATACAAATCGTTCTTCTTTATAAATTTCGCTATGATAATAAAAACACTCCGTATTTTTGTTATCGTTTTTGCCGTCAATAGTCCTGAATATCTGCTTTATTTTAAGAGGTGCAGAATATTTTATAATATAGATAAGCATTGCTTTTTTTACGGCATCATCGAAAATATTCTCATTTTTTTCCTCATCAGCTGAATATGAGATAGAAATCCCCTTTTTAAGAATACAAATCCGCACTTTATTATTGTTAAAAGTGTATATATTTTTACGTGGTATTTTACAAGGCTTATCATTTATGACGTATATATATTCATGTTTCACTATAATTCTCCTTAAGTTTTTTACTATCTATATAATTATACTATATTTTTACTCATATTGCAAGTGTTTTGTAAAATTTGCGCGAATTAACTCATTAAGAATAAACTACTGCCGACAGCTCGTCGGTTATATCATATTATATTGTAAGTATTTTTATAAAATAATTGAAAGTTATTCTTGACGTTTCTGAAAATTTGTGCTATTATATTATATATGAATATTTTTCAAACAAAGAAAGGAAACATAATGCATTTTAATGAATTGAATTTATCGCAGGAAATAATCACTGCTGTTGAGGAACTCGGTTTTTTGGAAATGACCGACATACAGAAAGAAAGTATCCCTTTACTTATGCAAGGTGCTGATGTTGTGGGGCGTTCTAATACAGGTACAGGCAAAACTGCCGCTTTTGGTATACCTGCCGTTGAAAGTATCACGGAGGCTGACAGGAAATCGGTTGCCGTGCTGATACTCTGTCCCACTCGTGAACTTGCTATGCAGGCGTGCGAGGAAATCAGGAAATTCGCCAAATATAAGCGTATCGTCAAGACTACAGCTATATATGGCGGTGCAAGTATGGAACGGCAAATTATGGAGCTGAAACGTGGTGCAAATATTGTAATAGGCACTCCGGGGCGTGTTATGGACCATATTCGCCGCAGAACCCTTAAACTTGACAAACTCCGCACTGTTATTCTTGACGAGGCTGACGAAATGCTGAATATGGGATTCCGTGAAGATATTGAGGCGATTTTATCGGAAATCCCCGAAGAAAGACAGACTGTACTTTTTTCGGCGACAATGCCTCCGGAAATCCTTGCGATTACAGAGAAATATCAGCGTGAACCTGTACATATCAAAATAAAATCCGCACAAAAAACTGTTGAATCAGTTAAACAATTTTACTTTATGGTTGCTATGGGCAGGAAAACTGATGCCCTTAAACTTCTCCTTAAAGCGTATTCCCTTGAGGCTGTTATGGTTTTCTGTAATACGAAAAAAATGGTTGACGAACTCACGGAGGAACTCGTAAAAAGCGGTATTCATGCGGCAGGTCTGCACGGTGATATGAAACAGATTCAGCGTACTCAAGTTATGAACAGTTTCAAATCAAAAGCAATAACCGTACTTGTTGCGACTGATGTTGCGGCACGTGGTATCGATGTAAGCGGGATTGATGCGGTGTTTAACTACGATATTCCGCAGGATAACGAGTACTATATACATAGAATCGGGCGGACAGGGCGTGCAGGTCACGACGGTACAGCTTATACTCTCATCACAAACCGCCGTCAGCAATACGAGTTAAAAGATATAGCTAAATATGTAAAAGCTGATATTACTGAACTCCCACTTCCTGAAAAAGCTGATATTATCGCTCTCAAAAAAGACGAACTTGTTAAAAATATTGCTCAGATGCCGTCCGTACAGGAAAATTGCAGTGATATTCTTGATAAACTCGCCTCTATGGGGATTGATTACCGTGAAATTGCTTTACGCCTTATAAACGAACGTCTGCAAAAAGAAATTGCAGGGCTTCCTGAATTTGATATGCCTAAACCTCTCAAAAAAGGCAAGAAAAGCGGTGCCAAAACTGTTAAAATCGACATAAATATCGGCAGAAACAAAAGAATCGCACCTAATTTCATACTCGGGGCACTTGTTGACGCTACGGGAATGTCCGGGCAGGATTTCGGGAAAATCGATATTTTCGACAACCACACAACTGTTGAAATACCTGAAGATGAAACAGACTATATACTTGAAAGCACAAACTCTCTGAAAATCAACGGCAATAAAGTCGAAATCAAGCTGTATAAGGGCAATTCCGTCAGCGAAAAGAAGTCACGCAAAACTGAAAAGCAATTCAAGCCTGACAGGAGAAAATCAGCTTACGGTAACAGAAAAAAAGCTGATGTTTTCAATGATTATATTCCCAACCGCAGGAAACGTATAAAAAAACGTCATTAAGGAGTTGATTAAAATGAGTAACAAACCTGAAAAAAAATTGTGGACAAGAATTGCAGTCCTCATTGTTGCAGTCATTATGGTTGCAGGTGCTGTAATACTTCCTTTTTTAAGATAATAAACAAATACCCTGACCGAAGTTCAAAAAACTTCGGTCTTTTTTTTTTTGTAACGGGTACACGTTCCGACAAATATCGCATAATCTTTGCATTATAATATAGACAAGGAGGTGAAATGTGCAGACTATTTATATTGATGTTTTAATCGTGCTGAATATATATGTCAACTATTTCCTGTTGAAAACAACGGCAAAAATAACAAGTTCACCGCTGAAAACCGCAAGATGTATTTTCGCCTCATTTTATGGGAGTCTGTTTTCACTGCTGATTCTTGCGCCGGAACTTCCTTTTGCTGTAACTCTCACAATCAAACTTATTTCCGCTGTAACTATAGTAGCCGTTGCTTTCGGAATACACGGGAAAAGCCGTATCATAAAGAATACAGTTGCTTTTTTCTCCGCCAACTTTATATTTGCAGGAGCAATTTACGCTGTATATTCGTGGCTGAAACCGCAGTTTATGCATTTTTCAAATTCGTACTTCTATATAGATTTCTCCCTGCTCCTGCTTGTAATTTCAACCGCTGTACTTTATTTCATAGTCTGCATTTTCAAGCGTTTCAGTGATATTTCGCCTGAATTTGCGGATTGCTATAAAATCATCATAAGATATAAAGATAAAATTTTTACTTATGACGGGCTTGCTGATACAGGTAACTCCCTCACTGATTTTTTTTCGGGGAAACCTGTCATCATATGCGGTAAAAATAATTTTGACGGCTGTAAAATAAAATTCCGGCTTATCCCCTACTCCACAATTTCAGAAAATAGCCTGATTCCTGTATTCAGCCCCGATGAAATTGTTATTGTTAATAAAATTACAGAAGATAAAAAAACTGTTGATGCTGTTATAGGTCTTGTTGAAAATAACGGAAAAGCTATATTCAATCCGAAAATATTAAAAAATTAACAAATTAACATAAGAAAGGAACTTTTGCTATGATTTTAGAGAAAATAATTTCAGGTCTTAAGAAACTCTTAGGGGAAGATGTGTTCTATGTCAACGGCTCTGATACACTCCCGCCGCCGCTTACTCACGAGGAAGAAGAAGTCGTTTTTGCGGGACTTATCGCAAATGACGACAACGCCCGCAAAAAACTCATCGTCCATAATTTACGGCTTGTCGTGTACATCGCTAAAAAATTCGAGTCAACCGGAATAGGCATAGAAGACCTTGTTTCAATCGGTACTATCGGGCTTATTAAAGCGGTCAACACGTTTTGTCCTACTAAAAATATCAAGCTTGCTACATATGCTTCACGCTGTATTGAGAACGAAATACTCATGTTTCTGCGGAAATCCTCCCAGTACCGCAATGATTTGTCGATTGACGAACCGCTGAATATTGACTACGACGGTAATGAACTGCTTTTGTCTGATGTTCTCGGTACTGAAGATGATATTGTCAACAAAGGCATTGAAAACGAGGCTGAACGTGAACAGTTACGCAATGCTGTTGCGGAACTCGGCGACCGTGAACGTGAAATAATGGAAATGCGATTCGGGCTTATAGACGGCAAGGAGAAAACTCAAAAGGAAGTCGCTGAACTTATAGGCATTTCGCAATCATACATATCAAGGCTTGAAAAGAAAATCATAAAGAAACTCCGTGTAAAACTCGAAAGTTTGTGCTGATAAAAAAGACGCTGAAAATGCGTCTTTTTTGTATTTCACATAAAAATTCACATTTTATTGAATTTCTATGTACAAATTCACATTATAAAACCAAACAGCCTTTCAATTGATACAAAAAATTTTCCACTATTTAGGCTATTATGCTGATTTTTTCAATTATTATTGAAATGTTCATTTTATCGTGATATAATATATTGTATATTCAGTTAGGAGAAGAAATTATGAAAAAATGGAAAATAAATAAACCGGACAAACAAATTATCGCTAAAATCGCTGAAAGTTGTGGTGTATCCTCCCTTACAGCGGCGGCTCTCGTCTCAAAAGGCTACCTTTCACCTGAATCTGTTGTGCAAAGCCTTAACGATGACAGTCTTTCAGACCCGTTCCTCATAAAAGATATGCAGTCAGCTGTTGATACGATAATCAAATCAATGGAAAATGACGAACTTATATGCATTTACGGCGATTACGATTGTGACGGTATTATGGCAACTGTAATTCTTTTTACTTATCTGCTCGAAAACGGCGCAAATGTTATGTACTATATCCCTGAACGTGCTGAAGGTTACGGGCTTAACAAGGAGGCTGTAAAGAAAATCCACGATGACGGTGCTAAGCTGATTGTTACTGTTGATAACGGTATTTCCGCAATTTCCGAGGCAGAATATATATACGAACTCGGTATGAAACTTGTTGTTACTGACCACCATCAGCAGGGCGAACAGTTACCAAAAGCTGAAGCTGTAGTTGACCCTCACCGCCATGACTGCTATTCACCGTTCAAATACGCCTGCGGTGCTGTAATCGCCTTGAAACTTGTTACGGCACTCAACGGAGGAGATTACACAATCCCTCTCGAACAGTTTGGTGACCTTGCTGCAATTGCAACAGTCGCTGATATTGTAAGTCTTACAGGCGAAAACAGATTCATTGTGAATTACGGGCTTGAATTGGTGAATAATACAGACCGTCCTGCACTTATGGCTCTGAAAGAAGTATCAGGTTTAGCAAATAAAAAAGTTGACTCAGTGTCAATAAGTTTCGGGCTTGCTCCCCGTATCAACGCTTCAGGGCGTTACGGTTCACCGAAAACTGCTGTTGAATTGTTCTTATGTGAGGACTACGAGAAATCCCTTGAAATTGCGCAGGAACTCGACAGACGGAACAGTGTCCGCAAAGACGTGGAAAACAAAATTGTCACCGAAATATATGAAATGATTGACAATGACCCTGCTCTTGTCCGTGAACGTGTCATCTTCATTTGCGGTAAAGGTTGGCATCATGGTATCATTGGCATTGTCGCCTCGAAAATACTTGAGAAATTCGGGAAACCGTGTTTTATAGCCTCGGAGGAAAACGGTGAAATAAGAGGTTCTGCACGTTCTTTCGGCAGTTTCTCAATATTTGAGGCTCTCACCTACGCTAAGGATACCCTCGAAAAATTCGGCGGTCATATCGGTGCAGGCGGATTCACTATAAAAACCGGTATGGAAAATGATTTCAGACGGCTTATCAATGAATATGCACTTCAGAATCATCGCATAATGCCTGTATATGAAATTGTTGCTGACGTTCCCGTTTCCCCGGAGGAACTCACAATAGAAAACGTTCAGGCTCTCGATATACTCGAACCTTTCGGCGAAGGCAATGAAAAACCTTTGTTCTTCATCGAAAACGCTGTAGTTATAAATATGTTTCCGCTCTCAAACGGTTTACATACAAAGTTAAAAATAAAATTTGGCAATACATTTGCCGACGCTCTCATATTCCGCAGGAATATGAACGAGTTACCTGTTAAAAAAGGCGATTGTTGTGACATAATTGCAAATCTCAGCATAAATGAATATAATGAACAGATTTCCATAAGCATAATTGTTGAGGACATCAGACCGCACGGTCTTATGCAGAATAAGTATTTCTCGGCTCTCAACGTCTTTGAGGCTTTCACAAGAGGTGAGGAACTCCCTGAAAAATATTATTCCGCTATGTACCCGTCAAGAGATGTGACAGCTGATATTTACAAACATATACCCGATGAAGGCATTATATCGGATATTCTTTACATCAGGCTCAATGACGAAAAATTGAATTACTGCCGTTTTTGTGTTGCGACGGAATCTATGCGACAACTCGGTCTTGTCACTGTTTCATCAGCAGATTCGGTAATCAGGAGAGTTAAAAATGCTCCACATACCGATATAAATTCTGCTCCGATACTTATCTCCATAAGAGATAAATTAAAAGATTCAAACAAATAAAAGCCTGCTTTATTACAGGTTTTGGAAAGGGTGATTATTTTATGAGTAAACAAAGAAACTGGTTCACAAAAATTTACGATGACAGTCAGATTGATATTCCGCCTACTGTTGCGACTGCTCTGTCTAAAGAATATCTTGAATCAATTCCTGATTTCGATGACAACTTCACGATTGATATGCTTGTCCAGAAAATCCTCAAGGACGACAGGCAATACGACCTGAGTAAAATCATTTCAGCCTATGAATTTGCTGAAAAAGCTCACCGTGGTCAGAAACGCTCATCAGGTCAAGATTATATAATTCACCCCTTAGCTGTTGCAATGACCGTTCTCGAATTGGGCATGGATACCGACACAATTTGCGCTTCACTTCTGCACGATGTCGTGGAAGATACTCCCGCAACCCTGTCGGATTTACAGAAAAGATTCGGTCAGGACGTGGCAAGCCTCGTTGACGGCGTTACCAAATTAAGCAAAATTTCAGCGCAGACCAAAGAACAGCAACAAGCAGAAAATATCCGGAAAATCTTGCTCGCTATGTCGCAGGATATAAGGGTAATGATTATCAAATTAGCAGACAGGCTACACAACGTCCGTACCCTTAAATGCCGACCTTATGAAAAACAAATTGCTACCGCAGCCGAAACAATGAACATATATGCCCCGATTGCACACCGTTTAGGAATACGAGCTATAAAAGAAGAACTTGAGGACTTGTCTTTCCGATACCTCGACCCGTACGCCTATACTGAAATCGAAAGAGCTATGGAGGGTAAAAAAGAAGAACGTGAGGCTTTTATTAAAAAGATTATCAAACGTATTAAGGAAAGCCTCAAAGAACTCGATTTAGTTGAACCTCCGCAAATATCAGGACGTGTGAAAAGCGTCTACAGCATCTATAAAAAATGTTTCCTCGAAAACAAAAGCATAGATGAGGTTTACGACAAGTACGCTGTAAGAATCATAGTTGCCGAATACCTCGAATGTTACAACGTTGTCGGCATAATAAACGGAATATTCAGCCCCATTCCCGGCAGATACAAGGATTATATTTCAACTCCGAAATCAAATATGTATCAGTCAATTCATACTACTGTACTCGGCGAAGAAGGTATTCCGTTCGAAATACAAATACGCACTCAGGAAATGCACGAAAACGCTGAATACGGTATCGCTGCTCATTGGAAATACAAAGAAGGTATTCGTGGCAAAGATAAAATGGAACAGCGTCTCGCATGGGTTCGTAAAGTCATTGAGGCTCAGCAGACATCAGATGATGTTGAAGATATCGTCCGTACTATAAAAACGGATATTGCTCCCGAAGATATTGTTGTCATGACACCTAAAGGCATGACGGTAAATTTGCCAAGCGGTTCAACCGTTATTGATTTCGCTTACCGTATTCATACGGAAATAGGTCACAAAACTATCAGCGCAAAAGTTGACGGAAGAATAGTTCCGCTTGACTTCAAATTACAGACAGGTCAAATATGTCAGATTATTACAACTAAAGACCCTACTAAAGGTCCTAACAGGTCATGGATGGGTATGGTTCGCACAAATGAGGCTCGCTCCAAAATACGTACGTGGTTCAAAAGGGAAAGACGTGACGAAAATATTGTTGAGGGCAGAGCTGAACTCGAACGAATGTTCCGCCGTCACCGTATAAATATCCCTGAAGGAGAACTCACATCTTTCTTACAGGACGATTTCCGCCGTCATAATTGCGAAACTCTTGAAGATTTCTACGCTTCAATCGGCTATGGCGGTATTTCACTCGATAAAATTATTCCACGCCTTAAAGACAAATATCAGAAACTTTACGGCGAACAGAATGAACTCGAAAAAGCAAGCATTATCAAGCCTAAATCCGACGGCAGAAGTACAATAATTCTTGACCAGATTAACAATGTTGAGAAAAAATTCGCACAATGCTGTAATCCTCTCCCCGGAGATGAAATCGTCGGCTTTATAACAAGAGGTCACGGACTTTCAGTCCATACGAAAAAATGTACCAATTACAGGGCTGCTCTGCAACGTGGCAATCTTGAGGAATTAAGCCGTTGGTGCGATATACAGTGGTCTGAAACAAGCAGTTCTAAACTCCAGACAAGTTTTGAAGTCGTGGCAGGTGACCGTGTGGGACTTGTCCACGATATAACCGAAATTCTTCTTGAATCAAGAATCCCTATAGTTCACTCATCATCAAGAAACCTCAAGAACGGTAATGCGCTTTTTGAGTGTACTGTCGTTATCGCTAACACTGAACAACTCAAGACTCTCTTTGAGAAAATCAAGAAAATTAAGGGCATTATTTCTGTTGACAGGGCAACAATATAAACAATTCTAAAAAAAGTCTACGGCATTTTGCACAAATTTGCTGTAGACTTATACTAATTTTATTATAATTAAAGGAGATTATTATGAATATAAAAACACTTCATATAGGTGCGCTGAAATCTAACTGCTATATCGCTGTAACAGGTAACGGTCAATGCGTTGCTGTTGATATCGGGGGTTCTCCGCAAATGGTGATAGAGTACCTGAAAATGAATAACCTGAAACTTACTAAAATTCTGCTTACTCACGGGCATTTTGACCATATCAACGGTGTGGAATCCGTCCGCAGAGCAACCGGTGCGGAAGTTTTCATACACGAGGACGATGTGCCGAAACTTTCCTCAGAAGATTTGTCCCTGCATTCCTCTATGTATTTTCTTTCAGCTGAATCTTTTCAGCCTGTAGAAAAATATACCGTAATCCACGACGGCGATGAAATTCAAGACGGTGAATGCACTTTCCGTGTATTGCATACTCCCGGTCACACTAAGGGCAGTGTCTGCTATGTCACAAATGACGCTGTTTTTTCAGGGGATACAATTTTCTGCTGTTCAATCGGCAGGACTGATTTCCCTGACAGCAGTGCTGATGATATGATAAATTCAATTAAAAAAGTTTACAAAATTAAGGGCGATTTGAAACTTTTACCCGGTCACAACGAACCGTCAACTCTTGACTATGAAAAGCAAAATAATCCATATATGGTGAAATACGGTGCTGAAAATGACTGATAACTATAAAATGCCGATTGTTTTAGCAGGCAATTATTCTTCAAAATACGAGATTGAAGCTGTCTGTAAATTGTTTTTCCATACAGCAAGATTCAGATTTTCCAATGACCTGAATGATGCACAAGGTGATAATTATATTTTTGCAAGTACTGTTGTTGATAATGCGGTTGTCGTGATAGCGAAAATACGTCTTAACGGCGATACTCCCGAAAAACAGATAAAAACAATGTCTGTCACGACGAAAAAAGATGATATTGAACTTGAATTATGCCGTTCGATTTACCATATTCTATACAGGAAAACCGGAATTACTCCGCCGTGGGGTCTTCTCACGGGAATACGCCCCGTTAAAAAAGTAAACGAATTGATTCAGCAAGGATTCTCTGAAAACGAAATCAAAAAAATTTTAACAGAACGCTTTGATTTATCGGCAAAAAAATTCAATCTTGCTTACGAAACCGCTATAAATCAACTGCCTATTCTCGACAAAATAAACAGGCGTGCTGTAAGTCTGTATATATCTATCCCGTTTTGCCCGACAAGATGCAGTTACTGTTCATTTGTTTCCCATAGTATGGATTCAGCCGTGAAACTTATGCCTGAATATATTTCCTCTCTTTGCCGTGAACTCGAAATAATCGGCGATATCGTGAGGAATATCGGGATTGAGATTGATACGGTCTATTTCGGCGGAGGTACTCCCACATCAATTTCAGCAAATGATATTGAGAAAATTATGCGTACTGTTGCGGATAATTTCAACCTCGGCAAAATACGTGAGTATAGTTTTGAGGCAGGCAGACCTGATACTATCACTGAAGAAAAATTACGTGTTATCAAGGATTACGGCGCAGGCAGAATTTCAGTCAATCCGCAGACTCTCAATGATGACGTACTTCGTGTTATAGGGCGGAAACATTCAGGGAATGACGCATTAAAGGCTTTTGAACTTGCAAGGAAAATAGGTTTCAATAACATAAATACTGACCTCATTGCAGGTTTACCGACTGAATCCGTTGAAAGTTTCAGGAATACACTTGATAAAATTATTGAACTTTCCCCCGAAAGTATTACTGTTCACACCCTCACCGTAAAACGGTCAGCTGATTTATTTGAATCAGGCAGCGCAAATATGATGAATCCCGCAGCTGAAATGGTTGACTACAGTACAGGAAAACTTATATCCTGCGGTTATATGCCGTATTACCTTTACCGTCAGAAAAATACTGTCGATAATCTCGAAAATGTCGGCTACGCTAAAAAAGGTTTCGAAAGTTGGTATAATATTTTCATTATGGACGAAACTCAGACTATTCTCGGAGCAGGGTGCGCTGCCTCAACTAAACTTGTTTATCCTGATGGGAAAATTAACCGTATTCATAATTATAAATTCCCCTATGAATATATCAGAAGATTTGACGAACTTATGCAGAAAAAACAGGAGGTTTCACAATGCCTGAAAAAAATAAAATCTATACCGCTGAAATAACAGGGCTTACTTCCGAAGGAAGCGGTGTTTGCCGTATCGATGATATGGCAGTGTTCGTTCCGAAAACTGCTGTTGGCGATGTTGCGGAAATAAAAATTGTAAAAGTTTTAAGCCACTACGCTTTCGGCATTATCAACAAAATTATTACTCCGTCCACTGACCGTACTGTCCGTGAATGCGAAGTCTATGGTAAATGCGGAGGTTGTGTTTTCCGACATATAAGCTACGAGGCTGAATGCTGTGCTAAAAATAAAATCATCAGGGACGCTTTTACAAGAATCGGCGGTATTTCTATTTCTCCGGATTTCGATGACTTCATTTCCGCTGAAAATTTTGAGAATTACCGCAATAAAGCTCAATATCCTCTTGCTGTCGTCGAAAATAAAGCCGTATGCGGTTTCTATGCTCCACGGAGCCATCGTGTTGTTCCTCTGACCGTATGCCCTCTGCAACCTGTGATTTTCAGCGTTATTCTTGAATCAATACTTGAATATATTAACGAAAAAAATATTTCTGTTTACGACGAAAAAACAAATACAGGAATATTACGCCATATCTATATCAGAAAAGGTCACTATTCAAATGAAATTATGGTCTGTATCGTCGCAAGAAAAAATATTTCAAGACAACTTTTCTCACTCTGCCGTAAACTTACAGAACTTTTTCAGGATATTAAAAGTATTGTGCTTAATATAAATCCCGATAAAACTAATGTTATTCTCGGTACGGAATGCATTACTCTATGGGGTTCGCCCGAAATAACCGATATTATGTGCGGTAATAAAATAAAAATATCTCCGCTGTCATTCTATCAGGTCAATACTCAGCAGGCTGAAAAACTTTACAGGAAAGCTCTTGAGTACGCTGACCCGTCTGCTGATAATATTGTTGCTGATTTGTATTGCGGTGCAGGTACTATAGGTCTCTCTATGGCGCAGTTCGTTAAGAAAATTGTCGGCATTGAAATTGTCCCCGAAGCTGTTAAAAATGCAAAACAAAATGCTATGCAGAATAATATTTCAAATGCTGATTTCTATTGCGGTGATGCAGGCGAAATTTTCAGCAAATTAAATAAAAACGGCTGTTCTCCTGATATTATTATTGTTGACCCTCCCAGAAAAGGCTGTTCGGAAAATACTCTCAGAACTATTCTTTCCGCCTCACCTGAAAAAATTGTTATGATTTCCTGTAATCCTGCTACTGCTGCCCGTGACGCTAAATTCCTCGCACAAAATAGTTACTCCGTTGATAAAGTATGCGGTGCGGATTTGTTCCCCGCAACTAAACACGTGGAGTGCGTAGTTCTGCTGTCACAACAGAAAACGGGTTGAGTGTGGGGAAATGTTGATGTTCATACAGAATGAGTAAATGATGGAGAGATTGAAATGGAAAAGAAATATGTATGTCCTAAACCAATAGTAGATAAAAAAGAAAGTGATTCACTTGATGATTTGACCCAAAAGT
>CANQJV010000019.1 GCA_947624295.1 uncultured Ruminococcus sp. | reverse complement strand
GCGACCCGGATGAGGCTCGAACTCACGACCTCTAGCGTGACAGGCTAGCGTTCTAACCAACTGAACTACCGGGCCAATATGGTGGGGACTACAGGGCTCGAACCTGTGACCCTCTGCTTGTAAGGCAGATGCTCTCCCAGCTGAGCTAAACCCCCGTGCCATATTCGAATCAGGAAAGCAGGTTTACCTGACGACTATTATATTATATCACAACTTTTTGGATTTGTCAAGTGTTTTTTGAAAATTTTTCAAAAAAAATTTTTACAGCTGATTTTGCGCTGTATTTCGTGGAAAATCAGTATTTTCGCCATGATAATTTTAAGTTAAAATAAAAAATTATTTTGACGATTCCGTACAGACCCATTTTTCACCGTCTTTTGTATGGATTTTTATATACCTGAAACCTGCTTTTCCGAGAATTTCCCTGAATTGCGCAAGTGTAGGATTGAAAAGGTTATATTTTTTAACGCTTGCGATATCGTCTGCTGAAAGTTCCGCATCACCGTGAATATCGGCGATAATCATAAAAACACCGTCAGGAGCAAGCACACGGCGGACTTCTTTCAGGCACTCAACGGGATTTTTCCAGAAGTAAAAGCTCTCTATAGTGTAAATCACATCAAAAAGGCTGTCACCAAACGGCAAATTCGCAACATCAGCCTGAATTATCTCCATTTTCCCCGATTCAACATCATTTTTGTTATTAGTTTTACTTAATTCAACCGAAATTTCCGAATAGTCAACGCCGAAAAGTTGCCCGTCAGTAATAAATGCGGACATTTTTTTCAGCGCATCACCTCCGCCGCAACCAATATCAAGCACCCACTCTGAGCCGTCAATATCGAGATACGACAAAGCCCATTCCGTCACGTTTTTATGCGTTACGCCCATACGTTTCAGCATTATTTCGCCTGCTTCGCCACGAGGTTTAGCAGGATTGCCCAATTCTGTTATTGAAATTTCACTCATTTTGACTACTCCTTTTTAATATTATATTACTTTATTCTGAAATTTATTCATTTCAGCTGCTGCCATAAGATACGGAGCAATTCCCTTTGCATCGTTTTCGATAATACGTTCGCTGAGGTAATATTCCGCTGAACCGTCACGCTTATTCGTACCGCCAAGACCTCCCATAAGGCAAATATTTTTCATTACGGGAATGTCACTGCTTTTGTCAATATATTTATCTGTAACCGTTTCAAGGGCAGATTCCCCGAAATTCGCCACTGATTCGTCTGAAAGCCCTAATCTATGGGATTTCATTGCACTGTACGCAAAAAGAAGTGTTCCGCTTGTTTCAGGGTAATTACCGGCGAGTTCAGGGCGTGCAGGGAGTTGCAGGAGCATATTTTCGGGAGTAAGGCGGTTCACAAGAGCGGTAAGGAGTTCAGTAAGCATATCCCCTACAGCCTGTACTGCTGTTATTTCATATAAATCAGCAAGACCTGCGCAAAGCCAACCGTTAGACCTCAACCAGAATTGCGATGAAAGCCCCGTATTTTTATCAGCCCAGAACATACTTTTTGTTTCGTCGTAACCGTGGTAATACAGCCCTGTATTACTGTCACGCATATATTTTCTGACGTTTACAGCCTGCTTTATAGTATCAGCAATTATAGTTTCATCGTTTCTAATTACTCCGTAAGACGCAAGAAACGGCAATGCCATATATACGCCGTCAAGCCACATCTGATGCGGATATATAGCTTTATGCCAGAAATTACCGCACTCAAGGCGAGGTTGATTCAGGAGTTGCTGATTATAGATTTTCTCGTAAGCAAGGCGATATTTTTCTTTACCTGTTAATTCATATAACTTTATGAGATTCATTCCGCCGCACACGTTGTCAAGATTAAAGTCAAGCGGATTCATTGTCGGGATTACACCGTCATCGTCCACATAACTGTCAATAAATTTTACTATATAGTCAATCGGCGGATTTTCCTGCATAAGCAACGCACGCATCATACAATTGTCCATATAATTCCATTTAGGCTGTTTGCGGAAAATATAGTTTTCTCTGTTCCATTTTGGGTTGAGTGGTTCTGAAGTAAGTATAAATTTATTGATATATTTATTAACTATCAAGTCTGTCATGATGACAAACCTCCTGCGGTTATTCCGCCTATAAATTTTTTTTGTGCAATTGCAAAGACGGTGATTGACGGTATAAGACCGATTACCGACATTGCAAGTATTTTATTCTGTTCGTAGCCGTTCCCCGTACTGTCAGCGGAAAGCCTCAGAATAAGCGACAATGGATATTTTTCAACTGAACTTATCATAATCAGCGGATTAAGGAAATCGTTCATAGTCCATAGGAAAGTGAACACTGATATTGAAACGAGTACAGGACGGATACACGGGACAAGTATATAAACAAGTACCTGTAACGAATTACAGCCGTCTATACGTCCTGCCTCATCGTATTCTTTCGGTATTCTTTTTATAAATTGTATTAACATAAATACAAATGTGCCTTCTGTTGCGAAAAGTGCAGGCACGGTCAACGGAATATACGTATCAAGCAAGCCTGTTTTGCTCCACATAAGGTAAGTCGGCATTATCACTGATATTGCAGGCATAAACATTGTTCCCATGAAAACTGCATAAAGTAATTTTTTTAACGGGAAATCGAATCTTGCGAAACCATATGCGACAAGTGTTGATGATACCAGTGCAAAAAATATTTTCGGGACAATTATCTTAAAAGTGTTTACAAAATAATGTCCCATACTATACGCTGTAACTGTCCGCCACGCACGTTCATATACCGAAAAATCGAAGTTTCCGGGCATAAACCACGCAGATGAAAATATTTCGTCATTTGATTTGAAACTTGCTCCGACAAGCCACAAAAGCGGATATATCATTACAATTGCACTCGCCGTAAGCAGAATATACACCGGAATTTTTTTCATTTGCGGTTCTCCTTTTTTCTGCCTGCAATGACGTAAAAAATTAGCACAAATGCCGTTACAGCTACGAAAAGCACCCACGAAACAGCGTTAGCATAGCCTGCATTGTGATATTTGAACATTTCATCATATATCAGCATTCCTATTGTGTAAGTACTTTTCAGAGGACCTCCGCCTGTTATCATGTACGGTGCATTAAATTCCTGCATTGCTGAAATAAATTGCAGGATTACGTTAAGAAATATAACATTTTTCAGCAACGGCAAAGTGATACTGAAAAAACAACGTATTTTCCCACAACCGTCAACTTTTGCGGCATCGTAGTATTCCTGCGGAATATCTCTCAGGGCATTCAGGAAAATAATCATAGCCGAACCAAATTCCCATAACCGCAGGAGAATTATTATCGCAAGCGAACCGTGCGGACTGCTGTACCAACTTATATCAGTGCCGATAATCTGATTTACAAGACCGTTTTCAGTGAAAAGGAACTGCCACATAATCACTATCGCAAGATTTGAGCCGAGAATTGACGGTATATAGAAGATTGTGCGGTACACACCGATAAATCTGATTTCCATATTGAGTAAAAGTGCCACAAGGAGCGATATTATCAGTTTCAAGGGCACGAGAATCAGCACATATTTCAGTGTCACCGCAAAAGCGTTCCTGAAATCCTCATCTCTGAACATTGATATATAATTATCAAGCCCTGAAAATTCAGGCGGACTTATGCCGTTGTAATCGGTCAGCCCGAATATGAACGACGATACAAACGGGTAAAGCATAAACAGCAGAAATCCCAATATAAAGGGAATCACGAACATCAGCCCTGTATATTTCCACACGCCGACCGGATTATGATAAATTTTTTTCATTTCCTGATTTTCTCCAGATATTCCGTAATTGATATGTACATTTCGTGTGCCGCCTCTGCCGTATCAGCTTTCCCGTATGAAACTTTTTCGATTGCCGTATTATAGAAGTCTTTCATTTGCTGAAGTTCCATATACGGGCTGATAGTAACAGTATCAGCATTTTCAAGGAGTTCATCGCATTCCTGTGCAAGTCCTACAAGTTTTCCGCTTGATTCAAGTGCTTTTTCAGCAATATGTGACGACGGTATTCCTCGTGTAGTACCAAGTATTTCAGCACACTTCTCATCGTTCAGCAGGAAATTCATAAATTCAGCCGATTCATCGGGATATTCTGTATCTTTCGAAATCGCATACATAACTGTCGGCTTTATCAGCCAACCGGAATTATTCCCGTTATCATCGGAAAGCAGAACACCTGTTTCAAGTACATCTTCCGGCAATGCCATTTCATATTTCCCGACGGAACTTCCCCATTCAAGCACGCCCGCAACTCTCCCGTCAATAAATTCAGGTGACTGGTAAAGGGCTGCACTTCCGTCCTCATCAGTGCGGACATCAACAGTACGGATAACGTGATTATCTTCAAGTTGCTTGTAAAAATCAAGTGCAAGTTTTATATCGTCCTCCGTGAAACCAAGTTCGCCGTCCATTGAGAGAAATTCCCTGCCTGTTTTCTGCTGAACGTACACTACAGCAAGATACCACGCAGTACCGCCTGATTGTATATCGAGGTCAATAGGGTAAATTTCCTCCTGACTGAATTTTTCGCCAAGTGCAAGGAGTTCATTCCACGTAGAGGGATATTCCGCATTGAACCGCTTATAAATTTCGGAGTTATAGAACATTGCACGTCCGCTGACTGATACTGTCACGGCGTTCAATATGCCGTCAACTTCACCGAACGAAAGCACATCGTTGTCAAATTGCGATAAATCAAGCGAATCAAGCTGTCGGAGATTATAGAAACCTTTGCCGTCAGGAGAAAACGAAACAAGCCAGTCATAATTTATCTGCATTACATCGGGAGCTGTACCACCGCTTAATTGTGCGGAAACTTTTTCCGTCCAGCCGTCCCAGCCACCGTATTCAGCTGTAATTTTTATGTCAGGGTGAATTTTATTCCAGAGCTGTATAGCCTCATTTGTAGCCTGATGCCTGTCGTCACCGCCCCACCACGAAAATCTGATAGTACACGGGTCAAGTTTACTGTCAGGCGCAGTTATATCAGATTTTCCACCGCAGGCAGTGAGGGAAACAACGCTCAATATTACAGCTAAAATATATTTTTTCATATTCTCATTCCTTTATAATACTTGTAACACTTTTATATGAAAATGAATAATATACTAATGCAGAAAGTTAAATTTTCTGCTTTTATTCAAGGCAACACCGTGCAAAGCCGTCAGGCGTTCTTTGTGCGGTGTTGCCTCAAAGGAGGATTTCATTATGAACCTTAATATGTTCGATACTGATGGTCTGATTATTTCGGAAAGTGAAAACTCCCGTGTTAATATGAATCAGCCAATGGAAGATAAATCATACAATGGAGGAATCTCAAGGTTTCCGGCAAATACTCCGCTTGCTATGGCATATGTGCCGTTTCAGCAATGGGGAGATACAAAATCACCTGAAGATGCTCTTGAAAGTGGTACACTTTTTGATGACCTTGTTTTTCCGTTCATGGAGGTGGGAAAATGAATGTTCAGTCTGCTCTTATGACAAAAATCAAGCAGTACGACTTCACGCTTAAAGAACTCAATCTTTATCTTGATACTCATCCTAATTGTCGCCGTGCGCTTGCAATGTTCCAGAAATACAGGAAACTTCGTGAGGAAGCTGTTCAGGAATACAATGAGAAATTCGGTCCGATTACTCCTGAACAGAATCTCAATACACAACGCTGGGCTTGGATTGATGAGCCTTTTCCTTGGGAGGTATAGTTTATGTGGCAGTATGAGAAAAAATTATCATATCCATGTGTTACATAAAATCAATTTCAAGAGATAAATGGGACATTTGTTCTTTTGATTTCATTTTGCAGGGCTTTGAGTAATATATTTTACTTATTACTGATTTCAACATGAGATTTTTTTCTTCTGGTGAAGCATTGTCGAAATTATCAAGTATATACTTCAATTTCAGTACTGATTTATCGGCGGAAAGTGTTTCAGCAGTTTCCTCATTGTCATATTCAGAAATTGCCTTTTCAAGCATTCTGATTTTATCTTCAATTACTTCTGAACGTTCAATGAAAGTATTTTTATCATATATTTCCTGCTCCAGAAGGTCATAAAGCCTGCACTTCTGTTTTTTTGCCTTTGCAAGTTCTGATTCAAGCAGTTTTCTCTTATCAGGTACAGATTCAACTGATGATTTTTTATTCTGATATGCCATATCTTTTTGTAATAATTTTAACCTGTAGAGAATAGCTGATATAATTATTTTGTTTATTTCCTGAAATGACGAGCTTACTGTAATTCCACGGCATTTCCTGTACGTGCAGTAAATGTATTCACGATTGTTGTTGGGTATAATACGGCGTTTCATCTGATGACCACAATTTTTGCAATAAATTATGCCATGGTAATAATTAAGCAACTTATCATCAGCATGGACTTGTGATGCAGGATTATTTTTCTTTTTTGATTTAACAGAATCAAAAATTTCCTTTGAGATAATCGGCTCGTGAAGTCCTTTATAAAGCGTATCGCCGTTTGATTTGGTTTTCCAGCCAACAAAACCGCAATATATCGGATTATCCAGTATTTTCTTGATACTTACATTCTCCCAGTATTGAGATTTTCTGGGTTTTATTCCCATACGGTTAAGTTCATTTGCTATGTATTTTGTACCGTGACCGTCAAGATACAGCTTGAAAATCAGCCTTACAGTTTCAGCCTCTCCGGGAATTACTTCCAGCGTATGTGTTTTTGAATCGGGATTTATTTTTCTGTAGCCATACGGAGCAACAGGCGATATATAGTTACCCTCTTTTACTGCTGAAAGCCGACCTGTTTGCATTCGCCGTCTGATTGTCTTATATTCTCTCCTTGACATAAAAAGCGAAAACTCAAAATATTCCTCATCAAATTCATTGTCGGGATTGTATGTTTTTATCGGTGTTATAATTTCGGTGCCTGATTCCCGGAAAGCCTGTGCAACTATTCCTTGGTCTATTGTATCACCTCTTGCAAGGCGTTCAATTTCCATTACAAGCACTCCTGCATATTTATTGTTTGTTATATCAGTTAACAAAGATTGCATTTGCGGTCTTGCGGAAATACTTTCACCGCTTACAATTTCCTTATAAATTTTAACAATATTAAGATTCTGTTTTTCTGCCATTTCAAGAAGTATCGCCTCATGACGTGCAAGAGTTTCGCCTTCTCCCCTTGCTTCAGCCTCAGCATCTTTTCTTGATTTCCGCAGATATATGCAGTAATCAGCCATATTATCACCTCTTTAATTTAATATACTGAACTCTTTTGTAATTGTCACAATAGCGTTTAGTATAAATATTATTTACCAAATCAGCAATATATGAATTATTGGCGAGCATACTGTCATAATTATATACAAGAGGTGATGTTATGGAAAAATATGAAGTTATACATGAAATAATCAGCGATGACAGAAAAATGCTTACTGCTGAAATCAGAAACAGCAACGGTGCAGGTTGTATTGTGAATATACCGCAAAACAGGTCTTTTGAAGAAGAAATGAGTATATGGGGAAATGATTTTATTTGTGCGTGTTTTCGTATGATTTATCATGACATTGATACAAGCGGATTGAATCTAAAAATTATTATTGACTGAACGCACCTGATTTGATATAATTTATAACAAAATCCGAAAAAATATCATTTTCCCCTGCCCTGACAATTTTGTTGTGATTTCCCGGTTCACCGCTGAAATTGAACGGAATAACCGCAATATCAGCGATATTCAGCATAGGAACGTCAATCAGACTGTCGCCTGCTGATACTACGCAATCGCAGTTCAGAATCCCGTCAAGTTTGCTGACTGCACTGCCCTTGTTGAGATTTTCAGGGAAAAAGTAAATTTTTCTGCCTGAAAGTTCAACGTTCAGGGGAACAGAATCAGCGAGTTCACGTGTAACTTTTTCGGCATCGGTATCGGGTGAACAGTATACAAAAACATAGCTGTTGTCAACAATCCTGCAATTGATAAATCTTTTATCTTTGCAATATCTGCTATAAATCTCATTCAACCTGAATCCGAGATTTTTTTTGTCAATCAAATCCCAATTTTCTGCTATTTCACCGTTACGGACAAGAGTAGCCCCATTTGATACGAGTGCATATTCGGGGACATAGCCGTTCGGGAAAATAATACGGCGGTACTGTTCAACTGAACGTGTCGTGACGGGTACAAAAACGACTCCCTCAACCATATCCGCAAAATTCCCGAATGTGTACGCCGTCATAAAGCCTTGTTCTCTGCCCTTGTTCAGTTCAACGCAAATATAGCCGTCCTGTTTTTTCTTATACGAGTAAATCAGCGTATTATCGAGGTCGCACGCAAATAAAATCCTCATAAAAATTCTCCTATATATCCGATAAATCTTTTATCAGACCGCATGATTTGTAGTGTTCAAGAGGGTACTCCTCAACGGGAACATTTTTTTCTTTAGCGAGCTGATATATGTGACCGAGATTTTCCTCATCGTTCAGGCTGTAGACGAGTATTTTCCACGGCACACGCCTTAAAAGTACACGTGTTGTTTCGCCGATACCGGGCTTGACAAAGTTAATACTTTTTACATCAAATTTCTGCCTGATTTTTTCAGCCTCAGCAAGTCCCGCAAAAGTAAGCTGATTACCGCAATTGTCATATGTTTTATCAAAGTCAAATTCACGTTCAATGCAGTCTATAAATTGATAAGTAACATCTTTCTGAGCGAGTTCACTATAAAAAGCTGCACCGTGGAAATCATTTTCGCCGATAATGTCGCTCCGCAAAAAAGTCCTGCTCAGCAAGCCCGAAACTGTTGAATTAAGGCAGGAGCTTGCTATGAGGAAATCCTCATGAGTACCGCATTTTTCCGAGGCGTAAGCCGAATCAGACAATACTGCCAAATCTTTGCTTACTTGATGGTAATTTTCTAACGCCTCTGTAAGCACATTTCTTATAGCGCCTTTCCCCGTCCAGCCGTCGATAAATTGCAGTTTGTGGGGATTATGATTAGCGAGAATATACTTCATAGCGTTGTTGTCGATACCTTTATCACGGATTATTGAAATTGTATAATGCGGGATTTTACAGCGATATTTTTTCTCCATATAGCGTTTTACCAGTATTCCTATAGGAGTACCGGCTCTTGCAAGCGATACGAGAACAGTATCCTTGCCTTTGTCATTCCAAATCTGTTCCGAAACCGCACCGACTGCATCGGCTGTAATTTTAGAGAATCTGTCGAGAGCAAGCCTGTATATCGCCATATATTCAGCTGTAGGCTCATATTCAAGCGGTAACATTTCACTGTAATGCACGCCTGATTGTATTTTTATTTCACGTTCTGCCGTTGCGAGAGGCTGAACAAGTCCCGTAATATCTTTTAACAAAATTGTCACATCATCGGGTTTATAAGTACCGAACATTTTTTCACTCTCCCATAAAGTAGTATCTTTTATTTGTTCCGTGATTTGCAAGCACCGTATCAAGCATTGCAAGTGCCTTTGATTCGGGATTTTTCGCATCTGAAATTATAATTGCCAAATCGTATTTGCGTATATTGTAAACATAATTAACTCTGTTGGAATCGTAAAGACTGTAAATTTTATAGCCGTTCTGCATAGGGTAATCGTCCTCATTGCTGATACAAACAGGGCTTCTTGTTGTCGAGTGGCAATAAGCGTTAAAACCAAACTGTTTTTCGAGGATAGACGCAGTTATAATTGAAGGGTACATACATTCCTCCGTACCGAGAAAGAGAACATCATTACAGCCCGAAAAATCGATGTTTTCTGCTATTATACCGGCGATTTCCCTGCATTTTTCGTTATAGTCACATATATTGACAAAATATCTTGCATCAGGAATTGCAATTCTCATAAAATCGAGCGATTTATCGGGAATATTGCTTAATTCAGACGGTGCGGAAAGATTCCTTAAATCTCTTTCAAGCATTTTGTCTGTCCATTGCACATCGTAAAGGCTCACAAAATAAATACCGTGCTGTCTGAAAAATTCCCTTCGTTCAGTCGTAAGGCGGTTTATCACCGAACCTACGACAAAATCACGCTCCGCAAGTTCAGGGATTCTGCTCCGTAATTCCTGAATGATATTAAAAAGCGTTTTCCCGGTGGAAATTTCGTCGTCAATCAAAACAATTTCCTTTGTATATTTCAGGTATTCAGTAAAATTTTTAACATAAAGTTTCTGATTTACGGCGTGACTATGTTCCTCACGGAAACAAATGCAGTCATTTTCGGGGATATAGTCCTCACGAGTAGTGTTGATATATAGCGACTGCACACTGATTTCCAGCGCAACATCAGCTGCAATTGCCGTAGCGGTTTCAGCAAAACCAATCACAAGACGTGCATTCGGGAAGCCGTTTCGGATTATTTCGCCTATACGAGTGCCGAAGTTAATATTTTGCGGACGAGTGGGGATATGTTTCGCCTGGAAATTATTTACAAGCAGATACGAACGTTTTTTATTGTTATATCTGTTACCAATTTTAATAATATCAGTTAAGTTATTCATTTTTTCTCCTTATTCTATTATGACAGGCGTTTCAATATGTGCGACTTTGCGTGACTTGAAATCAGGATACTGCCAATTACAGGGCTTTCCAAGCAATTTATTCAGCGCAGTTGCAGGAAGATTTATCCCCGACCCCATACAGGACAGCTGAATACCGCCCGACATACGTGGATTTATTTCAAGCAGATACGGCTTGTTTTCGTGGAATCTGTACTGCACATTATAGGGCATTTCAAGCGAGAATTTCCCTGAAATTTCCTCTGTTATCCGCATTATATCCGCATCAAAATCAACTCTGCTTACACGACCGCTCATTTTATAGCGTGGTATCATAAGCAATCCGCTGTCAGTTTTCAGGCAATCCACGCTGATTTCGGGCTGAGAGAGATAAGGCATCACAAGCAAAGGCACGCTAAAGCTATAAGTTGTAACAATTTCGAGAGCTTTTTCATAAGAAATATGACTTGATGAACCGTATCTTATTGAAATTTCGGGATTTTCCTCAATGACGTGATATGAAATTCCGCCCTCATCTACGGACATTTTGAAACACACATTGTATTTTTTCCGCAACTCATTTACAGCAGTTTCAAATTCCACAATATTTCGGCAAGAATAGTATTCGGGGATTATTTCGGGGAAACCGTTTAATTTAATATAGTCATATGTTTTTACTTTATCATATATCAGTTCAATATCGTTTTTATCCGTATTCGCTAAAATCAAAGTACCGATTTCCGCAAAACGTCCGCTGTTTTCAGCGATTTCCCGCATTTTGTGGCGTGGCACAAAGACATCGATTTTATGTTCCCTGCAAAATTCAAGGCAACTGTCAACATACAATTCGTCGTCGCACGGTTCATTGTACCACTCATCGCACACAAGCCTGTAAACGCTGTCGGGATTAGGGTTAGTGCCTATAATACGTATATTTTCGTCAACTTCACGCATAAGGTTGATTATGTGGTACACCGTACTGAACCAGTGATTAAACCAGATATTCATTGTGGATTCTCCTTTATACCGTAAATTTTACCAAGAATATATGTATTTCTCGCCCAATTTCTATGAGTTTTCACTTCATTCATACGTCTGCCATCGGAGCTCCCTTTCACACCGCCTTTATCCGACCAGCGCAAAATTATTTCCGCATCTTCAAAGTCAGATTTTGTTGGCTGAAGGCTTTCCCATATGAGAGGGAGTTGTGACGGGTGAATTGAAGTTTTGCCGATGAAACCGTTCAGGCGGTCAAGTTCGAGTTCAGCGGTGAGTCCTTTCGCCCATTTATCGTTACTGCCGTTATCGTAATATTCCCACACTGCGCCCGAAACAACATAATCATTTGAAAACACGCTTGCGATGTCAACGAGAATATTTCTTACTATTCCTATCTGATATATATTTTGAGTGACATTTCTCCGTAAACCGTATATATTCAGGAAATCGTTTCCGCCTACACGGACATTGAGTATATATTTTTTCATGGAATCCATTCTGCTTTTCAACTTTTCGAGTTCAGCAAGACGGTTACAACTTTTAGCAATCATTCTGCTTTCAATAATCGGCATAATATATTTTTTATTTTGCGAATTTCTGTTAATATATTCAACTATTTCGAAATAGTCATCTATATTACTCATATCGAATTTAGGCAATACAAAACCTGTTATGATACTAAGATTTTCGCCTATATATTCAAAAAGGTGTTCCATATGACTTGGTGTCCGCACCCGAATGAACATCAACGGCAAATCCGTGGTATTTTTCAGTGACACAAGTATTTCACGAAGATTTTTTTCAGCTTCAGGGAGTTCAGCGTCACCGATTGAATCTTCCAGACAGAACACTATTGAAGTAAGGCAATTTATTGTATGATTTTTTATCTTATCTGCAATTGTCGTATTAGTTGCAGGTGTATATAGAAGTCCGCCTACTTTATACGGAATTATCTCACTTTCGTCTATTAAGATTTCCAAAAAAATCCCCCCATAATATCAGCAAATATGCCTGAGAAATATATTCGCAGGCATATTGTTGATTAAAATTTTATTGTTTTTTGTTCATAAACAATTTGCGAATCATATCAATCGGTATCACGAGTATCGCAAGAACTAAGCATATAACCCAGCCCATTGGTGAGAGTGCCTCAACACTGAGAAATTCTCCGCCGAATGTTACAAATACAAACTGAAGAATGAATATTGACAGCATAACAATGAGAAAACTCTTGTTTTTGCCTATATTTTGGAAAATATTGATGTGGGACGTTCTTGCGTTGAATCCGTTGAAAGTAATCGCCATCATAAACGTTGCAAATAATGCGGATTTCAGGTAAGTTCTGTCTACGTCGCCGAAAAGGTCACGGATAAACGGTATAAAGAGAATACCGAGGCAGACGAATGTTATATATAACGCTGATATTAGGATTTCAACAAGCATTTCCTTGCTTATGATGCTTTCTGAACGTGGAATAGGTTTATCTTTCATATACTCTTTCAAGGCAGGTTCACTACCGAACGCAATAGCTGCGAGTGTATCCATAGCAAGATTTATAAGCAGCAGCTGTACTACGGTAAGAACAACATTTTCGCCTGCAAGAGGTCCTATAAAGCAGGTCAGAACTGCGGCAACGTTTACAGTGAGCTGGAATATCAGGAATTTACGAATACTCTTGAACATTGTACGTCCATAGAGGATAGCTTTTTCGATTGACGAGAAATTATCGTCCATAATCGTAATATCACCGGCATCTTTTGCGACTTCCGTACCGCTACCCATTGCAAAACCAACGTCCGCCTTTTTGAGTGCAGGAGAGTCGTTTACACCGTCACCTGTCATTCCAACAACATAATTGAGTTCCTGCGCACATCTTACAAGACGGCTCTTGTCCATAGGCAATGCACGGGCAACAACACGGAGATTCGGGAGGACTTTTTTGAGTTCATCGTCACTCATTGCGGCGAGTTCAGGAGATGTCAGAACAACGTGTTCAGGTTTCGTGAGAAGTCCTGCCTCTTTTGCGATAGCAGCAGCAGTTTCTTTACGGTCACCCGTTACCATAACAACCTGTATACCGGCATTCTGTACTTCCTTGATTGCATCGGCAGCTTCTTTTCTTACATTGTCACGTATACTGAGAACGCATACAAGTGTGAGATTATTTCCGCTGTCGTCTGCACCGTCAACTTTAGCAACTGCAAGAAGTCGCATTGAACGTCCTGCCTGCGCATCGCTGTATTCAGTGAGTTTATCTTTTGTATTGAAATCTTTTACATTGCCGTTTTCGTCAACATATTTAACGCAACGCTCTATAATTCTTTCAGCGGCACCTTTTATATAAGTCACATCTTTTCCGCCGATATTTACAGTAACGCTTGATGATTTTTTATTTGAATCAAACGGGCTGAAATTTTTAACATTATCTTTGTTGATTTTACCGTCAACGCCCGAATCAACGAGGAATCCCATCATAGCTCTGTCCGTACTGTTACCGCCGATAACGTTGCCGTTGCTTGCAGTAGAACTGTTATTTACGCCGATACCGACGATAATATCATCTATCATTGACTTCGGAGCTTTATCGAGTTTATCGAGTACGGTCACATCACCAAGTGCAAACTCAACTACTGAAAGTTTACCCTCTGTAATTGTACCGGTTTTATCGCTGAAAAGAAGGCTGAGACTTCCGGCAGTTTCAAGACCGTTGATTTTCCTTACAAGTACGTTATCTTTCGCCATTCTGAGGCTCTGGAACGAAAGCAGGATTGATGTAAGCATAGGCAGACCTTCAGGTACAGCGCATACTATAACTGTAACCGCAACTGTTACAGCGTCCATAATAAGCCTTACCCAACCAATTGCATCATTAGGGAGGTCTCCTGTAATAATCGATTTGAGGAGTATTCCGACAACGATACAGATAGCACCGATATAGCCGAAAACTGAAATTTGTTTTGCAAGTTTGCCGAGTTTTACCTGTAAAGGCGTTTCTCTTGTATCTTCCTGCACTTCGAGCGCAAGTTTACCGAATAACGTTTTATCGCCCACTACTTTTACTTCAATATACGCCTCACCACTGCAAACAACTGTTCCACGGTAAACGTAACGCTTATTCAGCAAGTCGTTTATGTCATATGAATCATCACCGACAGTTTTTTCAGCTTCTTCAGTTTCGCCGTTAAGTGCAGCCTGGTCAACATTTATAGCACCTTCGCACACTGCACCGTCTGCTGCAATTTTATCGCCTGCCTGAAGAAATACAATATCACCGACAACGACTTCAGAAACGTGAATTTCAGTAAGTTTCCCGTCACGGATTACTTTTGCGGTTTCCTTAGCAAGTTCCTCTGCTTTAAGTGCTGAGGCTTTACCCTCCTGTTTGCTTTCACTTATCGAAGATACGCCGTTTGCGATAAGAATCGCAATAAGCACCCCGACAGGTTCAAACCATTCAGCCTCACCGATAAAGCAAAGTACAAGCTGTACGACGAATGCAACCATGAGAATCATAATCATAGGGTCTTTGAAGCCCTCCAAAATTTTCTTCCACAACGGGTCTGCCGGTATTTCGGTCAGATTGTTTGAACCGTATTTATTACGGCTTTCCTCGACTTGTTTTTGTGTTAATCCCTTTAGATTCATAGCTTTTTACTCCTTAATCTATAACTTCCAACCCGTAATCTTCGCACATACGTTTCAGACCTGCATTGTACCCTGCGCCTATGCAATTGAGTTTCCAGTCATCATGATGCCTGTAAATTTCGATACCTGCAATTGTCTTTTCCTGAGTAAGATTTTCAAGGAGAAAGTTATATTTTTCAACATTATTAAAAAATATTCTTATATATGGATTATGGACAAATCGGAATATTTTATCCGGTTCATCTCCATAAACAGAATAACAGACGGCAATTTTTTTCACATATGAGGGCAGATTCCCCGTTGATACAGAAAAATAGGGCGGTGATGAATTGTCATATAATTTAACTGAATTATCCGGAGAATTTTTATTGCCCCAGAAAATCATATCTTCATCTCTGCTTACTTTTCCACCGTCCTGCAACATAAAAGCATAACCGTCGATTTCAAGCGGTATATCGGTATATTCCGACACAAACTGTATCTGAATTGCTCCTGCTGTATCAAGCTGAATGCGCTGACCTTTCTGCAACTGCACTATATCATCAGCATTTTTATTACTGTTTCCGCCTGATTTTATGGGAAATAGTTCCCGTACAGGAGCATTTTTGTCCGCTTTCCCGCTTAAATAAATTTCACGTATGACAGACGATATTACGTAAATCCTGCCGAAAACTGAAATTCCGCTGCTCATCGCCTCTGTTGCAATTGTAATTGTATTTGTACCTGTCTTTGCCTGCGGAGTGACTGAAATTCCGCTTATATCCGTGTAAAGACGGGCATTTTCACATAATTCAAGCGGAAAGCAGTACGTATTTTCAGCACCTGACCTGAAATCGCCTAAATTTATTTTCGCCGGAATTTCGGGGATATCGTTAAAATTATTTCTTTTAACATTTCCACGAACATATATTTTGTCAAGTACCGTATCATCACGGCATTCCAGAACAAAATTTTTACCTGTATTCTCTTTATCCGACTCTATCCTGAAATCATGCAATTCAACGCCGTTTACTGTCGCAATAACAGCATTTCTGCCTGAACACACAATTACAGAACCATTCCCGTAAATTTTACAGGGGCGATTTATTTTAAGAGGTGCTTTATAGATATTTTTATTGATATTTACTACATTTCCGCTTGTATTGTCAAAAATATTCTGAATATATTCCATTCAATCAATCTTTTCTGCCGGGTTTCCAACGAAGTCCCCAGTTAAAAGCTCTGTCCGCATAACTCTGGTCCTCATAGAAATTCACGATTTTCTGCACACTCAACGTGTCATTGACGTTTTCGAGGAGCGCAATCGCACATAATCCGAGGTTACTGCCGTATTCGTCCATATGCACTATAATTTCAGGGCTTCCGGGGCATTTTACGGTAACAACGCCGTCTGCGCCTTTCCAGTTAGCTATGCCGTCGTAAATGAACGTATACACAAGTATACGCTTTATTTGCGGAACCATTTTGCCGTTTATACGGAGATTCTCGCCGTTTGCCGATGCTCCCGACCTGTCATCGCCGTCAAGCGAAATATATGGCGGTGAAGTAAGTGAGCCGAATTTGTTGCCGAGTGCCTGAACAGTACCTTTACTGCCGTCTTTCAATTCATACAGGCAACCCAAATCAAGGTCAATTGGTCTTGCAAAAAATCCCTTAGGCTGTTTCCAGTTCAGATTGATGAGGATTTCCCCGAGACCGTTGTTACCCTTCACAAGATTTACTTTCTGCCCTTTCTGTAAATTGATTTTCGCAGGCATCGGAGGAGGTGCAGGCTGTGCTATAGGCGGAGGTGGCTGTATAGGTTGAGGTCTTGGCTGAGTTATTGGCGGAGGTGTTGGTCGTGGCTGGGCTACCGGAGGAGGTGGTGTCGGCTGTTGTGTTGGTGTAATTTCCTCACCGCCGTATGCTTTCAGCAAATCACTCAGACCGCCGTTGAATCCTCTCGCAATCGCATTTATTCTCCACACGTCTTTCCTGTAAATTTCAATGCTGATTATCGCCTTTTCCTGCCTGAAATCAGTACCGCTTAATTGCAGGCGCAACGCATTTGCACCATTCTGATTAAGGCTGAATGTGTGGGAATTTATATTCCCCATAGTAGTATTTCCGTCAATACTCACTGTAAATACAAGTTTATTTATACTCATAGGCAAACTTGCAAGATTTACCCTGAATTTTGCGGAATTACCCGAACCGCTGTAACTTATTTCGTTATTCGGTGATGATGTCTGATTATAGAAAACCATATATCTGTCATCAGACAACTTGTCCTGCGAATCAACTCCGAAACAACAGAAATCATAGTCATCAAATCCGTTTATGTCCATTTCGATGTCAACTGCGCTGTTAATATTAACATATTTATCGAGTTTATCTCGCATACCTCTTTTTAATTCCATAAAAAACTCCTTTCCAAGCAACAATAATATTACATTTTTGTGATAGTATTGTGTTGATATTCTGAAAATTTGTATATTTCAATCTATAACGTGTACATCGTGCGGACGTTCCATAGGCTGAACAAGTACCGTTGTCGGACAATTGCCAATCCACTCAAACATATAGCTTTCACCCGAATGCTGTCCGATGAGATTCCTCCACGATAAATCAAGTTTTATATCAGGGTCAGAATTTGTCCAGCATACAACGGCATCAGGGTCAACTGTAATCGTCTGTCTTGTGTCTATATTGCTTATAACAATAGGGTTGCCGTCCGAAAGTACCGCAACATATGCCTCGTTTCCCATGCCTGTAAGCTGAGAAGTAAACATTCCTTTCTGAGAAATAAGCCCCTGCCCGAGAAATCGCACTGAATAATCACACTGACTTGAAAATGCAAGCAGATTTTCGCTTTCAACATACAGTTTTTCGCCGTATTCAAGGTGATACACAATGACGTGCTGTTGATTGTTAGCGTAATATGTAACACTGTCGCCTAAAAATTCCACTTTCATAAGCGGAAGATTTTCCCTTGTAAGACGCCTTGCAAGTTGACCAAGTATCGCCTGACCTACATTTTGTTGAGGTCCGAGAATGACTTTTGTAAACCTGAAATTCTTTGCACCGTCGCATTCCCCTGCTATAAATGCGCCTGCTTTCGTGAAAATAACGTCATTCCCCGTGCATTTCACCATAAGGCACAATTCATTTATAACCTTAAAATCTACCAAAATAACCACCCTTTCATTGGATTATTCTATTTCAACTCCGTATATACTGCAAAATTCCGACAATTCTTTTCTGTAGCCGTTCCCGACAGAACAAAATTTCCATGTATTCTTATACCTGTATATTTCCCCTGCAACAAGCGATATTATGCCTTTTGAAATATTATCAACATGATAAATTGCAAGTTCTTTTCCTGCCGTGTCCATAAGCCTTATGTAAAAATTATTTACAATTGAGAAATCAAGCCTTTTCTGTAAAGCCTCATATATTGTGACACATATTGTTATTTTATTTATATTATTGCTTACGGAATCAAGTTTGACTGTCATTTCCGCATCATCAGGCGAATAATTGTTCTCGCTGTTTGATTTGTAAGATACGCTTTTATCAGGGCTTTTGTCCTGCCCGTAAAATACAAACCAACTGTCATCAGGGACTTTCCCGTTTTGCGTGAGCATAAATGCTGATACATCGATTTCGCAAGCCGTATTCGCACAATCCCAGCCGATGCCGATTTTCAGGGCATTCATAGGCGGAATATTCCATTTTTGTCCGCTTATCAGCTTAACTCCGTCACTGACAGCACGCTTTCTTATAATTTTCGGCTTGCTGTTTATTGGAGGATTATTCCCCGTTTGAACAGGTCTGCCGTTATTTGCTGTAACCGGATTTTTGCTTACAGGCGGATTGTTCCCCATTTGAACAGGTCTGCCGTTATTTGCTGTAACAGGATTTCTGCTTACAGGCGGATTGTTCCCCATTTGAACAGGTCTGCCGTTATTTGCTGTAACAGGATTTCTGCTTACAGGCGGATTATTCCCCGTCTGAACAGGATTACCGGAATTTATATGCCCTTGCCTGATTTCCGCAGAATAAAGCGGACTACGGATTATACTCTGATTTTCCCTGCCGTAAACTTTCGTCATATCTTTTGCAGTTACAGCCTGCTTCACCTTGTTTTGTACATCAAATCCCAGATAAATCACCCCTGTCTGATTGATACTTCTATAAGACTTCCGTTGTTATTCTCGGATATACGGAAAAAATCGCCGTTTTTCAGTAAAACAGATTCCCCGATTGGTATAATACGACCGTCCTCTGAACGCATTCCGTTTGCTTTTTTATTCACAAGAAACCATTTGTCGTTATTTTTAACAATATATGCAATTTCATCACGGTCAGCTTTTTCGTCATCGAAAATATCCGAATATACGTGCCATGCATACAACGGCATTTTATCGTATACTACAGTTTCACCGTACTGCACCCATTGCCCTTTTCTGCCGTTTATTTCTTTTTTGAAAAGAAATTTAACAATCTGTCTGCTTTTTATTCTGCTATGGCAATACGGACAAACAGGGTTTTTCTCGTCGTAAAGTATAAACCATTCCGCACCGCATTCACGATTTTCGCAAGGGTAGAGCATTTCCCACGTCTTTATGAGTCCACGCTCCCAATCCATAGCAGTCGGACGTTTTTTCGGGTCGTGCAGACCGTCAACAAATGCCTGCAAACATAATTTTTCCACATATTCCCCGAAATCAGATACTTTTATAATAAGGTCATCTGGTCTGTTTCTCGTATCGTCAGGATTTTCTATAAACAGCGCATATTTTCCCATAAGCAGATTATCTTCTTCTTCCGCCTCAAATTGCGGAAATCGCATTTTTCCCTCAAGCGGATGACGTTTGAACAGGTATTCATATATCAGCACCGCCATTGAATGCAAATCCGTTTCAATACAAGGCTGACATCTTCTTTTGTCGCCGTAAGGGTATTTCGCTGAATCAACCACTTCAGGGGCGATATATCCCTTAGTTCCTGCGACTTCAGGCGGATATATTCCCGGAACAACAAGCGAATCAATGTCAATCACAACACAACCGCCTGTTTTCGGGTCAATAAGCACGTTATTCCCCGATAAATCGGAATGTGCAAGACCTGCTGAATGCATTCGCCTTACCGCTCTCGCAAGAAGTATTGATATTTTCAGCATTGACTTGAAATTGCCAAACTCCGCATTATTGAGGTATTTCCGCACTGATGAAGTAAACCACCTGCTTTTTTTGTCTTTGCCTTTGAGGTTAAGTCCGCTTACATTCGCCGAATTTTCGTCGAAAAAATAATTTTGCGGATATGCCGGACATACTATGCCGAATTCAGGCGCAACGACAATTTCAACAGGCCAGCAGAATAAACCTGAAAAATATTCCGCAAGTTTCTTTGTATTCCCCTTTGCACCGCCTTTTTCTTCGGGTACAGTCGGGTTATATTTGCCTATAATCGCCGAAATTCTATCCCTTGTATACATATTTCTGCCCATATCCGCATCGTTGAAAAACTGCACAACATAGCTTTTATCAGGCGAAAAATACGTATGTTTCATAGTACCGCTCGGCGGATTATCGGTCACAACATACGGCAATTTTGTACCGTCCCGTAAAATTGCCTCAGCAATTCTCGACATAATCCACACTCCCCTACATTTTCACAATAACAAGCGTTCTGTCGTCAAATGAACCTCGTTCGATGTAATTATCAAGCCATATTTTCAGGCGTTCGGACGGGTTATCTTCGGGTAATTCTTTTAACTTTTCCTCTGCTGATTTCAGAATCCGCCTGTTATCCCATAAATTTTCAAGTGATATGCCCATTTTTTCGCATATTTTCCCCGTGTAATTCAAATTGACTTCAACCGCTCTGTCGTTCACCCACGAACACAAATCCGGCTCAGGTATTTCTTCAGGCTGTTCGTATTCACCGCAATCCTCCGTGAGTATTCCGTTCGCCAATAAATCGAGATAAAGCCGCTGCATTTGCGATTCAGGCGGGAAATAGTCGTCCGAAACTCCGTCCGTCATAAGCATAAGAATATCAGATGAATCAATTGAAACGTGTGTTCGCATTGCAAGGCTTGCTGAATCAGTCATTCCGTTTGAAGTAAGAAAATCAGTTTCACCTGAAAAATCACCGCTGTCGGATTTACCCATAAGTTTCACGGATTTCTCATAATTTTCGGCAGTATTGACGAGGACTATCGCTCCGTCCCCTATCTGACAAGAAATTACAAGCCTTTTCCCTGAATCGTTTTTCAGCGGTACTACTACCGCAACAAGCAACGTTGACGAAAAATCGTCTATTTCGGGAGTTCTGCCCAATATTTCGGAATATCTGTCGTCTATCACCCTCGAATAAAACGCACTTTCTACCGCTGGATACGCCTTTTTAACGGATTCCTGTACTACGTTGACGAGGATTTTACAGGAAGATATGCATTTCTCATCAGTTAAATCAGATGACAAATCAGCAATAATCTGCCTGTTTATCACGACGGATTTTTCAAAAGTATATTTCAGATAACCGCACACCGCTCGGCAAGATTCTCTTGCACCTATTCCCGAAAATTCCTTTGAACCTGCTCCGTCCGCAACTGCAATATACATAATATCGCCATTTGATGCGGTTTCGAACCAGTCATCGCAATTCGAACCGTCGTGCTTATGTTTTTTACCCCGTACTCTTGAGGCAATAACAGCATTTTCGGCGCATATTTCCGATTTAACAAGATATTCCGGTAAAATTTCAGGTTCTTTTTCTGATACAGGGAAATATTTCCACATTGACGATGTGTAATCAGTAATATTTTCAGGCATATTGCACAACCTCACTCAACAAATTGAAAGCCGTTTGAATCAGCAGGCGGAATGACTATGCCTTTGTTCAGGTCAACTTTATTCGATGTCATTTTTATTGAACTCGATACCCACGCAAAAAATTTAGCCATATCACCTGCTGAAAGCGAGTTCATCATAAGCACGTTATCTGTTATCATTTTCAGATACTCTGTTTTAGCGTCCGCACCTGCCGCACAAGCAACTATATTTGCTATGGGCATATTCTTGAGGATTTCCGCACAACGCTTGAAATCGGGAATATCTGACGGTGAACCGTCTGTTAAAATAAATACAAGCGGTTTCCAGTCACCTTTCTGCGTTTCAGTTGATTTGCGTACTTCCGTGTTAATGCAGTCAATCAGAAGCTGTAACGCTCTGCCGAACATTGTCGCACCTTCCGTTACAAATTCAGGTTCTTCGAAAAGCATGAGTTCCGTGAGTTTCTCGACTTGTTTCGCTGTACTCGAAAAAGTTATAACTGAAAGATAGGCTGTTTCAAGAGCCTGCGGGTCACTTCTCAACTCCGCAACAAGTGACCTGATACCTTGTTTTACAGCCTCTATTCTTTCCCCACGCATTGAGCCGGAACAATCTATAAGAAGATAAACGGGAAGCCGTCTGTTGAAATCTGCCATAATATCAACCCTTTCATAAGTTAAAATATATACTTCTTTCTGTTAAAATTAGTTAAAATCTATTGCGCACTTTGTAATAGCGGAAGTATACTAAAAGCACTGCCCATTGTGAAACACATAAGGCAGTGCCTGAATAAAAAATGCTGTTTTGTGCAATTTTACAGAACAATATCACTTGAACCTGTTTGCAAGTTCTCTTACTGTATCGTCCTGAGTAGCCTGTCCGATAGCATTGAATTTCCAGTTGCCGTTGTTTTTGTATATTTCGCCGAAAACCATAGCAGTCATACCGTTATAATTTTCAGAAAGATTATACTTGCAAAGCTCCTGTTTTGTTTCCGCATCGAAAATACGAATAAAGGCATTTTCAATCATACCGAAATGCTGTTTGCGTGCAGCTGCACTGTAGATATTGACTACAAATATAATTTTATCACAAGCCGGCGGAAGATTCATCAAATCAACCGTAATCTGCTCATCATCGCCTGCACCTGCTCCGGTAAGATTGTCGCCCATATGAATTACTGCACCGCTTGTATGCCTTAAGTTACCGAAATAAACAATATCACTGTCACTTACAAGCCTGCCGTTTTCGCATACGAAAGCAGACGCATCGCAGTCAATATTAGCGGTTTTCCTTGAAAAAAGTCCGCCTCTTTTTGCCTCGTCCCAGCCAAGTCCGACAACGACTTTACGCAATGTACCGCCGTCACTTTTCCTGAGGTCGACTTTTTGTCCTTTCTGTAAATTAACAGACATAATCTATATTCCTCCGATTATTCCGATTATTCAAATCAGACATTAACGCCGAAATTCTTACAGAGAGCATAAAGACCGCCTGCAAAACCACTGCCTATAGCATTGAATTTCCATTCGCCGTTATGTCTGTAGAGTTCGCCGACAACTACAGCCGTTTCAACAGAGAAATCTTCGCCGAGGTCGTAACGGATAATTTCAGTGCCTGTAGTATCGTCAACAATACGGATATATGCGTTTGAAACCTGTCCGAAATTCTGACCACGCTGTTCAGCCTCGTAAATTGTAACTGTAAAAGCGATTTTGCTGATATTTGCGGGTACTTTGCTGAGGTCAACCTTGATTACCTCATCATCGCCTTCGCCCTCACCGGTAAGGTTATCGCCTGTATGGATAACAGAACCTGATGAATGCTGAAGATTGCTGTAGAAGATGAAGTCCGCATCAGTCGGTACTTTACCGTTGTCGCCGAGAAGAAATGCTGCGGCATCAAGGTCAAAGTCTGCTGAACCGTCATATCTGTTTGTATCCCAGCCAAGTCCTATGAGCATTTTAGAAAGCCCCGGATTCCCTTTTGTGAGGTCAACTTTCTGACCTTTCTGTAAACTTATTGCCATTTTTAATTACCCCTTTATAATTTAATCATTAAACATTTACGCCGAAATTACCGCAGAGTGCAGCAAGTCCGCCTGAAAATCCGCTTCCGATAGCATTGAATTTCCATTCACCGCCGTTACGGTAGAGTTCGCCGACAACTACAGCTGTTTCTATAGAGAAATCTTCGCCGAGGTCGTAACGGATAAGTTCTTCGCCTGTAGCCTCATTCATAACACGGATATAGGCATTTGAAACCTGTCCGAAATTCTGATGACGGTTATCGGCATCATATATTGTTACAGTAAAGTCAATCTTTGTAACTTCTGCCGGAACTGCGCTGAGGTCAACTTTAATCTGTTCGTCATCGCCTTCGCCCTCACCTGTAAGGTTGTCGCCGGAATGAATAACAGAACCTGATTTATGTTCTTTGTTGCTGTAGAAAACAAAATCATCATCGCCTGCAACTTTACCAGAATCGCCAAGCAGGAATGCTGCTGCATCAAGGTCAAATTCTGAACCGCCGTCGTATTTGTTTACGTCCCAGCCCAGACCAACGATAATTTTTGTAAGTCCCGGATTTGTTTTTGTAAGGTCGACTTTCTGTCCCTTCATCAAATTAACTGCCATTGCGGAATACCTCGCTTTATACAAATTTTTTTATGCATTATTCATAAAATATCATCAAAAAGACTTCGAGAAAATAACATACAATACAAATAATGCTTGTTATTATTATACCATTTTTTTCTATATAATTCAAGTGCGTATATGTAGAATTTATTTTAACATTTTTGTGCATTTTAACGATAAATTATATATATCTTCTTGACAAAAAGTGAAAAAGCGTGTAAAATAGTAATATATATATAAATATGAAAGGACTGTTTTCAATGATTAAACCGTACGAACGCCGTGTATTTTATTACGAAACCGACAAAATGGGCATTATGCACCATTCGAATTATATTAGGATTTTCGAGGAATCCCGTGTTGATTTCCTGCAACAGTCGGGTATGCCTTTCGAGGAAATCGAATCAAGAGGAATTTTAATGCCCGTACTTTCAGCGGAATGCCATTACAGACAACCTCTGAAATTCGATGAACCTTTTGCGGTTTACATGACAATCACTAAATTCAACGGCGTTTCCCTGTACGTTTCATACAGGATTTTCAGCAGAAAAACAGGCGTTCTTTGTGCTGAAGGTACTTCCTCGCACTGTTTTACAGACGAAAATCTCAGACCCATGAGAATTAAAAAATCTCACCCCGATATTTTCAAAGTTTTCGACGACTATATGAAAAATCCCATAACAGAATAAAAGTATTATTGCATATTTTTATAAAACTCTTGAAATTGTAGAAAATATGTGTTATAATATAGTTGCAAATATAATTACGGAAAATTTTTTAATAAATGGAGGAATAAAATGGCTATTACAGAAGCAGTTGAAAATTACCTTGAAACTATACTCATCTTGTCAAAAGCTCAGCCCGATGTTCACGCTATCGATATATGCTCTTATCTCGGCTACTCAAGACCCACTGTATCTATTATCCTGAAAAAAATGAAAGACGAAAATCTCGTTGAAGTGAACAGCGACAACCATATCACTCTCACTGAATCAGGCAGGAATATCGCTGAAAAAATCTACGAACGCCACACCACACTATCGGATTTTTTTATGCTTTTGGGAGTGAAAAAAGACCAAGCTTTGGAAGATGCCTGCAAAATTGAACACGATTTGTCCGACGAAACTTATCTTCTGCTGAAAAAGCATTACAATGAATTACGGAGGTTCTATGAATAAGTTCGAACAATTAAGAAATGAGTACCCTTGTTTCGCTTTCAGGAGTTACAATATAACAGAATCCCAAAATACCATTGAAGTTGATTATATCTTTGAAATAAATGGTCTTTCTGTATTTCACCCGTCTTGGAAATTCGCAAAACCTGAAAATTTCACTGCCAAAAATAACCTTGCTTTTGAACGGCTTGCTTTTTCACTCGGTATGGCGGAGGCTGTCAGCTACTGGAAAGCTACTTGTTCGCCTGTTATGCGTGTTGAATGCGGTGAACTTTCGGCAGAACAGGTGCAATGGTGGAAAAAGCTCTATTTTCTCGGTCTTGGTGAGTTTTTCTACGTCAACAAAATTAACACTGATATTGACAGCTTTATTGATATTCAGTCCGCCGGGAAATTCAACAGCACCTCTGAACCTGAATTTACTGCGCTTTCGGGGTGCCTCGTACCAATCGGAGGAGGTAAAGATTCCGCTCTCACTCTCGAAACTCTCATACAGGCAGGTATGAATTGCCGATGCTATGCGATAAATAAGCGTAATTCAATCACGGCAACCGTCAGAACAGCAGGACTTCCTGAAAATGCACTCATCACTTCAGAACGCCATTTTGACCGCTCTCTCGTTGATTTGAACAGCAAAGGTTTCCTGAACGGTCACACGCCTTTTTCATCTGTTGTTGCGTTTTCAGCCGAAATTACTGCGTATATCAATCGCCTGAAATATATCGTGCTTTCGAACGAGGACAGCGCAAATGAAAGTACTGTTGCAGGGCAGGACGTTAATCACCAGTACTCAAAAAGCTTTGAATTTGAACAGGATTTCCATAATTACGAGGAAAAATACCTGAAAACAGGCATATATTACTTCAGTTTCCTGCGTCCGCTTGCTGAATTTCAGATTACTAAAATGTTCGTGAGCCACAAAAAATATCTCTCTGTATTCAGGAGCTGTAATCTCGGCAGTAAAGTTTCCCCTGATATATGGTGCTGTAAATGCCCTAAATGCCTGTTTATCTGCCTTATACTGTCGCCTTTCCTGAGCCGTACGGAACTTGTTGAGATTTTTGGCAAAGATTTACTCGATGACATTTCCCTTGAGGGCTATTTTATCGAACTTATCGGCGAATCCTCACACAAACCTTTCGAATGCGTGGGCAGTATCAGTGAAGTTAATCTTGCTGTAAAACTCGCAATAAGAAAATATCTTAACGAAAATCAAAAACTCCCGTTCTTATTTGACAAATATGTGAATATGGGACTTTATTCAACTGATAACCTCGATGAACTCAATGAAAAAATTTGCAGGAGTTTCAGCGAAAATAACCTCCTGCCTGACAAATTCAAAAATATTTTAATTAAAGAAACGGAGCGACTTCTTTGAATAAATTTGTTGACTATATAAAAAATTACACCGAAAATAAATCCGTCTGTATTCTCGGATTCGGACGTGAAGGCAAATCAACGTACAATATTTTAACAAAATACTGTTCGCCGTCTGTAATTGCTGTTGCTGATATAAATAAAATAGACGGTCTGCCTGAATCCGTCGAAATTATCAGCGGTGAAAATTACCAGAAATCTCTTGACAAATTTGACCTTGTATTCAAGTCGCCCGGTATTGTCCTCGAAAAACAGCCCTCTGAATTCAAATGCCTGATAACTTCCGAAACGCAGGTATTTTTTGAGGTGTACCGTGAACAGATTATCGGCATAACAGGTACAAAAGGCAAAAGTACTGTCACTTCGCTGATTTACCATATCCTCAAAGAAAACGGCAAAGATTGCAGAATTGCAGGGAATATCGGCATACCTGTCTTTGATATTGCGGAGAATATGTCCGAAAAGACTATAGTTGTGTGTGAACTCTCCTGCCATCAGCTTGAATATATGACCGTTTCGCCGTCAACCGCTGTTTTCCTGAATCTTTTCGAGGAACACCTTGACCACTACGGCACTATGGAACGTTACTACAACGCAAAGAAAAATATTTACCTGCACCAGAAAATACATGACTGTCTGCTGATAAACAGCGATATTTTACCCGAAAATCATAACAGTTTTCCGCAGTATATCTACGATATATCCGCTGAAAATCCAAATGCTGAAATTTATGTACAAAACGGCATTGTCAAACAGACCTACCATGAAGATTATACAATTCCCGTTGACAAAATAAAACTGCTGGGTACTCACAATCACTATAATATCGCCGTCGCTTATTTTATAACGACTTTTTATGTTGAGCGTGAGGAGTTTGAAAAAGCTCTCTGTACGTTTAATCCGCTTGCGCACCGTCTTGAATTTGTTGCCGAAATAAACGGCGTAAAATATTACGATGATTCGATTTCAACCGCTTGTGCAACCGCTATTGAGGCTGTCAGGAGCGTACCCAACGCGAAAACTATATTAGTCGGCGGTATGGACAGAGGTATCGATTATACAACTCTTGTCGATTTTCTTAAAACGTCTGGCATTAACGTAATCTGTATGGAATCTTCCGGGAAACGTATCTTTGATATGGCAGGAAATTCGGAGAATTTCCGCTATGTACCTCACCTCGGAGATGCAGTAAAACTTGCCTCCGAAATTACTCCGCCCGGAACAAGCTGCGTTATGTCACCAGCCTCCGCAAGTTACGGTATATTCAAGAATTTCGAGGAACGTGGCGATGTTTTCAAATCACTTGTTGCGGAATTATTATTTTAAGAAATTTAACTAATCATCTATCAAAAATATGTGATAGTTGTAATAGATTTATTAAAAATTTATTCATGTATAATAACAGCTTTTTGTTTAATAATAAAATAAAAAGAATGGAGTTGTTATATATGAATTGTCTGAAAATAAAAAAAGTCATTGGCAGAGAAATTCTTGATTCAAGAGGAAACCCTACTGTTGAGGCAGAAGTTATTCTTACAGACGGAACAACAGGCAGAGGTGCAGTACCAAGCGGAGCATCTACAGGCATATTTGAAGCCATTGAACTGCGTGATGGTGACAAATTGAGATATGGCGGAAAAGGTGTATTGAAAGCCGTTGAAAATATCAATACTGTTATAAACGCTACACTTGCCGGAATGGACGTTTCTGATATTTATGCTGTTGATAAGGCAATGATTTCGGCTGACGGCACGGGAGATAAATCAAATCTCGGTGCAAATGCGATACTTGCTGTATCAATTGCCGCCGCAAGAACTGCATCTTATGCAATGAATATTCCGCTTTACAGATTTTTAGGCGGTATTCAAAGTACAGAACTGCCCGTACCCATGATGAATATTCTGAACGGCGGAGCTCATGCAACAAATACAATTGATACTCAGGAATTTATGATTATGCCTGTTGGTGCATCTTCATTCAGAGAAGCACTAAGGTGGTGTGCGGAAGTTTTTCATTCACTTGCATCACTTCTCAAATCAGACGGACTTACAACTTCTGTAGGTGATGAGGGTGGATTTGCTCCCAATCTTGAAAGTGATGATGAAGCCATTCAATATATTATTGATGCAATAGAAAAAGCAGGGTATACACCTGAAAAAGATTTCATGATTGCCATAGATGCCGCTTCAAGCGAATGGAAAGGAAATGCAAAAGGAGAATATATCCTGCCTAAATCACTGAAAAAATTTACTTCTGCTGAACTTGTTTCGCACTGGAAACAACTGATTGAAAAATATCCGATTATATCGATTGAAGATGCTCTTGATGAAGATGACTGGGACGGCTGGCAGATTATTACAAAAGAACTGGGCAATAAAATTCAGCTTGTCGGCGATGATTTATTCGTTACAAATACTCAAAGACTTTCAAAGGGAATAAGTCTCGGAGCAGGAAATTCAATTCTTATTAAACTGAATCAAATTGGTACTCTATCCGAAACTATTGAGGCGGTAAAAATGGCACATAAAGCAGGATATACAGCTATTGTCTCACACCGTTCAGGTGAAACTGCTGATACAACAATTGCTGACCTTGCTGTTGCACTGAATACCTGCCAGATAAAAACAGGAGCACCTGACCGTTCAGAACGCACTGCAAAATACAATCAGCTTATCAGGATTGAGGAAGAACTTGGGATAAATGCAGTCTATTCAGGGAAAAATGCATTTAATATAAAGTTTTAACTGAAATAGAATACTTTTCCTATGGGACGAAATGGCAAACGTTTTCCTTTTGGAATGAGAAAAGCGTGTTCACGTTTTATTCTGAAATCAGATTCAATTTCACCGTCTGTAATAATAAGTATAGGGGCTTTCTTCGGGAAGTCCTTTGCTTTTTCAAGAAGTTCAACAGCAGGCTGTAATACAGTTCCGCCACGCCCTTTGACTTCAACACGCCCTGCAATGTCATCAGGTGAAACATAGCCTATGTCATAAGGATAAGCATCGCAAAAAACAACCCTCACAAAAGGCACTTCTTTTTCAACAGAATAACTTGCCGTTGCACCAAGTGCAAGCCCGATAAGTTTTGCATTCATAGAGCCTGATGTATCAATGATAACCCCATAAGTACAGCTATTTTCAGGCATTTCAGGCTTGTACCAGCCTGCTCTTGGAATATCAGGTGTACTGTATTGCCGACGGCTTGGACGTGCATAAGTACGGCGTTTTTCAATTTGTGCAAAATGTATATCAAACCACTTTGCAAGTTCAACGTCCCACGGTATCGGCGGAACAGATAACGCCCGTATTTCTTCAATAAGACCTGCCGGAATTGTACCACGCCCGCTTTCTGAATAGTATTCAAGACCGCTTCTCAATGCACTTTTACAGAAATCATCAAGTGAAGTCGGCTGTAATTTTGAATCAGCATAGCCTTTGTCAAGAATATCGCATTTCCTATAGCCCCTGAAAGTTTCAAGTTTTGAATTTTTCCTGATATTTGTAATAATTTTATCATAAATTTCCTCGGCTGAAAGATTTTTCAACAATTCATCATAAAGCAGACTGTCTGGCGTTTTCCCGACCTGCATTTCAACAAGCCAGCCGTTTATTACAAAATCACAAGCAACATTCCACAAATACGGGTCACGTCCTTGACAGCGTTCATGATGTTGTAAACCAGCATGAAGGTACTCATGAGCAAGTACAAATTTCCATTCTTCAGAATCAAGATTTGCCGATGAATTGACATAAATTTCACGTTCTGTAATATCAATTGCCGCAATGGAAATATCATTGCTGAGTGCGGATTTACTTCCGAAACCGACTTCCAATATCTTAAATCCCGATGCAAGACCGCCTAAAAGCGGATAGTGATTTATAAACCAATCCGCCGCAAGCTGTTGTTTACTTTTCTTGTCAATTTCTGCACCGCCTCCAGCTTCATTTATAACTTTTCTCACGGAACGTGTAACAGCATAAGTAAATTCTTCTGCATACGAATTAAAACGGTAAAATCGCCATTTATCTGTACCATTCCAATACATATCGCATTCAGAACTCCTTGCCGTACCGTATAAATTATTTTCTGTACTGATATGCCTTTGCAAAAGCATATCATAAATCTTTTTTTCATCAGATGCCGTTGGAATATTTTCCGCAAGCTCATAAAGAGGACTGCCAAATTTAATATCAGCAAGAAATTTTGATATATAAATATCACAAGCCATATTCCACAAAATACGGTCGCAATTTTCAATCCATTTCTTTTCACCGTTATCAGTTTCACGAAAATATCCCGGCATTTTTTCTGAATCAAAATGTCCAAAACAAAGATGTAACATAGCGTGTGCGATAATATAAGCCCATTCTTTTGGTGTGTGATTTTCATTGGGATTCAGGCGTATATCACCGCTTTCATATGAAATTGCAGAAACACCTTTTGCCTTGAAACTCCTGTCTGCTATATCAAGGTGGATAGTTAATGAACCAAAAAGAGCATGATTTTTAATTATATCAATCCCCTCTCTTAATTTCATTTCATTTGGCGGAATTTTATTTTCATTTTTTTGTTTTTTCCCCATTTCCGTCACCTGTCATTTCTTATGAGTCTCGGCAAATCACGAACAATTTCAAGCATAAACCATTCGGGAAGTGTTTTGTCATCATCGTCTGAAACTACCATTTGTGCAATTTCAAGGTTGATATGGGATAAATCTTTTATCATTGCTTTCGCCCGGTGTGTAAGATTTTGTGTACTATGATTAAGTTCTTTTTTATCTTTGGGGAGTTCCATAAGAAGTTTTGAACGGAAACTTTGTGCAACAAAATAAAGCACATCTCTTTCAGAAGGTTCAGACGGAAAACGAGCCTCGCCTTTAATAATTTGATTTAACAGATTCTTATTGCCAAGATTTTTTACAAATGCAAGAAACTGTCCTGCATGATTCGGAGATACAGAACCGTATACAAGCACACGGAGTATGCTTTCCGGAACCTCATTTTCTCCTGCACTGTATTCTTTAAGTGCATCACTTAACATATGCCATGAACGTGGCGTTGAATATGGTTCTTCGGTTTTAGGCGGTTCTGAAAAAAGATGATTTGGTCTCTGCATTATATAATCCGTAACCCATTTGTGCAACCCCTCATTCATAGCCCAATCAAGCCATTGATTTGTATCAACGGCAAGCTGAACATGGAACATTCTGTTTACAAGTGCAGTTGACATTGTTTTAACAATTGCACCGTCTTGCGAACGATTCCCTGCACCAATTACAACACTACCTTTTGGAAGATGATATTCGCCTATTCTGCGTTCATGAATAAGACTGTAAAACGCTTTCTGCACTTCTTGTGAACAAGCATTGAGTTCATCGAGAAAAAGAACATATGGTTCTTTTTTTGCAATCATCTTCGGAGGCATAAAGCACGAAGTTTCACCCTCAATTTTTGGAATGCCGATAATATCTTCAGGTGCAAGCTGACTACCGAGGAGAGATACGCATGGAAGTCCTACATCATCAGCGAATTTCTGTACAAGTGCGGATTTACCAATTCCGGGAGCACCCCATATAAAAACAGGTCTTTTTGGTGATATATTGAGAAGAATATCTGATAATTCATATTGTGTCACGGTAAATGGCAAATTCATATTCAATCTCCTTTCTTATTTCCATCATCTGCAAATTTTTTGAAAAGACATGGAATGACAAATACAGATATAATCAGAACAGCAAGAAGTCCCACCGCAATAAGCACTATTGCAAGAAGCGTAAGCTTTGGTTCGCCATATTCCTGTACAGTGCATGAAAATCCTGTTTCACGAAATGACTTGTCAACAATATCAGCAATCAGCTTGTGACCTTCTTCGTTCGGGTGAATATCAAACTGATTTATTCTCGTAAGTTCACCGCATTTGCCTTCAAATTCAGGAGCAACGTCAATCACTTTGTAGTTAATCGCATTATCTTTGACGATTTCATTATATTTGTCTATTTTCTCGTCTGAAAATTCAACAAGCATTTGAAAATCAGTGAACACTTCAAGAGGGTTATACAAAGTCTGCACATAAATTTCCCCTGATGTCTTTTCGTTGAGTTTTGCGGAAATTTCTTTTATATTTGTTTCAAATCCCGTCAGCGCATCGTCAATATCGCTGTCCATTGTCATAAGTTGACCGATAACCGAAAGAATATCGATGTTTTCAATATCAGGCGCTCTGTTTTCGTTTGACATTCCCAGACTTTCAAAAATACCAAACATTATATGCAGCATATCATTTCCACCAATTGACACAACAACAGCATCTGTATCAGCAAGTGCAGAATCAAGTTTACCGCTGTCAAGCAAGTCAAGCAGGTCGTCAGAAGTTGCCCCCGAAACAGCAAAATTCTGCATTTCGTGGGGGCATATTTCCGCAAGTTCAGCCGTATATTTTTCTTTCAGGATATTCGGATAAGAAGCGCAGTTATAATTATCACTGTCCGTATATCCGTCAAGCCCGTATCCGGCAGGTATAGAATCGCCCAAAAACAGCATTCTTTGTGGTACTTCAATCTGATATTCTTTTTCAATAATATCTCTTTTAACCATAGAACAGCCCGTTAACCCTAAAAAAATTACGGCTGATGCAATAAGTGATGTTATTTTTCTGAACATATTTTCTCCTTATTGATTACGCATTTTTATATTGCGGTCAATTTCTCTCTTTGCATCACGTTTAGCCGCATCAGCACGCTTGTCATAGAGTTTTTTACCCTTGCAAAGCCCAACCTGAACTTTTACTTTGGAATCCTTGAAATAAATACTCAATGGAATAAGCGAAAGACCGTCCTGCTTTACAGTGCCAAAAAGTTTGTTGATTTCTCTTTTGTGCATGAGTAATTTCCGTACACGCATGGGGTCACGGTTAAAAATATTACCTTTTTCATACGGCGAAATATGCATTCCCCTGATAAAAATTTCGCCTTTGTCAATCGAACACCATGCATCTTTCAAGTTTACAGCACCTTGCCTGATTGATTTCACTTCCGTGCCGACAAGTTCAATTCCTGCCTCATAAGTTTCAAGCACAAAATACTCGTGATGAGCCTTTCTGTTTTCCGAAATAGTTTTTGTTCCTTTTGAACGCATTTTTATCATCTCCTGTCAAATTTGTTATTTAATTATATCATACTTCCACTTTTATTTCAAGAGTTTTATAAAATTTAATATATAAATTTATTAAAAATAAATTACTACAAAATTTATCGGAATTTGTTTCAGAATTTTTGTTATATAGAAAAAATTTTCGGGAAATTATTCCGAATGCCTTGAAAAAATATAAATTTCATGGTATAATATTCTTGTATCTTATTCGCTTTTGCGGGAAGATAACACTATTTTCAAGGAGAAATCAATATGAATACAGTTTCTACACTGATACAGCAGAAGCAATCAGGCGATAAAATCACAATGCTTACTGCTTACGATTACACTACCGCTAAAATAATTGACGAATGTGGTGTGAATGCGATACTTGTCGGTGATTCGCTGGGAATGGTTATGTTAGGTTACGAAAACACTCTTTCTGTTACTATGGAAGATATGATTCACCATACATCAGCCGTTTCGAGAGGTGCTGAAAATGCTTTTGTTGTTGCTGATATGCCTTTTCTTTCGTATCAGGTAAGCGTTCAGGATGCTGTAATAAATGCCGGACGACTTATCAAAGAAGGCGGTGCAAATGCCGTGAAACTTGAGGGCGGAGCTGATGTGTGCGACAAGATAAGCGCAATTGTAAAAGCGTCTATTCCTGTTGTTGCTCATCTGGGGCTTACTCCTCAGTCAGTCAATGTTTTCGGCGGATTCAAGGTTCAGGGGAAAAGTATCGAAAATGCAAGAAGATTGATAGAAGATGCCATTAAAGTTCAGGAGGCAGGAGCCTGTGCTGTTGTACTTGAGGGTATTCCCGCAAAACTCGCTGAAATCATCACTAAAAAGCTTGTTATTCCTACTATCGGCATAGGCGCAGGAAACGGTTGTGACGGTCAGGTACTGGTCTACACGGATATGCTCGGGCTTACGACAGGTCATATCCCGAAATTTGTAAAATGTTTTGCAAATGCCGGGGAAGTTATGCGTCAGGGAATTACCGATTATATCAGCGAAACAAAATCAGGCGATTTTCCGGCAGAAAAGCACACTTACAGTATAGATGAAGAAGTAATAGCTGAACTTATCAAGGAGAATGATTGAAATGAAAGTTGTCAAAACAATAGAAGAAGTGCGCAATCAGGTGAAAGAATGGCGTAAACAAGGGCTTACAGTGGGACTTGTTCCGACAATGGGCTATCTTCACGAAGGTCACGCAAGCCTTATAGAGGCATCACATAGGGATAATGGCAGAACTGTTGTTTCGGATTTCGTGAACCCCATGCAGTTTGCGCCGACTGAGGACCTCGAAAGCTATCCCCGTGATATTGAACTTGATTCGGCTGTAGTGGAGGCTCACGGCGGTGATATTATTTTCAATCCCGAACCCGAAGAAATGTATCACGACGATTTTTCGTCGTTTGTGGATATGACCGTTCTTACAGAGGAACTTTGCGGACTTAGCCGACCGATTCATTTCAGAGGAGTATGCACTGTAGTTGCTAAACTTTTTAACATTGTAAAGCCTGACCGTGCGTATTTCGGGAAAAAAGATGCACAACAACTTGCGGTTATACGTCATATGGTTGATGACCTCAATATGGACATCGAAATAATAGGCTGTCCTATTGTCCGTGAACCCGACGGACTTGCAAAAAGCTCACGCAACACGTATTTAAGCGAAACTGAAAGAAAATCAGCATTGATTTTATCGGAATCAATATTTATGGGTATGGATATGGTGAGGAACGGCGAAAAAAATTGTTCTGTTATAGTGAACTCTATGAAAGAACATATCAATACAGAACCGCTTGCGAAAATAGATTATGTAAAAATTGTTGACTGTAAGACAATGCAGCAGATACCTGAACTCGACCGCCCTGCACTTTGTGCAATAGCCGTATATATCGGTAAAACAAGACTTATAGACAATTTCTTTACAGAAGACGTGTGATGTATAAGGAGATGATATAATGCAGATATCAATGCTGAAAAGCAAAATACACCGTGCAGTTATAACGCAGGCTGAACTCAATTACGTCGGCAGTATAACGATTGACGAGGAACTTATGCAGGCAGCAGGCATTTACGAATACGAACACGTTCATATTGTCAACGTCAACAACGGCAGCCGTATTGAAACTTACGTCATTGCAGGCGAAAAGGGCAGTGGTGTGATTTGTCTTAACGGTGCGGCGGCACGATGCGGTCAGAAAGGCGATACTGTAATTATTATGGCTTACGCAGATATGTCACCTGAAGAAATTGCTTCACATCGTCCGAAAGTTGTATTTGTTGACGGGAATAACAAAATCGTCAAAGTTGCCGAGTACGAAAAGCACGGCGAAATATAGGCGATTCACCTGAAAATATATGCTATATGCTATACAATGCAGAGCAATATCGGCTCTGCATTTTTATTCCCCGTAATATATAAGTTAAATATATCAGCAAAATTGATTGCAGTGAAAAATAAAAGGAGTGGACAAAATGCGAATATTATGGTATAATAGAATAAAAAGCACAAGGAGATGTTGAAGATGAGAAAAGCAACAATAGAAGAAGGAAAAATATGTCCGAATTGCAAGAAACAAGAAAATCAAATTAAGATAGGG